>CALCID010000044.1 GCA_937907535.1 uncultured bacterium | reverse complement strand
CCTCGTAGATGTTGAAGAGGTAGCGGACGTCCAGCCCCTGCCGGACGGCGCGGTCGAGTGCGAGAGTGGCGTCCTTGCCGCCGCTCCAGCTCAGGGCGTGGATCATCGTCAGCTCCCCACCGCCTTCAGGACCGCCCCGACCTCCACCTTCTGGCCGGAGCCGACGGTCACCGTGGCGGGGATGTCCAGATCGAGCGCGAAATCGATAGCCGCGTCGGTCACGATCTCGCGTGTGTACGTGCCAGGAAGCAGGTACAGGAACTCGGCCTCGAAGACCAGATCCCCGTCGGCGTCGATCAGCTCGAGCTCCTCGGCGCTGCCATCCGCGTTCGTCAGCCTGGCGCGGAAGTCGGCCAGCGTGAGCTGCCGGCCGTTGAGGATCGGCAGCTTCACCGAGTCCGCGAGCGCCAGGGATACGACGATGCTCCCGCTCAGCTCGAGCTCAGTCGCCTTGATCACCGGGTGGAGCACCCAGTCGCCGGCACCGGTCTTCGGGCCCTTGAAGCTCTGCGCCACGTCGAAGTCGACGAGCAGGATCTTCTGGTCGCCCTCGACCTTCGTGCCGCCGGGGAGGTTGACCTTGAGACCGCTGCTCCCCTCAGCGTCCACACCGCAGCTCGGGCACTTCAGCTCGCCCGCGACCTGCGCCCCCGAGGGAACGTGCGGGTAGCCGGCGGTCGCGTAGATGCTCGTCGAGCCATCGCCGTTCTCGACCTCGACGTAGGCGCCGTCGATCACGAAGCGGGGCTGTCCGTACGCGCCCGCGGGGACGACGGCGTCCTCCACCAGCGTCGCGGCGTCGTTCGCCAGGGTGAGCAGGTCGGTCGTCACCTCGCCATCCATCAAGACGACCTCGCCGCCCTCTCCCTGCAGGTAGATCTTCGAGATCGTGACCACCGCCGCCTTCACGTCGCCCGCGGCGTCAGTGAGAAGGACGGAAACGCGGCCGGTGTCGGAATCCACACCGGAATCACTGTCGCACGCCGCTAGGGGGAGAGTCAGGGCTAGCGCGAGTGCAGCGTACTCCGTGATGCGTCGAGCCATACGCACTCCGGTTAGAGGTGGAAACGTCCTTTGTCGACGGGCCCCGGGCCCGCAGGAATACGGACGATCACGCCCCCGGGCGCGTCACTCCTCTTCCAGCCGCAACGTCCGGTAGCTCTCGTACCGCTCCGCGGGGATCTCGCCGGCCTCGACCGCCTCGCGGACGGCGCAGTCGGGCTCGTGGATGTGCGAGCAGCCGTGGCCGAAACGGCACTGGCCGAGGTAGGGTCGGAACTCGGGGAAGTAGGTGTCCAGCGCCTCCCGGTCGATGCCCCAGAGGCCGAGCTCCCGCAGGCCGGGCGTGTCCGCCACGTACCCGCCGCAGCGCAGCGGGATCAGCTCCGCGGTGACGGTGGTGTGGCGTCCCTTGCCGACGGCCCTGCTGATCTGGGCGGTCCGGAGCCTGAGCCCGGGCTCGATCGCGTTGAGGAGACTCGACTTGCCCACGCCGGACGGGCCGGTGAGCACGCTCGTCTCGCCGCAGAGACACTCGCGGAGCGCGTCGAGCCCCGTGCCGTCCACCGTGCTGGTGTACAGGACGGGGTAGCCGGCGGCCTCGTAGATCGCGAAACGCCGGCGCGCCTCCTCCAGCCCCACGAGGTCGACCTTGTTCACGACGATCGTGGCCGGAAGGTCGTTCGCCTCGGCAAGGACGAGGAAGCGGTCCAGCATGCGCAGCCGTGGCTCGGGCTGCGCGGCGGCGACGACGATGACGACCCGGTCCACGTTCGCCACAATGACTTTCGCCCGCCGAGCACCCTTTCCAGGGGCCCGACGGGCGAGCTCGCTGCGGCGCTCTTCGACCGCCTCGATGGTCGCGCTGCCGTCGGCATGGCGCGCGACCTGGACCCGGTCGCCCGCGACGACGCGGTCACCGGTTCGCTGTTCCAACTTGAGCCGCCCCCGGAGCGTGGCAGCAACGACGCCACCCTCGTCCAGCTCCACCTCGTAGACGCCACCCGCTGCCTTGCGGACCGTTCCACGTTGGAGCACGGGGGGAGGCCTCCTCAGGCGGCGAAGCTCTCGAGTGCGGCGCCGAGTTCACCCTCCCGCAGCCGCTTCAACGCGCGGTCCCGCAACTGCCGGACGCGCTCCCTCGTCACGCCCAGCATGTTGCCGATCTCCTCGAGGGTGTGCTCCCGGCCGCCCTCCAACCCGAAGTACAGCCGCAGCACCCGCGCGTCCCGCGGGGACAGCGTCTCCAGCGCGCGCTCGATATGCTCCGCGAGCATGCGCTCCTCGACCGCCTCCTCCGGCTCCGCCGCCTCCTCCAGGATGAACCGCTCCACGAGCTGGCTGTCATCCGAGTCGCCGATCGGCGCATCCAGCCGGATCTCCGCCGCGTTCAGCGTCTGGAGAGACTCCACCACCTCCGGCGTCAGCTTCGCCGCGGCAGCGATCTCCTCCGTGGTCGGATCACGCCGCAGCTCCTGCTTCAACCGCTCCCGCTCACGGAAGATCCGCGCGAGGTCGCTGGCACGGTTCAGCGGGACCCGCACCGCACGCCCCTGGTTCGCCAGCGCCGACAGGATTGCCTGCCGGATCCACCACACCGCGTAGGAGATGAACTTCACACCCTGATCCGGGTCGAACTTCCGGGCCGCGGTCACCAGCCCCACGTTCCCCTCCTGGATCAGGTCGATCAGCGAGACGCCACGGTTCTGGTACTTCTTGGCCACGCTGATCACGAACCGCAGATTCGCGCGCACCAGCTTCTGGACCGCTTCCTCGTCCCCGGCGCGCGCACGATATCCGAGCTCGATCTCCTCCTCGGGCGTGATCAGCTCATGCTTGCTCACGTCCCGGAGATATTGATCGAGCGCGCTCTGCTCCTCCGGAGGCGAAACGAACGCCTCGATCCGTTCGCGGTCGGCACGACGCCGACGCCGCTTCCGAGTTTCCGCCGTGGTCGCCATCAAGCCCCACTGAATTTCTCTTGTCCCGCTTCCCTCGGCGCCAACTCCGGCTCCATGCAGGTCAGCCGGGACCCGTATGCAAAGAGTCTGCCCATAAACACCGCCCGCCGGCCGCCCCGTGGGCGACGGCGGGCCCTCCTCCTCTCCGCCGCCGCTTGTAACACCCGGCGCCCTTTCTTGGTTCCCGGTGCAGCGGACGGCGCACTAGCCGGCCCCTACAGGCGGTGTCGCGCAATGATACACCGGTGAGGACCGGAAGTGTCCTGGCGAAAGTCCGGCCGGTTACAGGGCGCCCCGCCCGCCAGGTCGGCGCGCGAAAGCCGGCCAAAATAGCGTCGGCGGTCCGTCCGCACCACCCTTCTCCCTGACGACCGGCCATTGCCGCGGCGTCCCCGTCCTCGTGGTGGAGGGCAGGCTCGCCACGTTCCCCGGCCGGGCCATCGGCCCCGCCCGGCGGATCGTCTCGGCCCGATTCACCGCCCCGCACGTCCGGGCCGGCATGACCCGCGCACGCATCGCGGCCGGGGGCGGCCGCATCCCGCTGCAGAACGCCGGGACGGGCCAATCTCACGCTCCCTTCCCGGCGATGCCACCGGGCCGCCTGCGCCCGTTCACCGCACGCCCACCGGCTGCACCCCGGTCGTCCGACGCTCCCGTGCGGACCGCGCGCCGACGGGCACCGTCTTCGGCGCCTCGCATGGAAAGTCTCGGATGATCGCTCCCCGATCTGGAGGACGCGGCGCGCGAACGGACCGGCCGTACCCGACGTCGGTCCCGAAGCCCCCGGCCCCGGGGGCCTGCGCCCGTTCGGTAACCGGCGCTACGCGCACGCGATTTCGATCGCGGAACCCGGTTTGCCGCGGGGGTGAGCCAACCCGGAGCGCCCCCGGCCCATCCGCCCCCATTCCGATTCCGAGGGGCCGCGCCCCGGCCGAGCCGCTGCACGCCCCGACCCGAACGGCGCAGACCTCCCCGCGGTCCCCGCGCCTCGTGAGAGCCTGACGCCCGGCCCGGCGCAACCGGACCCGGGTAAGGCCGCCCGACGCAGCATCGGAGCCCGGGTCGCCGTCCACCCCAGTGGCCCGGATGTCCCGAGCGTGGGACTGCCGCCGACTTATTCCCCGGACTCCCCTTCGGAGACCGAGTCGGTCACCTCCGCGGCGTGGACTGCGGCGAGGAGCGAGTCGAGCGAGGTCGGCGGATCGCCGCCCTGGCCGGCGAGGGCCGCGCGGAGCTCGGCCACTTGCCGACGCAGCTCCATGGCATCGGCCAGGCTCTTCTCGAGCGGCTCGTCCCGCCGCAGCTGCGCGATCACCCGGTCCGCCAGCGCCTGGAGCTGGCGCAGCCGCGCGTCCAGGAAGTACTCGTCGGCGAGCCACCGGAAAGGCAGCGTGGATTCGAGCAGCCGGTCGGTGATCGCCTCCGCCCGGAACATGCTGTACAGCGCCTCGCCCTCGAACCGGCCGTCGATCGCAGCGGTCAGCTCGCGCTCCAGCCGCTCGAGCTTCCCGTCCAGCGTCATGGAGTCCCGGACGGGCGCGATCAGCGCCGCGGGCGGCGGAGGGGGCGCGGACATGGCGTCGTCCTCCATGCCACGCTGGCACCCCGCCAGCACGACCAGCGCCCCGAGACCCGCAATCATGGATGCGCGTACCATACGACCAGCCGACGGGGGCAATCGACGTGCCGCCCTTGCGGCCGCCACGTCCGGCGCCTAGCCTTCCGCACAATGCACTGGCAGGCGTTCGGACGAACGGACCGTGGGCGCGTACGCGAGCTGAACGAGGACGCGTACCTCGTGCGCCCGGATCTCGGG
Organism: uncultured bacterium; assembly: GCA_937907535.1. Lineage (GTDB taxonomy): Bacteria > Gemmatimonadota > Gemmatimonadetes > Longimicrobiales > RSA9 > CALCID01. Next base: position 56,571 of record CALCID010000044.1, on the reverse strand, counting down.
GTCTTCGCGGTGGCGGATGGGCTGGGAGGCCACGCCGCGGGGGAGCTGGCCAGCCGGATCGCGGTGGATTGCATCGAGCGTGGAATGGGCGACGTCGCCCCCGAACTCCCTGCGGCCGAACGGGGAGCCCGGCTGCGCGACGCCGTCCGCGCCGCGAACCGCGAGATCCTCACGCACGCCGCCCGGGACCCGGAGTCGGCCGGGATGGGCACCACCGTGACCGCGGTCGCCTTCTCCACGGCCGAGCCGGCGTGCGCGTTCGCGCACGTCGGGGACTCCCGCGCCTACCTCCTGAGCCCCGACGGCCGGCTCCGGCAGCTCACCACCGACCACACCTGGGTCCAGCAGCAGATCGACGCCGGGTATCTCACCCCGCGCCAGGCGCGCTCGCACCCGTACGCGAACGTGCTGTACCGCGCATTGGGAGCGGAATTCGACGTCGCGGTGGATACCTTCCGCGTGGAGCTCGCGCCCGGAGACCTCCTGCTCCTCTGCTCCGATGGTCTGACGGGGATGCTGAGCGATGACGAGCTGCGCGCGATCCTCGACCCTGCGGGCGACCTCGAAGCGCTCGCTCAGGGGCTGATCGACGCCGCGAACCGCCGCGGCGGGCTGGACAACACGACCGTTGTGCTCATCCGGGCAGCGGATTCGAATCCCTGACCGTCTCCTCGGCCTCCTGAAGACGCCGCAGGACGAGCTCCGGATCCACCTGCCGGCGCTCCGCAGTGAACAGCGACACCTGGCCCGACGCCACGTACAGCGCCTGCTGGGCGGCGTTCAACGCGAAGCCGTCCTCGGGCCCGAGGTCCCTTGCGTTGCGGACCGCGCCGTCGGGCCAGCGCACCAGGATGTCCGTCGCGAGCATCGTCGGCTTTTCGGGGAAGTCCAGCACCACCTGCCCCTCCCCGAGCCCCAGCTCCTCGGCGAGCGCCCGCTCCGCCTCGAGGATCGCCGCCGCACCCGGCTTCTGCATCGCCGAGAGCGGGAACGTGCACGCAACGTAGTACAAACGGCGCTCGAGCAGCCGGTCGAGCAGCTCCGTGAACAGGGCACAATCCTCCGGGGCGAGCCGCGGCCCTTCCGTGACGCGCAGCCGCAGGACCGTGAACAGCTCGCTGTCCGACCAGCGGTGGAGCTCCTCCAGGACGATCAGCCCGCGGTCCAGCGCGAGGAGCACCAGCGTGCGGAGCATGGCCATCGCCGCCCGCACGGTGCGGTGGAAGTAGACGTTCCGGAACAGCGCGGACTTCGAATAGAGCATCTGCTCGAAGCTCGTCAGCCCGCCGCTCTCGAGGCCGATCTGCAGGAAGCCCGTGTCCGGATCCTCCACGAGCGTGATCGCATCCCGGAGATGGAGCTGGTCGAAGCCGATCGGCAAGCCGCAGTGGTAGGCGTCCCGGGCGATGTAGTCCATCTTGTCCGCATCGCAGTTCCCGGCGACGATCCCCGCCAGGGGGTTGGAGCTGCGCTGGTTGATGATGTCGCCAATCCGCCTCGCCGCATTGGGGACGCCGATCCCGTCGAGGATCTCGCCCACCGCCCCGGCGCTGACGGTCCTCGCCCCGACCTCTTCGTGCTGGACGCCCTCGATGCCGAACTCGTCGAGCAGGTGCGCCGCCAGGTGCTGGGAGAGATCGTGGAGCAGCCCGGCGTACGGGATGAGCCGGATGTCATCCGGGGCCACGGCGCCGAGCTCCCCCTTGCGGTCGAGGCTCTCCACGATACTGCGCGCCAGGTGGTACACGCCCACCGAGTGCTCGAAGCGCGTGTGCATCGCGGACGGATAGACGAGATGGGCGAGGCTCAACTGCTGGACCCGCCGGAGTCGCTGGAACTCCGGCGTGTCGATCAGTTTCCGCGCAACGGGGTCGAGCGGGATCGGTCCGTAGATCGGATCGCGTATGACCGGGTAATCAGCCATGCCGGGCCATCTCCGTCCTGCGGCTGCCAGCCGGGCGCCGTGCACCGGCGCCGTTCATTCCTATTATACCGCGATTTGCCTGGAAGATACATTTCGGAATCGGTCACGGTCGGCAGCGCACCGGGCGTCGTGCGCTTCCGGCCCGATCGGGGCGACGATCGCGGCGCTGTTCGCGCCCGACGGGCGGATGGGCAGTCGTGGCGGGGATGCGACGTGGTCGATCGAAGCCGCCCGGGGTTCTGCACGCGCTGTTCGTGAAGCGCCGACAATGCTTGTCGGTGCTCCGGCGCCGCGCCGCCGTCGCCAGCCGTGCGCGCCGCCCGAGGAGCGTCCGCGAACGCGTGCCCGGTACGCGCCGCCGCTACGGGCGGCTACCGCTTGGCCGGACCGCGGCCGGTGCGGATCGGATCGTGTGCCGTGGAGGGCGATGCACGAAGGCCGGCAAGCCTTGCCCGCCGGCCATCGTCATCGGAGGAGCCGCTCCGAGGGCTGCCCCGGAGCGCCCGACTTATCCGACTCTCTTGCGTGTCACCGCGGCCCGGCGGCGCGTACGGCCTCCGAGACCTGGGCCTCGAACTTCTTGAAGTTCTCCCGGAACATTGCCGCGAGCTGGGCAGCCTGCGCGTCGTACGCCGCGGGGTCGCTCCACGTGGAACGCGGGTCCAGCACCTCGTCCGGCACACCCGGCACGCGGACCGGGATCCGCAGCCCGAAGACCGGGTCGATCCGGGTCTCGACGTCGTCCAGCGCGCCGCTCAGCGCCGCGGTCACCATGGCCCGGGTGTAATCGAGCTTCATCCGGTGCCCGACGCCGTAGGGCCCGCCGGTCCACCCCGTGTTCACGAGCCAGCACTCGACGCCGTGCTTCGCCAGCAGCTCGCCGAGCATCTCCGCGTACACGCTCGGCGGCAGCGGCAGGAACGGCGCGCCGAAGCACGCGCTGAACGTGGCCTTCGGCTCGGTCACGCCCCGCTCCGTGCCCGCCACCTTGGCCGTGTAGCCCGATAGGAAGTGGTACATGGCCTGCTCGGGCGTGAGACGCGCGATCGGCGGCATCACGCCGAACGCGTCCGCGGTCAGGTAGACCACGTGCCGCGGATGACCGGCCTGCCCGCCCGGAACCGCCTGCTCAATGAACGAGATCGGGTACGACGAACGCGTGTTCTCCGTGATGGAGTCGTCCGCGAAGTCCACTTCCCGCGTTGCCGGATCCACGACCACGTTCTCCAGGATCGCGCCGAAGCGCCGGCTCGCCGCGTAGATCAGCGGCTCGCCCGTGGCCGAGAGCCGGATCACCTTCGCGTAGTTCCCGCCCTCGAAGTTGAACACCCCGCGGGAGGACCAGCCGTGCTCGTCATCCCCGATGAGCTGCCGGGCGGGGTCCGTCGAGAGCGTCGTCTTCCCCGTGCCCGACAGCCCGAAGAAGAGCGCCACGCCCCCGTCCTCGCCCACGTTCGCCGAGCAGTGCATGGAGAGCACGCCCTGCCGCGGCAGCAGGTAGTTGAGCACCGTGAACACCGACTTCTTGATCTCGCCCGCGTAGCGGGTCCCGCCGATCAGCACCACCCGCTCGCCGAAGTTCAGCACCACGAACGTGCCGGTCCGCGTCCCGTGCACCGCCGGGTCGGCCGTGAACTCGGGCGCGTGCAGGACCGTGAAGCCCGGCTCGAACCCCTCCAGCTCCTCGCGCGTCGGCTCGATGAACATGTTGTGCACGAAGAGCGAGTGCCACGCGCTGGTGCTGATCACGCGAACCGGGAGGCGGTACTCCGGGTCGGCGCCGGCGAAGACGTCGCGTACGAACAACTCCTGCTCCGCCAGGTATGCCAGCACGTCCCGGCGCAACCGCTCGAAGTGCTCGGGCTCGAGCGGAACGTTCACGTTCCCCCACCAGATGTGCTCCTCGCTCGAGGGCTCCCGCACCACGAACTTGTCGTTCGGCGAGCGCCCCGTGTGTGGCGTGGTCACCGCCACGAACGCGCCGTCCGCGGTGAGCATCCCTTCGCCCCGGCGGAGCGCGTGCTCGTAGAGCGCCGCGGGCGCCAGGTTCCGGTGGATCGGTCCCTTGAGCTCGAGACCCAGGATCGGTTCGAAGATGGTGTTCGTTGCCACGATTGCCTCAGGGAGTCAGTGGGCGTTACGGTTCGGCCGCTGCTGCGCGTCCACCACCGCGATCGCCGTCAGGTTCACTATGTCTGCCGCCTCGCTGCCGCGCTGTAGCACGTGGACGGGGCGAGCCATCCCCAACAGGATAGGGCCGATCGCCTCGGCGCCGCCGAGCCGGGCCAACAGCTTGTAGGCGACGTTGGCCGCGTTCAGCTCAGGAAAGATCAGCACGTTTGCCTTTTCTTGCAACACGCTGAATGGGTACCGCTCGTTCAGGATCTCCGGGACGACCGCGGTGTCCGCCTGCATCTCCCCATCGATGATGAGATCGGGCGCCAGTTCCTTGACCCGCCGCACCGCCTCCTGCACGCGCTCGACCTCGGGGTGCCGGACCGATCCGAAGTTGGAGAACGAGAGCATGGCGATCCGCGGCTCGATGCCGAGCCGCTCGACGAAACGTGCGGAGAGGAGCGCGATCTCCGCCAACACCTCCGCGTCCGGCCGGATGTTCACCGTCGTGTCCGCGAAGAACATGATATCGTGCTGGAGGATCATCATGTAGAGGCCGGCCACATGGTCGACCTCCGGGGCCGTGCCGATCACTTCGAGGGCGGGCCGGATCGTCTCCGGGTACGACTTGTCCTGCCCGCCGATCAGCCCGTCCGCATCCCCCTCGAGCACCATCATGCACGCGTAGTAGATCGGCAGGCGCATCCGCTCGGTGGCCTCCGCGAGCGTGATCCCCTTGCGCTGGCGGCGCCGGTACAGGTGCTGCGCGTACCTCGCCTGCCGCTCCTCGTCCGCGAGGGGATCGACGATCGAGATGCCCGAGAGGTCGATCCCGAGCTCCGCGGCCTTCTTCCGGATCCGGTGCGGGCGGCCGAGGAGGATGGGGTACGCGATCCCCTCATCCACGCTCTGCGCGGCGGCCCGGATCACCGCCGGCAGCTCGCCCTCCGGGAAGACGATGCGCCGCGGGTCGCGCCGCGCCTTCAACATGATGTCCCGCATGACCTCCCGCCGCCGACCGAGCTTCGCCTCGAGGCGGAGACGGTACTCTTCGAGATCGATCGTCGTGCCGGCCACGCCCGTCTCCATGGCCGCCTGGGCCACGGCGGGAGCGACCCACAACAGGACCCGCGGGTCGAACGGCTTCGGGATCAGGTAGTCCTTGCCGAATCGGAAGCTGGTCTTGCCATACGCCATCGCGACGGACTCCGGCACGTCCTCCTTCGCCAGCGCCGCCAGCGCGTACGTTGCCGCCAGCTTCATCTCCTCGTTGATGGCTCGCGCGCGGACGTCCAGCGCGCCGCGGAACACGAACGGAAAGCCGAGGACGTTGTTGACCTGGTTCGGGTAGTCCGTCCGGCCAGTGGCGATGATGGCGTCGCTCCGGACCGCCTCGACCTCCTCCGGCAGGATCTCCGGGTCCGGGTTCGCGAGCGCGAAAATGATCGGGTTCGGCGCCATCCGCGCGATCATCTCCCCGGTCACGATCCCGCCCACCGAGAGGCCGACGAATACGTCCGCGCCCTCCAGCGCCTCCGCCAGCGTCCGACGCTCCGTCTCCCTCGCGAACCTCGCCCGATACGGGTCCATCCTGTCGATCCGGTCGCGCGTCAGGACTCCCTCGCTGTCGCACATCAGGATGCGATCCCTGCGCACGCCGAGGCGCACGTAGTGTTCGGCCGTGGCAATGGCCGCCGCCCCCGCGCCGCTGAAGACCACGTTCACCTCCCCGATCTCCTTCCCCACCAGCTCCAGCGCGTTCAGGAGCGCGGCCCCGCTGATGATGGCGGTCCCGTGCTGGTCGTCGTGGAACACCGGGATCCGCAGCCGCTTCCGGAGCTGCTCCTCGATGTAGAAGCACTCGGGCGCGCGGATGTCCTCCAGGTTGATCCCGCCGACCGTCGGCTCGAGCAGCTCGCAGAACCGGATGAATTCGTCCGGATCCGTGGTGTCCACCTCCATGTCGAACACATCGATGTCCGCGAACCGCTTGAAGAGGACCGCCTTCCCCTCCATCACCGGCTTGGACGCGAGGGGGCCGAGGTTGCCCAGGCCGAGCACGGCCGTGCCGTTCGAAACGACGGCGACCAGATTCCCCTTCGCGGTGTAGGTGTATGCCTCGTCCGGCGACGCCACGATGGCGCGACAGGGTTCGGCAACCCCGGGTGTGTACGCGAGGGAGAGGTCACGCTGCGTGCCCACCGCCTTTGTCGGCACCACTGCGATCTTGCCCGGACGACCCTCGGCGTGATACTCCAATGCTGCCTGCCGACGCGTCGCCATGCGTCCTGTTCCTCCCCCCTGCTACGGCTGTGGCGAATCAATGTGGAAGCCGCAAGGTTACGATTTACGCGGGGACGGTGTCAAGCGACCGGGCGGATCGCGGCCCGTCCCGTCATCCTGCGGACCCACGGCCACATGCCGGGTGTAGAGCCACGCCATGACCGGGCGGTTGATCGTTCCATTCGTCTTCGTGCTGCTCGCGGCCTCCGTGGCGGCCGCGCAGGAGTCCCGGGTCGAGGCGACGGAGGCCCGTCCGGGGGCCGAGCCCTGCGAGACGGGCAGGATCTCGTACGTCTTCATCGACAACCACTCCATCTTCGACACCACGGACCCGACGCTGGACCGCCGCTTCACCTGGGCGTACAAGCTGATCAATTCGCTCCACGTGCCGACGCGGCGGGGCGTGATCGCGCGGGAGCTCCTCTTCTCCCCGGGCGACTGCTACGATCCGCTGCTGCTCCAGGAATCCGAGCGCCTGCTCCGCAATTCGCCCTACCTTTCCCGGGTGGACGTCTTCGGCGTTCCGCAGCCGGATGGCACCTATCACGTGGTGGTGGACACCCAGGACGAGTGGAGCACGCAGGTCGACGTGCGCGTCCGGATGAACGACGGCCTGCGCATGGAAGGTCTTCGCGTGCGCGAGGTCAACCTGCTGGGTACCGGGCAGATGCTCGGGTTCTACTACCTGGACCGGGACGTGAGGCGTGACTACGGCATCGCGTTCCAGACGCCCCAGCTCTTCGGCAGCCGCTGGCGTCTGGACCTGGCCGCGGGGCGGACGCGGGCCGGCACCTCCTTCGACGAGGCGGTCTACCATCCGTTCCGCGGCGAGGTGGGGCGGTGGGCGGCGCTGCAGGCGTTCAGCCGGGAGGATCGGTACTTCGATTATCTGGTCGGGGATGCCCGGAGCGGCTCCACGCACCTGCTCGTGCCGCTGCGGGAGAGGTCGGTGGACCTCGTGGCGATGGGGCGGTTCGGCGAGCCGGGCAACCTGGTGCTGCTCGGCGGCGGGCTGGCCGCGCAGCGGGTGAAGTACCCCGGCGGCTCCAGGCCGCTGCTGGTGTCGGGCGACGACTTCGGGGACGCCGCACCGGCGCCCGACACCCTTTCCGGGCCGATCTCGCGTCAGCTCGGCGAAATCGACAACCTGCGCGCGATCCTGCTGCTCGGCAAACGGAACATTCGATGGGTCCGGCGCCGGGGGCTGGACAGCATGCGCGGGATCCAGGACGTTCGCCTCGGGTCGGACGCGGAGCTGGCGGTCGGGCGTTCGATCCCGTTCGGCTCCATGGATGACGACGCGTTCGCCGGGCTCCGCCTCTATGGCGCCACCGAAACCGGGAGCTTCCTGATCGCCAGCCGGTTCGACATCGACGCCCGGCGGGACTACCGGGGTCGGGCGGATGCCCCCCGCCGGGGGAGTACGGCCCGCTGGGAGGACGTGGTGGCCGAGGGCGAGTTCCTCGCCTACTGGCGCCCGGCGCCCGACTCGCGTCAGACCTTCGTGCTCCGGCTGGAGGGCGTGGGCGCCTGGAACACCCGCACGCCGTTCCAGGTCACCCTCGGCGGCGACCGCGGGGTGCGCGGCTACGCCCCGGCACGGTTCCCCGGCGGGCAACGCGCCGTGATGACCTTCGAGGACCGCATCTACTTCGGCTGGCCGCTCCGGGACGTGCTCGACCTCGGAGGCACCGCGTTCGTCGACGTCGGCCGGGTCTGGCCGGGCGATGCCCCCTTCGGCATGGACTCCGGCTGGCGCGCATCGGCGGGGATCGGGCTGCGCGGCTCGCTCCCGGCCGGCGGCCGCACCACCTACCGCCTCGACCTGGCCATCCCGCTCGAGCGTACGGCCGGCCTCCGGGACCTCCGCCTGATCGCCTCCGTCGGCGAAATCATCGGTCTGTCCGCGCAGAACGAAGAGGGCAACTCGATCCGTGCGCGGCGCGCGGCCGTGACCGGGCGGTTCGCCCAGTTCCGGGACTGACGGACCTCGACTCCAGCGGCGATCCACGGCTCCCCGCCAGCCCACTGGACCGCCGCGGCGCAACCCATCATCTTGCCTCCATGGCTGAGCGGTACACCCTGTACACCGCCCGGTGGATCGTGCCGGTGAGCGCGCCGCCGATCCGGGATGGTGCGCTCCTGGTCGATCCTCGCGGCCGCATTGCGGCCGTGGGGCCCGAGGCCGCCGTGCCCGCGCCGGAGGACGCGCGGCGGGTGGCGCTCGGGGAGGCGGCGCTTCTGCCCGGTCTCGTCAACGTCCACGCTCATCCGGAGCTCACGGCATTCCGGGGGTTGCTCGAGGACCTCCCGTTCCACGAGTGGATCTTCACGCTGAACCGGATCAAGCGTGCGCTGGGCGGGAACGCACCGCCCGGACCGCCCGGCGCGACCATCGCGCCGCCGGCCCGCCTCGCCGAGGACTTCGACGCGGCCGCGCGCTGGACGTGCGTGGAGGCGCTGCGCGCCGGGATCACCACCATCGCGGCCACGGAGGACTCCGGCGCGGCGCTGGATGCGCTGCGGGACGCGGGGCTGCGCGGGATCGTCTACCGGGAGGTGTTCGGGCCGGATCCGGCGAAGGCCGACCTCGCCCTTGCCGGGCTCGAGCGCGCAGTCGCCGAGATGCGCTCCCGCGAGACCGACCTCGTCCGGGTCGGCGTCTCGCCCCACGCACCGTACACCGTTTCCGACGCGCTCTTCCGGGCCGTGGCGCGCTACGCCCTCGAGGAGGGGCTCCCCCTGGCCACGCACACCGCGGAATCCGCGGCGGAGTGGGAACTGGTGGTGAGGGGCGGAGGCTGGTTCGCCGAGGGGCTGCGCCGGCGCGGCATCGAGCCCGCGCCGCGCGGCGCGTCGACCATCGAGCTGATGGACCGCGTCGGCGTGCTGGAAACCCGGCCGCTCCTGATCCACTGCGTAGACCTCGGGCCGGACGACATCCGGCGCATCGCGGACCGGGGCGCGTCCGTGGCGCACTGTCCGGTGGCGAACGCCCGGCTCGGCCACGGGATCGCGCCGGTCGTGGAGCTGCGGGAGGCCGGCGTCCCCGTCGGGCTGGGCACCGATTCCGTAGCCAGCAACAACCGCCTGGACCTCCTGGAGGAGGCGCGGCTGGCACAGCTCTTCCAGCGCGCCCGGCTCCACTCGCCATCGGCGCTGCCCGCCGCCGATGTCTTGCGGATGGCAACGCTGGACGGCGCACGCGCCCTCGGCCTCGAGGACCGGATCGGATCCCTCGAGCCCGGCAAGGACGCGGACCTCTGCGCCGTGTCGCTGGAGCCGCCGCACGTGTGCCCGGTGCACGAGCCGTGCGCCGCCGTGGTCCACGCGGCGCGCGGAGGCGACGTCCTCCTGACCGTCGTCCGTGGCCGTGAGCTTTACCGCGCGGGGCAGGCCGAGTCCCCGGAGCTGGCCCGGCTCCGCGATCGGCTCGACCGCGCCGCCGAGCGCCTCCGCCAGGCGCTCGCGACCTGACGGGCCGGGTCCCCGGGACCCAGGGGACGACCGTTCTCCGCACACGCACCGCGTTCGGCGGCGGGCACGCCCCGGCGGACGCGCCCACCCCGAATGCCTTGACGGGTGAACGCACCATGAGCCGCCTCGCTCGAGTGCAACACGGTGCCGAACACCTGGATGCTCCGGTCCACGACCCCCGGGAGCTGGAGACCAGTCTCGACCACCTCGCCGGCGTGAACCGCTGGCTCGGCGGCCGCCGCATCGTGATCCGGCACCTGGCGCCGCTCTGCGCGCCCGACCGGCCCACGTACCTGCTGGACGTGGGCACCGGTTCCGCGGATGTGCCCCGGGCCATCGTCCGCTGGGCACGGGAGCACGGCCGGCCGGTCCGGGTGGTGGCCACGGACGTCCATCCGCAGATCGTGGAGATCGCCCGCCACCGCACCGCGGCCGATCCCGAGATCACCGTCAAGCGCGCCGACGCCCGCCGCCTGCCCTTCTGTGACGGGGCGTTCGACGTGGCGATCCTTTCCCTCACGCTGCACCACTTCGACGACGTGGACCAGCTCTGCGTCCTGCGCGAACTCAGGCGAGTGGCGCGCCGGGCCGTGCTGGTCAACGAGCTGGAGCGCAACTGGTCCAATTACCTCGGCGCCCGGCTCCTGGCCGCCACCCTCTGGCGCCGCGACCGGATCACCCGACACGACGGCCCGCTCTCCGTGCTCCGCGCCTTCACGTCCGACGAGCTGCTCGATCGCGCCCGCCGAGCCGGACTCCCGAACGCCCACGTCCGCCGCGGATTCTTCAACCGATTGCTCCTCGTGGCCGATCTCGCGGCCCCTACGAACGCGCACGGACCCGGATCATGACGTCGCACGCGGACGTGGTCGTGATCGGCGCCGGGCCGGCCGGCGCTGCGTCCGCGATGCTGCTCGCCCGCCAGGGCTTCGAAGTCGCCGTCCTAGACCGCCACGCGTTCCCGCGCCCGAAACCGTGCGGGGACTGCCTGAGCCCCGAAGCCGGCCGCGTCCTGGACCGCCTCGGCCTCCTGGACCACGTCCGCGCCGAGTCCCCGGCCGCTCTCGCCGGCTGGCGGATCTTCGCGCCGAGCGGCGAGGCCTTCACGGGCACGTTCGCGCGCGCGGCGAACGGCGACCCGCGGGCGGCCACGGCCATCGCCCTCGACCGCGCCCGGCTCGACGCCGTTCTCGTGAGCGCGGCGGAGCGCGCCGGCGCACGGGTGCTCTCCGGCGTCACCGTCGCTTCGCCGATCCTGGACCCGCACGGCGCCGTGATCGGGGTGGCGGGACGCACCTCGGACGGACGGCCCGCCGAGTTCCGCGCACGGCTCGTGATCGGCGCGGACGGCCTCCGCTCCGTGCTCGCCCGCCGGCTCGGGTTGCTGCGCCGTCCACCCCGGCTCCGCAAACTCTCCCTCACCGCCCACGTGACCGGGCTGCCGCCGGCCGCAACGGTCCCGGGCCTCGGCCCGCTCGGCGAGATGCACCTGGCCCGCGGCGCGTGTCTCGGCGCCGCGCCCGTCCACCTGCCGAGCGGCCCGGGCCGCACCCCGCAGGAGGTGACCTGGAATCTCACGCTCGTGGTCGGGGAGCGTTCTGCACGCGACGTCGCAGCGAACCCGCTCGCGTTCTTCCGGCGCACCCTCGACGCCTTCCCCGCCTTCCGGGAGCGTGCACGGCGGATCCGGTTCCTGGACCACCGGGTCGGCGGCCGATACGGACCGCGGTCCCGCACGCTCCTCGCCTCCGGACCGTTCGACTGGCCGACCCGGCACGTGGTGGCGGACGGCGCCGCGCTGGTCGGGGACGCCGCCGGCTACTTCGACCCGTTCACCGGACAGGGGATCTACCAGGCGCTGGCCAGCACCGAGATCCTGGCCCAGGTGGCGGGCGCCGCGCTCCGCGCGGGCGATCCCTCCGCAACGCGCCTCGAGCCCTACGCCCGCCGCCACCGCGCGCTCGTCGCTCCCGCACGCCGGCTCCAGCGGATCATCGATGTCGTCGTCACCCGCCCCACCCTGGCCGAGCTCGCGGTCGGACGACTCCGGCTCGCGACCCGCGCCGCCGACGCGCTCGTCTCCGCGGCAGGCGACTTGCATCGCCCTCGCGACCTGCTTTCGCCGGCCCTCTTCCTCGATCTCCTGACCGGCTCCCCACGCCCGGAGGTCTCGCATGACCACCGTCGATGAGCTGCTCGTGGGCGCACCCCCTCAGACCTGCTTCCACGTGGCCGCGGACGTCGAGCGCTGGCCCGAGCTCCTGCCCCACTACCGCCGGGTCCGGTTCCTCGAAAAGCGCGGGTTCGGCCGCGGGCTCGTGGAAATGGCCGCGTGGCGCCCGTTCGGCGGTCCGCTCCGCTACCCGACCTGGTGGGTCTCCGAGATGGCCGCCGATCCCGAGGAGCCCCTCATCACCTACGTCCACGTGCGGGGCATCACCCGGGGCATGGACGTGCGCTGGGAGTTCCACGCCCGCAGCACCCGGAGCACGCTCGTGCGGATCGTGCACGAATGGGCCGGCCCGGCCTGGCCGCTGATCGGACGGTTCGCCGCGGACCGGGTGATCGGACCGAAGTTCGTGAGCGCCATCGCGCAGCGCACGCTCCGGGGCGTCGGCGCGGAGGCGGAGCGGCTGGCGAAGCTCGACGCCGCACCGGCGGACCCCGCCCGCTCCACGGCCTGGGAGCCCATTCCCCCGCCGGACCTCTTGGAGCGCGACGTCGCCCATTCCCGCTCCCGGCGCCGCTCATGACCCCGGCGGGCGACTCCTACCACCGGCCATCCCCGGGGCGATCCGGCCCCGCCGGACCAAGCCCGGAAGGCCCGCGACCCCCGCGTGTGGCCATCACGGGGCTCGGCCCCATCACCGCGGTCGGCATCGGCGTGGAGGCGCTGTGGCAAGGTCTTCGGCGCGAGCGGTCGCCCATCCGCCAGATCCGCAGCTTCGACGCGTCGCCCTGGCGGTCCCGGATCGCGGCCGAGATCGACGACTTCGATCCGACCCTGTACATGGACCCACGCACCGCGCAGCGGCTCGACCGGTTCTCCCAGTTCGCCATTGCCGCCGCCCGCCTGGCGCTGGATGACGCCGGCCTCGACGTCGGCCGGCTCGACCGCGAACGGGTGGCCGTGCAGATGGGCTCGGCGCTGGGCGGCGTCGCCTACGCCGAACGGCAGATGCACAACCTCTTCGAACGGGGGATCCGCGCGGTGGACCCGCGCATCGCGCTCACCACCTTCTGCGGCGCCGCGAGCTGCGGGATCGCCATCGAGCTCGGCGTCACGGGGCCGAACGCGACGAACGCCATGTCCTGCGCCTCGGGCACGATCGCCCTGGGCGAGGCCTGGCGCCTGATCCGGGACGGGCTGGCGGACGTGGCGATCGCCGGCGGGGCCGAAGCGCCGCTCGCACCGCTCTGCTTCGGCGCGTTCGCCATGATCCGCGCGATGAGCACGCGCAACCACGAGCCGGAGCTCGCCTGCCGACCGTTCGACCGCGGACGCGATGGGTTCGTCATGGGCGAGGGCGCCTGCGCGCTCGTGCTCGAGCGGTGGGACCACGCCGTGACCCGGGGCGCGCGCATCTACGCGGAGCTCGCCGGCTACGCGAACACGAACGACGCCCACCACATGACCGCGCCCCGGCCGGATGCGAGCCAGGCGGCGCGGGCGATGACGGAGGCGCTCCGCGCCGCGAACGTGGAACCGGATGACGTCGACTACATCAACGCCCACGGCTCCTCCACCCCCCTGAACGACGCCACCGAGACCCTGGCCATCAAGAAGGCGCTCGGCGAGCGCGCGTACCGCGTGGCCATCAGCGGGACCAAGCCGTATCACGCCCACGCCCTCGGCGCATCCGGCGCGATCGAGGCCGCGATCTGCTGCCTGGCCATGGAACGGGGATGGATCCCGCCGACCCTCAACCTGGAGGCGCCGGACGAGGCGTGCGACCTCGACTACACGCCCTTGCACGGCCGCGAGTTCCGGCCGCGCGTGTGCGTCTCCGACTCGTTCGGGTTCGGGGGGATCAACGCCTGCCTGGTCCTGACCGCAGTCGACTAGGCCACCGCCCCCAGCCCCGCCCCACATCGAGTTTTCCGCGCCAAGCCGCCACGTTCCCCCCGTCTGGGGTGGGGTCGCCATCCCGCTGGCAGGAATCATGCACCATGAGGCTGCCGCCCGGGACTGAGTGGGGGCCCGGGCGCGGCACGCCGGCGCATGTAGTACCGGCGAGTGGCCCAATCAAACCGCATGGAAAAGGAGGTCCCATGCACCTACTCCACCGGGCGGCCGCGACCGCGGCACTCCTCCTGCCGCTGGCGGTCGCGCCCGTAACGGCTCAGGACTACCGAGGCGCCCTCGGCATCTATGGCGGCGGCGTCTGGTTCAGCGACTTCAACAACGACGGGGACATTGACCTCAACAACCGGTTCTTCAACGGCAACAACAACTTCTTCAACGGGTTCCCGCTCGGAAGAGCTGACCTGAAACTCGACGCGGGCTGGATCGTCGGCGCCCAGGGCGACCTCTACTTCGGCAACGGCCGCCTCGGCGCCCGCCTCAACTTCGGGTACACCGAACGGCCCATCGATGTCGACGGCATCATCCTCACGGTCTTCGACGAGAACGATGACTTCTTCGACGAGTTCATCTTCGATGACCTCGAGGTCGGAGCCGTGAACACGTGGTTCGGCGATGTGAACCTGATGCTCCGCCTGCTGACGCCGAGGGCGGACCGTCAGTTCGTGCCGTACCTGACCGCCGGTCTCGGTGCCGTGATCTACAACCTCGCGGGCGATGACGACTTCGTCTTCCCGCAGGCGAACTCGATCTGGCCGGGCGACGACAAGACGAAGTTCGCGGGCGTGTTCGGCATCGGCGCGGACATCATTCCGAGCCGGCGCGCGCCCGTCGCCATCCGTCTCGAGGTTGTCGACCACGTCGCGTTCGACTCGCCGGTCGAGCCGATCTTCGGCGATGACTACGACGCGGTCCACAACGTGCGCGGCACGGTGGGCGTGCACGCCCTGTTCGGGCGCGTGTTCCCGCCGCCGGTCGCGGTGTTGCCGCCGCCTCCGCCGCCCGCGCCGCCGGCGCCGCCTCCGCCTCCGGCGGAAGAGGCGCTCCGGGTCTGCGTGATCGACCCGACCGCGCCGAACATGCTGCGGACCGTCGACGCACTGTACGTCCCCACGACGCGTGACACGCTCGTGATCGTGAACGGGCAGCGCGTGGAGCTCCGGCAGACGCTCCAGCCCGTGCCGACCGCGCGCGACGCGTCCTGGTTCATCTCCGGCCAGCCGCTGGCCTGGATGGTCAACGGCATGCGCAACGAGTTCGTGCCCTTCGGCACCGCCAGGGTCATCGAGCCGCAGGACCTCTCGTTCCTCGGCACGGTGAGCGGTCTGCCGGTCTTCGCGGATGCTCGCGACGTGACCGGGATCCGCGCGAAGCTCACCTCGGCTCAGCGGACCCAGACCGACCTCGGCATGCTGATGAGCATGGACGAGGACATCCGTGACGCCATCATGGACCTCGACGTCCTCTACGTCCCGCTCGAATCGGTCGGCTGCGTGTTCCAGCCGCTCCAGCGGGTGGAGGAGGTCCGCAAGGTGCGCGGCTGATCCACAACCCTCACTCGCCACGCAAGGAGCCCGGTCCACAGGACCGGGCTCTTTCGCATCCCGCCGAGCTTGCGCCCGGATCGGCACCGTCACTACCTTCGTCTCTCATGGATCCTGCCGTTGCCGCTGACGTACCGCCCGCGTCCTCCGGGATGGCCGTGACCCGCACCCCATGAGCGGCCCGGTCCTCCTCGTCGGCCAGCTCCTGGGTATCGCCTTCGCGACCGGTCTCAACCTCTACGCAACCGTCGCAGTACTCGGGCTGGCGCTCCGCTTCGGCTGGATCCATGGCATGCCGCCGGAGATCATGGGGCTCTCCAACGCCCTCGTCATCGCGACCGCCAACGCCCTCTACCTCGTCGAGTTCATCGCGGACAAGGTCCGCTACGTCGACACCCTCTGGGATTCGGTCCACACCTTCATCCGTCCGCCCGCGGCCGCCCTCCTCGCCTTCGCCGCACTGAGCGACGTACCACCGGAAATCCGCGTGGCCGCCACCGCCCTCGCCGGCCTCACCGCCCTCGCCGCACACGGAACCAAGGCCGGGCTCCGCCTCGCCATCCACCACCGCGCGCGCGGCAAGGTCGGCCCCGTCGTCAGCGTCCTCGAGGACGCCGCGGCCATCGCCCTCGCCGTCGCGGCATTGCGCTACCCCGCAACCGCCTTGCTGCTCGCGGCGTTCGCCATCGCCATCGTCGCCCTCGTCGGGCCGCGGACCTGGCGCGCATTCCACCTCGGGGCCCTGGCCCTCATCGCCCGCATCCGCGGCTTCTTCGGAGCCTCCGGCTGGCGGGAGTACGACGACTTCCCGGGCCCCCTCCGCGCCCTGGTCGAGCCCCCGGCGATCGGCGAACCACCGCCCAAAGCCACCCGGGCCGCCGCCACCGGCGTGCGAGGCGTGGCCGCCTACCGCTTTGGCTGGCTCGTGCTCTCCAAGGACGGGCCCGTGTTCCTGTACCGCGCGTTCTTCCGCTGGCGGCGAGCCCCGCTCCCGCCGGTCGAGAACGCCACGCCCCGGTCGGGCATCCTGATGGACGCGCTCGAGCTCCGCGGGGACCGCCCCGCAACGCTGTTCCTGCTCAAAGACGGCCCGTCCGCTGAACGCGTACTTGCCGAATCAACCATGGTGCCGACATGAGTCTCAAGGAATTCCGGGAGTTCCGCGAACGTCTCAATGAGCGGATCCTCGCCGAGGACAACCTCGACATCCGCCGGTTCTTCGCGCTCGATGCACGCGCTTACGACGACGGCGTCCTGCCCAAACGCACGAAGGAGCTGCTCGGCCTCGTCGCCTCGCTCGTGCTCCGATGCGACGACTGCATCACCTACCACCTCGTGCGGTGCGCGGAGGAAGGGGTCTCCGACGCGGAGATCTTCGAGACCTTCGCCATCGGCCTCGTGGTGGGCGGCTCCATCGTGATCCCGCACCTGCGCCGTGCCGTGGCGACGCTGGACGAGATCCGCGGCCGGGGCGCGGAGACCACCGCGTCCTGACCCCGGTCCGCCGGGAGCCGAATCGGGTCGCGACGTCGGCCGCCGGGTCAGCCCACTCGCGGCTGTCATGCGCGTCCGACGGCAGGGGCCGTGGCGCGCCGGCTCCCTGCCCCGGGTCTTCCGATCTCTCGGCTCGAGCCGGGCACCGGCGCCGGCGTGGATCATGGCCACCCAACCGGCTGCCGTCCGCGCGGAGCCGGCGGACGCTGGGCGCGATCCGCTGGTCCCGCTACCGGGGCCATGGGCCACCGCGCCCACGGTTGCACCCCGCCCGGCCGCGCGGCGCCGGGCTCGGGACCGGAATCGGGGGCGGGCTCGGGCAGCCGCCTCGCTGGTGGGCGTGACCGCGCTCAGGAGCGGAGATCTGGCCAAGCAGCGCGCAGGGTGGACCGGTCACGACCGGACGGGGCGCGACCGGAGCGGCGTCGCCTCCCCGGAGGGATACCGTACTGCAGCCGAACGGGGCCCGGCTGTCCGGGAACGGTGCAGACGCCGACCCGCAGGAAGACGGGCAGGCGGCGTGCGGCGCGGGGACGCCCGGGGCGGGGTGCGTGGACGGATGGCTGGCCGGACGGCGCCCCCGGGACGGAAACGCGGTTCGGCCTCCCGGAAGCGTATCCCCCTGGCGGCAGGCCGCACCGGCCGGACCACCGCGCCGACGCCCCCCCCCCGGCCCGCCGCCCACGTATCGTCGCCTCCGGAAATGCGCCGCGCACCGCCGCGTTCAGCCGGCCGGGGATTTACAACCGGGGTGTCCGTTTTTATATTGGGCTGGTCTCCGATGGAAATTCCGGAAGATGGCTTTCCAGGGGAAAGGGGCCATGGTCTGCATCCGGCCAATTCGGGTCCTTACGTAGAGAAAGCAGCGACTCGCTCTAGCGTGCGATTCGCTGCTTTTTCATGCCACCCCATTCGAGGATGTCTCGATCCATGTTTCTCAACTCCCGTGCACTCGACTCGTTCGATCAGTACCTCTACGACGTAGAGAAGTACCCGCTGATCGAGGATCCCGAAGAGGAACGCGAGCTTGCCCGCCGCGCCCGGGCGGGCGACCGGGAGGCCGCCGAACGACTGGTCACCGCCAACCTGCGCTTCGTCATCTCCTACGTGAAGAAGTATCAGGGTCGCGGTCTCGGCCTCGCCGAGCTCGTATGCATCGGGAATGAAGGTCTGCTCAAGGCGGTCAAGAAGTTCGACCCGGACAAGGGCGTCAAGTTCATCTCCTACGCCGTCTGGTGGATTCGCCAGACCGTTCTCCAGGCCCTCGCGGAACAGACTCGCTCGGTCCGCATCCCGCTGAACCAGAACTCGAATCTCGTCAAGCTCTCCCGGACGGAGACCGCATTGACCCAGGCGCTCGGCCGTTCGCCCACGGATCAGGAGATCGCCGAGGAGATGGGCGAGCCGGTCGAGACGATCCGTGCGCTGCGGCGGGTGGCCGCATCCGAGCTCTCCCTCGACGCCCCCATCGATCGTGGGGACCGGGACAGCGCTTCCTTCGGGGAGCGGTTCGCCGGAGACGAGGCCATCGACATCGAGGAGCAGGTGGAGGCCCAGGCGCGCCGGGAGTTCCTGGACCGGATGTTCGAGCGCTACCTCACCGAGCGGGAGCGCAGGATCCTCTACCTCTACTACGGGCTGGACGACGGCGAGGAGCGTACGCTGGAGGAGATCGGCTCGCTGCTCGGCGTCACCCGGGAGCGGATCCGCCAGATCCGGAACCGCGCGTTCGAGAAGCTGCGCGAGAGCCCGGACGGCGAGGCGCTGGCCGGCTTCTGGGCCGCGAGCTGAGCGGGAAGGCGGTCCGCCGGCGTGAGACGGCGGATCCGAGGGATGGAGCGGGGAGCCGGGCCTTCGAGCCCGGCTCCCCGCCATGCATCGGAGCATCGCGAAGCGTCGCCATGTCACGCCGGAACCGATCCGTGTGGCGTCAGGTAGTACACCGGCGCGGATACCTGACGTCGTCCCCAAGCCGATCGCCGGGAGGTGGTACCGGCTTCCGGCGAGTGCGGCCCGAGGGAGCATGCACCATCCGGATCGAATCCCCCGTAGCTCGACAGGGCGAAGGATGAAGTGGGCGCCGATCGCTCTGGCCGCCGTGCTCTGGCTCCTGCCCGCCCCGGGCGCCGGCCAGTCCGATGGCGACTGGAACTCGGCCCGCGCGCTGGAGCTCATCGAGCGGGCGCGCCAGCGGCGGGCCTCGCCCGAGATCGGCTCCGCGCTCCGTAACTACCGTGCCCGGGCCAACGGGTACGTATACTTCTATCTGGACCGGGAGAGCTCGGACGAAACCACGCTCGTCAAGGTCGACCAGATCGCCCTCGACGTCTACTGGGGCGCGCCCAACCTGACCAAACAGCGGATCATCGGACTCCGGGACGTCAACCGCCTGCCGAACCGGATGTACTACCATCTGGATCATCTCACCGTGGTCCAGAACGAGTTCTCCGACCTGATCCGCCTCGGCGACGGCGACGAGGTGCGTGACGTCCCGCATCCCGCGGCCCCGGGCTCCGAAGCCACCTACGACTTCCGACTCGCCGACTCGCTGACGATCCAGCTGCCCTCCAGCCCGGAGCCGGTCCGGGTGTACGAGATCGAAGTCCGGCCCCGCCGGTTCGACCAGCCAGCGCTCGTCGGCTCGATGTTCCTGGACCGCGCCACCGCCGCGATCGTGCGGATGGCTTTCACCTTCACGCCCGCCTCGTACGTGGACCGCCGGCTGGACTACATCCACGTCATGCTGGACAACGGCCTGTGGGATGGCCAGTACTGGCTGCCGAACGAGCAGCGGGTCGAGATCCGGCGGCAGATCCCCGAGCTAGACTTCCCGGTCGGCTCCGTGATCCGCGGGGTCATGAAGATCGGGGATTACCAGTTCAACGAGCCGTTGCCGGAGGGGTTCTTCTCCGGCGCGCCGGTGGTTGCGCTCCCCAAGGCCGTGCGTGAGTCGTACCCGTTCGAGGCGGGCATCTACGATGGCCTGGACACCGAGGACCTCGCCCGTCCCGCCGACCTGTCCACGATCCGGCGGCACGCCGTCGAGCTGCTGGGCCGGCGCTACCTCAGCGGCCTGCCCCGGCTCCGGTTCCACCTCCCGAACGCGTCCGCGGCGCTGCGCTACAACCGCGCCGAGGGCCTGTATCTCGGCGGGGGCGTCACCTACATCCAGAGTCCGATCGCTTCGGTGGACGCTGGCCTCGGCGTGGCCACGGCGACGAAGCGGCTCGCCGCCACGACCGGCCTGAACATCGACCTGGGCGCTTCCACCGATCTCCGGATCCGCGGGTACCGGAACGCGCTGCGTGACCTCGGAGACCGGGAGGGGGTGCCGGGTGTGCTGAACACCCTGCTCGCGGCATCCATCGGCAAGGACTACCTGGATCCGTATCTGGCGTCCGGGTCCTCGATCGCCATTGAGCGGCGCTTCGCCGGCACGTGGCGCGGCACCCTCGAGCTGGGCGTCGAACGGCACCGCAGCGCATCCCTGGCCGAGCCGAACAGCCTCTTCCAGGACTCGGTCGGCTTCCGGAACGTGCTCCCCATCGACGAGGGCACGGTCGTGGGCGGTCGCGCCGTGCTCCGCCGCTACGGCCACACCGACCGGAGCACCAACTGGCACGGCCAGCTCGTTCTGGAAGCCGGCTCCCTGGAAGGCGAGTTGTACGGTCGGCCGTTCGCCGAGATCGGCGCGGCCTGGCACTCGGCGGGCCGGACGGCCTCCGCCGCGGCCCGGTTCTCGGCAGGGCTCGGCTTCGGCGACGTCCCCGCGCAACGCCTCTTCCTGCTCGGCGGACCGGGCACGCTGCCCGGCTACCGGTACCGCTCCTTCGCAGGGGATCGCTTTGCGCTGGCCGAGTTCGAAGCCTCCCACGCGATCTTCGAGCCCTGGTTGCGCGGGCGCCTCATTGCGGCGCTCGGCTGGTCCGACGTCCGCGAGACTGCCCTGCCGGCCGGTTGGGACGTTCACCCGACCGACGGGCTCCGCGCCAGCGCCGGCTTCGGCATCGGCCTCGTCCACGACATTCTCCGTGTGGACTTCGCGCGCGGCCTCCGGGACGGCCGGTGGCAGACCGTGCTCTCCGTGAACCCGAGGCTGCGGGACATGCTCTGAGCCCACGGCAGCCCGGCCACCACCGGCACCCGGTCAACGGGCGGGATCAGTCCCCCGGGACCTCCGCTTCCATTTCTTCCGCATCCAGTTCGGCCTCGGCCCCCGGCCGCGCGGCAGAACTCAGGATCACGAGCTCCCGGACGTGCACCTCCGCGGTCGGGATCGTGATCCCGTTCTTTTCGTAGGAGTCGTACTCCATCCGCCCCTCGACGTAGAGCCGGTCTCCCTTCCGGACGTACTGCTCGACGATTTGCGCCAGCCGGTCCCAGAGGGTGAGCCGGTGCCACTCCGTCCGGTCCTCGAATCCGCCGTTCCGCGGGATCCGTCGGCTGGTGGCCAGCGACAGGTGCGCCACCTTGGTCCCCGCAGCCGTGGTCTGGACGTCCGGGTCCCGACCGACGTTCCCCACCAGGATCACCTTGTTGATCGATCGACTCATGTCACGCCTCCTCGGTTGGTGTGGGCGCCCAAGGGTGCACTCGACGGTTGGGCGCTTCCATAGCGGGTTCGGCCGATCCGGGAACCCGAGCGGGAGATGCGCGACCGCAACGCAAAATGTGCGTAATCGTGAACGGAATGTTCCAACCGCGGCGCCGGCCACGGTCTTCAGGCGATCCCAGAAATGTATGCGTTACTTTGACATGCGCCCCGCCCCCGGGGCTCCGCGCGGGCTGGTATCAAGCTCGCATGGCCCGCACCCAGAGTGGAGCATGCGATACGTCGGTCTCCTCGACATCAACCGACCTGGGCCCACGGCCGGGACCGCAGCCCGTGATCCCGGCATCGCGGGCGCCGGCCATCGCTTCACTCGTTCTCGGGAATAGCGATGCCGCACGCCCTGGCGTGCGTGCGTGCGGCGGAAGACTCAGAACCGGCTGCCGGCTGGGGCGCTCATATGGCCGACACCAGAGTGACTACCGGATGGCGCGCGCGAGGTGCGCCGCGCCCTCGAGTCGTAAAAGGCAGGACGGAACAGGTGGATGATACCCGGGATCCGGTGCGGGCTGCCCTGGCCGCACTGACGCCGACCGTGCGGGACCTCGCGCGCGAGCTGGGGGTGTCCTACGCGAGCGTCCACGCCTGGGCGACGTGCCGCCGCCGGCCCCGGGCCGAGCATGTGGAGCGCCTCGCCGACATCATGGAGCGGCGGGCGCTCGAATTCGGCACGCTGGCGCACCTGCTGAAGCTGGAGGCTCGCACGCGGCGCTCCGGTTGACCGACCGGGCCCCGGCCGCGCCGCCTCCGATCACTTGCAGGCGAACCAGTTCTCTCCGACGCCGGTGTCCACCACGAGCGGCACATCGAGCTCGAAGGCGGACTCCATGAGCCGGACCACGAGCTCGCGCGTCTCCTCGATCTCGTCCCGAGGCACCTCGAAGACCAGCTCGTCGTGCACCTGGAGGAGCATGCGGGCGCCGGCTCCGGCCGCGTTCAGCTCGCGATGGATGTCGATCATGGCGAGCTTGATGATGTCCGCCGCCGTGCCCTGCACCGGCGCGTTCGTGGCCGCCCGCTCGCCGAACTGCCGGACGCTGAAGTTGTCCGACCGGATCTCCGGGATGTAGCGGCGGCGCCCGCTGAGCGTTTCCACGTACCCGTGCTCCCGGGCATGCGCGATCTGTTCGTCCAGGTAGCGACGCACGCCCGGGAAACGCTCGAAGTACTGGTCGATGAAGTTGCGGGCCTCGGCCACGCTGGTACCGAGCCGCTGCGCGAGCGCGAACGGCCCGATCCCGTAGATCGTCGCGAAGTTGATCGTCTTCGCCGCCGCCCGCATCTGCGGCGTCACGTCCTCCGGCAGCACGTCGAACACGAGGGCCGCCGTCTGGCGATGGATGTCCACCCCGCGGCGGAACGCCTCGACGAACGCCGGATCACCGGAGAGATGGGCCAGGATCCGCAGCTCGATCTGCGAATAGTCCGCGGCCAGGAACAGGTACCCGTCCGCCGGAATGAAGCCCTTGCGGATCTCCGCCCCCTGCTCGGTCCGGACCGGGATGTTCTGCAGGTTCGGATCGCTCGATGACAGCCGCCCCGTCGCCGCGACCGTCTGGTTGAAGCTGGTGTGGATCCGCCCGGTCTCCGGGTTCACGAGCTGCGGCAGCGCATCCACGTACGTGCCCTTGAGCTTGTCGATCTGCCGGTACTCCAGGAGCAGCCGGGGCAGCGCGTGCCCCTGGGCGGCGAGCTCCTCGAGCACGGTGGCGTCCGTGGATGGACCGGTCTTCGTCCGCTTGATGACCGGCAGCTTGAGCTTCTCGAACAGGATCGTCCGGAGCTGAGGCGTGGAGTTGATGTTGAACTCGCCGCCCGCCTCCTTGTAGATCTCCTCCTCGATCAACCGTAGGTCCCGGGCGAGACGCTGCGAGAGCTCCGCGAAGAAGTCCGGGTCGATCCGGATGCCGGCCCACTCCATGTCCGCCAGCACGCGGACGAGCGGCATCTCGATGCGCTCGAAGAGGTCCGTCAGCTCGTAGCGCTCCAGCTCCTCCCGGAACAGCGCCTCGAGCCGAAGCGCGATGTCCGCGTCTTCGCAGGCGTAGTCCTTGGCGCGCTCGATGGGCACCTCGGCGAACGGGATCTCGTTCTTCCCCTTGCCGCACAGCTCGGCGTACGTGGTGGTCCGGTAGTCGAGGTACTGGAGCGCCAGGGCGTCGAGCCCGTGCTCGCGGCGGCCCGGGTCGATGACGTAGGACGCGATCATCGTGTCGAACGCGATGCCGCGCAGCTCGACCCCCGCCCGCCGCAGCACCAGCAGGTCGTACTTCAGGTTCTGCCCGATCTTCGCGATCTCCGGATCCTCCAGCATCTCGACCAGCGGCCGCATCGGCGCCGAGTCGAGCGGCGGAAGGTTGCGGAACCCGACGTCGCCCAGTGCGAGTTCGCCCGCCGGTCGATGGGCGAACGGCAGGTAGTACGCGGTCCCGGGTTCGAACGCCAGACTCAGCCCCACCACGTCCGCGAGGGTCGGGATCAGGCTCGTGGTCTCCACATCCACGGCCACACGGCCCACGGCCCGGGCACGTTCCACCAGCTCGTAGACTTCCTCCACGTCCACCACGAGCCGGTAGTTCCGCTCCAGCTCCTGCTTGTCATTGGCCGGCGCCGCGTACTCCCGGACCAGGGAATGGAACTCCAGGTCGAGGAACAGGTCCCGGAGACGATCCCGATCCGGTTCCTTCACCCGCAACGCCTCGAGGTCCAGGTCGATCGGGAGGTCCGTCCGGATCGTCACCAGCTCCTTGGAGAGCCGTACATCCGCCTCGTGCGCCGTGAGCGACTCCCGGGCCCGCTTGTTCCGGATCTCCTCCGCGTGCGCCAGCACGTTCTCGACCGACCCGAACTCCTCGATCAGCTGGATCGCCGTCTTCGGACCGATCCCCTTCGCGCCGGGCACGTTGTCCGACGTGTCACCGATGAGCGCCAGGTAGTCCACCACGTGCTCCGGGGGCACGCCCAGCCGATCCGCCGCGTTGCGCGTGTCGACCCACTCCTCTTCGATCCCGGAGGGACCGCCGCGACCCGGGTTCAACAGGGAGATGCCGGGTTGGATCAACTGGTAGAAATCCTTGTCCCCGGAAACGATCACCGCCTCCAGATCTTGGGCCTTCGCCTTCACGGCGAGCGTGCCGATCACGTCGTCGGCCTCGTGGTTCGGCAGCACCAGCACCGGGACCCGGAAGGCTTCGAGGAGCTGCCGGATGCGCGGCAGCGAGGCGCGCAGATCGTCCGGCATCTTTTCCCGCGTCGCTTTGTATGCGGGGTAGATCTCCTCGCGCGCGCTCGTGCCCGCGTCCAGGACCACGCCCAGGTAGTCCGGCTCGTATTCTTCCAGGATCTTCAGGAGGAACTTCGTCATGCCCCACGCCGCCGACGTGTTCTCACCTCGCGATGTCGTCAGCGGGCGGCTGATCATGGCGAAGTAGGAGCGGTAGATCAGGGCGTACCCGTCCACCAAGAAGAGTCTCGGCCGCGTCTTCGCTGGCTTATCGACCATGCAGCATCCCCCGTTCGGAGCCCTGGCCCGCCCCAGGCGTGCCATCCGTCCCTCTTACCCGGCAACCGGCCCGCGGTGTCACTTTTCACGCAACACCGGCCCCGCGCGGGTCGCGCCCGGCCTCCAAACACAAGAATGCGCCCTGCCGCGCGCTGGCAGGGCGCCGAAGACACTTCAACGCCTCGGGCCGGCCTATACCCGCGTGACGTTCGCGGCCTGGAGGCCCTTCTCCGTCTGACGGATTTCGAATTCGACCTCCTGCCCCTCGCTCAGCGTCTTGAAGCCCTCCATGTTGATCGCCGAGAAGTGCACAAAGACGTCCTCACCGTCGGGTTGCTCAATGAAGCCGTAACCCTTGGCATCATTGAACCATTTGACCCTGCCCTTGGCCATTGAAGCAGTCCTCCTACATACGGTTCATGCGGCACAACTGCCTAGCGGAGCCCAAGCTAAAAATGGGGCGCGCGCCGTGTCAAGCAAAATTTTGTTTGCATTCAATCCGTCGCGGGATCCGTGCGGCTTCCCGATAGCCGGCAGCCGTTTCCTCGACAGCGGTGATGTGTATGTGGCCAACGCAGTTACGACGGTCGTTCGGAGGCGCGCGCAGCCACCTTTTCCGCGCTCACGGCGCCAGGATCCAGAGCAGCGTGCCGGCCATGATCGGGAGGTACAAATTGTCGTCGAATCGCGGTGAAATCGCCTCGAGCATCGCGGTGATCGCGGCGGCGATCGCGGCGCCGGCGAGGCCGACGGACGTCGTCGCGACTCCAACGACGAACGCCACGAGGAGAAAGGCGGCTGCGCCCTCCAGGGACTTCCCGCCCGGCAGCCGTACGCGCCCGTAGCCCCGGCCGACGAACGCCGCGGCCGGATCGGCGAGGCCGGCGGTGAACAGGCCGGCGGCGGCATAGTCGGAGGGCAACAGGCAGACCGCGAGGGTGAACCCGACGGAGAGCATCGTGGCGCCGGTGAGGCGGTCCAGCTCCTCGTCGCGTAGCATGGCGGAAAAGGCGCGCAGGAACGGGCGGCGGAATGCCGCGGACCGGAGCCTTGCCAGATCGATGACCAGGGCGACGGCCGTGGTCAGGGCGAAGAGGAGCCGCGCGGCGCCCTGAGACAGGAGCAGGACGAGGCACGCGGCGACGACGGACACGGCCACGTGCACGGCCTTGCGGCCGGCCTCTGAGCGCGCCGCCGAGCGCCGGGGCCGGTCGGCGGCCAGGGTTCGGGGCTTGTCCACTCAGCCCTCCGCGTCCTGCGCGTCGGCGACGGGCCCGTAGAGCTCCGCGTAGAGCCGGGCGTTCTGCTGCACGACCTTCACGTAGTTCCGCGTCTCCGCGAACGGGATCCGCTCGGCGAAGAGCTCCTCATCGGCGTACTCCGGGAACTGGCTCCAGCGGCTCACGCGGTGCGGGCCCGCGTTGTACGCGGCGAGCGCCGGGCCGATCCGGTTCCCGTAGCTCTTCAGCAGGTCCGCCAGGTACGTGATCCCGAGGTGGATGTTCAGCTCCGGTCGCTCCAGGAGCGGCGCCTCGAACGCGTCGAGTCCGATCTGCTGCGCCACGGCGCGACCGGTGGGCGGCATGATCTGCATGAGGCCGATGGCGCCGGCCGGGCTGACGATGTCGGCGCTGAACATGGATTCCTGACGGATGAGGCCCGCGATGAGGAACGGGTCCATGCCGCGCTCGAGGGCCTCGGCCACGATCAGGTTCTGGTACGGGAACGGGTAGATGATCCGGAGCAGGCGCAGATTCCACGCGCGCTCGCGGCCGTAGATCTCCCAGCCGAGGCGGATCCCGGTGAAGGTGAGGCCGCGGGCGTTGAACGCTTCGGCCAGGGCGTAGAGCGCGCCGTCCCGGTCTGCGAAGTGGTGGCGGAGCCGGTCGATCTCGAACGCGACGAGGTCCTCGCGGCCGAGCTCCCGGAGCAGGTCCAGCCGGACCATGGCGGCGGCCACGTCGGCGTCGATGGCCGGGTTGTGGGGCGGCGAGGCGTCCATGGGCACGTCCCAGAAGCCGGCGCCGAGCTGCTCGGCGGCGCGGATGCCGTAGTAGGAGAACGGATCGGTGGTGCGCACTTCCCGGAGCCGCTGGCGGGCCCTGGCCTCGTCGCCCAGGGCAAGGTAGCACTTCGCGGCCCAGTAGGTGGCCTGCTGGTAGAGGTTCCCGCGTGGGTGGTTCCGGCGGTACTCCTCGAAGATGGCGGCGGCGCCCGCCATGTCCCCATCGATGTAATGGAGGCCGCCGAGCCGCATCAGCGCGAGCCCGGCCTGGGCGATGCCCGGGCGGATGTCGGCCGTGCGGCGGTAGAGGCGGCGTGCGGAGTCGAGCCGACCCTCGTCGTGATCCATGTCCGCCACGAGGAAGAGGGCCTCGGCCGCGGCGCGCTCCCGCGGATACCGTTGAGCCGTGCGCAGGAAGGTGGCCCGGGCGTCCTCGACGCGGCCTTGCCGGTACTGCAACCGCCCGACCTGGAAGAGCGCGTCGGCCGCTATGGTCGCCGTGGGTGCGCGCTCCGCGACATCGCGCAGCCAGCGCTCCGCGTCGTCGTAGCGCCCTGCGCTGACGAGCCCCCGTCCCAGCTCGAGGCGCACGGCCGCCCGCTCGAGGACCGACCCCTGCCCCGAATCCAGGTAAGCCTGCAGGCCGGCGATCCCCCGATCGTAGTTGCCGTGTCGGATGTACACCCGGCCAATGCGCAGCCGGTCCTCGGCCGTCACGCCCGCGAGCTGGCCCAGCACCCGGGCCGCCTCGACCGCGGCGGTCGTCGACGGCGCCGCCTCGATCGCCCGGCGCAGGGCCGCCCGCGCGCCGTCCACGTCCCCCCGCATGGACCGCAGCTCACCCACGGCGCGCCACGCCTCCGCACGGCGGCTCGCTTCGGTCGACCCGTTCGCCGCCGATTCCGCGACCCGCTCGGCGCCGGCCAGGTCGTGGGCGTTCAGCCGCGCCCGCATCTCGATGCGCCAGCCCCAGTCCCGGGCGAGGATGCGGTCCTTCCCTTCGAGGCGACGCATGACCTCCGCCGTGTCCCCGGCCTGCGCCGCCACGTCCGCCGCGAGGATGTCCATCCAGTCCCCGAGCTGGGGGATCAGCCGCGCGGCCCGGTCATAGCTCGCGATCGCCTCCCGGCCCTCCCCGGACGCCGCCAGCGCCGCCGCCCGCCTCGCCTCCGCGAGCCCGCGCTCCCGGTCGCCCGCGCCGGTGGCCACTTCCAGGTACCGGCGCAGCGCCGCGTCGCCTTCGGCCCAGCGCTGCTGCTCGAGCCGGCTCCGGCCGAGGAGATGCCACCCGTATCCCCCGGCCAGCGTGTCCAGCCAGCTCCGGCCCGCCAGCAGCGCCTCGACCCGCGCCCACTCCCCCCACCCCGCCTCCGCCTGCGCCGCCAGCAGCACCGTCTGCGGCGACGGATTCGGCGTCGCCGCCAGGTAGCCGCGCAGGATCCGGCTCGCCCGCCAGAACCGCCCCTGGCGCAACGCCTCCAGCGCCTCGGCCGGCACGCCGGACAGCTCCTCCTCCACCGGAACGTCCCGCCCGCCACGCACGTCCAGCAGCAGCGGCGTGAGCACCGCCAGGAGGAACAGTACCGAAAGGCCCAGATATCTCGATGCCATGGGGACGCCAGGACCGTGTACCGACCACCCAACCCATCCGAAAGCACGAGCGGGGGCCCGCGTCGATCCCTCAACGCTGCAACCCCCGCGCCGCCGTAACTCCCTTGTATGCCCGCGCTTACCGACGTTGCTGCCGCAACCGGTTCGCCACCGACCGGAACGCCGCCTGCGACGCCGGCGTGAGCTCAAAACGCCCGAACCCGGTCCGATCCTCGAAGATCAGCTCGAGCCGCCCCGACGGCGTCCGCTCGTAGATCCAGATCAACGCCCGGGTCCCCGCCGCCGTCTCCATGCGCTGGATGCTCCGCTCGTACGCATGGTCCGGCATCCCGAGCACGATGTAGACTTCGCCCCGGTCCGTCCGCCACCCCTCCTTGCCCGGCTCCCCGAACTGCTCCGTGGCCACCCGGATCCGCTCGAAGAACTGTTCCCGGAACTCGTTCGTCGGTGTGGCAGGGACCGGATCCCGCCGCTCCCAGAACCGCTCCCACAGCTCCCGGCGCTCTTCCGGATCCGCCTTCCTCAGCGAGTCCAGCTCCTCGTCCGTCGCAATGTAGCTGAGGAACGCCAGCACCTCCTCGAAGTTCGCCACCATCCACTGGTCCGAGATGGTGATGATCAGCGGAGACCGGGACGAGAGCTGCTCACCGCCCACTTCACTCGCCACCTCCACCCACAACCGCCCCAGCGGCAGCGCGGACGCCGGGATCTCCACCGCCGCGTACCGCAGCTCGGGGTTCCCCTGCTGCAGCTCCACCCGCGTCTGCCAGATCTCCTGGTCCCGCTCATCCACGACCCGGACCGCGACCGGATACCCGGGCTCCACGTCGTACGCCTCCAGGTACAGCAGGGGCGAGCCCATGCCGTACGCCACCGTCCGCCGCGGGTTCGCGATCATGTCCGGAAGCTCCGCCGGGTCCACGCGACCCTCCACCCGGTATACCGGCAGCGGGTCCGCGATCTTCCGCCCACCCCCACCGTACGCCGGCACCGTCAGCTCCCGATTCGTCCGGTACCCCCGCGAGCTGTACGCGTCCCCGCTGACGATCTCGACCTCGTACTCACCCGGAGGGAGCGCCACCAGGTGCTGGAACACCACGCTCTCCTCCGTGCGACCGGTCTCCGCGAAGCTCGCGACCCGTACCACCTCCCGCCGCTCCACCCGCTTCACCGGCTCGCCGTCCTTCTTGAACGTCAGCGTGACCGTGTACTCGCCCTTGAAGCCCTGGCCGTCCCTCTGGAAACGCAGCGCGCTGTTCGGCAGCGACAGCCCGAACAGCACCAGCGTGGAATCCGCCGGCCCGGCAAAGGTCGAGAAACTCGCGACCACCGGGAACTCCCGCGTACCGGCAACCAGCCCGAGCTGACGGTAACTGTCCAGCGGCCGCCCGAACGTCGGTCCGCCATCCGGCCCCGGCTGCCTCGGGCCGCCACCGCCACAGCCCACGAGCAACTGGGCCACGAGCCCCAAACACAGAAGGCCACCGAGTCGGTGGCCCCCCGTGCGCACTGTACCTGTCGTCAATGCGATCACCCCGCTGCTGAGCCAACCCTCATCTGGTGGAGGGAGTCGATCAACTTCTGTGCCGACTCCTCCATGTCGATGACGAGCTGGTCGACCTTCGACACGAAGTAGTTGTGCGCAATGTTGACCGGGATCGCGATCGCCAGCCCCGCTGCGGTCGTGATCAGCGCCACCTTAATACCACCCGCCACCAGCGTCGCCTCGACCTCGCCCGCTAGCTCGATCGCCTGGAACGCCTCGATCATCCCCATGACGGTGCCCAGGAAGCCGAGCAGCGGCGCCACCGTGGCGACCGTCGCGAGCCAGACCATCCCCTTCTCCAGCCCCGCGAGCTCGATCATGCCCACGTTCTCAATGGCCTTGATCACCCGGTCGGCGCCCTCTTCCCGACGCTCGAGACCAGCGACCAGGATGCGGCCCGCCGGCGTGTTCGACTCCCGGGCTACCTGGAGTGCCTCGTTCACCTTGCGCTGGGCCATCAGCGTGTCGACCTCGCGCAGGACCTTCCGCGTGCGCATGGTCTTGTTGGTCATGTCAACGAGCTTCCAGATGATGACCACCAGACCGATGACGGCGCACGCCCCAAGCGGCCACATCATGAAGCCGCCGTCGCGCCACAGCTGAGCGAACCACTCAGAGAACGTGAGATCGGGGGCCTCCAAACCCGGGATCTGGAGCAGGGCCAGTGTGAAGGTGCCTAGACTGCTCAAGTTGACCTCCAGCGGTGTCGACGCACGCCCGGCCATGGGCGCGCGAACCAGGGATTGTGACTGAATTTCTACGCGAGGGTGCCGTGCAACATAGACGCATCCGCGAACCGTGTCAAGGGTTCTCCTCCAGATGCGCCGGCTCCTTGATACACGCGGCGAAATGGCCGGGTGCCTTCTCCGCCAGCGGCGGAGTGATCCGGGCGCAGTCCGCGTCCTTGAGCGGGTGCGGGCACCGGGGGTGGAACGGGCAGCCCGACGGCGGGTTCGCCGGGCTGGGCACGTCGCCGGTGAGCACGATGCGCTCACGGCGGGCGCCGGGCTCCGGGACCGGCACCGCGGACAGGAGCGAACGGGTGTACGGGTGCTTCGGGTTCCGGACGACGTCGTCCCGATCCCCGATCTCGACGATTCGCCCCAGGTACATGACCGCGATCCGGTCGCTGACGTGGTCGATGACGCCGAGGTCGTGGGCGATGAACAGATAGGCCAGGCCGAGCCGGTCCCGGAGGTCCATGAGGAGGTTCAGGACCTGGGCCTGGACGGAGACGTCGAGCGCGGAAACGGGCTCGTCGCACACGATGAACTCGGGCTCCACCGAGAGCGCCCGGGCGATGCCGATGCGCTGGCGCTGCCCGCCGCTGAACTCGTGGGGGTACCGGTTCGCGTGCTCGGGGGAGAGCCCCACCAGCTCGAGGAGCTCGGCCACCCGCCGCCGGGCCGCGGCTCCTCTGGCGATCCCGTGCACCCGGAGCACCTCGAGGAGCGTGTCCCCGACGGTCATCCGCGGGTTGAGCGACCCGTACGGGTCCTGGAACACGATCTGGGCGCGGCGGCGAAGGCGCCGGAGTTCCTGCCGGGACATGGCGAAGATGTCCCGTCCGTCGAACAGCGCGGTCCCGGCGGTCGGCTCGATGAGCCGGAGCAGGGTGCGGCCGGTGGTGGTCTTGCCGGACCCCGACTCGCCGACCAGGCCGAGCGTCTCGCCGCGGCGTACCCAGAAGGAGACGCCGTCGACGGCGCGGATCCGGCTCACGACGCGCCCGAGCACCCCGCGCCGGACGGGAAACTCCTTGCGGAGCCCGCGGACCACGAGGAGCGCGTCGTCGGGTGGAGCCACGTCGTCGAAGGTGCGACCCCGGAGGTCGCTGTCCCCTTTCGCCGGCGGCAGGGTCCGTGACGGCTCGGTCATCGCTGGATGTCCTCCTCCAGGTCGGGCCGTTCGGCGAGGGGCCGGGCAGGCGAGTCGGGGGGCGCGGCCTCCGCGGGCGAACCGGTCTCCCGCGCGTCGGCAACCCGATGGTACCGCTCGGCGGGCGGGGTCGCGTCCGGCGGCGCACCGCGCCCGAAGCCGCCGTACGAGCCGCGCGCGCGATCCGCGGCGGCCCGGCGCTCCGGATGATGTTCGAGCCAGCACCGGGAGCCGTGGCCGGGCGCGGCGTCGAACAGTTCGGGCTCCGCCTGCACGCAGAGCTCCCAGCCGTACGGGCAGCGCGGGTGGAACCGGCAGCCGTGCGGCCACTCCGCGGGGCTCGGCACGTTGCCGGGGATCACCGCGAGCCGGTCGGTCCGTTCGCCCAGCCGTGGGATCGCCCGGAGCAGCCCCCGGGTGTACGGGTGCCGCGGGTTCTCGAAGATCTGCCGCACGCTCCCCTGCTCCATCACCCGGCCCGCGTACATGACCACGACCCGGTCGCACACCTCCGCCACCACGCCGAGATCGTGGGTGATGAGCAGGATCGCCATCCCGAGCCGCTCCCTCAACCCGGCGAGCAACTCGAGGATCTGCGCCTGGATCGTCACGTCCAGCGCCGTGGTCGGCTCGTCCGCGATCAGCAGGTCCGGCTCGCACGCGAGCGCCATGGCGATCATGACCCGCTGGCGCATCCCGCCGGAGAGCTGGTGCGGGTAGTCGGCCGCGCGCTGCTCGGGCGCAGGGATCCCCACGAGCCGCAGGAGCTCGACCGCCCGGGCCCGCGCGTCCCGCTTCGAGACCGGCCGGTGCACCCGCACCGCCTCGGCGATCTGGTCGCCCACCGGGTACACCGGGTTGAGGGACGTCATCGGCTCCTGGAAGATCATGGCGATGTCGTTGCCGCGGATCCGGCGCATTTCCGACGGCGGCAGCCCCACCAGGTCCCTGCCTCGGAGCCGGATCGAACTCCCGGGCATGATCCGGCCCGGCGGCTCGGGGATCAGGCCCATGATGGAGAGCGACGTCACCGATTTCCCCGATCCGCTCTCGCCCACGATCCCCAGGACCTCTCCGCGCTCGATGGCGAACGAGACGCCGTCCACGGCGCGCGCCACGCCGTCCTCGGTCTCGAAATAGGTGCGCAGGTCCGTGACTTCGAGCAGCGGCATCATCGCCTCAAGCGCGGGTCCAGGGCGTCCCGCAGCCCGTCCCCCACCAGGTTGAACGCCAGGACCGTGAAGACGATGGCCAGGCCCGGGAAGGTCGAGACCCACCAGGCGCCGAGCAGGTTCTCCCGCCCCTCGTTGACCATGCTCCCCCAGGTCGGCGTGGGCGGCGGCAGCCCGAGCCCGAGGAAGGAGAGCCCGGCCTCCAGCACGATCGTGTTCCCGATCCCGAGCGTCGCGGTCACGATCACCGGGGCCAGCACGTTCGGCACCAGGTGGCGCAGGATGATGCGCGGGCCGCTCATCCCCAGGACCCGCGCGGCCTGGATGAACTCCCGCTCGCGCAGGCTCAGGACCTCGCCCCGCACGATCCTCGTGGTGCCGGGCCACTGGGTGAGTCCGAGCACCGCGATGATCACCGTGAGCGACGGCTCGAAGAGCGCCACCACGAGGATCAGCAGGATCAGCCGCGGGAACGACAGGACCATGTCCGTGAAGCGCATGAGCGCGGCGTCCACCCGGCCGCCCAGGTACCCGGCCACGGCGCCGATCAGCGTGCCGACCGTGACGCTGATCGCCGTGGCGATGAACCCGATGGAGAGCGAGACCCGGGCGCCGTAGATCATGCGGCTGAGCACGTCGCGGCCGAACCGGTCGGTCCCGAGCCAGTGTTCGGACGATGGCGGGAGGTACGCGGTCCGGACGATGTCCTGCTGCGCGATCGGGTCGTACGGCGCGATCAGCGGCGCGAGCACGGCCACGAAGTACAGGACGACGATGACCGCGAGTCCCGCGAGCGCCACCCGGTTCCTGCGGAAGTGCCGGGCGGCGATCCGCCACTGGGAGTCGCCGGGCCGGCGGAGCGCGCGCCGGGGCGCCACTACCAGGTCCCGGAGCGCGAGCGCCCAGACCACTCCGAGCCCGAGGGCGAGGGCGGCCACGGCCACGTAGTCGTCGAGGGAGCCGTTCGCCCGCACGGCCAGGATCCGGCCGCGGGCCAGGAACGCCACCGCGAGCTGCACGCCCCAGGCGAAGAGGAGCGGCACACCGCGCCCCCACGCTCCGATCAGGAGATGGCCCGCGCCGGGGAGGAGCGCCGAGGCGACGAGGGCCACGCGCGGCACCGGCCCGATCGGAGCCTCCGCGGCCAGCGCCCCCCGCTCGGCCGCGGCCTGCCCCGGCACCACACCGGATGCGGCCGCGCCGGCCGCGGGGGCGGCCCCCCCAGCCCGCTCCGGCGGCGTCGGCCCGCGGCCCGCGGCCGCCTCCAGCTCCGTCCGGGGCGACTCGTCAGTCATACCGGATCCTCGGGTCCACCACCGCGTAGAGCACGTCCGCGATCAGGCTGCCGAGCACGACCATCGCCGAGAAGATGAAGCTCGTCGCCATGACGAGCGGGTAGTCCCGCTGCGCGATCGCGGTCACGATGATCCGGCCCATCCCCGGCCACGAGAAGATCGTCTCCACGAACACCGCACCGCTGAACAGGAACGGCAGATAGAGCCCGAGCAGCGTGATCACCGGGATCAACGAGTTGCGCAGCGCGTGCCGGGCGATCACCGTCCGCTCGGGCAACCCCTTCGCCCGCGCCGTGCGGATGTAGTCCTGGCGGATCACCTCCAGCATCTGTCCCCGGGTGTAACGGGCGATCCCCGCGGCGAGCACGAGCGTCAGCGTGCTGACCGGCAGGATCAGGTGCCGGATCCGGTCCCAGATCTTCTCCGGCGTGGACAGGAACTCGTAGTCCACGCTCGTCATGCCGGTCGGCGGCAGCGCGATCGGCCAGCCCCACTCGTGCGCCTTCAGCGCGAAGAGGAGCATCAGCATGAGCCCGAGCCAGAACGACGGCATGGAGTAGAAGAAGAGCGAGACCACACTCAGGGAGGCGTCCGCCACCGAGTTCTGCCTCACCGCCTGGAACGTCCCCACGATCACGCCGATCACGAACACGGCGATGAGGGCGAGGCCGGTCAGCATCAGCGTGTTCGGGAGCGCTTCCGCGATCACGTCCCACACGGGCCGGCCGTGGCCGAAGGAGTAGCCGAAGTTGCCGGTCAGGAACGCGCCGAGCCAGCGCACGTAGCGCACGCCGAGCGGCTCATCGAGCCCGAAGTTCCTGCGGAGCTGCTCGATCACCTCCGGCGATGCGCCGGGGCTGTAGAAGTAGGCGGTGGGGTCCCCCGGCGCGAGGTTCAGCACGAAGAAGATGATGGTGGCCACGCCCAGCAGCAGGGGGACGGCGCCGAGGAGCCTTCGCAGGATGTACGGAGCCATGGTCTCCCGTCCGGGCCGGGTTGCCGGCGGTCAGCCGCCGCGGCGCGCGCCGGCGAGCCACCACCCGGGCATGCTGAGCAGCTCGCCTCGCGGATCCATCACCACGTTCCTCACCCGCCGGCTGGACGCGGCCAGCTCGTCCAGCCAGAACATGAAGGTGAACGGCTGTTCCTCCTGGAGGAGCACCGTGAACTCGCGCCAGATCCGCCGGGCCTCCCGGGGGTCCGTGGCGGCCGCGCCCGCCTCCATGAGCCGGTCCATCTCCGCGTTCGCGAACCCGCTGCGGTTCGTGGACTGAGGCACGTCCGCCCAGCGCGAGTGGAAGAGCGCGATCGGGGAGGACGCGACCTGGAAGTTGTCCAGCACCCAGCTCGTGAGGACGGCGTCGAAATCCCGGGCGCGGTGCTGGATCAACAGGGTCTGGAACTCCAGGACCCGGATCCGGGCGTCCACGCCCACCCGGCGGAGGTGGTTCTGCACGACCTCGGCCACGGAGCGGTTGAGCGGCGCATCGCTCACGAGGAGTTCGAAGCGGAATGGACGCCCCTGCGCGTCCTCGCGGATGCCGTCCCCGTCACGGTCCAGGAACCCGGCCTCGTCCAGGAGCAGCCCGGCCTGGGTCGGGTTGTAGGGGAGCGGCACGACGTCTTCCGGATAAAGCGGGTGCCACGGCGGGATCGTCCCCGTGGCCTCCGTCCCGTAGCCGAACAGGAGCGCGTCGATGATCTCCTGCCGGTCGATGGCCAGCGTCATGGCCCGGCGCACGCGCGCATCCGTGAACGGCGCACGCCGGGTGTTCCAGCCGATGTAGTAGAACGTCCTGCCCGGGAACGCGAACAGGTCGAACTCCGGGCTCCGCTCGATCTGCGCCGTCTGCTCCGGCGTGAGCGGGATGTTCACCTGGATCCCGCCCGTCACCAGCTCCGTCATCAGCGTGGCCGGCTCCGGGATGATCCGGAACACGATCCGGTCCAGGTACGGCGGCCCGCCGAGGCCCTCCGGGAAGTCCGGATTGCGTTCGATGACCAGCCGGTCGTTGGCGCGCCACTCCACGAAGCGGTACGGCCCGCTCCCCACCGGCCGGCGGTTGTACTCCGCGTTGCGCAGCTCCGCGGGCGGGATGCCGCGCAGGAGGTGCGCCGGGACGGGCGGCCACCAGAAGCTCTCCAGCGCCTGCGCGTGGGGCCGGACGAAGTCGAAGCGGATCGTGTGGTCGTCGATGACCGTGGCGCTCTCGACCTCCGTCAGGAACGCGGACCCGATCAGGGAGCCGGTCGCCGGGTCCTTCGCCAGGTCGAAGGTGAACTTCACGTCCTCGGCGGTGACCGGCTGCCCGTCATGCCAGCGGACGTCCTGCCGGAGATAGAAGATGACCGCCGTGTCCCCCTCCAGCTCCCATCCCTCGGCCAGGTACGGGACCACGTTCAGATCGCCGTCGTAC
Organism: uncultured bacterium; assembly: GCA_937907535.1. Taxonomy (GTDB): domain Bacteria; phylum Gemmatimonadota; class Gemmatimonadetes; order Longimicrobiales; family RSA9; genus CALCID01. Next base: position 19,615 of record CALCID010000044.1, on the reverse strand, counting down.
TGCACGAGCGGCGTGAACAGCCCGTACTTCATGACCTCGTCCGTGTAGACCGCCGTGTTCGTGACGGGGTTGAATCCGCTGAAGTCGGTGCGCATCCCGACGACCACCGTGCCGCCCGGCTGCGGCTCGCCGGTCTCGATTTCCTCCGCGGCCCGGTCCGCGCGGCAGCCGGTGAGGATGACGGCCGCGGCGAGCATCGCTCTGGCCAGACGGGCAACGGCCGGGCCGGTCGGGACTCGATCAGCCATTCGGAACCTCGCTGTGTCCTCGGTGGTCAGCGCCGCCAGGTCCACGCGGCGGACCGGTAATGTTCCACGAGCGCCTCGATGCGCGCCCGCTCCCCGGGGGACGGGGCGGCGGGCGCAAGACGAATGCCCAGCGCCTCTTCGAAGCCGGCGCGCATGGCCGACACGAGCTCGGGCCAGTCCGGGATCCGGCCGAGGACGTCCCGGAGCGTGGCCGGCGGCGGGCCGGCCGGGCCCGGGATCAGCTCGGCCACGATGCGCTGGTCCCCGTCCAGCAGCAGCGAGCCGTGCTGGAGCACGACCCGGCGCTCCGTCCGTTGCGCGCTCCCGATCAGCTTCCGGCCGCCCGCCACCACCTCGCCGGGCGCGGCCTCCCGGAAGCAGACGCCGCCGGCATCGCCGAGCAGCGCGCCGGAGGCTGCTGTACGCGACGTCGCCCCACGACCGCCGCCGGACACCTCGGCCCGCACGCCCAAGCGCCGGAGTCCGGCCACGAGCGCGCGGTTCACGGCCACATACGTCTCACGGGGTGAGCCGAGCACGCCGACCGGCACCACCACCGCGTACGTCAGCTCACGGTCGTGCCAGACGGCCAGGCCGCCAGTCGGCCGCCGGACCACGTCGACCCCGGCCCGCTCCATACGGGCCCGGTCGATCCGGTCGGCGGCCGGCTGGTTGCGGCCGAGGGAGAGACAGGGAGGATCCCAGCGGTAGAAACGGACGGCCGGGAGGCCGCCCGTCTGGACACTCTCGAACAACGCGTGGTCGAGAGCCATGTTCTCCGCGCCGGCGGCTGGCGCATCGCTTTCGATCAGCCGCCACTCCATCGGATGTCCGGCTGCCTCGCCGCCCGCCCCTCGTCCAGCCGCCGGACCGGCGTGGTGTGGGGCGCGGTCGTCACGACCTCCGGCGTCTCCGCCGCCTCCCGCGCGATCTGCAGCATCGCCTCCACGAAGCGGTCGAGCTCCTCGAGCGTCTCGGTCTCCGTCGGCTCGATCATCAGCGCCTCGGGCACGATCAGCGGGAAGTAGATGGTCGGCGCGTGCACGCCATAGTCCAGCAGTCGCTTCGCCACATCCATGGTCTTCACGCCGTACTGCCGGAGCGGCGTGCCGCTGAAGACCGATTCGTGCAGCCCGGTCCCGTACGGCAGGTCGTACGTGCCCTTCAACCTGGCCGCCACGTACGCGGCGTTCAGCACGGCGGTCCGGGCGGTCTCCCGCACGCCGGTGTTGCCCAGCATCCGGATGTACGTCAGCGCCCGGACGTGCATCCCGAAGTTCCCGTGGAAGCCGTGGACCTTGCCGATCGACTGCGGCCGGTCCCACTCCCGGCGGTACACGCCGTTCTCCTCCACGATGACCGGGACGGGCAGGAACGGGGTCAGGTGCTCCTTCACGCCGACCGGCCCCGCGCCCGGCCCGCCGCCGCCGTGCGGCGTGCTGAACGTCTTGTGCAGGTTGAAGTGCATGACGTCGAAGCCCATGTCGCCCGGACGCGCGATCCCCATGAGCGCATTCAGGTTCGCGCCGTCCATGTACATGAGCCCGCCGGCCTCGTGCACCCGCGCCGAGATCTCCCCGATCCGCCGCTCGAACTTGCCGAGCGTGTTCGGGTTCGTGACCATGAAGCCGGCCACGTCATCGTCCAGCGCGGCCTCCAGCTCCCGCACGTCCACGAGCCCCTCGGCGTTGGACTTCAGGGTGACCACGCGGAATCCCGCGAGCGCCACCGTGGCCGGGTTCGTCCCGTGCGCCGTGTCCGGGATCAGGATCTTGCTCCGGGGCTTGCCCTGCGCCTCGTGATACGCGCGCATCATGAACACGGCCGTCAGCTCCCCGTGCGCGCCCGCCGCCGGCTGGAGCGTGACCGCGTCCATCCCGCTGATCTCCGCGAGGTACTGCTGCAGCTCGTACTGGAGCCGGAGCGCGCCCTGCACCGCGCTGTCCGGCGCGAGCGGGTGCGCGCCCGCGAATCCGGGGAGCCGCGCCATCTCCTCGTTGATCTTCGGGTTGTACTTCATCGTACACGACCCGAGCGGGTAGAAGCCCCGGTCCACGTGGTGGTTCCGGATCGACAGATCCGTGTAGTGCCGAACCACCTCGTTCTCGGGAACCTCCGGCAGGCCCGGCGCGTCGGCCCGGCGGAGTTCCGGCGGCAGCAGCTCGTCCAGCGGCCGGTCCGGAACATCGCCGGCCGGGACCGCCACACCACGGCGGCCCGGCCGGGACCGCTCGAAGATCAACGGCGGGACGTGGTCCCTGAACGGGAATGGTGCTCGATCCATACCGAAATCAGAAGTTATAGCTATCGCCCGGCCGCAGGATCACGACCTCCGCCCGATCCCCCACCAGGCGAGCGAATTCACCGGGGTCCTGTCTGATCAGGTCGAACGTGTTGTAGTGCATCGGGATCACGACCTTCGGCCGGATCATCCCGACCGCCGCGGCCGCGTCCTCGGGGCCCATCGTGTAGTTGTCGCCGATCGGGAGCAGCGCCACGTCGACCTTCCCCGCCAGGAGCTGCATCTCCATGATCAGCGCGGTGTCGCCGGCGTGGTACAGGCGCTTCCCGTTCATGTCCAGCCACCACCCGCCGGGCATGGCCGCGAACGGGCCCTCGTCCCCTGCGACCCCCGGCCCGTGCAGCGCGGGAGTCATCTTCACGTAGCCGAACGGGAACCGGTAGCCGCCGCCGATGCTCATGCCGTGGCCGCTCCGCACCCCCTTGCTCTCCGCGTACGAGACGATCTCGTACGAGCTCACGAGGGTCGCGCCGGTCTTCTTCGCCAGGCCGATGGCGTCCGCGAAGTGGTCGAAGTGCCCGTGGCTGACCAGGATGTAGTCGAGCGCCTCGACGTCGTCCGTGGTGATGTCCGCGGCCGGATTCTCGTCCAGCCACGGATCGAACATGATGCGCACGCCATCGTCCGTGATGAGCGTGAAGCACGAGTGCCCGTGCCAGATGATACGAGCCATGTCGATCTCCTTTCGCGTCCGCCGCGGGATCAATCGGCGAGCACTTCGACCAGGCGATCGATCTCCGCTCTGCTCCGTTTCTCCGTGACGGCGATCAAGAGACCATCGTCGACCCCGAGCCGGCCGCCGAAGCGGTCGAGCGGTATCCCGGCCAGGATTCCGTGCTGGCGCGCACGGGCCACCAGCTCCCGCGCGGGCCGCGGGGTCCGCACCGCGAACTCCTTGAAGAACCGGCCGCCGGGGAAGAGCGGCTCGAAACCGTCGAGCGCGGTGATCCGTTCGAACGCGTAGTGCGCGCCGCGCAGCGAGGTCTCCGCCACGCGCTGCAGCCCGGCGCGGCCCACGGCCGCGAGATAGACCGTCGCGGCCAGCGCGTTCAGCGCGTGGTTCGTGCAGATGTTCGACGTGGCCCGCTCCCGGCGGATGTGCTGCTCCCGCGTCTGGAGCGTGAGCACGTAGCCGCGGCGGCCGTTCTCGTCCACTGTCGCGCCCGCGATGCGCCCGGGCATCTGCCGCACGAACTCCATCCGGCAGGCGAAGAGGCCGAGCGCCGGCCCGCCGAAGCTGAGCGCATTGCCCAACCCCTGCCCCTCCCCCACCGCGATGTCCGCGCCGCACTCGCCCGGCGTCTTGAGCAGCGCGAGGCTGACCGGGTCGAACACGGCCACGAGGAGCGCCCCGGCCGCATGCGCGATCTCCGCCGCGGCCGACCAGTCCTCGATGATCCCGTAGAAGTTCGGGCTCTGCACGATGACCGCCGCGGTGTCGTCGTTCACGGCATCGCGCAGTGCGTCCAGGTCCAGCGTCCCGTCCGGCCCGTGCCCCACCGTGCGGAGATCCAGCTGGACCCCGCTGTTGTACGTCTCGATGACCTGCCGGTAGTGCGGATGCAGCGTCCCCGCGATCACCACGCCGCGACGCCGGCCCCGGCTCACCGAGTGGCTCATTAGCATGGCCTCGGCCGTGGCCGTCGCGCCGTCGTACATGGATGCGTTCGCCGCGTCCATCCCGGTCAGCTCACAGATCATCGACTGGAATTCGTAGATGGCCTGGAGCGTGCCCTGGCTGACCTCCGGCTGGTACGGCGTGTACGCCGTGTAGAACTCCGAGCGGCGCAGGATCTGGTCCACGACCGCCGGGACGTAATGGTCGTAGAGCCCGCCACCCGCGAAGCAGACGAGCGACTCGTTCGCCGCGGCCCGCTCGGACAGCAGCCGCGCGACCTCCCACTCCGAGAGCGGCGGCGGGAGATCGAGCGGCCGATCGAGCAGGTACTCCTGCGGGATCTGGGCAAAGAGCTCTTCGATCGATCCGACGCCGATGACGTCCAGCATGTGCCGGACATCCGCGTCGCTGTGCGGTATGTATGACATTCAGGCCGATTCGCCGATGTGCGATGCGTACTCGGCGGCGCCGAGCAGGTTGTCCAGTTCCGATGGGTCGTCCACCCGCAGCTTGAGCATCCACCCTTCGCCGTACGGATCGCTGTTGATCAGCGAGGGATCGTCCTCCAGCGCGGTGTTCGTCTCGACGACCTCGCCCGAGACCGGGCAGTAGAGGTCGCTGACCGCCTTGACGGCCTCGACCGTGCCGAACGGCTCCATGCGCGCGAACCGGTCGCCCACGCCGGGCAGCTCGACGTAGACGATGTCCCCCAGCTCGCCTTGCGCGTAATCCGTGATGCCGACGTAGTAGACGCCCTCCTCGTCCGTCGGCTTGAGGTACTCGTGCTCCTCGGTGTAGAACAGGTCCGGCGGGATCTCCGACATGGTGCCTCCGTGCGCGGCCGAATTTATGGTCAGTAGCTGCGGTCACATGTCAGTCAGTGGGCTGAGAATAGAGCCGCGCCCTACGAGCGTCAAGGAGGGCCGACGCCGGCCGGGTCGGCCTCCGGCCCGCGCTCGTCCGCGCCTCCGCGGGCCGCGGTGAGGCCGTTCAGGATCGTCACCAGCCGTCGGAGTTCCCCCTCGATCGTACGGAGCGTCGCGAGCACGCGCTCGTCCTGGATGTCGGGATCGTCGAGGAGGAGCTGGACGTGGCCGAGCGCCGCGGTCAGCGGATTGCTGGCGTCGTGCCGCACCGTGCGGACGCGTTTGACGAATTCGTCTGTCGGGCTTTCATCCATGGGGGCACGCTCCTGTCCGTTGTGTGACGGTCGGAAGGAGGTGCCGCCCCGGTTCGCGGGGAGGGAGGGCCCTGAACGGCGAATCGAGGGGGACACGTCTACAACCGACAACGCGGCGGAGTATAACGGAGGCGGCGCCCGGGATCAAGCGAGGAACGAGGCTTGCGGAACTCAGGGGGGAGGGGTAGAGTAGCAGCAGGAAATCGCGCCTCGTGCGCGGATCAGGGCCGCCGGCGCGACGCCAGGAGGCGCGACCGGCGGACCGCGGGAGGAAGGGCCCGCTAGTGTCCACGCCCCAGTCGTCCACTCAACAAAGGAGGTGATCCCTTGCCAAGTACGAGTCTCGACCGCGACCTGACACGGGCAAGCGATCGCCGCATCGGCGCCTAGCCGATTCGAAACGCGACCTCTGTCCGCGCCGATGGGTGCCCTTGCGGCATCGCGTCGGGTCGCGGCAGACGCAAGGAGCGCCGTCGGAACCGGGACTCCCGGAGCCGGCGGCGCTCCCGTTTTTTCGCCGTGTTTTCGCCGTGGCGCGCCGCACTGCCGGACGGCCGCCGGACTCTCACCTCCCGCGCGGCCCATCGACCGCACGCCGGCGCCGCTCGTACCGAACGGGCGCGGGCCGACCCGCTCAGGTCTGGAAGAGGTGGCGCCGGAGTTCCGCCGGCACTTCGATGCTGGACCGGATCCGATCCAGCTCATCGGCGGTGCGGAGCCCCTCCTCGGTGACCACGCCGGCGAAGAGGGAGAGCGGCGTCGCCTCGAAGTAGCGGTTCCAGATGGTGACGCCGGGGGGCGCGTCCGGCCAGACCTCGTGGCCGGGCCGGTCGTCCTCCACGGGCTGTGGGAACCCGGCCGGCAGGATCTTGCTGGTATCGGCGAGCGCGTAGATCGGGATGCCGGCGCTGCGGGCGGCGAGGGCCGCGGCGCGGGTCCCGATCTTGTTGACCACGCCCAGGTCGCCGATCGAGTCGGCGCCGCAGAGGACCACGTCACAGCCCCGGATCAGGGCGCAGATCGCGGCGTCCACGGCGAGGGTCACGCGGATGCCGGCTCCGGCGAGGGCCGCGGCGAGCTCCCGGCCCTCCAGGTTCGGCCGGCCCTCGAGGCAGATCACGTCGAACGCGCGTCGTTTTGCGGCCTCGAGGAGCGCGAGCCGGACCGTGGACGAGGAGGAGAGCGTGAGCACGCGGCCGCCGGCGGGGATGAGCCCGTCCGCGCGGGCCGCGATCTCGCGGGTGGCCTGGTCGAGCCGGGTGCGGAAGGCGACGACGGCGCGGCGTGCCTCGTCGCGTGCAGCCTCCAGATCCGCGGTGCCGGACGCCGCCCGCACCACGGACGCGGCCAGGCCGACGAGCCCGGCCATGGACGGCTGTGCCGCCAGGATGCGGAGGGAGAGCTCGACGAGTTCGGCCCGGAACGCGTCGACATCCTCCGCGCCGGGCGCCTCGATGGCCTCCTCGAAGAGCGAGATGGCCCGGCGCGCCAGCTCGGCGGCGCCACTCCTCACGTCCTGGCGCAACGGATCCGTCGAGCGGTCTGGCTTCATGGGCGGCTAATCTAGCGGGCACCGGGGCCACGTCAAATCGGCCGGGGCGCATCCACGCGCGCGTGGAGCCGCTCGAAGGCGAGCCCGAATCCGGGCCCCAGGCGAGGCAGCCCGGCGAGCCGGATCCCGGTGCGGGGCTCACCGGACCGCGCATGACCGGGCCGGGCCGCGCGCGGCGTCGTCTCGGGGTCGACCGCCTCGCCGATCCCTCGGGGCGCGTGCGACCACGCCACGATCCCCTCCTCCAGGCGCACGGGCCGGACCCGCCCGGAGACCCGCACGGCGAACGCGTACGGCCGACCCTCCCGCGCCACGAATGCGCGCAGCGGCACGGCGGGAATCGGCAACGCCCGGCCGAAGAGGTGCCGGAATCGCGCGGTGAAGCGGAACTCCGCGCCGTCGCCGACCCGGACCGTCTCCGACCGGCCGGCGGCTGCCCAGTCGAACGCCGCCAACCGCTTGTCCAGCCCCCAGACCTCGCGCCCGCCGGCCTCGCTCGCCGGATCGTCGACCCGGAGCTCCAGCACGGACGCCCCCACCCGTCCGCCGCAGCGCGCCGCGGCCAGCACGGCCAGTTCGTGGTACTCGAGACTCGAGCCCGGGCCGTACCACGCGACGATGGCCACGCCGGGCACCCGCCCGCCGAACGAGAGCGGCTCGAGCGGCGCCGGCATCGCCACCAGGTCGCGCCTCAACAGGAGCGGGAAGGCCACGGCCCGGCCGCGGAGCGTCCAGGGCGGTTCAGGGTACGATTTCGTCACGGCAGGTCATCTCTGTCGACGGCAGCATCTGGCCCGCGCCGGACCCACTCTTTAGAATTCGCCCGAGTGACGACGCAATCCAGGCAAAGGAGAACCACATGGCCCTGTTGCTCCCCGATACAGCCCGTCAGCCCCTGACCCTGCTCAGCGAAGAGGAAGCCCAGTTCCGCGACGCGGTCCGCGAGTTCGCCGAAGAGGTCATCGCCCCCCGCGTCGCGGAGATGGACGAAGCGGGCCGCATGGATCCCGAACTGATCCGCCAGCTCTTCGAGCTCGGCATCATGGGCGTGGAGATCCCGGAACGGTGGGGCGGGACGAACGCGTCCTTCTTCACCGCGGTGCTCGTGGTCGAGGAGATCTCCCGCATCGATCCGAGCGTCGGCGTCCTCGTGGACGTGCAGAACACGCTCGTCAACAATTGCATCCTGCGCTACGGCACCGAGGAGCAGAAGGAGCGGTTCCTCTCCCGGCTCGCCACGGACACCGTCGGCGCGTACGCCCTCTCCGAGGCCGGCTCCGGCTCGGACGCGTTCGCGCTCCAGACCCGCGCCCGCCAGGTGGACGGCGGCTGGCAGCTCGACGGCCGCAAGCTCTGGATCACGAACGGCGGCGAGGCCGGCATCTTCATCGTCTTCGCGAACGTGGACCCTGAAAAGGGTTACAGGGGCATCACCGCGTTCATCGTCGAGCGCGACACGCCCGGCTTCTCCGTGGGCAAGAAGGAGAACAAGCTCGGCATTCGCGCATCGTCCACGGTGGAGCTGATCCTGGACGGCTGCGTGGTCCCGCCGGAGAACGTGCTGGGCGAGGTCGGCAAGGGGTACAAGATCGCGATCGAGACGCTGAATGAGGGGCGGATCGGGATCGGCGCCCAGATGGTCGGCCTCGCGCAGGGCGCGCTGGACCATACGCTCCGCTACGTGCAGGAGCGCGAGCAGTTCGGCCGCCCCATCGCCGAGTTCCAGGGCGTGCAGTTCCAGCTCGCCCAGATGCGCACCGAACTCGAGGCCATGCGCCTCATGGTCTACAACGCCGCGCGCCTCAAGGACGCGCGGCAGCCGTTCCTGGTCGAGGCCGCCATGGCCAAGCTCTATGCATCCCAGGCGGCCCAACGGATCGCGTCCCAGTGCATAGATCTGTTCGGCGGCTACGGCTTCACCCGGGAGTACCCCGTGGAGAAGCTGTACCGCGATGCGAAGATCGGCACGATCTATGAGGGGACGAGCAACATGCAGTTGCAAACGATCGCCAAATACATCCTACGCCAGGGGGGCTAATGAGCACGACGGCTGTGCAGGTCACGGAGCGTGAGGCCCGCGCGGTCGCGGAAGCCGCACGCGAGAAAGAGTGGGCAAAGCCGAGCTTCGTGAAGGAATTGTTCCTCGGCCGGCTCCGCCTGGACCTGATCCATCCGTTCCCCGAGGAGGATCCTGAGCAGGAGGCGCGGACCGAGGCGTTCCTGGCCCGGCTGGAGACGTTCCTGCGGGAGAAGGTGGATCCGGAGGCGATCGAGCGGGAGGACCGGGTACCGCCGGAGGTCATCGACGGCCTGCGGGAGCTGGGGGCGTTCGGGATCAAGATCCCCGTGGAGTACGGCGGACTGGGGATCAACCAGCGGGGGTACAACCGGGCCATTGCCCTGATCAGCTCGCGGTGTGCGGCGCTCGCGGTCTGGCTTTCGGCGCACCAGTCGATCGGCGTGCCACAGCCGCTGAAGATGTTCGGGACCGAGGAGCAGAAGAAGAAGTACCTGCCGCGGCTGGCGAAGGGCGCGGTTTCGGCGTTCGCGCTGACGGAGCCGGACGTGGGCTCGGACCCGGCGAGGATCAGCGCCACCGCGGAGCCGACGGAGGATGGCCAGGCGTACATCCTGAACGGCGAGAAGCTCTGGTGCACGAACGGCCCGGTGGCGGAGATCATGGTGGTGATGGCGCGGACGCCGTCGAAGGACGGGAAGTCGCGCCGTGGGATCACGGCGTTCATCGTGGAGCGCGACTGGCCGGGCGTGGAAGTGGTGCACCGCTGCCAGTTCATGGGTCTGCGCGGGATCGAGAACGGCGTGATCCGCTTCACGAACGTGCGGGTTCCGCGGGAGAACGTGCTCTGGGGCGAGGGTCAGGGGCTGAAGCTCGCGCTGATCACCCTGAACACCGGGCGGCTGACGATCCCGGCCACGTGCGCGACGGCGGGGAAGTGGTGCCTCCAGGTGGCGCGGAGGTGGAGCAACGAGCGGAACCAGTGGGGCCAGCCGATCGGGAAGCACGACGCCGTCGCCCAGAAGCTCGGGTCCATGGCGGCGCACACCTTCGCGATGGAAGCGATCGCGGAGCTCTCGGCGGCGCTTGCGGACGCGGGCAAGTCGGACATCCGGCTGGAGGCCGCGATCGCGAAGATGTTCAACTCGGAGACGGCGTGGCGGGTCGTGGACGACACGGTCCAGATCCGCGGCGGCCGGGGGTACGAGACCGCGGCGTCGCTGGCGAACCGGGGCGAGGCGCCCATCCCGGTCGAGCGGGCCATGCGCGACCTGCGCATCAACATGATCTTCGAGGGCTCGAGCGAGATCATGCGGCTGTTCATCGCGCGCGAGGCGGTGGACCCGCATCTCCAGACCGCGGGCGCGTTCGTCGATCCGGATGCCCCGCTGGGCGCCCGGCTGCGAGGGGCGCTCTCCCTCGGCGCCCATCTCGCCCTGTGGGTGCCCGGCCTGATCTTCGGCTGGGGGCGCTGGCCGCGGTACGCGGGGTTCGGCCCGCTGGCCCGGCATCTCCGGTTCGCGAACCGGGCTGCCCGGAAGCTGGGGCGCAAGCTGTTCTACGCCATGGCGCGTTTCGGCCCCGGGCTGGAGAAGCGGCAGTCGGTGCTGTTCCGGCTGGTGGATGTGGGCGCCGAGCTGTTCGCCATGGCCGCGGTGTGCGTATACGCCCAGGCGCTGGTCCGGGAGAATCCGGCGGACCGCGGGCCGATCACCCTGGCGGACCTCTTCTGCCGGGCCGCTCGGCGCCGCGTCCGCCAGCGCTTCCGCGAGGTCTTCCGGAACGACGACACGGTCACCTACCGCGTCGCGCGGGAGGTGCTCGACGGGCGCCACACCTGGCTCGAGAAGGGGATCATCGACGCGCCCGAATCGCCGGTGCAAGGGCCCGCGCCGACGCCCGCGGGCGAGAGGGCGGCGGCCGGGGCGTGATGCCGGGCGTTGCCTCGACGGCCGGCGCGGGCGGGCCCGCCCGCGCCGGCTCTCTCATCCGGAGCGCCCCCGCTCAGTAGCTTCCCTCCTCCACATCCGGCTCCTGCACGAACGCGATCAATGCGTCCTCCGCGGACTCGTGGGTCTCGAGCAGGCCGCGGAGCCGACGAAGGCTCATGCGGAGACGTCGCTCCCGTTCCGCTTCGCTCAGCGACGGCGCTGCCGCCAGCCACGGCGGCGCACCGACCTGGATCGTATCCTCGTCCGGCTCCACTTCCGGCTCGCCTCCCACCGCCACCCCACACCTCACCAGCTCCAGCGCGAAAGCCGGCTCCACGCCTTCCTGCAGCGCGACATCGTACACCTGCTCCGCGAGGTCCCGGTCCACCCCTCCCTCCCTCACCGCCCGGCCGACCACCTCCTGACGCCTCCGCCCGCGCTCCACCTCCCGCTCCACCACCTCCGCCCGCTCCACCAGACACTCCACGCCCCCTCCGTCCCGCAGGCGCATCGCACGGTAAGACCGCAACGCCTGGAGCGCCGCCCGCTCCGCCCCGGTTCGCCGATGCCGTCCCATTTCCCTGCTCCCGTCCATGGTCGTTCTGCGCCGATGCGCATGCGACGGGCCACGCAACGCGGCACCATGGCCGCGCCCGCCATCTCCATGGGAGACTTGCGGCATCCGGCATGCCGCGCTAAACTCTAGTTTCGTCACCCATGTATACTTTTGCGTCAGGGTTTCATATGGCCCTCATCGCCGCTCTTCTTCCGGATAGGGTAGATAGGGAGGCGCTACGTGCTGCTGCGCCCCCGCATGAGGTGGTATGGGCGGAGTCTTGGCGCGATCTGTACCGCGCGGTACGCCGCAGGCCCGTCGCCACTGCCGTTGCAGACCTCCATGCGGAGTCGCGTAAAGATGGCGTCCTCCGGGTGTATAGATTCGTACAGCGGTTCCCCCTCACGCCGCTCGTCGTCTGGGGCGACGTCGACGGACGGGACCTCTTCCGACTCGGCAAGGCAGGCGCGCGGGACGTGATCATGGCCCGGGACGCCGATGACCGCTTCCTGGTCTCGGAAGTCCTGGAATCCACCATCGCTGGCGGCCTCGCCCCTCTGCTCGACGCGCGGCTCCGGCCCATCGTCGGCGAAGAAGGGCGCGAACTCGTCAGGTACGCAGCGGAACACATCCCCGACCAGATCCAGGTCCCCGCCCTCGCCGCAGCGTTCGACATGTCCGTCTCCACGCTGGAACGGCGCTGCCTCAAATGGGGACTCCCGACCCCTGGCCGGCTCCTCCTCTGGCTCCGCGTGCTCTACGGCCTGCGCTGGCTCCTGGAGCCGGGCCGCAGCGTGGAGTCCGTGTCGTATCAGCTAGGTTACTCGTCGGGCGCGGCGTTCCGCCGCGCGATCAAGGCGACGATCGGCGGGCGTCCCACGCCGCTGCGTTCGGAGCGAGGCTTCGACCGCGCGCTGGACGCGTTCATAGCCGAATGCCCCGGCGATGGCGTCTATCAGCAACTCTCCGCAACCGGTTGACGATCATGGCCCGTTACGATCGAATCGCGCCGCTGGAGGCGCCCGACCGCGAGAATGCTTTCCCGGCCTGGATGGTCCTGCGCGACCTGCAAGGCCGTGAGCGGGACATGGAACTCGCGCGCCGTGCCCGGTTGCGGTTCCTGGCACTACGCCCCGTCCGCCGGCTCCTGGACCGCGGGATCGACAACGTGCCGGTCGAGTCGTTCGAGCGGCAGGTCGAGGGCGTCCGGGAAGAGCTCGGGCACCTGTCGGCACGGGACCCCGAGCGCGCGAGGCTGTCCCAGTTCCTGCACCGGATCCTGGAGCGGACGCCGACGGCCCTCGCCGCCGCCACCGTCGACCTGGGCGAGATCAGCGAGGCGTCCGGGCACTACTACGCGGCCCTGGAGTGCTACCTGACGGCGCTCGAGCTGGCGCGGGCGTACGCGCTCGGCCCCGAAGAAGTGCTCGCCCTCCGGCTCCTCGGCCGGGTGAACCGGAAGACGGCCCGGTGGGCGGAGGCGGAGATGTACTACAGGCGCGCCATCGAGCGGGCGCTCGAGATGGCGGACCGTGCCCAGTGGGCGCGGGCCATGGACGGCCTCGGCCTTTGCTACGGCTACCAGGGCAACTACCCGAAGGCGCGGAAGATCTTCGAGGAAGTCCTGGAGCGGGGGAAGAGCTGGCGTGACGACTACGTGGTCGGCACCGCGTACAGCAGCCTCTGCTACAATGCACTGACCGCCGGCGACCTGGAGGCGGCCATCGATTACGGCTGGGCCGCGCTCGGGCTCATGCCCACCATCGAGGAGCGGCTGCCGGTGCTGGGCAACCTCGGGATCGCGTTCAGCCAGCTCGGGCTGCACGCGGCCGCCGAGCGCTGCTACAGGATGCTGGCCGAGCACTCGACGCAGCTGATCATCCGCGGCCAGGCGTGGAGCAACTACGCGCTCTCCGCCGCCGAGGCGGGCAACGCCGAGGAATTCCGGGCGCGACGCCGGCACCTCCTCGAAAAGGCCGAGGAGTGGCGCGGCGAGCCGTGGCTCAACAGCTGGATGCACCTCCAGCTCGGCCGGGGCTCGTATCTCATCGGCGACGTGGACGCCACGCGGAACCATCTCCGCACGGCGATCCAGCTCGCCCAAACCCACGGCTACAACGAGGTGCTGATCCGGGCCGACGAGCTGCTGGAAGCGCTCGAGCAGGGCCTGGAGCAGGCGCCGGCGCCAGTGGCGGAACGAGCGGGTGCGGCCACGAAGGAGATCGCGAACGCCATGGCTTCGTTCGAGCTGGTTCCGGTGGCGGCCGGCGCCTGACGACCGGTCGTTCGGCCGGTCAGTTGTTGTTCGTGAAGCCCTCGCCGCCCGGCGCCTCGGGGAGATCGTCATCGTCCTCGTCCTCGTACTGGACGATGTCGACCGGCGACGCCATGCAGGCGGTGAGGACCGAACCGGTGCCGAGAAGAGCGAACATCACCAGCCAAAGACGGAGCGTGCGCAGCATGGTCATCTCCTCCATCAGAGAATGGACAGGACAGCGTTGTCCCCACGACGTTCGACCGATTGGTGAATACGATACATTGTCGAGCCGAGGCGCGCTAAACCGATCTTATTCAATTTCGGTTCTTTTTGCGTCACTAATTTTTCCCTAATTCCAGGCGTTGGGCGGGCCTTTCGGAAGCCGGCCCGATACGGTCTGGACCATGGTGCCGGCGCTCTGAAGGGCGGGTCTTCTTGTCTGTGGCCGCGGCCGGGTTTGCCGCGGCCGCGGTCGTTTCCGGGTTAGGGGCCGAGACGCCCGGTGGTGGCGGAGGTGTGGCCCGGGCGCGCACCGCGGATCCGCTGCCGCGGCGCGCGGGAGAGAGCGGGCCGGATCGCGATGTGGGGTGAGGGGGGGACTGGTCCGGGAGGCGGGCCAGGGCGGCACGGCTCGTGGAGGCCGGGGTCGTGGTGGGAGCGGCCGTCGGGCGGGTGGTCACGGGCCGGATCCGCACGGGCGCGGCGCGGCGGCCCGTAGGTCCGGAGCTCGCGGACTACGCAGCGCGGGCGGTAGAGCGGTCGGGACCTCGCCCGTCGCCGCGGGCGTCGGGATCCGGGAGAGCGTTGATACGCCCGGCGGGAACCACGTCAACGGGCGTGCGGCCCCCGACCGGAGGCGTCCCGGCCGCGGAGGGTGGCGGCCGGGCCGCGCTCGCCCTGCCGGGCCGGCCTCTCGACGGGCTGCCCTGGCGTCCCATCCGGCCAGCCGTCGGGGTGGGCGTACGGCGGTGGCTCCGATGGGGGGCGCCGATCCGCGGACTCCCGGCCGTCGACCCCGGGCACGGTGGGCATCTCGCCCGTGGAGCGAGCCGCGCGGACGGCCCGCCCGCGTCCACCGGGTCCAGCCCGCATGCCCGGGAGCGCGGGTCATGCGTTCGACCGGCCTCGACCTTGCCGGCGCCCTGCGGCCGAGCCGGGGGCGGCGGCCGGGCCGTGGCCGCCGCAGCCGCCCGGCAACGTCGGGCCCGCCGCTGTCGTGGTCCCGGGACACCGGCGGCTCGGAATGCGGGACCCGGCGTCTGCAAGGCCCCTGGCTGTACACCCGCAGCCGGGATTCCTGTCTGGCCCGCGCCGCCCCCGCGCGGCACGGGAAGCCGCGGCCTGGCACCCTCCAGGGCGGCGACATGGCGGATGCGGCTACCCCCATGGGGCAACGCACGGTGTCCGGGCGGTAGAGGGTGCCGACCCGACTCCGTTCGCGGGGAGCGGGGTGGCACCGTCATCATGAGCCGGTGCAGGGGTACGGCCCGACTCCGTCCGCAGGGAGCGGGAGCTTCGTCCTACCGGGGGCTGTGGGCTCAGGACATGACGTCCCGGCTCCCGCGCGAAACCTCGCGCACCCAGAGGTGGTAATCAATTGCGGCGGCCAGCGCCGCTTCGATGCTGCGCACCACATCGTGCTCGCCCACCTCGCGGCGGGCACGTTCCACGAGGTCGGGATCCAGCACGAAGGTGAATGGCCGCCGGTCGGGCCCCGGACGTCGGCGTCCCCGTCCCGAGCCACGGCCGCTGGGGGTGTCGCGCGCCATGCTGAGCGCCTCCGATCCTGGGTACGGTGACCGGCGGACTCGCCCGGCCCGCCGGGTGTGCTGGAAAAGGGTGCACGGGCTGCCGGGGCGATGCCATAGCGATTCGCGCACGACCCACGGCGAGGGACGATACGGCCGCATTCGGCCGCAACACGACTACCGAGGTGACTTGACGCGACCATGGAACCGAAGCGCAAGCGACTGATCGTCGTGGGCGACCGGGTCCTGATCAAGCCGGAAGAAGGCGAGCACAGGAGCCGGGTCGGCCTTTACCTCCCGCCCACGGCAGTGGACAACCAGGCCGTACAGGGCGGCATCGTGGTAGCGACCGGGCCGGGCACGCCGATCTCCGCGCCGACGGAGCTGAACGACGAGCCGTGGAAGATCTCGAGCAGCGAGGCGCGCTACCTGCCGGTCCAGGCCAAGGTCTCGGACTACGCGATCTTCTTCCGGCGCGCGGCCGTGGAGATCACGTTCGAGGGCGAGACGTACCTGGTGGTGCCGCAAGCCGCGATCCTGGTCCTCGTCCGTGAGCCGCTCTCGCCCGAGGACGAGGAGGACTGGTGAGCGGTCACGACCACGCGCGTACGCGCGCGGCCCGGCGCTGAGGGGGAGGGGCGGCACGGCCGACGGGCTCGCGGGTATCCGGCGGGAATCGTGAGGATCGACCATAGCGGCCCCACGACGGGGCCGCTTTCGTTGCAGACTGGAACGCAGAGGCGGAAACGATGCGGAGGATGGAGACGGGCTACCTGGTCCGCGCCACGGCGTACAACGGGCTGGTGCGCGCATTCGCGGTGGATTCGACGGCGGTCGTGGAGGAGCTGCGGCGCCGCCACGGCACGGACCCGGTGGTCACCGCCGCGCTCGGCCGCGTCTCGACCGGTGCGCTGATCTTCGGTGCCATGCTCAAGGAGCCGGATCAGCTCGTGACGATCCGGGTCCAGGGCGACGGTCCCGCGGGCACGCTGCTGGCCTCTGCGAACGGGGCCGGCGAGGTGCGGGGGCTGGTGTCGAATCCGCGCCCGGAGATCGAGCAGGTGAAGGCGGGCAAGCTGAACGTCTCCGGGGCGGTCGGCCGGAACGGCTTCCTCACGGTCACGCGGGACCTCGGGCTGCGGCAGCCGTACTCCAGCTCCGTCGAGCTGGTTTCGGGCGAGATCGGGGAGGACCTGGCCTACTTCCTGGCCCGGAGTGAGCAGATCCCGTCCGCGGTGGGGATCGGGGTGTTCGTCTCGGCGGATGGCACGGTGGAAGCCGCGGGCGGCTACGTGGTGCAGCTCATGCCGGGGCTGGACGAGGACGAGATCGCGAGCCTGGAGGCCGGGATCCGTGCGCTGCCGCACCCCACGACGATGCTTCGCGCCGGGGAGACCCCCGAGCAGATCCTGGCCCGGATCTTCCCGGACGGGTACGAGGCGCTGGCCCGCACGCCGGTGCGGTTCCACTGCCCGTGCAGCCGGGAGCGGGCGGAGAACGCGTTGATCCTGCTGGGCGCGTCGGCCCTCCAGGAGCTGCGGGACGATCATGCGGACCAGGAGGAGATGGAGCTCGTATGCGAATTCTGCGCGGCCACGTACCGCTTCACGCCGGACGAGCTGGAGGCGCTGATCGCGGCCGCGCATTGAGCGGGGCGACGTCGCGACGGCACGCTCCCCGTGCTGCCGGACCCCGCGCGGCGTCCCCCGCCGTGCCCGCCGCGCTCTCCACCCCTGTCCTGCCCCGCGGCGCAACGAAACCGCTGCGGCGGCACGGCCCGGCCGGGCGCCCGACGCGTCCTCCGCGTACCCGGGGGCAACCATCCCAGACCGTTACGCAGCAACGACATACAGCGCCGAGGGTTGCCCATGGCCCGTTCCGGCGACATCTTTTTTCCCGCCATGATCGACATGCTGACTCGTCATGAGGCGGTTCCGCATGGGAACTGAAGCGCCTGGACACCGGCGCGGCGGCATGATCGAAGAAGTGGAGCGGCTGGCGAAGCGCCTGATGCTGGTGCCGCTGGCCGCTCCTTTGTTGCTGCTCCTCGGCTACGGGCTCGGCAAGCTGACCGCCCGCGGGCTCGCGTTGCCCGAGGGCGCCATCGCCCGGCAGGAAGCCCCGCCGCCGCGCATCCAGTTCGAATCCCTGAGCCGGCTGATGAAGCGCGTACGGGAGACCGGGAGCCTCACGGAAGCGTACGTGCGGATCTACCAGGAAAACGTTGCGCCCATCGAGGTTGCGCTCCAGCGGCGCGGGGTGGACGCGGAGGTCGCGCGGCAGGTGGCCTGGCCGCTGGTGGAGCACGCGTACCGGCGGGGCCTGGATCCCGTGATGGTCGCGTCCGTGCTGCTGGTGGAGAGCCGGGGCAGGCCGCGCGCCACGAGCCCGGTCGGCGCCCGCGGCCTCATGCAGGTCATGCCGTCGCACGCAGGCCGCTGGGCGGAGTGCGGGCACGACCTGTACGAGATCGAGGACAACCTCTGCAACGGCACCAGCATCCTGGCCTGGTACCTGCGCCGGTTCCGGGGCGACGAGCGCCGGGCGCTCCTCGGCTACAATGGCTGCGTCCAGGGCACGAACACCCCCGACTGCTTCCAGTACCCGGACAAGGTCAACCAGGTCAGGCGGCAGCTCGAAGCGGACGTTGCGGCCGCCCGAGGCCGTCTCGTCCGCGCGGCCTCGCCCTGAGTCCGTGCTCTGTCCCCTGCCCAATAAACGATTCCGGCCCGGCATCTCGCCGGGCCGGTTCGCGCTGTCGACTAGGCGCCCAGCTCCGTCAGGAGCTGCGCCGCGGCGTGGGTGCCGCGCTCGAAGTTCTCCACGCTCATCCACTCGTCCGGCGCATGGGCGTTCGCGCCGGGCAGGGCGAACCCCATGAGCAGGACGGGCGCGCCGAGGATGCGCTCGAAGTCCGGCACGATCGGGATCGAGCCGCCCTCGCCGGCGAAGACCGGCGGCCGGCCGAACGCCCGCTCCAGCGCCCGGGCCGCGGCCTCGTAGAGCGGGCCCTCGAGACGCGCGCGCCACGGATGGCCGCCCTGCATCACCTTCACCTCCACCTCCACCCCCTCGGGCGCCACGGCCTGGACATGCTTCCGGAACAGCTCGGCGATGACGTCCGGGTCCTGATCAGGCACGAGTCGGCAGCTCACCTTCGCCATCGCAAAGGACGGCAGCACGGTCTTCGGCCCTTCACCCGTGTAGCCGGAGAGCATGCCGTTGACCTCAACGGTCGGCCGGACCCACAGACGCTCCAGCGTCGAGTACCCGGCCTCGCCGCCGAGGGCGGGTGAGCCGGTCTCCTTGCGGAACGTGTCGTCGTCGAACGGAAGCGTCCGGATCTGGGCAAGGAACGCCGGGTCCGTGACCACGGAATCGTAGAAGCCCGGGATGGTGACGTGCCAGTCCGCGTCGTGCAGCGAGGCGAGGATCCGGGCCAGCGCCGTGGCCGGGTTGATGACCGCGCCGCCGTAGCTCCCCGAATGCAGGTCCTGGGCGGGGCCCCGCACCTCGACCTGGAAGTAGGCAAGCCCGCGGAGCGATGCGCCGATCGTGGGCACGCCCGGCGCGAACATCATCGTGTCCGAGATGACCACGTAGTCCGCCCGCAGCCGGTCCGCGTGCTGCTCCACGAACGGCATCAGGTTCGGGCTCCCGATCTCCTCCTCGCCTTCGACGATCATCACCACGTTCACGGGCAGCCGTCCGGCCGTCCGGAAGTGCGCCTCCATGGCTTTCACGTGGAGGTAGAGCTGGCCCTTGTCGTCCACGGAGCCCCGGGCGTAGATCCGGCCATCCCGGACCGCGGGCTCGAACGGTGGCGTGGTCCACAGATCGAGCGGCTCGACCGGCTGAACGTCGTAATGACCGTAGATCAGCACGGTCGGCGCGTCCGGCCCGGCGCCCCGCCATTCACCGAGCACCACCGGATGGCCGGGCGTGTCGTGAACGGACACCTCCAGCCCCGCGTCCCGCATGCGGTCGGCCAGCCAGCTGGCGGCGAGCCGCACGTCGTGCCGATGCTCGGACCGCGCGCTAATGCTGGGGATCCGGAGGAACTCGAAGAGCTCTTCGCGGAATCCGCGAAGGTGCGAATCGATGTAAGCGTGTACGTCGCTCATTTCTGCCACCGTGTGTGGAGGGAGGTCAGCGTCCCGTGAGGTTATCGCCCCCGGGCGAGCAATGCAAGCGCTCAGGGCCACG
>CALCID010000043.1 GCA_937907535.1 uncultured bacterium | reverse complement strand
CCGGGGGCGGGCCCGGGGGCGGATGCAGCCTGGGCGGGCGAGACGGTGGCGACATGTCGTCATTGCCTGGACAGTCGCCGACGGCCCCGCCTATCTTGGCGGCGATTCTCCGTAAGACAACGCATTCGAAGGGGTAGCGCCATGCAAGTCGTGGCAAGGAAGCGCAGCGTCGTGCTCCTGATCCTGGCGGCCGCGGTCCACTCGCCGGCCGGGGCACAGCGGGCGACGCCGGACCAGATCGCCCGGGTGGACGCGGTGTTCCGGGAGTGGGATTCCCGGGAGACACCGGGTTGTGCGGTGGGGGTGAGCCGTGGAGGCCAGGTCGTTCTGGAGCGGGCGTACGGAATGGCCGACCTGGAGCGGGGCGTGGCGAACACGCCGGGCACGGTGTTCGAGGCGGGGTCGGTCTCGAAGCAGTTCACCGCGGCGGCGGTGGCGCTGCTGGCGGAGCAGGGGAAGCTCTCCCTCGATGACGACGTGCGGAAGTACGTGCCGGAGCTTCCGGACTACGGCGAGACGATCACGATCCGGCACATGCTGAACCATACGGCCGGGCTGCGGGACTGGGGGGTGGTCGCGGGGATCGCCGGCTGGCCGCGCACGACGCGGGTGCACACGCACGAGCACGTGCTGGAGATCGTGTCGCGTCAGCGCTCGCTGAACTACCCGGTGAACACGGCGTATTCGTACAGCAATACGGGGTACAACCTGGCCGCGATCATCGTGGAGCGGGTGAGCGGCGAGTCGCTGAACGCGTTCATGAAGCGGCACTTCTTCGACCCGCTCGGCATGGCGTACACGCAGTGGCGGGACGACCACACCCGGATCGTGAAGGACCGGGCGGTGGCGTACGCAGCGGGGCCGGAGGGGTACTCGATCCTCATGCCGTTCGAGAACGTGTACGGGAACGGCGGGCTGCTCACCACGGTGGGCGATCTGCTTAGGTGGGCGCACGGTCTCGAGACGGCGGAGGTCGCCGGCGGTCGGGGGCTGGTGGAGGCGCTGCACACGCGCGGGCGGCTGGCGAACGGTGAGGAGATCGAGTACGCGCTCGGGCTCTTCGTGGGCGAGTACGAAGGGGTGCGGGAGATCGGCCATACGGGTTCGACGGCCGGGTACCGGGCGTTCCTGGCGCGTTATCCGGACCACGGGCTGGCGGTGGCGCTGCTTTGCAACGCGGGGAACGTGAACCCGGGCCTGGTCGGCCGGCAGGTGGCGGACGTGTTCCTCGGTCGGCCGGAGGGTCGGGTGGCGGCGGCGGAGGGTGGGGAGCAGCCGCAGGCCGGCCGGAACCCGGGGTACTCGCCCACGGCCGGGGAACTCGCGGCGTACGCCGGCGCATTCCATAGCGACGAGGCGGAGGTCACGATCCACATGGCCGTGGAGGCTGGGCGCCTGACCGCGCGGTGGCCGGGTTTGCGTCCGATCCCGCTCGTGCCGGAGGAGCGGGATGTGTTCCTGGCTCCCGTGGGCCGGATCCGATTCCTCCGGGACGATACGGGGAACGTGACCGGATTTTCGGTGAACAATCCGCGCGTGTGGGACCTGCGGTTCGCGCGGGCCGTGGAGTGACCGGCGGGGACGCGGCGGTGCGTCGGCGGTCGGGGTCTCTCGACCGGACGCGCGGCCGTGCGTGACGATGATGAGCGTAATCGGAATGAGGGCCAGATGAGTGGATGGAAGTCGAGGTTGAACGCGTTGCGGGTCGGCGTGCTGGGCGGGGTGATGGCCGTGGTGGCGCTGCGCGCGTTGTCGGGTGGTGCGGCCGCGGCGGATGCCCGGCCGGGTGCGGGGCGGAGCGCCGGTGAGTGGGACGGCGCGTCCGTCGCCGTGCAGGACACGAGCGTGCTCCGCTACGTGGTGGCGCCGGAGGGGAACGAGGCGCGCTACCGGGTGCGGGAGCAGCTCGCGCGGCTCTCTTTCCCGAACGATGCGGTGGGCGTGACGTCCGGGATCGAAGGGGAGATCCGGGTGAGGGCGGACGGCACCATCGTTCAGGAAGCGTCCCGGTTCACGGTGGACCTGGCCAGCCTGAAGAGCGACAGCGACCGGCGGGACAACTACGTGCGCCGGCGGACGCTGGAGACGGAGGCGCATCCCTCGGCGGTGTTCGTGCCGCGGGCGTTCCAGGGTCTGACCTTCCCGCTCCCCGCCGCGGGAGACGTTTCCTTCCGCCTGGTCGGCGACCTCACGATCCGGGGTGTGACCCGGCCGGTCACCTGGGAGGTGACGGCGAAGGTGGATGGCGGCGTGGTGTCGGGCCAGGCCACGACGCGCTTCACCTTCGACGACTTCGAGCTGACGAAGCCCAGGGTGGCATCGGTACTGAGCGTCGAGGACGACATTCGGCTGGAGTACGATTTCCGGCTGGTGCCGGCGGCTGGCGCCGCGGACGAGTGAGAAGGCACCGGCCGCGCCCCCGCGGGCGCGGCCGGCGTCGCATCCGGGCGCCGGATCAGTGTCCGATCCGGATCCCGACGGCGGCGTAGCCGACGCTCCCGTCCCCCGGAGCGTCGAAGGCGTTGTAGGTCGAGACGCCGCTCCGCTTGACCCGCCCGATCTCCCCCACCAGGTGCAGACCGCCCAGGTTCAGCGTCACGTCCACGAACATGTTGCTCGCCGTGGTCGTGGACTCGAAATCCAGGGAGCCGCTCACCGATGTCCCGTCGTCATCGGCTACGAAGTAGCTGACCGTGCTCTCGCCCGAGTAGCGATCCTTGCCGTAGCCCGCGGCGATCGAGAGGATCGCGAGCTTCTTCCCGGCAACGATGCGCCAGGAGGAGGTCCGGAGCGAGAGGCCGCGAATGGCCAGTGAGTCCCTGATCCCGGAGCCGGGCGACGTGGTCTCCGCGAGGGAGTTCAGCTCGAGGTCGAGGGTGGGGAGGCCGCGGCGAATGTAGGTGAGGGAGACGCCGGGAACGATGGGCGTCTCGCCGAGCAATCCCACCCGGACGCCCCAGCCGATCTCGTACCCGCCGGACGGCAGACGGACCGCGAGGTCGCCGTCGTCGCTGCCGTCGGGGAGGACCTGCTCCGGGATGTAGAACAGGTTGACGAGGGCGTCCACGCCGCCGACGCGGGTGACGCCGAGCGGGACGCCGCCGAAGATCCCGAGCGCGCCGTCCAGCACGGGGAAGCCGGCCGGGAACCGGTCGGTCTGGAAGGAGCCGTGGCGAACGGGTCCGGTGTCCAGGTCCTGGCCGTCGAGGGTCGGGACGTAGAAATCGCGGGTGACGTTCGCGCGCACGCCGATGGCGAAGTGGCCGAGCCCGCCGAGCACGCTGGTCTGGCCGAGGGTGGCGTTCCCGCCGGCGATCAGCGTGCCGAGCTGGGGCGTCATGTAGCTGAAGAGGTCAACGGCCCGCTGGCACGCATCGCCGCCCTGGATGCGAGCGAAGCACTGGGGATCGGGATTCTGAGCGGCGAGCGGGGCAACGGACGCGCCACAGGCCACCGCGATGACGGCCGCAGTACGGGCGACGAGATGACGAACTGCCATGATACGACTCCGGAGACGATCGTACGGGGGATGGCGCCGGGCCCGTGGTCGTGTCGGGCCGAGGCGCGCCTGACCGGGCGGCGGTGGGGTGGGGAGGGTGGGACCCCGGGGGACCGGTGGGGACCGGCCGCCGCCGGGGTGGAAGCTAATGGCGGACGGCCGTCCGATCAACGGTCCCGCTCGGGTCACGGGGAGACCGACATGCCACCGTAGAGCCGGGTGCGGTCCCGGAACGGCGAGTCGAGCGAGTAGCCGAACCCGGCGAACGCGGAGAAGGCCGGCACCCGGGCGTACGGGCGGCGGGGCTCATCGATGCGGTACTCCGCGCCGAGCACCCGGTGCCAGCCGCCGAGGTCGGCATCGGTGGTGGCCGCCCAGAAGTAGGGGCGGAACGCGCCGGCCAGCTCGACCCGGACCACGGCCACCTGGGATCCGCGCAGCATGCCGACGGGCAGCACGGGCATGGGGATCCGCTGGGAGAGCAGCGCATAGTCCACGAGCGGGTTGGGCATGCCGCCCACCGCGAACGCTTCGAACGCCGGCGCGTCCGAGTTCACGGCGCCGAACAGGGCGGTGGCGCGGATCCCGGGCCCGCCCATGCGTACCGCGAGCGTCGCTTCGGCCACGGCCCGCGACCAGTCCGCGCCCGCGGTCCGGCCCGACGCCCCGAGGACGCGGAGCGACTCGCTCAACCCCCGCCGGCCCGTGCCCTGAAAGAATCCGGCGGCCAGCTCGCCGAACGCGAGGTCGCGGTCGCCGTCCGGGGAGAACCCGGACTCGACGCGGCCGGTGCTGGCGCCGAGGCGCAGCCGCTGTGCGTCCGTGAGCCGGTCCCGACGGAGCTCGAGGCTGGCGAATCCGCCGCGATAGTCGTTGTCGAGGGCGGGGAGGCCGGCGTACGCGAACGGTTCCTGCGCCGCGGCGAACGCCCCGACGGTCAGGTGCGGCCGGATGCCTCGCCAGGTGACGTCCGCGGCGCCGCCGGTCCACGCGCCGCTGCTCCCGGCGAGCCCGCGGACGGACCATGCGAATCGGCCGATGGGGTCCGTGCTTCCGAACACGAGGCCGAGGGCCTTCCCCTCGGGCGCAGCGGTGGCGACCGGCGCCCAGGTGTAGGTCCGCGGGCCGAGCCCGTATGCCCGGTCGCTCCCCACCGGCATCGCGGCGATGGTCACGCCGGGAGCCGGCGCCGGCGGCGCGGCCGGCCAGAGCCCGGGATCGAGGTGCACGACGTCGCCCAACGAAACGCTGTCCGGATGGATCCGCCGGAGATCGTAGCCCCGGCTGTGCATCGAGAGGAAGAAGACGGAGCCGTCCGCACGGTTCGGCGCGGGCCCCACGGCCGCGCCCGTCACGCGGGTGAGCGGCCGGGTCTCGCCGGTCCGGAGGTCCAGGCGCTCGAGGTTCGGGATCCCGCCGAGGGTCGAGGTCAGGACCAGCGTGTGCTCGTCGAGGAACGCCGCATCGAAGCGGGACGCGCCGTCCTCGGGGTCGACGTAGCGGAGCGACCCGCCCGCCGTGTCCATGAGCGCCACGCGCCAGCGGCCGGCATGCTGCACGCTGGCCACGATCCGCGTGCCGTCCGGGGAGACGCGGGGCCGGTAGAACGGCCGGTCCGTGAGGCCGGCGGCGAGGGTGGTGACGCGTCCGGATTCGAGGTCGATCCGGACGACGTCGCACGAGCCGCGTTCGCAGCGCAGCCCGACGGCCCAGCGCCCGTCTGGCGCCGGATGCGCCCACCGGACCGAGGCGCCGCGGGTGATCCGCCGCACCGCGCCGGTCTCCCAGTTCCACAGGAAGAGGTCCGGACGCACGCGTCCGTGGCCGGCTCCGTCGGACCGGACCACGAGGATGCCCTTGCCGTCCGGCATGAAGACCGGCGCGTAGTACTCCCGGCCGTTGCTGGGGTGCAGGGTAGCGACCGGCCGCTGGGGCCGGGGACGGCGTTCGACCGCCGGTACGTCCTCGGGATCCCGCTCGAGGGCGCGCTCCTGGGCGCGGCGCTGCGCCTCGGTGAGGGTGTCCGGCTCGGTACGGATGACCACGATCCGGCCTTCGCCGCTCGCGGACGAGAGCCGTAGCGCGAGGTGGCGGCCGTCGGGCGAGACGGTCGGGTCGCCGGTGTTCCAGGCGAGGTGCTGGAAGAGTTCTCCGTCTTCGAGCCCGGCCTCTTCGAGCCGGCGGCGGGCTTCGTCCGCCCGGAGCGTGAGCTCCACCACGAACTCGCCGTACAGCTCATCGGGCGGGGCGCCGAAGACGCCGGTGAACGCCTGGTTGAAGGTCCGCTGCTGCCACGCGCTCATGCGGCGCCACAGGTTCGGCAGGCTCTCCTCACCTTCCCGCTGCACGAGCCATTCGAGGTACGCGGAGCCGACGAGGTACGCCATGGAGCCGCCGAGGAAGTCGCGGGACCCGTTGAGGGCGGCGTATGTGGGGAGCCGGCCCTCGAGCGCCCGCTGGCGCAGCACCGCGGGTCGCCAGACGCCATGGGGGCGGCCGCTCCGCGTGACCCGGCCCTCGATGAAGGTCGCGTAGCCCTCGGTCACCCACCGGGGCGCGTTGCGGTGTACGGGGCCGAGGGGGATCGGCAACAGGCTCCAGAGCAGCTGCGACCGCGGGTTCCGGCTCGGGCGGTCCAGATGCGCTGCATGGGCGTACTCGTGCACGGCCACGAGCTCCATCCAGCCCCGGTTCTCGCCGATCATGGAGCGGGGATCCGGCGGGTTTGGGAAGAGGTAGAGGAGCGGGCCCGGCGTCATCGAGCCGTTCGAGACGTTGGACGGGTCGTCCACGATCACGGTGATGCGGCGGGGCGGCGCGTTCCCGATCATTCCCGAGACCACGGCGTGGACTGACTCCAGGCGGGCGGAGACCTGCCGACTCCACTCCGCCAGTTCGACCGGGTAGTGGATGGTGAAGTGCTCCGTTTCGAGCGTTCGCCACGGTCCCGGCGAGTGGCCGGGGACCTGGGCCGCGGCGGGCCCGACGGTCAGGATGGCCAGTGCGCCTGCCAGCACAGCGGCCCGCCGGAGGGATCGAAGGGCGTATTCTGTACGGACGCAGGGTGTCGAGCGCCCCGCGGGGTACATACGACGTCGCATGACTTCCGACTCCGAGGGTGAACGATGCGGGTCGAGCGGGGCTACACCGGCTCGTGGCAAGGGGTTTCACCCGTGCGGCCGGTCCGTAGGACCCGCCTGTGGCGTACTGGTCGGCGGGCGCGCAACGCCGGCGCATCGTCCGGCGCCCGGCGGTCCGCCCCCATGGCCCGGCGGCTCGCCGTCCTCTACGATTCGGCGGCCCCGGTTGTTTCGGGCGATGCGGAGAGCGGAGCGCACGCGCCCGCTCGCTGACGCGGGTAATACTGTCATGGAAACCCGGGGGAGTCCAGGCCGGGAGATCGGTGGGTCGGAAGGTGGGTTCCTCGAAGAGAAAACGGATCGAGACGGCTGGCCGGCCGGGTGCCGACGGGAGTCCCGTGCGCGGCGCGACGTTCGACGCATTCGCGATCGCCGCGCCGGGCCTCGAGGCGCTCGTCGCGGCGGAGCTGAACGCGCTGGGGATCCCGGCGCGGGCGGAGGAGGGCGGCGCGTCGTTCCGTGCGGACCTGGAGACGCTCTACAGGGCGAACCTGCATCTCCGGGTGGCGAGCCGGGTGATCGTGCGGGTGGCGCAGTTCCGGGCGCAGGCCTTCCACGAGCTGGAGCGGCGCGCCCGGCAGGTTCCGTGGGAGCGGTTCGTGACGCCCGGCCGGGTGGTGCGGCTCCGGGTGACGTGCCGGAAATCCCGGCTCTACCATGAGCGCGCGGTCGAAGAGCGGCTCCTGGAGGCGATCGACCGGCGGGCCGGCCCGATCGTGACCGCGGCCGGCGGCGGGGGTGCGCCCAACGGGTCGACGGGCGAGCGGCACGGCGCCGCGGGGTTCGAGGCGGACGACGGCGCGGACGCCCAGCTCTTCGTGGTGAGGTTCCTGCGCGACGTGTGCACGATCAGCGCGGATGCGTCCGGCGCGCTGCTGCACGTGCGGGGGTACCGGCAGGCGCTCGCGAAGGCGCCGATGCGCGAGACGCTGGCGGCGACGCTGCTGATGGTGAGCGGCTGGGACCCGGCGCGCGGGCAGCCGCTGGTCGACCCGTTCTGCGGGTCCGGCACGATCCCGATCGAGGCGGCGCTGTTCGCGCGGCGCATTGCGCCCGGGCTGGCGAACCCCGGCCTGGAGCCGAGGGTGTACGCGTTCCAGTCCTGGCCCGAGCACGATCCGGAGTTGTGGACGAGGGTGGTGGAGTCCGCGCGCTCCCGGGTGTTGCCCGCCGCGGGCATGGAGATCCGCGGCTCGGACCGGGACGCGGGCGCGGTGACCGCATCGCGTGGCAACGCGGAGCGCGCGGGGGTGGTGGGGGATGTCGTTTTCGAAGCGCGGGCCATCTCGGCGGTCGAACCGCCGGTTTCACCGCCGGGCGAGCCGGGCGCGCTGGTCACGAACCCGCCCTACGGCGTGCGCATCGGCGAACGGGACCGGCTCCGCAACCTGTTCGCCGCGTTCGGCCGTGTGGCGCGAGAACGCTTCCCGGGCTGGCTCATGACCGTCCTCTCCGCCGACCGGTTCCTCGAGGCACACCTCGGCCTGCCGCTCGAGGAAGCGCTCCGCACGCGGAATGGTGGGATCCCGGTGAGGGTTCTCGTTGGCCGGGTGCCGGACTAGGCGACGTCGCCCGAGCCGCGTACCCGGCGCGTGCAACCCACCCGGCGGGCGCGACCGCCCTCCCGGGGCCGCGAGGGCCTTGGGGAGGGCGGCCGCGTCAGTGCTGTGGAACGGGCTGCCGGATCAGGCCCGCTGGGCCCGCCGACGCTCCGGCTCCCGCCGCAGGTTCGCCAGGAAGCGGTCGAGCTGCTCCTCGAGATCGTCGAAGACCTGCGTGAGCCAGCTCCTGGCCCGGGCAGCGGAATTCTTCTTCGCGATCAACGGACGGTTCATCACCGTCAGCCGCACGTCTCCCGTGTATTCGCCGCGGCGGCCCTGCCGCTCCATGACCACGACGAGGTCCGCGATGTCCGGCGCGAACTTGACGAGCCGCTTCTCGAGCCGGGCCACCCGCCGGTCGAGCGTCGCCCGCGCCGCGGGGGAGAATTCGCAGTCCTTCGTCCGGATCGTCACTCTCATGATTCTTCCTCCGGTCGCGATGATTTCGCGTACTCCGTCCACGCCGTGAGTCTGGAGATCACGGCGTGGTGGGCGGTGCCCTCCGGGAACGTGCCGTCGGGGCCCATCCGTCCAGCTTCGATTCCGGCGAGGATCGGCCAGCCGTCCTCGACCCGGTCGATGGCCCACACGTGGAACAGGCCCTCCGCCACGGCTTCCCGAACCTCCCGACGGACCATCAGGTTGTGCACGTTCCGGCGGGGCAGGATCACGCCCTGCTCACCCGTCAGCCCCACGCGCTCGCACGCGGCGAAGAACGACTCCACCTTGGCGGTGACGCCGCCCACCGGCAGGATGAGGCCGTCCTGGTTGAGCGCGCCCGTGACGGCGATCCCCTGCTTCAGCGGGATCCGACCGATCGCGGAGAGGAGGGCGTAGAGCTCGGCCGCGGATGCGCTGTCCCCCTCGATCTCCTCGTACATCTGGTCGAAGGACAGCGTGGCGGACAGCATGAGCGGCTGTCCCTGGGCGAAGTGGCGGCCGAGGTAGCCGGAAAGGATCAGGACGCCCTTGTTGTGGATCGGCCCGCCCATGTTGATCTCGCGCTCGAGCGAGATGATGCCGCCATGGCCGAGAAACGCACTGGCCATGACGCGGATCGGGCGGCCGAAGACCGAGTCGCCGAGGCTCGAGAGGCCGATCCCGTACAGCTGCCCGACGGCCGTGCCGCGTGGGTTGAAGATCAGCGTCCCGTTCTCGATGGAGCCGAGGAGCTCCCGGAACGGCCGGCGGTTGCGCCGCTCCCGCTCCATGAGCGCCCGGTCCACGTCCTCGGCCGTGACCACGTTCCGGGACGAGCCGTTCGCGCAATGCGCGGCCTCGCGTACGAGGTCCACGATCCCGGCCAGCCGCGTGGTGAGCCGGCGCTGGTCGTCCGCCTGGCGGGAGCCCTCCTCGACCAGGCGAGCCACGGCGCGGGCATCGAACGGGGGCAGGTCGTACGTGCGGCAGAGGCGGGACACGAACGCGCCATACCCCCGCTCCGACTCGGGACTCCGGGGCATGTGCGGCGTGAAGTCCACCTTGACCTTGAACAGGTCGCCGAACTCTTCGTCGAGGTTGTGCAGCATGTAGTAGATGTGCGGCTCGCCGATGAGGATGACCTTCACGTCGAGCGGCACGGGTTCGGGCGCGAGGGTTTCCGTGATGAGCAGCCCGGTCTCTTCGGATGGCTCCGCGGGCCGGATCTCGCCCGTGCGGAGCGCGCGCTTCAGGCCGGCCCAGGCGAGCGGGCGGCTCAGCACGTCCGCGGCCTCGAGGACCAGGTACCCGCCGTTGGCGCGGTGGAGCGCACCGGCGGCGATGCGGGTGAAGTCCGTAACCATCGCGCCGAACCGGACCCGCCGCTCCGCGTACCCGAGCAGGTTGCTGAGGGTAGGGTTCGTCTCCTCCACGACCGGCGCTCCGGAATCCGGGTCCCGGCAGACGATGGGGTTGACCTCGTAGCGCTGGAAGAAGTCTTCGGACGCCGTCAGGGCGAGCAGCTCCTCCCGGCGCCCGTTCGGCCCGCCCTGGAACTCCTCGAGGTGCTCGAGCACGTCGTCGGCGAGGGCGTCCAGGTAGTTGAGCACGGGGTCGATCCCGGCGTAGCGCTCCTTCAGCGCCGCGATCCGGTGGTCGATCTCCTGGGTCGAGACCTCGATGTCCAGCGCGGCGACCGCCTCCCGCGCCTCCTGGTGCAGCTCCTGGACGCGGCGGTTCGCGGTGAAGAGGCGTGCCCGCGCGTCCCTCACCGCCTGTTCGATCTCGGCCTGCATCGGGGCGGGGAGCCGGGCGAACGCGTCCGGCCGGAGCGGCTCGCCGCCGCGGGCCGGGACGACGATCACGCCGTCCTGGGTGCGGAGCAGCGCAACGTACGGGACTTCGGCCAGCTCCCGTTCGAGCTCGTTCGTGATCTCGGTGGCCCGGCGTTCGTGCTCCTCGATGACGGCGAGGCGCCGGCTCGCGACGCCATCCGCGTTCAGCGCCTTCGGGATCGCGTCCCGGAGCTGGGCGACGAGTTCGCGCACGTCGGCGGCGAACTCGCGGCCGCGGCCGGGCGGGAGCTCGATGGCAATCGGCCGTCGCGGATCCTTGAAGTTGTAGACGTAGCACCAGTCGGAGGGCGTGGGCGCCCGTCCGGCCCGGGCCGCGAGCGCCTCGCGCAGGAACGTCATGCGCCCGGAGCCGGGCGCCCCGAGCACGAAGATGTTGTAGCCCGTGCAGCGCATCTCGACCCCGAACTCGAGCGCGCGGAGCGCCTCCTCCTGTCCGAGCGCGCCGGCCAGCGGCTCGGCGTCCGTGGTCGTCTCGAAGCCGAGGGTCGCGGGGTCGCACGGTCGGAATATGTCATCGACCGAGAGTTCGTTCGTCTTCGCGCTCGTCGCCTCGTTCAACTCCATGGCTCCTGGCTTACGCTCGGTGGGACGTGCACCCGGCCTCATCGCCCGGTTGCGGGCGGGCGGCGCGCGGTCACGGTGCGCCGTGGGTTCGATTCAAGGTAGCTAGGCGCCGGTCGGGCTGCAAACGGGCGGCTGCCCGAACGGGGCGCGACAGGGCGACGATCGGTCGGCCCCGGCGTCCCGCTACCGCTGCCGGATGCGCTCCAGGGCATCCAGGAACTGGCGCGCGCGAGGCGGCAGCGCTTCCGGCCCCGAGGCCTCCGCGATGGCGAGCAGGCGAGACACCTCCTCCCGGTTGAGCGGGTGGATCGACGGGTCATCGCGCAGTTGCGCCCAGCGTTCGAGGATCGCCCGGCGGGCCACGGCGACCGGCACGTAGTGCGAATTCGGGAGCTCGACTCGCCGGCGCGCGGTGAGCCGGCGCCGATGGAAGCGGAGCATCCAGAGCTGGAGCGCGAGGCAGACCACGGCCGTCGCGAAGAGGGCAAGGATGGTCAGCATGGCAGGAATCGATCGGGTTCGGGCGCCGCGGCCCGTCTGCGCCAGCGACACGCGGTGCGGCCGAGCGTGCGTCACGAGCGGCTCGCGGCGCTCGCCCCATGCGTCTCCGGGGTCGCGGCCGCCACTCGCCGCTCACCCGGCTAGTACTCGGCTGATCCTCCATGGTTTCCATCCGGGCGCACCCGTGCGCGATGGCGGCTGTGCCGCTAGATTTTCGACGCGGGGAGCTGATCGGCACGTCGACGCGCACTCCGATGTTATCCGCGCGAAGCCCCCGCGCACTGGCTTCCGTGAACCCTCGGGCGCCGCCATACACCCGGCGCCTGTCGTAGTCACGCTATGTTCCTGATCGACCGGCTCATCCTCCTGGGAGCGATCCTGCTCCTCATGGGCATCATCTCGAGCAAGTTCTCCGCGAGGCTCGGGCTGCCGGCACTCGTGCTGTTCCTGATCGTGGGGATGCTCGCGGGCGAGGACGGGATCGGCGGGATCGAGTTCGAGAACTATCCGCTCGCGCACGGGATCGCGTCCATCGCGCTTGCGGTGATCCTGTTCGACGGTGGTCTCCGGACGCCCTTCCACTCGATCCGCGCGGCGTGGAAGCCCGCATTCCTGCTCGCCACGGTGGGCGTGGTGATCACGGCGGCGATCACCGGCCTGGCCGCGGCGTGGATCCTCGACCTGCCCATCGCGTACGGGCTCCTGCTCGGAAGCATCGTCGGATCCACGGACGCGGCCGCGGTGTTCTTGATCCTGCGGTCGGGGGGCGTGTATCTGCGTCGCCGCCTCGGCTCCACCCTCGAGATCGAGAGCGGGTCCAACGACCCGATGGCGATCCTCCTCACGATCGCCATGATCCAGGTGATCCTCGGCACCCAGCACTCCGCCCTCGGGATGGTCGTCTTCTTCCTCCAGCAGCTGGGGGTGGGTCTGATCGTCGGGCTCCTGCTCGGGCGCGTGGGCGCCGAGGTCATCAACCGAATCCGGCTCGAATCCGCGGGGCTCTATCCCGTTCTGGCGACGGTCATCGGGCTGCTGTCGTTCGGGATCTCGGCGAACCTGGGAGGGAGCGGGTTCCTGGCGATCTACGTGACCGGGATCATCCTGGGGAACAGCAAGATCGTGTTCGAGCGAGGCACGCTCCTGCTGCACGACGGGCTCGCGTGGATCTCCCAGATGATCATGTTCATCATGCTCGGGTTGTTGAGCAGCCCCAGGGAGCTCCTCGCCGTGGCGCCCCAGGGGCTCCTCATCTCCCTGGCGCTGACGCTCGTCGCGCGGCCGGCGACGGTCGCCTTGCTGATACTCCCGTTCGGGTGGGATCGGCGCGAGGTGGCGTTCATGGCCTGGGCGGGGATCAAGGGGGCGGTGCCGATCATTCTCGCCACGTACCCGCTGATGTTCGGGGTTCCGGACGCGTTGATGCTGTTCAACGTGCTGTTCTTCGTGGTCTTCGTCTCGGCGGCGATCCAGGGCTGGACGCTGCGCCCCGTGGCCGAGTGGCTCGGCGTGCAGGGCACGGCGCCGCCGTCCCCGCCGGTCGCCCTGGAGATCAGCTCGCTCCGGCACATCGACGGCGACATCGTGGACTACCTGGTCACGTCCGAATCACGGGCCGCGGGTCGCAGGCTCCGGGACCTGGCGCTCCCCGAGGGCGCGGTCGTGGCGCTCATGACCCGCGGAGACAAGATCATCCCGCCGCGCGGCTCCACGACCATCCTGGCGGGCGACCACGTGTTCGTGGTGCTGCGGCCGGAGACGCGGGCGTTCGTCGACTACGTCTTCCGCGGCCGCAACCTGAAGGACGAGGGACTCGTGCTCCACGGCGAGTTCCCGCTGGAGGGCACGGCGACCGTAGCGGATCTCCGGGAGTTCTACGGCATCGAGCTCGATGCGCCCGACGACGCCACCCTCGGCCGGCTCGTGCGGGAGCGCCTCGGCCGGGCGCCGGACGTGAACGACGAGGTGCAGGTCGGCCCGGTGGTCCTCCGGGTCCACGAGATGATCAACGACCACATCGCGTGGGTCGCGCTGTCGGTCGCTCAGGACGAGGCCGATCTCGGGATCGGCGATGGGTCGGGCATCGAGCAGCCGACAGCGGAAGCCTCCATCGAGCGGAGCAACCCCGACGGATCGGGGTAGGACCCTCCAAATCATGTATTGATGGAGGGTTACAAGCATCGAGGCGAGGATTCGGATCCCGAACGGGGCGACATACGCACCGGTCTCCCTGACGGATGTGATCATCGCGGCGCCGATCGTGTCGCGCCTGCTGTTCCGGTCGGCGAAGCCGGGCCGGCTGGTTCAGGGCGCGGCGCTGGCGCTCTACGGCGCGCATGCGGTGCGGGACTGGGTGAGCCGCCGGGGCGTGCGGCGCATCGATTTCCGCCGGGAATTCGGTGCGGACGGGCGGCATATGGACCGCATGCCGGAGGCCGTACGCATTGCGGAGATCGGCCTGCTGGTGGACCGGCTGAACGATGAGTACGTGCCACGCCGGTTGCCGCGGGCCGAGCTGGCGCGGCGGGTGGATGAGGAGCTCACGAGCTACATCGCGTCGATCACGGGGCAGCGGGTCGAGACGAGCGCGGAGGTGCGGGGCTTCACGCTGATGAAGCTCCTGGCGCCGTTCGCGTTGGGCGCGTGTGACGTTCTTTCGGGCGACGTCGCGCTCTTCCGGGACACCGGCGTATTCGAGCCGCAAGTGATCGCCCACGAGTTCGCGCACCGGAAGGGCTACATGCACGAGCTCGAGGCGCAGGCGCTCGCGTACCTGGCGCTGACCGCGTCCGGCGATCCGGTGCTGGTGCAGGCCGCGCTCTGCGAGCGGCTGCGGGCGCATCTGCGGGTGTTGTCCGGCGGTTCGGGCGAGGCGTTCCGGGAGCTGGTCGGGCGGATCGGGCTGCGTCGGGAGCTGCGCGCCCAGTTCCTCGCGATCCGGCCGGTGCCGGGCCCGGTCGGCCGGTCGGTGGAGCGGGCGTTCCAATCGCTGTACGACGCGCGGATGCGGCTGACCGGTCAGAACGGGCTCTCGGACTACGACCGGGGGTTCACGGACTTCCTGTTCACGTTCGAGCGGAGTCGGACCGCGCGGCAGCGCCCCCCGGCCGCGGGCGCATTGCACTCGCCGGTGCCGGCCGTCGTGGCGTCACCGGACGAGCGGGTGCACTGAACGTCCGAACCCGCGGGCGCGTGATCGGGTAGTCGACCGTTCCACTCGGCGGCAGCGGGTCGGGTGGATGGGGCGGGGGCCTGCTGTGATCCTGGGGGTCGGCCGGGCGGCAAGGCCCGGCGTGGCATTCGTGCCGGGAAAGGCGGAAGGCATGAGACGATCGCGGGAAACGATGCGGACCGGATTCCGGTTGGCCGTGGCGCTCGCGGTGCTGGGGCTCGCGGCGTGCGGGGCAGGAGACCGGGCGGGCGGATCGGGCGGTACGGCGGGCGACGACGCCGCGGACACGACGGCCGCTCGGGAGGTCCGCGACCCGCTGCCGGAAGCGCCGGACCGTTCTTCGCCGCCGGAAGGTACGGTCCGCGAGGACACCGTGCGGACGGATCCAGCGCAGACAGCGCAGGACGTGTACGGCCCGAGCATCAGGCTGCCGCGGCCGCGGGGCGAGGAGGCCGCGCGGCTCGCCATGGCGGGCGTGGAACTCTTCCGCGATCGTGGCTGCGCGCGTTGCCACACCGTGGGCGAAGGGTACCGCGAGGGGCCCGACCTCGGAGACGTCGCCCTGCGGCGTGAGTACGAGTGGATCGTCCTGATGCTGACCGAGCCGGAATACATGGTCCAGGCCGACCCGGACGCGCGGCAGCTCCTGGCCGAACACTTCGAGGCGATGCCCGACCTCGAGCTGACGGAAGAAGAGGCCCGCGCGATCTACGCGTACCTGGTCCGGGAGGCACGATCACGTTAGCGGAGCGCGCGGGCCCCGCCGTCGATCGCCCGGGCGTCCCGCGCTCCGTGCCCCGGGCGACGCCGTAACAGCTTCATTCCACGGCTCTGGCAGCACTCTTGCATTCCCCCACCCTCCTGAGGTCCGTCGCACAACGTTCGAGCTCGCGGCAGCGGCCCCCACCGGCGCCTCGACGGGGTCGGGGTGAGGGTGTTGCCGTGGCGTTGTCGCGGACCTGGCCTCGCGCGCATGTCCCGGGAGGTGGACCATGAGCACGCCGCTGGATCCCGTCGAGCAGGGCAGGGACCGCTTCGAGGAATGGGTCGCCGAGCAGGTCAGGTCCCGCTGGCCGGGCGCCCACGTGCACTTCCGGGACCGTGCCATGAACGGGAGCTACCACTGGCAGATCGATGTGCCGGAGGTGGGCGAGTTCCACGTGGCCGCGACGGAAGACGTGCTCGCGGATGAATACGAGATCGAGCGGGCAGAGGACTCCCTCGTCCGGGAGCTCTGGCTCGAACGGTTGCCGGATGTGCCCACCCGGGCGGCCGTGGTGAAGCCGGGCGGCCGGGTGTTCGGCTGGAACCCGGTCAGCGACACGACCATCGGCCCCCTCGAGTAGGTCCGCTCTCCGCCTTCATTGCCCGGTCCAACCGATTCGAGGCGCGTCGGCGCGCGGGGGAGCCGGGCCATCGTCGGCGGGCGGCGGGACCGTTCCCGGGGAGGACCGGTGCGGCCGGGGTCGCGGCGGCGTCCGCGACGCGGGGGAACGGAGTTCCATCGGCGCATCCCACCGGAATGGGCCGGATTGCGGACGGCCGGGTCAGGTGCGGGGCAATCATGGCCTCGCGAACGACCGGGATGGGAACATATGTTGTATGAAAAAAGCGGGGGCGAAGCCCCGACCTGCCGCCGGAGCATGCTGCCTGGAGTACTCGGATGAACGATGCGCTCGCGGCGAGGATCGCGAAGCTGGAGCTGTTGATGGAGGCGCACCCGGACAGCCCCGTGTTCCTGAGGCTGGCCATGGGGTATCGTCGTGCCGGGTGGCCGCTGCGGGCGCGGGCGCTGCTCGAGCAGGAACTGTTGCTCCGCCCCGATGATCCGGCCGCGCACCTGTTGCTGGGCCGTGTGCTGCTCGACCTCGGATTCTGGCGGGAGGCGCAGCGGGCGTTCCGGATCGCGTACGGGCTCTCGGCGGATTACGTGGGTTTGCTGCGGACGCTGGCACGGTTGGAAGCGGAATGGGACGAGGAGGTCGGCGAGGGCGACGGCGGTGCGTGGGAGTACGGATCCACGGGAGGGTTGGGGGAGGATCCCGCGGTCCGGGGCGGGGAGCCGGAGGCCTCGCGGGAGGAGGGCGAGCCGTCGTCCGAGGCGCTCGCGGAGCTGTACGCGGCGCGGGGGATGTACGCGCGGGCGGCGGGGGTCTATCGGGAGCTGCTGGGCGTGCGGCCGACGGATGAGCGGCTGCGGGCAAGGCTGCGTGAACTGGAAGCCCTGCAGCGGGCGGATCCTCCGCCGGAAGCGGGGGCGGAGCGGCAGCGCCCGCCGAGCGGCTCGAACGGGGGAAGGAAATCCCCGGACGTAGCCGCCATCGAGGCGCTGGGCGAGTCCGTCCCGAGTGGCCGGCGTGAGGGATCGAACGGGGCGGACGGCCGGGCCCGCGCGAACGGCGGGGTCGTGGTGAACGTGGACGCCGCGGTGAAGCTGCCGCCGCTCGGACCGGGGCTCGAGTATGCGTACCTGTACGTGGGGGGGGGTGCGGGAGGGAACGGCTCCGGGCACGTGGCGGGGTCGACGGCTGCGGAAACCCCGTCCGGGGCGGCGCGGCCATCGGCCGGTCAGTCCGCGCCGGCGACGGGGGGCGATGCAGCGTCCGGCGGTGCCCGACCGGCGGAGCTCGGGGCCGAAGGCGGAGCTGGAGGGCCCGCTCCGGCGGATGATGCGGCGCGAGTCGGCGGCGGCACCGGAAACGGGCCCTGGGCGGCGGATCTCGACTGGCTGTTCGTCCCCGCCGAGCCGTCTCCATCGGCCCCGCAGAGCGATCCGGGCGTGACGTTCCCGGCGCTGACGTCCCTTGCGGAGTACTTCGTGGCGGCGCTGGAGGGGCGCTGTCCGGAGGAGGCGGAAGCCGCGTGGCGCACCCGTCGGATCGCGGTGGCGATCGCGAACGAGATGGGGATGGGCGAGACCACGTGCCGGACGGTGGAGCTCGCGGCGCTGATGGCGGGGGTGGCGGCGGGCGGGGCTGGAGGGGCGGAGGCGGGGCGGCCGGACCGGGCGGCTCGCCGGCAGGCCCTCGCCGACGTGGCGGGGAGGATGCATGGTCGCGGACTGCCGAGACCGGTACGGGATGCGATCCGCTGGGCGGGTCAGCCGTGGCATGGACCCGGTGCGCGGGATGAGCCGTTCGGCGCGGCGATTCCGCAGGCGGCGAGGATCCTGGGCGTGGCGCTGGAGCTCGCGGCGGCGGTTCGCGGCCCCGGTCCGGGGGACGCCCGCGCGGTGGGTGAGGCGATCGCGGCGCTGCGGCGGGAAGCGGGTCGGCAGTTCGATCCGGACGTGGTGGAGGCCGCAGCCAGGGTCGCGGCGCGGGATCACGCGCTGATCCTCGGCGGCCGCTAGCCGTCGCCGGGTACCGGGAGAGCGGGAGGTTGCGCGAGCCGCGGCGGGGGCGGCGCGTACGGAGGGTCGCCAGGCGACGTCGCACCCGGCCTGCTCCTCGCCGTTGGCCGGCCTCCCGGGCGCAGCCGGCCGCCGGGATCACCCGGACCCACTCGCCACCCGACGACGAGCGGCCACCGCGGACCCTGGAGAAGGCCGGCTCGCTGTCGGGATCCGGACCCATATCGGCAGGGGAGCGCGGCGGCGCCCTCTCCGCCGTCCTCCACGACCCCGACGCGAATTCCTGCTCTGTGCCGGGCATGGCGATGCGGCTCTCGAAGCCGCGGTGCAGCCGGGCGTAGCCTTTCGGCCCCGGACCGCCGTCCCCGGGTTCGGCTCACCGCGGCGGCCCGCATCCGCGCAGGCGGGATTCCTTCTATCAATCCCCGCGGCGCCGAACAGGAGCGAACCTCGAGCCTCTCGCGCTGACCGCTTTGACCTCGAAGCTCGCGCAACGGTCTTCTACGGCGCCGTCCAGGATTCTACGGCCAACCCGGGGATCTCTCCGGATGCCGCTCACGGGAGGTGCGCCGGCGATGCCCGGCGCCAAGCCTGCGAGGCCGAGGACGGTCGTTACGTAGTCCTCGTTGCCGTCCCTATCTCGGGTCATTGCAGCGGTGCTACTCGCCGGCGTGGTCCGTCACCGCCTCGCGCCGACCGAGGGGCTGAATTCCGGGGCGACGTCGTCGTCCTCCGGAAGTTCCGGTCTACGTCCGTTCGGCATCCGTGAGCACGATGGCCCGCCCGTCGTGTGGATCGCGGCGATCGCGTCCTCATCGCCCTGCATGTCGACGCGCCATGCCAGGCCGTCGACGCTGGCCGATGTGGCGTCCTGCCGTCGGTCATCGGGAGAGGCCGACCGTAATGACGTCCTCGAGCGAGCCGTGAGCGACGAGGTCGGCCGGCGCGCGGACGGAAGACGCCGAGATCGGAACGGGACTGGAGACATTCCACCTGATCGTGATCGAACGACCTCGCCTCGTCGGCGGTGCCGAAGCGGGAGGAGCCATGGACGGGGTGTGGGAGCCGACGCGGCGGAGGTCGTCGACTCGGAGGGGTGAGGTCGGTAACGAACGCATGCCCGGTCGGGCAGGCCGCGGGGGGGGACCGAACGGCCGGGGGTGGGGGCGCGGGCCATGGCCACGTGCGCTGGCCGGGTCTGGATTCTGCACCGGCGGGATCCGGTGTCCGCTGCGCGTCCCGGGTGACGGAGCGCGGCGGGCGCCCCAGGAGGCCCGTGCCGGTACGGTGGCAGGGTCCAGAACGGCAGGCATCGGGAGGTGGGGTATTCGCAGGCAGGTGGGAGACGGTATGGGGAGGGTGGAGTGGGTCGCGGGGCGGTTCGAGGCCGGGTCGCCTCGTCTGCTGGCGGCGCTCTGGCTGGCCGACGCGGCGTTCGTCGTGCTCTACGTGACCCACGCCACGACGCCCTGGCTCGGGCATCCGGTCTTCTCCATCTCGACGGACCGCGGCCTGGCGGAGTGGTTCCAGTACCTGAAGTTCGGGTGGATCGCGCTGGCGTTCACGACCGTTGCGCGCACGCGGGGGGAGCGGACCTACCTGGCCTGGGCGGCGGCGTTCGTTTGCCTGCTCGTGGATGACGCATTGAGCATTCACGAGCGCGCCGGCGCGGTCCTGGCGGCGCGGTTCGGGTTCGCGCCGATGCTCGGCCTGCGGCCGGAAGACTTCGGCGAGCTGATCGTGGTGGGGGCGATCGGCACCACGCTGTTCATGCTCGTGGGGGCGGCGTATCGGTGGGGGAGCGGGGAGTTCCGGCGTCGGTCGGCGGTCCTGCTCGCGCTGCTGGCGTTGCTCGCGGTGGCGGGCGTGGTCGCGGACATGGCGCACGTGATCTTCGATGAGCCGCGGTGGTTGCGCGGCGCCCTGGCCATAGCGGAGGACGGGGGCGAGATGGCCGTGGCGAGCGTCATCTGCTGGTACGCGAGCGGGCTGCGGGCGCGGGCCCTGGACGCCCGGGCAATTCCGGTGGCCGGCAAGGGGAGCGTCGAGGCGGCGTAGCCCGGGTGGGGTGAGCTCACGTCGTCGCCGGCACGGACCGACCCATGCCCGATCCGGGTCCGGGCGTAGACCGCGTACGGGCTCCGGGCGCTTACCGACGACACCGCATGCGGTACGCTTCCGGACGAGGGCGCCGGCACCCTGCTGATCGGTGCGGCGGGCACCGAAGCCGCCTCCCGCGATCCCTGCCGCCCCGTAACGCCTCGGATCATTGCCCCCGGCGAGTCGTGGAAACCCCGGGCGGGATGTGCTGTCGGCACGAAAGAGGTGGCGCAGCGGCGCGCGGGTGCCTACACTTCGCACGTACACGCTCATGATCGTGCGACAGGACACCCTACCCGCGGAGGCTTTCATGTCCGGGGCAGAGAAGCCAGCCGATTCGTTCCATCGACTGCGCGGCGCGTCCCGCGGTCTCCTGGCTACGCTCCTGGTGGCGCTCGCGCCGATCCCGGTACCGGACGCGATCCCGGTGCCGATCCTCGCCGCGCCGGTCGCGGCCCAGGGCGCGCGGCAGGCCGCGGCCGCCGAGCGGCGTACCATCGAGGAGCGGACCGCGAACATGCGCAAGCTGGACGGCTTCTTCCCGCTGTACTGGGACGAGGCGGCCGGCCAGCTTTTCATGGAGATCTCGCGGTTCGACACGGAGGTCCTGTACATCACGGGGCTCGGGTCCGGGCTCGGCTCGAACGACATCGGGCTCGACCGGGGCATTCTCCAGGGTTCGCGGATCGTGAAGTTCGAGCGGGTCGGCCCGCGGGTGCTCATGGTGCAGCCGAACTACCGGTTCCGTTCATCGAGCGACAACCCGGCGGAGGTCCGGGCCGTGACGGACGCGTTCGCGCGCTCGGTGCTGTGGGGCTTCAACATCGTGGCGGAGACCGGCAACCGGGTGCTGGTCGACATGACGGACTTCCTGATCCGGGATGCGGTCAACATCGCGCCGCGGCTCCGCCCCGGCAGCTACCGGCTGGAACCCTCCCGGAGCGCCGTCTACCTGCCGATGACGATGAACTTCCCGAAGAACACGGAGATGGAGGTCGAGCTGACCTTCGTCGCGCAGGCGGGGGCAGGCGGTGGGTTCGGCGGCTCCGGGGGTGGTTTCTTCGAAGGCGTGGGCTCCGTGGCGGCCACGGCCGAGGCCGCGAGCCTGCGGGTGCACCACTCGCTGGTCGAGCTGCCGGGGCCGGGGTACAAGCCCCGCCGCTACGATCCCCGCTCCGGTTTCTTCGCCCACACGTGGGAGGATTACTCGGCGCCGCTCGAGGAGCCGATGACGCAACGGTTCATCCGGCGCCACCGGCTCGAGAAGCGAGACCCCACCGCGCCGGTCAGCGATCCAATCGAGCCGATCGTCTACTACCTGGACCCGGGCACGCCGGAGCCGATCCGGACCGCGCTGCTCGAGGGCGCCCGCTGGTGGAACCAGGCGTTCGAGGCGGCCGGTTACCGGAACGCGTTCCGGGTCGAGATCCTGCCGGACAGCGTGAGCCCCCACGATGTGCGCTACAACGTGATCAACTGGGTGCACCGGTCCACCCGGGGCTGGAGCACGGGTGCGTCCGTGGTCGACCCGCGGACGGGTGAGATCATCAAGGGTGTGGTCACGCTCGGCTCGCTGCGCTGGCGGCAGGACTACCTGATCGCCGAGGGGCTGCTCTCACCGTACAGGACGGGGGACGAGACGCCGCCGGAGCTGGCGAAGTGGGCGCTGGACCGGATCCGGCAGCTCGCGGCGCACGAGGTCGGCCATACCCTCGGGCTGGGACACAACTACTACAGCAGCCGGGCGGGCCGCATTTCGGTCATGGACTATCCGCATCCGCTGGTCACGCTGCGTCCGGACGGCACGCTGGACTACTCGGAGGTCTACGACCACGGGATCGGGGAGTGGGACAAGGTCGCGATCACGTGGGGCTACCAGGATTTCCCGCCGGGCACGGATGAGGAGGCCGAGCTCCGGAAGATCCTGGACGAGGCGTGGGAGCGCGATCTCCGCTATTTCACGAACCAGGACATCGCGGTACACCCCCGGGCGGACCAGTGGTCGAACGGTACGGACGTGGCCGCGGAGCTGGAGCGCATGATGGAGGTGCGGCGGGCGGCGCTCGGCCGGTTCGGGGAGAACGCCATCAAGCGGGGCAGGCCGATGGCCACGCTCGAGGAAGTGCTCGTCCCGCTGTACCTGCATCACCGGTATCAGGTCGAGGCCGCGGCGTCGGCGCTCGGGGGACTCGACTACATCTACGCGATTCGCGGGGATGGGCGTGAGCCGGTGCGCCCGCCGTCCCCGGATCTGCAGCGCAGGTCGCTCCGTGCCCTAGCGGCGACGCTGCGGCCGTCGGAGCTGGCGCTACCGCGGAGCGTCCTGGCGTTGATCCCGCCCCGCCCGCCGGGGTACGGGTTCTCCCGAGAGCTCTTCCCGCGGTACACGGGGAACGCGTTCGACGCGATCACGCCCGCCGTGGTCGCGGCGGACCACACGATCGGCTCGGTGCTGGACCCGCAGCGCGCGGCCCGGCTCGTGCAGCAGAACGCGCTCGACCCGTCGCTCCCGGGGCTGGGCGAGGTGATCGACCGGCTGTACGAAGCCACGTTCGGTGCGCAGGCGGCGGATGCGTACGAAGCCGAGATCCGGCGCGCCACGCAGCGCGTGCTGGTCGAGCGGCTCATGGCGCTCGCCGAGCGCGCGACCATGCCGCAGGTCCGGGCCATCGCCACGCACCGCCTGGAGCGGCTCGGGTCCGGTGAGCTGCGGGCGTCCCGGGAGGCGTCCGAAGCCGACGTCGCCCACTACGCGCTCCTGACCCGGGACATCCGCCGGTTCCTGGAGCGGCCCGCGAGTCCGTATCAGCCGCCGGCGACACCGGACATCCCGCCCGGCGCGCCGATCGGTGAGCCAGCCATGGACTGGATCGGCGGTGCAGTCTCGCGGTTCGAATCGGTCAACCGGCCGCTCGGCGCGCCCGCGCTCGAGTGGCTACGCATGCTGGAGTGCGGGTACCCGGACTTCGAGTCATGGTGATCCGTAGCCGCGCCGTACCGGCCCGCCCGCGCGGGCCGGTACGGGGAACGGCGGATGGGGCGGGCAGCCGGATGCGGTCCCGCTGGCGCGGAATCGTGGCTGCCCTCCTCGCGCCGCTCGCCCTGCTCGTCCCGTCCCCTACTCCCCTTGCCGCCCAGACGCGGGCGATCTCGCTGGACCGTTTCCACGCGGACATCGCCGTGCACGCGGACGGCACCATCCGGGTCACGGAGACGCTCGACATCCGGTTCGAAGGGTCCTGGAACGGCATCGAACGGGACCTCTCGCTCCAGCACCGCACGGCTCGGGGCCGGGCGGCCAGGCTGAAGCTGAAGGTGCTGGGCGTGACGGACCTGCAAGGTCGTGACCTCGAGGTCGAAACGAGCCGCACACGGGACCTGAGGCGTCTCCGGATCTGGGTGCCGGACGCCCGGGACGCGGTGCGGACGGTCGTGATCCACTACGAGGTGTCGAACGCCCTGCGCTACTTCGACGCCACGCCGGACACCGTCGGCTTCGACGAGCTCTACTGGAACGTGACGGGCAACGACTGGGCGATGCCGATCCGGTCGGCGAGCGCGCGGATCGTCCTGCCGCCGGGCGTGGAGGGCGTCCAGGCGTGGGCGTACACGGGCGCGGCCGGCTCCCGGGCGCAGGACGCAGCCATCGAGATCGGGGACGGCGTGGTCACCGTCCGCGCCACGCGGCCGTTCGAGCCGCACGAGGGCCTGACCGTGTCGGTGACCTGGCCGCCGGGCGCGGTGGCGCGTCCGGGCGCCGTCGCCCGTTTCTTCGAGGACTTGCGGTACTACTGGCCGCTCCTGCTGCCGCTCCTGGTCGGGCTCTTCATGTACCGGCACTGGCGACGGCACGGCCGGGACCCCGAGGAACAGGCGATCGTGGTCCGGTACGAGCCGCCCCCCGATCTCTCCCCCGCCGAGGTCGGGACGC
This sequence comes from uncultured bacterium, assembly GCA_937907535.1. GTDB lineage: Bacteria > Gemmatimonadota > Gemmatimonadetes > Longimicrobiales > RSA9 > CALCID01. The sequence continues at coordinate 15,034 of CALCID010000043.1, read as the reverse complement.
TCATCGACCACAAGGCCGAGGTGCACGACATCATCTCCACCCTCGTGGACCTCGCGGTCCGGGGCTACATCCTGATCGAGGAGCGGGATCAGAAGCGGCTGCTGGGGCTGGCCACGAAGAAGGAGTACACCTTCCACCTGATCCGGCCGGAGCCCGCCTGGGCCGACCTGCGGCCGCACGAGCGGCTGTTCCTGGCGGGCATGTTCGAGGCGAAGCGCGGCGCCGCCGCGGTCGCGGTCCCGGCGGGGCAGGTCAGGGAGTTCATGGCCGCGGCGCGGGAGGCGCGGCAGGCGGCGAAGCGGGAAGGCCGCCGGTTCGACCGCCGGGTGTTCCAGGAGGAGTGGCTCGCGGCGAGGTCCGGGGGCACGGCGGGAGATGCGCACCCGGCCCGGCCGTCGTCCGTCGATCTGTCGGCGCTGACGAACCGGTTCTACCGGCATCTCGGGCCGATCCGCAACGCCATTTACGGGCGTCTCATCGACCTGGGGTTCTACCGGTGCCGGCCGGATCTCGCCCGGACCCAATATCTATTGCTCGCGTTCGCTCTCGTCGTCGTGGGCTTGCCGCTGCTCCTGCCGGCCTTCGCCACGGGCGACGGCTTCGCGGACACGTGGCCGCTCGTGGCCGGCGTCGCCGGCTCGGCCGTGATCATCGCCGGGTTCGGCCTCTTCATGCCCGCCCGGACGGAGGCCGGCGCAAGGGCGCGGGAAGCCGCGCTCGGGTTCCGGGAGTTCCTGACCCGGGTCGAATCCGACCGTTACCGCCGGATGATCACCGGCCCGGAGATGTTCGAGAAGTATCTGCCGTACGCCATGACGTTCCGGGTCGAGGGCCGGTGGGCCCGGGCGTTCGAAGGGATGCTCGCCTCGCCGCCCGACTGGTACCGCGGGAGCGGCTCCGCCGCCACGTTCAATGCGACGTCGTTCACGCGCAGCCTCAGCGCCATGTCCACCGCCGCCGGCAGGGCCATGACCTCTACGCCGAGTTCATCCGGGCGATCCGGCCGGTCCGGTTCGGGCGGCGGCGGGTTCAGCGGTGGCGGTTCGGGCGGCGGAGGTGGGCGGGGCTTCTGACGGCGGCAGCCGGCCCCGGGCGGCAGGCATCCACGATGACCTTCCGTGGCGGCGCCCCGGGGCTCCGGCGCGCACCCTGCGTCCATCCGGAAGCACACGACCCGGCGCGCCGCGTCGCCAGAGCGCGCACACGCCGGGTCGCGAACAGAGCTCGTAGGAGGCGAAGAAGTCATGGGCGACAACGCGGATCTCGAGCAGGCCACCCTGGGGGGCGGCTGCTTCTGGTGCCTCGAGCCCGTCTTCGAGGCGCTCCGGGGCGTGAAGCAGGTGGAACCGGGGTACGCGGGCGGGCACGTGCCCAACCCCACGTACCGGCAGGTGTCCACGGGCACGACCGGACACGCGGAGGTGGTCCGCATCACCTTCGATCCGGCAGAGATCAGCTACCGCGACCTGCTGGACGTCTTCTTCACGATCCACGACCCCACCACCCCGAACCGCCAGGGCGCGGACGTGGGGCCGCAGTACCGCTCACTGATCCTGTATCACTCGGACGCGCAGCGGGAAACCGCGGAACGCACGATCGAGGAGCTCGAGGAGTCCGGGCTGTGGGACGCGCCGATCGTGACGGAGATCGCCCCCGCCGGGCCGTTCTACCCGGCCGAGGAGTACCACCGCCACTACTACGAGCGGAACCCGGACCAGCCGTACTGCCGGATCGTGATCGCGCCGAAGGTCGCGAAGGCGCGCCAGAAGTTCGCGGACCTGCTCAAGCGATAAAAGACGTGGGGCGGCGCGTGAACGCGCCGCCCCACGAGTAGGCAGGCCTATCTAGAAGAGTCTGAACCCAGGTGAGACAAACCTCGGTGTGTACGTGAGGAAGAACGGTCCGTACGCGATCACGATCAGCACGATCGCGGCCAGGACCCAGAGCCCGAACCGGTCCAGCTTCGGCGCGAAGCCGGTCCGCGGTGCGGGCGCCAGCGTCTCCGAAATCGGAATGTCCTTGGGCTGCTCACCCTTCTTCCCGGCGAAGATCGTCATGCCGATGACCAGGAAGAAGAGCATGATCCCCACGAACATGAGGAAGCCGCCGATCGCGGTGAGCATCCCGCTCAGCTCCCACGCCTCCATGGTGTAGCTCGCCTGCGCGCGGAAGATGCGGCGGGGCATCCCGGCCAGCCCGCCCGAGATCATGCCGCGGGCGAAGATCAGGAGCCCGATCGTGTAGATCCACGACGAGGCGAGGGCCACGCCCCGGCTCCACAACGCACGGCCGGAGAGGTACGGGATCAGCCAGTAGGCGATACCCACGAAGGTGAGCGCCACCGCGCTCCCGACCGTCAGGTGGAAGTGACCCGGCACCCACGTGGTGTTGTGGATGACCTGGTTCATCGTGAAGCTGGCGTTGATCAGGCCGGTCACGCCGCCCAGCACGAACGTGATCATCGCGAGGAGCTGGGCCGTCACCGACGGATCACCCCAGGGTAGCTTCAGGAACCACCCGACCAGCCCACGCCCGCCGTTCCGGCGGCCGCCGATCTCCAGCGAGGCCATCACCGAGAACGCCGTGGCCAGGCTCGGGAAGAAGACCCCGAAGGTCAGGACCAGGTGCACCACCTTCATCGCCGCCGGGATCCCCGGGTCCGTGTACTGATGGTGGAACCCGGTCGGGATCGAGAGCAGCAGGAACATGATGAAGGTGATCCGCGCGAACGTGTCGCTGAGCATCTTGCCGCCGACCTGCTTCGGGATCAGCGCGTACCACGACACGTACGCCGGCAGCAGCCACGCGTACACGATCGCGTGCCCCGTGAACCAGAAGAGCGTCCGGTTCAGCAGCGGGTCGACCTTGTCGATCAACCCGAACGACCACGGGATCAGGTAGCGCAGGAACAGGAACGTGATCGGCAGCGACGCCAGCACCCACATGGCGTACGAAGCCACCGAGATGTGCGCCAGCAGCGGGATCCGCTCGCCCGCGTGGTCCTTCCGCCAGCCCGCCAGCATCGCGAACATGTTGAACGCCGCGAGCCACGTGCTGATCACCACGAACGCGAGCCCGACGTAGTACGTCCAGTGCGCCTGGAGCGGCGAGTAGGACGTGTACAGCACGTTGGCCTGGTTGCTCACCACCGCGTAGATCACGAGCAGGTTCCCGAGCAGCAGGCTCGCGAACGACCCGTACAGGAGCGCGTTGTTCAGCGGCCGGCTGAGCGCCCGCGCGGTGAGCAGCGGGAGGAACCCGTTCGCGAACGCGAAGGTGAAGATCAGTACGTTCGCGACCCCGTGCGCGGTCAGACCCTGATAGTAGCCGCGCAGCCCGGGGAAGTACCTCAGGATGTCGATGTTCCCGTACGACAGCGCCTGCGCCAGCCCGTGGAACACCCCGGCGATGAGCGCGGCGTACCCGATGTAGATCGTCCAGCGAAGGATCCGGCGCTGAGCGGCGTCGACCTCGTAACCGCTCGGGTCGAAGACCGTTGTCAAAGCCGAACGCGCCGACGCGGCAGAGGTGGCGGCACTCATTCGACGATCACCTTTCCGGCCATGATGTGGTGGCCAAGTCCGCAGTACTCGTGGCAAAGCATCTGGTATTCACCCGGCTCGCGGAACGTGTACGTGGTCCGCGTGACCTGCCCGGGGATCAGCATGACGTTGACCCGGGTCCCCGGGATCATCAGCCCGTGCAACACGTCCGTAGACGTGGCCACGAAGGTGATCTCCGCGCCCACCGGCACCCGGATCTCCGTGGGCGTGAAGCTCCACGCACTGCCGATAATCACCGCATCATAGCTGTTCGGGCCTGTCTGGTGGACGCCCGGCTGGTCGAACGGGGGCGTCTGCCGCACGAGCGCGGGATCGATGTGCGCGTCGTGCCCCGGAAGATGGATTCCGCGCGCTGACGACGCGTAGAACAGCGCGCCCAGGCACCCCACGAGCAGCAACGCGCCGACCGTCAGGAACGCCTTCTCGTACGTGTGGACTTTCATGGTCTCACCGGTTCAGGAGGGTGATGTACATCAGGCCCCAGAATCCGAAGATCAGCATCAGCAAGATCAGCATGAAGAACAGCGTGCCCGTGAAGACGGGCTCCTCCTCCGGGCTCAGCCCTGATTCGGGCCTGGCCGCCGCGTCCACCGTCGCTTCCGTCGGGTGCTCTTTCGCCATGTTCTTCCTCCTTCGGGGGGGCGATAACGCTATTCCCGGAGCTGCGCGTCCAGCCGCTGCAGCGAGCGGCCGATGAGCGCGAGACAGGCCAGGAACAGCACCAGCAAGGGAACCGAAATCACCAGCCGACCGGCATCGACATGCCCGGACAATAGCTGGTTGACCGTCTCCCACAGGTACGAGACCAGCGGAATGCAGGCGATCAAAGACGCAACGATCAGCGTAATGAGCCGACCGAACCCGGAATTCGACGTCGTTCGCAAGACTCGCATTCGTCCTTCCGATGGCTCGCGGCCACCGTGGGATCGTCGATTTCACAGTCTGGGGCCCAACGGGCCACGGTCTACGATTACAGAAATCTTGTGATTGCGCGCCGATTTGTCAGTCGGGAATTCCCTGTCCCCCGTGTAAGGGAATCCCCTACAGGCAATCTATGAGGAGCGCCGTGCCGCGGTCTTCGACCGCGGCGACGGCGTCAGTCCGCGTTGATGGTCTCGCCGGTCATCACCGCGCGGTTTGCCAGGATCCCGAGCACGGTCGCCCGCATGCCGTCCTGCGCCGTGCACGCGACGGGCGCGCCCTCGGCGAAGCTCTTCACGAAATCGACGAGCGCGTAGTAGAGCGGTGGGTGTTCGAGTCCGGCGCCGTCCTGGAGCCGGCCCTGGGCTGCGAGCTTGGTGGCGTCCGCCACGAGCACGATCCCTTCGGAGTCGTGGAATTTCTGACGCGTGGCGTAGACCTCCCAGCCCTGGGTGGCCGCGTCGGATTCCTTGAAGAGCCAGCCGTGCGTGCTGGCGAGGCGCACGGCTGCATTGGTGCCGTAGAGGACCTGGTACTCGCCGCCGTACGAGTTGGCGAGGGTCGCCTGGTACTGGAGGGCGACGCCGTCGTCCCAGACCATCTCGACCCGGACCGTGTCCGGGATCCGCCGTCCGTCGTGGTGGAGGCGGATCGAGCCGGAGCCGCGGATCGTGCGGGGGGCACGGCCGCGGAACCAGTGCATGACGTCGAATGCGTGGGACCCGAGCTCCCCGGCCAGGCCGATGGAGACTTCGGGGTCGAGCCGCCAGTTCGTGGCCCGTTCGTTGCCGCCCGACGGCGTGGGGAAGCGCCAGGTCGTCTTGCGGTGATGCTGTGCGTAGAGGGAAACCAGGTCGCGCACCGAGTCGGAGCGGACCACGGTTCGTGCGCGCTTGTAGATGGGGTTGGAGCGGGCGGTGAAGCCCACGTGGAAGACGGTGGAGGCGCCGGCCGCCGCCTCCACGATGGCCTCGCAGTCCTCGATGGTCGAGGCGAGCGGGGCTTCGCAGTAGACGTGGCGCCCGGCCGCGATGGCGTCCAGCGCGACCTGGCGGTGGAGGTGCGTCGGCGTGGCGATGATCACCGCGGCGATGTCCGGCCGGCGCTCGAGCATCTTGCGGTGGTCGGTGAATGCCTCGGCGCCGTGGGCGCGTTCGATCCCTGCGATGACGCGGGAGGGGACGACGTCACACACGGCGGCCACCTCCACGGCGTCGATCTTCGCGAGCTCGTCGAGGATGGCGCGGCCCTGCCGGCCCACGCCCACCAGCCCTACCCGGTACGGCTCCCGGCCCGGGCGGACCGGGACGGCCGCGCCGAGCTCGGCGATGTCCGGCAGGAGCGCCATGCCGACCAGGGCGCCAACGGATTGTACGAGGAACGTCCGACGGTTCGGATCGGTCATTTCGTTCGATCTACAGGAAATAAGCAATCCAGTCTTCGGGCAGCGTGGCCGGACGCCGGCCGAGCACGAGGAGCGCGGTGGCCCACGCGTCGCCGAGCCGGGCGGACGGTCCGATGACCGCGACCTTCGTCGGGCCGTCGGCCGCCAGCGGCTCGCCCCGATGGGGGTCGACGATGTGGCTCGTCCGGCGGCTCGCGTCCGGCTCCGAGGCCTGCCCATCCTGCCGTCGGTCCGGCGCCCACCGGCCGGAAACCGAGAGCGTCGTGTCCCGGAGCGTCACGACCGGCGCGTCCGGCTCCGGGCCGAGCGCCACGCGCCAGCCCGGCTCGCCTTCCGGCGCGCCGATCGCGGCCACGCTGCTCGTGCCGCCGTGCACGAGGGCGCTCTCCACGCCGTGCTCCCGCAGGATCTCCGCGGCCCGGTCCACGGCGTGCCCCTTCGCGATCCCGCCCAGGTCCAGCGACACGCCCGGCCTCAGGAACTGGATCGTGCGCGTCGCGGGGTCCAGTTCGATGGCGTCCATCCCGGTTCGGGGCAGGGGCCGGGGCGCCAGGGGCGCGCCGACGGCGGACGGCCCGTAGCCCCACGCTTCCATGAGCGGCGCGACCGTAATGTCGAACGCGCCGCCGGACGCGCGGTGCACCGCCAACGCGTCCTCGAACAGCGCGAAGGTCGCCGCGTCCAGCCGTACCGGCCGCTCGGCCGCGACCCGGTTGATGTGGGAGAGAAGGCTGGACGCCGCGAACCGCGTCAACCGCCGGTGCAGCGCTTCGATCTCCTCGAGCGCTGCCTCGCCGATCGGACGGAGTCTCTCCGCGTCCGGACCCGGCAGCACGATCTCGAAGCGCGTGCCCATCGCCGCCGTCGCGAGCCGGACCGCGGATGCATGGCTGTCCACCGCGTCTCCGAGTTAGAGAAGGCACGGGCGGCCCCGCCGCCACGGCCACGGATTCGAGGGTTGGTGGTCCTCGCAATATTGCTCCCCACGCCGGCTCTTGCAACCCTCGCCGGGCGCCATGACCGGTCGGCCGGGCCGATGGGAGCAGCGATTCCGGCCTCTCCCCTTTGTGCGGAGTTCCCGAAATCTTTGCGCGGCCGCGGCCGGCGCGCGGATCCCGAAAGCTGCTAATCCATTGCCGCACAACGTCTCACCGCCTGGCACGGATCTGGCCCGTGCCGGACGCTCCGGCCCCCAGGGGTACGCGGTACTCGCGCCCCCCGGGGCGCCGGATCCGGTTCAACTCGTGAGGTAGAAATGTTTCCAGCCATGCGCCCGGCGATGACGTTGCGCGCTGCGCTCTTTTCGCTTTTCTCCCTGTCCGCGGCCGTGCTGGCGGCGGCGCTCGCGCCGGATGCGGCCGCGGATTACGAGGTCCTGCTCTGGCTGCTGGCCGTGATCCCGGCGTTCCTGTTGGCCCATTATCGCGGCTGGGGCGGCGTGGCCTCGGCGCTCGCCATCGCCATGGTCGCGCTGACGCTGGTGCAGATCGCGTCGACGCTGTTCGGGCCGGACGCCCGGTCCTGGTCCGTGACCGTCCGCGTTGTCCTCGTCTTCGTCGGCACCATGGTCGCCGTGGGCGTGCTCGCGGGGATGCTGCACCGGGCCCGCGACGAGATCGAGCGGCTGGATCCGAACGACCGCACCACGGACCTGCCGAACCGGAGGAGCGCGCACGCCGTGCTGGAGCGTGAGATCGCCGCGGCGCTGCGCGGCCGGCCGCTCACGATCGTCCTCTTCGAGATCGACAACTTCCGGGAGCTGCGCGAGCGGCACGGCGAGGAAGGGGTCACGCAGGCGTTGCGGAAGTTCGCCCGGTTGCTCGCCCGGCACACGCGTCGCATGAACTACTCGGCCCGGCTCGAGGGCGGGCGGTTCATCTCGATCCTCTCCTCGGGCACGCCGGACGGAGCGCGGATCTTCGTGCAGCGGCTGCAGGCGTCGGTGGTGCAGGAGGCGGGCGGGCCCGCTTTCACCGTCTCCGCCGGGATCGCCGCCCACGAGCCCGGGATGCGCACGGCGGACGAGCTGTTGCGGGCCGCGGACCTGGCGCTCTACCAGGCGCAGCAGGCGGGGGCCGGGTCCATCAACGTGCGCGAGGTGGCCGAACGGACGGCCGCGGTCCAGGCCTCACTCCGCCAGCTCCGCGGCGTGATGGCGAAGCCCGGCCGGCTCGGGCTGGAAGGCACGTGAGCCGCGCCGCGCCTCACGACTGCACCACGATCAGGAACTTCTGGTTCGCCCAGAACCGCGCCGGGTCCGCGATCACGATGGCGCCGCGGACCGTGCCGTCCGGGTCCGCGGGCCAGGCCAGCGCCGACAGGTCCTGCCGCGTGATGATCCGGTAGGACCGCTCCGGATCCGGGAGCGGGATCTCGGTCTGGTAGCGCCGGTCGATCGCCGTGAACTGTGAGATGTCCAGGTCACGCGCCGGGACGAGCGTCTGCCCGCGGCGGCCGAGGATGAGGAACGTGCGGCTCCCCCCGACCTCCGTGATGATCCCCCTCCGGATCAGTTCCTCTTTCGTGCCGATCACGTAGTAGGCGGTATTCTCCCTTTCGGTCAGCTCGGCCACCGCCTCGGTCAGGTACGTGTTCTGCTCCGCGAGCATCGCCGCGTGCTCGGCCAGCGCCATCCGCTCCCGCGCCAGCGCCGCCTTTTCCGCCTCCAGCCGCGCGTTCGCACGCTCGAGCTCGCCGACCCGCGCCGTGAGAGACGCGATCGTCCGCTTCTGATTCTCGATCGTCGCCCGGAACGATTCGAGCATCTGCTCGAGGTCCACGATCTGGGCGCGCCGCACCGTGGAGTCCGCGACGAGGGCCTGGATCCGGCGCTGACTCTCCGCGAGCCGGCTCTCGGTCTCCAGGATCCGGTCGGCGAGGGCGCGGATGCCCGCCAGGATGCTGTCCGGCGTGAGGAGCCCGGGCGGGCCCTCGGACGGGCCGGTCGCCGCCAACGGATCGGTCTGGACCCGCGCCAGCTCCAGCCCGATCTCGCTCATGATCCGCGCGTTCTCCGCGACCTGCGCGAGCAGGCTGTCCCGCTCGGCGAGGAGGGTCGCCAGCCGTGCGGCCCGCTTCGCGTCCTCGGACGCGCCGCACGCGGCCGTGCCCAGGAGCAGGACCATGCACCCGCCGATCACCGGCCCCGTCCGGAGTATCGTGGCCATCCCGGTCCTCCTGTCGTGGGAACTCCAACGTCGGTGCGCCGGCGTCGCGGCGAGGCGGTCCCGGCGGACGGCGCCGTCACGAGGCGGCGGGACCCGGCCCACCGGTCGGCGGCCGCGTGCCGCCGGGGATTGCCCCGGTCGACGTCGCACATGAAACTTCCAGGCGACCCGACACGTACGGGCAGGTCGGACGCCCCGTGCGAGCCGCGTGCCAGACGGCTGGCGGCGGACGGCATGGCTGGCGTCCAATGACGCGATCCTTCCGAGGGATTGCATGTCGCACAAGCTGATTGTTGCATTGCTTGCGGCGACGGCGTTCGTTTCCCGGCCATTGGGGCACCCGCTCGCCGCCGCGCCCGAGTCCGGCCGGGACTCCTCGCCTGCGTTCTTCTTAAGGTGCCGACATTCACAGGACCGGGCGCGGCATTTCTCGCCGATCCGTCCGACCCGGACGGGTCAGCGCGGCAGGAAGACGCCTACCTGGACCCGGGGGCGCGGGAGATGGTCCGGCTCGCCCGGGAGCGCCGCCGCATGGTCGACCGCTCGATCCGCCGGTACGAGGCCATCGCGCAGGAGCGGATCTCGGCCGGGCTCCAGATCCTCGCGCGGGAACGGCTGCTGTACCGCCGGGAGACGGCGAGCCGCATCGACTGGCGCCGGGACGGACCGGTGGTCATCGAGGTGCTCGGCGCCCGGGAGGTGGCTCCGCCGGTGGCCGGCGAGGCGCTGGTACCGGTGGACCTGCCGGAGTTCATGAGCCACGTGGCGTTTGACCCCGTGGACAACGAGTTGCTGATCCGGCTGGATACGCTCCGGATCCGCCACCCGCTCGGGGACCGCGCGGAGGAGCACTACCGGTACCGCTCCGGGGACACGACCCGGATCCACCTCCCGGACGGCCGGGAAGTCCGGCTCCTGGAGCTGGTCATCATCCCCCGGCGGAGCGAGCCGAACCTGATCACCGGCTCCTTCTGGCTGGACGCGGAGACGCACGCGGTCGTGCGGGCCACGTTCCGTTTCGCGCGCGCGTACGACTTCGCCATCGACCGGGCTGAAGGGTCCGGCGGAGGCGAGACGCAAGCCGGGGAAGGGGGGATACGCGACGCCGCACCCGCCGTCGGCGCGGCCCTGCGCCGCCTCTCCGGGCCGAGGTCCGGTATGTGACCCTGGATTACGGGCTCTGGGACATGCGCTGGTGGATGCCGCGGGTGGTCTCCGCGGAGGGCGTGTTCGAGTTCGCGTCCAGGGTGCGGGCGCCGCTCCGGTTCGAACGGCGCTATTCCGGCTATCGGATCGAAGGCGAGGCGCCGGTCGCGGCGGCGGAGCCGGATGGGGTCCTGGCGGCCGACACCGCCACCCCGCCGCCCCTCTGCCGCCCCCCGTTCCGCATGACCATCGTCTTCGGCGAAAGGACGGAGGAGCAGGTCGCCCGGGCACGGGCGCGGGCGGACTCCAGCGCGGCGGCCCGGCGCGCACGGTCCGGCGAGCCGCCCTGCGATCGCCAGTTCATCGTCACCGTGCCGGACGACACCCTCGCGCTCCTCACGAGCGACCTCCTGCCGCCCACGCCGTTCGAGGAAGGCGCCGCGTTCCTCACCGAGGACGAGCTGGCGGAGCTGGAGCAGCACCTCGGCCAGCTCCCCAGGACGCCGTGGCAGTGGCAGCCGCCGCGTCCCCGCTGGGCCTCCGCGCGCTACAACCGCGTCGAAGGACTCTCGCTGGGGGCGGATCTCGAACTCGACCTCGGGCGCCTGCACGCCAACGCCGGCGCGCGGATCGGGCTCGCGGACCGGGAGCCGAACGCCGAACTCGGCCTCACACGACCCGGTCGGGCCCACGACATCCGCCTCGCCGTCTACCGCCGCCTCGCCCCGGCCGACCCGGACGCCCGGCCGTTCGGTGCCGGCAATTGACTCAACGCGCTCATGTTCGGGAACGATGAGGGGGATTACTTCCGGGCAACGGGCGTGGAGCTGGCGGGGAGCCCGGCCGGCATTGCACCCCGGTGGTACGAATGGCGCCTCTTCGCGGAACGCCAGTCCGCGGCCGAGGCGCACACGGACTTCAGCGTGAGGCGCCTCCTGGACCGCGACCACCGGTTCCGGCCGAACATCGACGCCCCGGACGCGGAGCAGCTCGGCGCCCGGCTCGCGCTCCGGACCAGCCGCGGACTCGACCCGGTCGGGTTCCGGTGGCACGCGGCGCTCCTCGTCGAGGCCGCGACCGGGACCTTCGACTACGTCCGCCCCGCGCTCACCGTCGGCGCCACGGCGCCGCTGACCCGCCGCTTCGTCGGCGCCGTGGAGGCCGCGGCCGGAACCTCCGGCGGCACGGTGCCCATCCAGAGCGCGTGGTACCTCGGCGGGGCGACGTCGCTCCGGGGCTACTCTGCGGCCACCCTCACCGGAGACGCGTTCTGGCGCGCCCGCGTCGAGCTCGGGACCGCCTCGCCGGCCGCACGGCTCACCATCTTCTCGGACGCAGGATGGGCCGGCGCCCGCGCCGACTTCGACCGCGGACGCCCGCTGCTCTCCGCGGGCGCAGGTCTCAGCTTCCTCAACGGGATCGTCCGCCTCGAAGCCGCCCGCGCACTACGCGCAGCCACCGGCTGGAGATCGTACCTCCGGGTGGATGCGGCCCTGTGAGCGGGGCGCGCTCCGCAAACGGTGCCCGGGCCTAGATGGCCCGGGCCTCCAACCGCTCCGGGTCGAACGCGAACGCCTTCCCCTCCCACAGCGACCGGGTGGCCAGATCCACGATCACCATGACCTTCGTGCCGAGCTCCACGTCGCTCAGCGGGCGCTCCCGCGTCCGGATGCAGTGCAGCCAGTGCAGCCGGAGGAGGTCCTGCGAGCCCATCTCCTCCTCCCCCTCGAGCGTCTGCTCCTCCACCTCCTCCGCCCAGATCCGCTCGGGCCGCATGGTGAGGCGCCGGCCGTTCAGGTAGAGGTTCGCCTTGTGGCCGCGGATCAGCGTCTCGAGCCCGACCTCGTTGGACGTGGACCCGGCCACGATCATCGTGTGCTCGCCTTCGAACTCGACGTTGATGTTGATCACGTCGTGGTTCTCCATGGCCTTGTCCACGTAGTGCCCGCCGGAGGCGACCACCCGCGTGGGCCAGCCCACGTCCAGCGCATCGATGAGCGGCGTCATCCGGTGGACCAGCAGGTCCCCGATGATCCCGGTCGAGTACGTCCGGTACCGGCGCCACCGGGCGTAGATCTCCGGGTCCCACGGCCGGGACCCGAGCGGGCCGCACCACGCCTCCCAGTCCAGGTTCACGCCCGGCTGCCACTCCGGATCGATGGCGTAGTACAGCCACTCGCCTTCCTTCGAGTTCCGGCAGTAGCTGGTCTGGCTCATCACCGGCTTCCCGATGGCGCCCTCGGCGATCAGCCGCTTCGCGTTCTGGTAGCTGGACTCCATCACGTACTGCGTGCCGACCACCACCACGGCCTCCGGGTTCGCCCGCGCCACCTCCCGCAGACGCAACGCCTCGTTCAGGCGCAGCGTCATCGGCTTCTCGATGTAGACATCCTTCCCCGCCAGGATCGCGTCCTCCGCCATCTGCGCGTGCCAGTGCTCCGGCGTGGCGATCAGCACGCCGTGGATGGTCGGGTCCGCGAGCATCCGCCGGTAGTCCGAGTACGCCGCGATGCTGCTCTTCGCACCCGCCTCCAGACTCCGCTCGAGCGCCTTCACCATCCGCGGCTGGCACACGTCCGCCACCGCGACGAGCTCCACGTTCGCCTTCCCGTCCGCCGCCAGCCGGAGGAACGCCCGGCAGTGCTCCGTGCCCATCCCGCCCGTGCCGATCACCCCGATCCGGATCGGCTCGTCCGGCCCGAGCGGCGCACGCTGCGCGGCCCGCGGAACCGGCCTCCGCCACGTCGCTCGCGACTCGGCACGCGCCTCGGCCGCGCCCAGCCCCGCCAGCGCGCTAACGCCCGCGGCGGCGGCCGTCCGGATCAGAAAGTCCCGCCGCGTCGTGCTCCCGGCCCCGAAAACCTGTGCCTCGGGGGCCGCATTCCGTGTCACCTCGGACATGCTCTCCACCTCGGATTCGATTTCGATCCCCGGATCCTACGCGGAACGCCCGACCCGCTCCAACAACGCCTTCGTCCGCCGAACCCCCTCCTCCTCGCTCAGCCTCGAGCCCTCGTACTCGATCCCGATCCAGCCGCGGTAACCCGCGTCCAGCACGATGCGGATCAGCCGCCCGTAGTCCTTCTGCGTCTCCTCGCCGTTCTCGTCGAAATCGTGGGACTTCGCGCTCACCGCCTTCGCGTACGGCATCAGCTCGGCCACGCCCTGGTAGATGTCGTACCAGACACCGTCGCCGATGTGGAAGTTGCCGAAGTCCGGGAGCGTCCCGCAGCGCGGGTGGTCCACCCGCCGCATCACGTCCACGAGCCACGACGCGTCCGACGAGAACCCGCCGTGGTTCTCCACCACGACGTCGATCCCCACGGGGTCCGCATACTCGCAGAGCCGCCGCAGGCCGTCCGCCACGAGGCGGGCCTGCTCCTCCCGGCTCCCCTCGCTGTACGCGTTCACCCGGATCATGGCGCAGCCGAGCGTCTTCGCCGCGTCGACCCACCGGTAGTGGTTCTCCACCGCCCGCAGCCTCGCCTGCTCGTCCGGGTCACCGAGACGACCCTCGCCGTCGCACATGATCAGGTGCTGGTAGATCCCGTGGTCCGCCGCGCGCCGGTTCAACTCCGCCAGGTACTTCGCGTCCGTCGCCTTGTCCTTGAAGAACGTATTGACGTATTCGATGGCGTCGATGTCGAAGGTCTCCCGCGTGTAGCGCGCGAAGTCCAACGGGTCCAGCCGCCCGGACCGGATCGTCCGGTGCAGTGACCACTGGGCCAGGGAGATCTTGAACGGGAGGTCGCGTTGCGACGTCGTCTCGCCGCCCGCCAGCGCCTGGAGCGCCCGCGGCGTGGAGCCGGCGGCCGCGCCACCCAGCGCGAGCCCGGCGGCCGCCCGGCCGACCACGGCGAGGAAGTTCCGACGGGTTCCAGCTTGGGACATGGACCGGAGGCCTCCTCGTTGGGTTCTCGGTGCGGACCAAGGTACGCCGCTGCACAAGATGAAGGCAACCTTCCTGGTAAGGCCACCTTTCCGGGTCGAGCACGAGCACGAGCACGTGCACGAGCACGGGGCAGCCTTCGCGGTGGGGCAACCTTTCCGGGTCGTGCGCGGGCACGGGGCAGCCTTCGCGGTGGGGCCACCGTTCCGGGTCGAGCATGGAGGGCAGCCTTCGCGGCAGGGCTATCTTGCCGGGTCGAGTGCGAGTACAAGTACGAGCACGAGCATGGAGTCGTGCTCTGGGTGAGAGACGGATGCTGGGCGGGATGGGGGCATTCGTGGCGCGGCGCGCCGGGCGGGGGGCCGCGGGCTGGCGCCGGGCCGTCATGACGAAGGTGCGCCGCGCCGGGAGAGGTTCCTGGCGCCGGGGACGCGGGTCAGCCGACGTCGCCCGGCTCCAGGACGCGCATCTGGTCCGGCTTGTTCGGCACCACGCAGATGAACTCGAACGGGCCCTCCAGGACCTCGTAGCTGTGCGGCACGCGCGCGGGGATGTAGAGCGTGTCGTCCGGCCCCACCTCGTGCGCCTCCCCGGCGATCGTGATCCGCGCGCGCCCGCGCAGCACGTACTGCTCGTGCTCGACCTCGTTCGTGTGCAGCGGGATCCCGCCGCCCGCCTCCATCCGGAACCGCCGCAGGACGAAGTTCGGCGCCCCCTCATCCGGTCCGACCAGCACCTGCAGCGACGCGCCACGCCCCACCGGGATCTCCTTCATCGCCACCGAGTCCGCGTGCCGGACCACGGCGCCCTGTTCGCGAGTCTCCATGACGCCTCCGTGCTTTGTGGACAGAGTCTGCATCACCGCCGCCACCGCGGCCCCGCCACCAACGTAGCTGGGATGAACCGCACCGGGTTTATCGGAGACCTGGTTATTCGAGAGGCG
>CALCID010000042.1 GCA_937907535.1 uncultured bacterium | reverse complement strand
ACATGGAGTGGCTGGACGGGAACCTGGGCTCGAAGCTGACGATGAAGTATCCGTCGTGCTACCTGGTCGGCGAGGGTGCGCACGGCGAGATCCTGTCGATCGCGTACGCGGGTGACGGCCAGCATCAGGACACGGGCGGCAAGGTGGTGCACGCGGCGCCGAACACCACGTCCCGGATCATTTCGAAGTCGATTTCGAAGGGGACGGGGCGGGCCTCGTACCGGGGGCTGTGCAAGGTGTACGAGGGCGCGCGGAACGCGAAGTCGAACGTGCAGTGCGACGCGTTGCTGCTGCACGAGACGTCGCGTACGGACACCTTCCCGTACATCGAGATCGAGGAGACCACCGCGAACGTGGGGCACGAGGCGTCGGTCTCGAAGATCGGCGAGGAGCAGCTCTTCTACCTGATGAGCCGGGGTCTGTCGGAAGAGGAGGCCACGGCGATGGTGGTGCGCGGGTTCATCGAGCCCGTGGCGAAGGAGCTGCCGCTGGAGTACGCGGTGGAGCTGAACCGACTGATCGAGTTGGAGATGGAGGGGAGCGTCGGCTGACGCGGCCGGATGGGGCGGGCCCGCTGCGTGGACGGGTGGGGCCCGCTCTCCGGAGCGTGTCCTGACGCACCCATGAACCAGGAGCCCGGCGCGGGGGCGCTGCGGGTCCGGGCCGCGGGCGGATGTTCGCGGGCGTCCGCGGGGTACGGATCCGCCGCGTGTCCGATGCGGGCGGGGCCGGTGGGGGCGCGATCCCCCTGGTGGAGGCAAGGATGACGGTGACCATCGAAGGCGTGACCGCCGCGATTCACCGCGGGGCCGCGGAGGCGCGGGCCGCGGGCGCGCCGGACTGGCTGCGGGAGCGGCGGCTGCGTGCGTGGGAGGTATACGAGGAGACGCCGCTGCCGACCACGTCGCTCGAGGAGTGGCGTTACACGGACGTCTCGAAGCTGTGTCTCGATGACGTGGCGCTGCTGGAGCCCGGCGCGGGTTCGGGGGAGATCCCGGCGGAGGCGCGGGCGATCCTGGAGGGCAAGGCCGCGGCGGGCCGGGTGCTGCAGGTCGGTGCCCGGATCGCGAGCGTGGAGGTGGATCCGACGCTCGCCGCGAAGGGCGTGGTAGTGATGGACCTGGCCGAGGCCGCGGTGGCGCATCGCGAGCTGGTGGAGCCGTACCTGGCCACGCGGGCGGTGCCGGCGGAGTTCGGCAAGTTCGCGGCGCTGAACGGTGCGCTGTGGACCGCGGGCGTGTTCGTGTACGTGCCGCGGGGCGTTCGGATCGAGGAGCCGATCCGGGTCGCGCGGTGGGTCGGCGAGCCGGGCGTGGCGATCTTCCCGCGCACGCTGATCGTGGCGGACGAGGGGAGCCACGTGGCGTACGTGGATGAGTTCGCGTCGCCGGACTTCGGCCGGCCGGTGCTCTCCTGCGGTGCGGTCGAGGTCTTCGCCCGGACCGGGGCGCAGGTCCAGTACGTCGCGCTCCAGCGCTGGGGGAAGGGCGTTCGACACGTGTCCGCGCAGCGCACGATCGCGGAGCGGGATGCGGACCTGGACACGCTGGTCGTGAACCTGGGCGGCTCGGTGGCGCGGGTCGACCTGGAGGCGCGGCTGGAGGGTCCGGGCGCGCGGAGCGACATGCTCGGTCTGTACTTCGCGCGGGAGGACCAGCATTTCGACCACAACACGCGGCAGGACCACGTGGTCCCGCACGCGAACAGCGACCTGCTGTACAAGGGCGCGCTGTACGACCGTGCGAACACGGTCTTCCGTGGGCTGATCAAGGTCTACCCGAAGGCGCAGCGCACGGACGCGTACCAGACGAACCGGAACCTGCTCCTCTCGCCGGACGCGCAGGCGGTCTCGCTGCCGAACCTGGAGATCGAGGCGAACGACGTGCGCTGCTCGCACGGCGCGACGGTCGGCCACCTGGAGGACGAGGAGCTCTTCTACCTCATGAGCCGGGGGCTGCCTCGCCCGGTCGCGGAGCGGCTGGTGATCTTCGGCTTCTTCGGCGAGGTCCTGGAGCGGCTGCCGCTCCCGGGCGTGGTGGAGGAGCTGCGGGCGGCGATCGAGGCGCAGCTCAGGTAGGGAGCCGTGGCGGATCGGTTCGTTCGCGTCGCATCGCTGGATGATGTGCCGCCGGGCACGCTGCTCGGCGTGGAGGCCGACGGGCACCGGATCTGTCTGGTCAACACGGAAGGCGAGATCTACGCGCTCCGGGACAACTGCTCGCACCGGGACTTCCCGCTCTCCGCGGGCGAGCTGGACGGTGACGAGCTGGAGTGCACGTGGCACGGCGCCCGGTTCGACGTCCGGACCGGGCGCGCGCTGTGCCTGCCCGCGGTCCGGCCGGTGAAGACCTACGAGGTGCGGGTCGAGGACGGCGAGATCTACGTCGGGCTGGACGATTGACGGGCCGGCGGCGCGCGGTGCGCGGCGCGGTTTCGGGTGTATGAGTGATGCATACGGCGTGCGGGCGGACGCGCGGGGCGAGTCCCGCGGCCGCCCGGCGCGTGCGTGTCCCTATTCATGGCGGGAAAGGCCGCGTGAATGCTCGGCGGGGCGTTCCGCCGGATGCAGGATCGGAGTGGAGTCAGGAGGTTGAGCGAGATGGCGACGGTTGTACCGGCACTGCTGGATGTTGCCGCCCTGCGCGAGGAGTTTCCGGCGCTCGCGCAGGAGGTGAACGGCCATCCGCTCATCTACCTGGACAGTGCGGCCACGGCTCAGCGGCCGCGGTCGGTGATCGAGACGGTCGCGGAGTTCTACCGTCGGGACAACGCGAACGTGCACCGAGGGCTGTACGATCTCTCCCGGCGGGCGACGGAGCGGTACGAGGCCGCGCGGGAGACCGTAGCGCGGTTCGTGAACGCGGCGGATCCGGCGGAGATCGTGTGGGTCCGGGGGACGACGGAGGCGGTGAACCTCGTCGCCATGACCTGGGGTTGGGCGAACATCCGGGAGGGCGACGAGATCCTGCTCACGATCCTCGAGCACCATTCGAACCTCGTGCCGTGGCAGCTCCTGGCGCAGCGGACCGGCGCGCGGCTCCGGTTCCTGGACATCGATGACCAGGGCCGGCTGCGGCTGGACATGCTGGACGACCTGCTCACGGAGCGCACGCGGCTGGTGGCGCTCGGGCACGTGTCGAACGCGCTCGGCACGATCCACCCGGTGCGGGAGGTGGTGGAGCGGGCGAAGCGGGTGGGCGCGCGGGTGCTGGTGGATGGCGCCCAGGGGGCGCCGCACCTGAAGGTCGACGTGCAGGCGCTCGGCTGCGACTTCTACACGATCTCCGGCCACAAGATGTGCGGCCCCATGGGGATCGGCGTGCTCTGGGCGAAGCGCGAGCTGCTGGAGGAGATGCCGCCGTACCATGGCGGTGGCGAGATGATCCACGTGGTGGAGCTGGAGCGCTCGACCTGGGCGGAGGTCCCGCACAAGTTCGAGGCGGGGACGCCGAACGTGGCGGGCGCGGTCGGCATGGCCGCGGCGGTGGAGTTCCTCGAGTCGATCGGGCACGACGCACTCTGGGCGCACGAGCAGGCGCTCGTCCGGCACGGGCTCGAGCGGCTCGGCGCGGTGCCGGGGCTGCGGCTCTTCGGTCCGAGGAACCCGGAGGAGCGCACGGCCGTCTTCTCCTTCGTGCTGGAGGGCGTTCACCCGCACGACATTGCCACGATCCTGGACGCGGAAGGGATCGCGGTGCGCGCGGGGCACCACTGCGCGCAGCCGCTCATGAAGCGGCTCGGCGTCCCGGCCACGGCACGCGCTTCGTGTTATCTTTACAACACGCCGGATGAACTGGACCGGCTGGTCGACGCGCTCGACCTGGCCCGGAAGATCTTCGGTTAGGGGATGGGCGCGGACGGCTGCGCGCCCGGACGGCGTCGCTGCATTCGACATCCCCGCTACCCATTGCAGGTGTTGCCCGTGACGATCGATCGTTCACTCCCGGCCATGGCCTCGCTCTTCCAGGAGCTGATCCTCGACCATTACAAGCGGCCGAGGAACCGAGGCGAGCTGGATGGCGCGGACGTGGACGTGCACATGAAGAACCCCACGTGCGGGGATGAGGTGCGGCTCCAGCTCAGGATCGAGGATGGGCGGATCGCGGACGCGCGCTTCATCGGCGAGGGCTGCTCCATCTCCCAGGCGTCCATCTCCATGATGACGCAGGCGATCAAGGGGAAGACGCCCGAGGAGGCGCTGGCGCTGGCGGCGCGCTTCACGGAGATGATGCACGGCGACGCGGATGCGGCCCGGGACCGCGCGCTCGGAGACCTCCGTTCCCTGGCCGGCGTAAGCAAGTACCCCGTACGGATCCGCTGCGCGCTGCTCGGCTGGAACGCCCTGGAGAAGGGTCTGGAAGACCTGGATTCCTAGGCGACGTCGACCCGGCCTCGTTCCACGCCTTCCGCACGTCTCCCGGCACCGCAGATCTCCAGCTTCCCACAAGGTTGCTCTGGCTGGACGCCAGGGGCCCGGCGCCCCGGGGCGCCAGGGCGGTCGTGTTTCCGGGAGCGGCGAGCGTCTCACCCATCGCGAGCGCTGCCGACCGAGGTCGGGCGGCCGGGGCTCGGGGACGGGCTTGCCCCGCGGGCTGCGCCGGAGGCGGAGGCAGGTCCGCTGGATCGCCGTCCCGGCGCGCGGAGCCCCCGGTGCCCCGAAGGACCGGCGGTTGGAGCCCGCTCAGGGGAAGCCGGCCGACACGATCTCTCGGCGGCGGACGCTATCGCTCGGGATACGTGATGCCACGGGGGCGGCTCCGGGAGCGCCTCGCCCGTCGCGGGGAGCGCCTTCTGCAGTGCAGGGTGCCCGGCCGCCCTGTCTCCCGTTGGACCGCAACCAGGAGCAGCGGTCGAACGGGCGGACCGCTATCAGAGCGGGAC
This sequence comes from uncultured bacterium, assembly GCA_937907535.1. Lineage (GTDB taxonomy): Bacteria > Gemmatimonadota > Gemmatimonadetes > Longimicrobiales > RSA9 > CALCID01. The sequence goes on along the minus strand of CALCID010000042.1, from coordinate 34,249 downwards.
CCGCGCGCCTGCGACCCGCTCGCAGCGGGCACGCGGGCACGCCCGACCGCCTGCGACCGGGGAGGGAGAGAGGCAGGGGCCGCTCCGCTCCGGCCCCTCAGAATTCGTCCATCAGCCAGAACGCGGACCGGGGGCGGAACACCCGGTCGAGCGCTTCCCGCGCGCCATCGATCGCGGCGCGGCCGAGCCGTTGCGCGGCGGTCGGGGACAGCTCGCCGGCATAGATCTGGGCGAAGGTCGGCGCGTCCGTGACCAGGCGGGCGTCCGCACCGCCGTTGCCATCGGCGCGCACCCGGGCGCCGCCCTCCTCGATGGTCACGTGCCAGGGGCCCCGGTTCTCGGGCAGCTCCTGGTCCTCGACCTGGACGGAGAGCGTGAGGCCGAACCCGGGCTCGGGCCCCCATTCGACGCGGGCGGCGAGGGCGCGCTCCACGTTCACGACGCGCAGCATCGGTCCGCGCAGGATCCGGGCGGCCGGGTCCCACAGGGCGCGGGCGGCGCCGTGGCCCGGCGGGCGGGGATCCCGGAGCCGCAGGTCGAAGCGCTCGTCCGGGCGGGCGTCGTAGCGCACGACCGGCCACTGGTCGCGCTGCTCCGCGATCCATCCGAGGAGCGCCCGGTACGCGACGTCATCCTCGGCCACCAGCTCGCGTACCACGAGCGCTCGTCGGGCCCGGCTCCCCGCGCGGCTGTAGACGGCGAGGAGGTAGCCCCGCACCTCGTCGCCTTCCCGATAGACGAACGGGTGGGCGCCGAGGGCGTCCAGGTGATAGGTCCACGCCCTGTCGTCCCGGTGGATCGGGCCGTTGGCGCTGCGGGCCACGCGGGCGTAGCACCGGGCGATGGCGCCGCGGTCGCCCGGGTCTGCCAGGTGGACGGCGGGCCCGCCGGCGTACTCGGCGAGCGCCTCGGGGCGGAAGCGGTAGCGGTGCAGCTCCCCCACGAGGCCCCAGCCCAGCGATCGATAGAAATCCGGTCGGAACGGGTAGAGGACGCTGACCACGTCCCCGCGCTCGTACGCCAGGCGGAGCGCATCCCGGACGAGGCGCTTGCCGAGGCCTCGTCGGCGATACCCGGGCGCCACGGCCACGGCGGCGAGCCCCATCATCGGGAGCGCGGCGCCGGCCAGGTACTGGGTCATCCGGTAGGTACGGAACGCGCCCGCGATGCGGCGGCCGTCCTCGAGCACCCACGAACAATCGATCCCGCCGTACGGGATCCCGGTCTCGAGCTGACGGACCCGGTCCGCGACGGTGCGGCGGCCGGGAAACGCGTGCGTCCAGAGTTCCGCGAGCGGCCGGATGTCGGCGCGCTCCGCCTTGCGCAGTTCCATGCGAGCACCTCCCGGGCGGAATGATGCCCCGGCGTCGGGCCGGGCGCAACGGCGTGCGGGAGTGGAGCAGGGTCGGCGGACGGCGCGGCTGCCCGGATCCGGTGTCGGTTCCGTCGCGAAGCGGGCGAGGGGCGGCGCCGCCGCCGGTGTGGCGTGCTTCGGGAATGTGATCGACAGGGAAACCGGTGGGTGACCGACGGGCCCGGCGGCGGCGCCGCGGGAGCGGCCCCCTCCGGGGGCGGACTCGTCCTGCGACGTGCGCCTGGTGACGTTCGTCGCTCGCGCGTCCTGCGGGGCGTTCGAAGAGTTCGGGGGCCGGGGTCGGGAAGGCCGTTGACCACCGGCGCCGGGATCCAGGCGATGCGAGCCGCGGCCGGGCGGCCGGACGACGCTCTCGCCGAGGGTCGAGGGCACCCCTGGCGCACGTGGCCCCTAGGTCGCGCGTTTGTCCCGCGTGCGTGAGACATGCCGCTGATAGGTCGGAGGTCTCCGGGGAGGTCCTGGCGATAGCGATGGGGCCTGGGAACCTGACAAAGTGTGCGATCTCGGAAACGGGCCGATGCGTAGCGGCGTGGGGGCGACGCTTCGGCAGCGAGCCGCCGGCTGACGGACGGCTCGCGTCGGGGCAACGCGTTACGTGGGCGGCCGAGCGGGGTATGGATGGAGGAGCGGAGGCCGCGGCTCCGGCTGGCTTGCGCCCCCGGAAACCGCGCGCCATCGTTGGCCGGATCGAGCCGATGAACGGAGGTACGGCATGAGCGAGCGCTGGGCCGGACGGCGGGTCGCGATCGTAGCGGGATGCAGGACGCCCTTCTGCAAGGCCGGTACGGTCTTCCGGGACATGACCGCCATCGATCTGGGCGTGGTCGCGGTGCGGGAGGTGGTGAACCGCGCGGAGCTGAACCCCAACGAGATCGATGAGCTGGTCTACGGGACGGTCGTGCATTCGGTCACGGCGCCGAACATCGCACGGGAGGTGCTGCTCCGTTCCGGACTGCCGCCCAGCGTTCCGGCCTTCACGGTCTCGCGCGCCTGCGCGTCCGCGAACCAGGCCATCACGTCCGCCGCCGAGTCCATTGCGCGGGGCTACGCGGACGTGGTGATCGCGGGCGGCGCGGAATCGCTGACCGATGTGCCGCTGCTCCTATCCCGCCGCATGCGGGACCGGCTCGTGGCCGCGGCCCGGGCGAAGTCGCCGGTGGAGAAGCTGAAGACGTTCTCGGGGATCCGGCCGCGGGACTTCGCCCCGGTGGTGCCCGCGATCGCGGAGCCGACCACGGGCGAGACCATGGGCCAGAGCGCGGAGCGCATGGCGAAGGAGAACGGGATCAGCCGGGACGAACAGGACCGGTGGGCGCTCCGTTCCCATCGCAATGCGTGGCAGGGCACGGAGGACGGGCGGCTCACGGCCGAGATCGTGCCGACGTACGTTCCGCCGGACTACTCCGTGGTGGTGACCCAGGACAACGGGATCCGGCAGGACACCTCGCTGGAGAAGCTCGCCGCGCTGCCGCCGGTGTTCGACCGGAAGTACGGCTCCGTCACGGCCGGGAACTCCTCCCCGCTCACGGACGGTGCGTCCGCGGTCGTGCTCATGAGCGAGGAGAAGGCGAAGGCCGAAGGGCGGAAGCCGCTGGGCTACATCCGGAGCTGGGCGTACGCCGCGCTCTCGCCCTCGGATCAGCTCCTCCAGGGTCCGGCCTACGCGGCGCCCATCGCCCTCGACCGCGCCGGGGTGACCATGAAGGACATCGACCTGTGGGAGATCCACGAGGCGTTCGCGGCGCAGGTCCTCTCGAACCTGCAGGCGCTGGACTCCGACCAGTTCGCCCGGGAGAAGCTCGGCCGGCCGCACAAGGTCGGGCTCATCGACGAGGACCGGATCAACGTGATGGGCGGGAGCATCGCGATCGGCCATCCGTTCGGCGCCACAGGCGGCCGGCTGACCGTCACACTGCTGAACGAGCTCGCCCGGCGCGACATGAACCTCGGGCTCATCACGGTCTGCGCCGCCGGCGCCATGGGCTTCGCCATGGTGGTGGAGCGGGAGTAGGGGCGGGACGGCGCCGGCGTCGGAGGCGCGGCTCGAAACCGGCGCCGATTCTCCCGGCGCCCGCCGGTCAGGCCAGGTACCCGCGGATCAGCGCCCGGAGCACGGCGTGCGCCGCGTGGATCTCCGCGATGGGGACCGATTCGTCCGCGGAGTGGGCGTCCTCGATGCTGCCGGGCCCGAAGCAGACCGCCGGGATCCCCGCCTCGTTGAGGAGCGCGGCGTCGACCCACGCGGTCATCCCCGCCACCACTTGCGGCTGTCCCGTTTCGGCGAGCGCGGCGAGCAGCGCCTGGACGATCGGCGCATCGACGGGGACCTCGGTGGCCGGTCGGGCGAGCCCGGGCGTCAGGGTCGCATCGAAGCCCGGGACCTCGGCGCGCAGCCGGTCCAGCACGGCCTGGATCGCCGCGACCACGCCCGCGGGATCTTCGCCCGGCAGGGTGCGGCGTTCCAGCACGAGGTCGCAGCTCGCGGGATAGATCGACGGCGCGGTGCCGCCCTGGATCGTGCCTGCGTGGAGCGAGCCGTGGCCGAGGAGCGGGTGCGCCGGCGCGGCGGTGAGCGCGGCGTCGATTTCATCCAGCGCGGCGAGGAACCGGCCGGCGTGCCGGATCGCGTCCACGCCGCGGTCCGGCCGGGAGCCGTGGGCGGCCCGGCCCCGGAACGACACGTCCAGCCAGACGAACCCCTTGTTGGCCGGCATCACGGCGAGACCGGTGGGTTCGCAGACCACGGCCGCGTCCGCTTCGAGCCCCTCGTCCAGCACCGCCTGCATCCCCAGGCTCGCGTGCTCCTCGTCGGCGACGAGGGCCACGATCAGCTCGCCGCGAAACGATCCCTCCCTGACCGCGTCCCGGGCCGCGGCGAGGAGCGCGGCGATGCCCGCCTTCATGTCGCACGCGCCGCGGCCGTACAGCCGGCCGTCCCGGATCTCCGCGCCGAAGGGCGGGACGGTCATCCCGGCCACGCCGACGGTGTCCAGGTGCCCGTTCAGCACGAGCCGCCGCCCCCCACCCCGCCGCACCCGCGCCACCACGCTGGCCCGGCCGGGCGCGAACTCGGTCCGCTCCACGGAGAGGCCCCACCCTTCGAGCCACCCCGCGGCGAGCTCCGCCACCCCCGCCTCTCCGGCGCCGCCCGGCTCCAGCGCCGGGTTCACCGACGGGACCGTGACCAGCGCCCGGGTCAACGCCACCGCGTCCGCCGTGTCCGCATCGATGGGAAAGAATGTCACAGTATGACCCTCTCGTGTCACAATCGGTCCGTTCCAGGCGTTGAAGGACTGGCGGGAAATCCAGTGTCTACGCGGACTCTCGCAAGCTCGCGATAGGGCATGGAAGATGCAACCGCCGGAGTCCGCCGGCTGCGGCCGGCCGCCCCAGTACCTCCAACGCGGGAGGGCCTATCAGAACCTTGGGTGTCAGTCTCGTGGCCGTTGCGGCGATCGCGGTGAGTCTCCTCATCACGCGCCAGCGCAGTGAAAAGACTGGCCTCATCGCGACCGCGCCATCCGGCGAGTCCACGCCGGTCGACCCGTCACTGGTGGACGCGATCCGCTCGGCCGGGCTGTAGATCGTTCCGTCTACACGCACGATGCGCGCTCGCCGCTCCCAGCGGCGAGCGCGCATCTCCTTTTCGCGGGGTGGGTGACCGTCAATCGAAGAAAGCGCGGTTCTTCTCGATGTACTGGGTCCACTCCGGGGGCACGTCCGTGTCCGGGAAGATGGCCGTCACCGGGCATTCCGGCTCGCACGCGCCGCAGTCGATGCACTCGTCCGGGTGGATGTAGTACTGGTCCTCACCCTCATATATGCAGTCCACCGGGCAAACCTCGACGCAGCTCGCATCCTTGGTCCCGATGCACGGCTCGGTGATGACGTACGTCATTCAGCAGTTCCTCCGACCTCACTCCGAAAAGAGGTTAGTGCACGGCAACACGCTATAGTGCAACCGCCCGGATCTTCATGCAAGGGGCGAGCGTGGCCGCTCCGACCCGGGGGCGGCGCCGTCCCGGAGCTCCGGGCGCCCCACCGGCCACGGCCCTGGATCCCGCCCGATCCGGGCGCGCTCCATTCTTTCTTTCGGCGCGGCATGGAACACACGCGAGGCGCCGATCGGTTCCGCTGACCGACCCCGGGTCGCCGGGCGGCCGTCCGGCGACCCGGCACGCTCAGGGTTCGGCCGGCCGGGAGCCGAGGTAGCGCTCCGCGAACATCCCGCACCACCACCGGTACCGGCGCGCGAACGTCGGGTGGACGCGGGACGCGACGGGGCGGTAGACCTCGCAGGTCAGCGCGTGCGCCTCCGCCCATTCGGTCTCGGGTCGGAGGTGCAGGTGACGGGCGTGGTCGAGTCGCTCGGCCAGCGCGATGGCCTGCACGGCCGGGTCCGCGGCGACGAGCTCTTCCAGGAGCAGGTCGCCGGCCTCGGCGGGCAGGGGGACGCCGCGCACGAGGCGGCGCACGTCGTCGCCTACGGCATTCTCGATCTCCGTGGAGCACACCGCCAGCTCCAGGCGGAGCGACTCGCAGAGCGTGCCGGCCGCGATGACCGTTGCGTCCGCGATGCCCGCGTCCTCCATGAGGATCAGCGCGGTCCGCCCCGGGTGCAGGAAATCCGGGTGGTGGTCGTCCGGCAGGCGCTCGACGCGGGGGCGCATGGCCAGCTCGAACGCGGTCGTGATGAGGCGCCGCCCTTGCGGGGGCACTCCGAGGCGCTCGGCGGTCTCCTCGAGCCGGTGCGCCATGGCGCGGGCGCGGTCGGGCAGCACGTTCCGCTCAGCCGCGCGGCGCCCAGCGTACCTCTTCCGCGCCGGCGCGGTGGTTCGCGAGCCGGGCGAGGACGAAGAGCAGGTCTGAGAGCCGGTTGAGGTACCTGACGATGTCCGCCTCGACCTCCTCCTCCGCCGCGAGCGCGACCACGGCGCGTTCGGCGCGGCGGCAGACGGTCCGCGCCAGGTGGAGCGCGGCGCCGCCGGGCTCGCCGCCGGGGAGGATGAACGACCGGAGCTCGGGCAGCTCGGCGTCCGCGGCATCGATCCAGCGTTCCAGCTCGGCGATCCGGTCCGGGTCGAACGCCGGGAGCTCCGGCCGCTTCCGTCCGGGCCGCGCGGGCGGCGTGGCGAGGTGCGCGCCGATGACGAAGAGGTCGGGCTGGATCGACCGGAGCCGGTCCGCGATCTCGGGATCCGTCACCGCCGTGAGCGCCCAACCGATCACCGCGTTCAGCTCATCGACCTCGCCGTATGCGGCCACCCGCGGGTGCGACTTGGGCACGCGGCCCCCGCCGAAGAGGCCGGTGTCCCCGCGATCGCCGGTGCGCGTGTAGATCCGGGTCATGCCCGCATGATAGCCGGAGCGCGTCCGGGGCGCCAGCCGGGCCGCGGGACGGTCGCGGTACGCGTGGGATGCAGCCCCGGGGCGACGTCGCCCCGAAAGCTCGCGCGCATGGCCGAAACCTGCCGGCTCAGCCGCCCGCGTCGGGCCGTGCGCCCACCGGCGCGAAGGGGAGCCAGTATCCCTCGAAGACGGGGACGTAGACCACGGGGTACGGCGGCTCGGCGCCCTCCTCAACGTAGTAGTCCACGCCCTGGTATTCGCCGGCCTTCTCGAGCGGGGTGTCCGGAAGGGTGCGCGGCACGTCGGACGGCATGTAGCCCCGGCCATCCGCCATGAGCGGCTGGCCCTGGGCGTACCACTCGTAGGCGGTCAGGTCGTAGTAGATCCGCTCCGGACGGAAGGGCCGCTTCCCGGTCTCCTCGGGCGCCGGGCCTGGCTCCGGCTCGGCAGTCGTCGCGGCGGCGCTCTGCATGGCCGGGCCATCGGCCCCGGAGCCGCTCGCGTCCGGCGCGGGCTCGGAGCGTGAGCACGCGACGAACGTCGCGGCGAGGACCAGGAGCAAGGTCGGGCGGAGGACGTCGGACACCATCATGACGGGGCGTTCTACTGCGCTGCCGGAGGGGTGTTCCATGGCTCGCCGAAACGCAACGGCCGTGCCCGGCAGGCCCTCAGAGCGCGGCGTCCACGTACATGTCGAACCGCCACCGGACGGGGTCCCGGAGCGCCCGGGCCAGGTCGAGACGGATCAGGCCGTCCAGGAAGCTGACGCCGACCCCGGCCGAGACGAGCGTCGGGTCGAGGCGGAGATCGCGGCGGGGTCCGGCGCGGCCCGCATCGACGAACGCGGCGACCCGCGCGCCCGGGAACGCGGTCCCGAGCTCGGCCCGGCCGCGCCAGAACGCTTCGCCACGGGCCGCGCCGCCGTCGTACCCCCGCAGCGTGCCCGGGCCGCCCAGGTACCAGAGGCTCTGGACCGGAACATCGCCCACGGTCGTCCCGGCGGAGACCTCCAGCGCGCCCAGGAACGGGCCGCCGAGCGGAACGCCGAGCCACACGGTGGCCGAGGGCTTCACGTACCGGAAGTCGCCGGTCGCCGCCTCGATGCTGGCCGCGGCGCTCCAGCGGAACGCGGCGGGATCCAGGCCACGGTCCAATCGCAGCGTCACGGCGGCGCCGACCTGGTCCGCGGAATCGGCCACGATGTTCGGCCGGAACGTATGGTCCTCGTCGATCAGGCGGCGCACGCTGAAAGCGGTTCCGACCGCGGCCGGGGTCTGGCGTTCGGCGAAGACCCGCCAGGTGAACCACGGGTCGCGGGTGTCAGCGGACGTGCCGGTCAGCTCCACGCCGAGCGCGCGGAAGTACTCGCCGTCATCCCGGCCGAACACGAGGGCGGTGAACGAGTTGCCGAGATCGAACGGGTGGGAGAACGGGTCCGCCGAAGCCAAACGGCGGTAGATGCCGAGGCGGTAGTCCATGGTCCGCGTGGGTCGGACCATGCCCAGCTCCCCGTTCACCTCCCGGTCTGCGAAGCCGTAGCGGACGGTCGCGTCCGCGGTCAGCCGCCCGAAGTCCGCGTCCAGCCGCGCACCGACCGAGAGCCCCTCCACGCGATTGTAGCGCACGAGCCCGGCGCGGCCGAGCCCCCAGGACAGGCGGGGCGCCTCGAGCTGCCACGGCCCATCCCCGATCCGCTCCAACCGCTCGGCCAGGCCACGGAGCTCCGCCTCCGTGAGGAACGCGCTCCCCTCATCGTAGATCGAGCCGGGCAGGTGCTCGCTCGCGAGGAGCGACAGGCTGTCCTCGGGGATCCGCACGTGGAAGACGTGACACCGCTGGTTGCGGCACCGGACGTTCTCGGCCGGGCCGGACAGCGAGTCCCGCGGGATCCCGACCCGGATCGTGTCCGCCACCTCAGGATCGAGCAGCTCGCCGTACACCGTGTAGTCCCGGTACTCGAGCTCGTAGCGGAGGGGCGTGCGCATGAACGAACCGACCTCCGCCACGCCTTCCAGCGCGACGAGCCGGGGCATCCACCACTGCATGTCCCAGAGCCCGTACTCGATCGTGATGTAGCGCACGTCGGCGCGGATCGGCAGGAGGAGGCCCCGGACCACGGGCCACATGTTCCGGACGTCCTCCGGGTCTCCATCCCGTTCCAGGTCGAACGGTCTCGCGAGCCGGAAGGTCGCCTGGACCAGCGCGTACGTGTCCGCCTCGAACCAGAAGGACCCGCTGAGCAGGCGGAACTCCCGGCGGCGGGGGATCACGCGCAGTTCGATCAGCCGGACGCTCCGGCCATCCGGGAGCTGGATCACGGTCGTGTCGCCGGAGGCGAAGCGGTAGTCGGCCTCGGAGCCGGGCGCGAGCGGGTGGCTCATATCGTCGTTCCCGGCGGCTCCCGTTCGGCCCTGCATCTCGAAGCTGAGCCTCAGGTCGGCGGGGTCGAAGGCGAGGTACCGGGCGAAGCGTCGCAGGGAGTGGGGCAGACCGGCCTCCGACATGGCGATCGGGAACGCCTCGCGGGCACCGAGCAGCTCCATCTCCACGGTGCCGTCCCGGCGCCAGTCGATGCGCGCCGCGGTCTCCCGGCGGTAGATCATGCGTTCCCGCCGCAATGCCTGGATGCCCAGGGAGATCCGCTCCCGCGCCAGCGCCTCGTAGCGCTCGATGGAGCGCTCCGCGGTCAGGCGCCGCTCACGGGCGAGCCGGACCAGCTCCCGCGCGCCCGGGTCCAGGTACGCATCGGCGAACGTGGGCTGGGGGTCTTGCATTCCGATCGTCGCCGCGGCGATCACGATCGCGAGCCACATGCGGGACTGCCGAGGATCGGGACGTTGGATGACCGGTCCACTCACCGTACGCCGGGCGACTGCCGGAGGTTTCAGGGCGCCGGTGCCGGCGCATTGCCGGTGGACGCCGGCGAGCCGTGCGTGGCCCCCGGCGTCCGGCGGGGATCGGCCGGGCGGCGAAGCCCATCCGGCACGGGATGCCTCGGGGGTGGGGAGGAGAGCGGGCGCCGGCGCGCCGCGGGCGGTGGGCGGTCGTCGGGGGGAACGGGCTCCGGGGGAGGCGGGTGTCCGGCGGGCCGGTGCCGCCCGCCCGGGTATGCCGCGCACTGGTCGGGCCCTGGCGGTTCCGCTATCTTGGCGTCCAGGATCACGATGGCATCTGACGGGAGGCAGGCTTGCCCATCGACGACGAACGCGTCGCCGCCGAGCTGAGCAGGCTGTACTGGAGCACGGACGCATCGGTGGGCGAGATCGCGGACCAGCTCTCCATCTCGCGGCGGGCGCTGTACGAGGCGTTGATCCCGGAGCCCGCGGGCGTGACCTGCGATCGCTGCGGGACGGACATGGTCTTCACTCGCCGGGCGGACCGGGCCGCCGGACACGCGGTGTGCCCGGCCTGCGGGGCCACGCAGAAGGTGCCGGTGCCCGAGGCGGCCGCGGCGGCGGACCGGGCGGCCGAGGACGCCGGGCCGGACAGTGCGGAGCTGGAGATCGAGCAGGACAGCAGCGTCGGCCCTGGCACGCCGATCGACACCGACGCCGCGCTCCGCCGGGCGCGCGCGATCCTGATCGGCGGACTCGCGGTGGCCGGCGTGGTGGTGGGTGGGGTGATCGTCTCGCTGGTGCGTCGGCGGCGGTGATCCTGCGGTCAGAGGTGCTCGTGCCGCGTCATCGGATGTTCCGGTCCGAGGTTCCGGGGGCGGGGTTCCGGCGTGGTGCCCCGGATCACCTGCTGCTTCCCCTCGCGGATCGTGCGGAGCTCGTGGGCGTGGGCCTCGGCGTGCGGCACGTGGGGTTCGCGCCCATCTCCGGCCTCCGGGTCGGGTGTCCGGGATGAGTCAGTTCAAGCCTCGGTCCACCAATGGGATGGGTCCAGTGCCCGGGGGCTCGCCGGGGTTGCGGGCCGGGGCCCGGGCGCGGCTCGGGGCGGGGACGCCCCTGGGAGGTACACGGTGATGTCGGACGTGACGGCGCCCTTCGGCGAACGGCTCCCGGAGCTGCGCACGGCCGTGCCGGGCCCGGCGTCCCGGGCGCTGGCGGTGGAGCTGGCCGCGGTCGAGTCCCGGAACATCACCCGGATCGCGGAGGACGGCCCGATCTTCTGGGCGGAGGCCCGGGGCGCGAACGTGCGGGACGCGGACGGGAACACGTACGTGGACCTGACCGGGGGGTTCTCGGTGGCGGCGGCGGGGCACGGGAACCCGCGGGTCGCGGCGGCGGTGGCGGAGCAGGCGAGCCGGCTCGCGCACGGCCTCGGGGACGTGTATCCGCCGGACATCAAGGTCCGGCTGCTGCGGAAGCTGGCGGAGCTGGCGCCGGGCGAGCTGGGCGTGACGATCCTGGCGAACTCGGGCGCGGAGGCGGTGGAGGCGGCGCTGAAGACGGCGGTGATGCGGACCGGGCGGCCGGGGATCCTGGCGTTCGAGGGGGCCTACCACGGCCTGACGTACGGCGCCCTGGCCACCACCTGGCGCGGCGAGTTCCGCGGGCCGTTCGAGGCGCAGCTCTACCGGGGCGTCCGCTTCGTGCCGTATCCGCGGGCCCGGGCCGGGGGTGACCCGGCGTCGGGTGCAGGCGACGTCGCGGCGGCCGCGCTCGCGGCGGTCGACCGCGTCCTGCGCGAGGCCGCGCGCTCCTCGGATCCGATCGGCGCGGTGATCGTGGAGCCGATCCAGGGGCGTGGCGGGCTCGTCGTGCCGCCGGACGACTTCCTCCCGGGGCTCCGCGAACTCTGCGACGCGCACGGCGCGGTCCTGATCCTGGACGAGATCTACACGGGCTTCGGCAGGACCGGGCAGTGGTTCGCGTGCATGCACACGGGCGTCGTGCCGGACGTGCTCGTGGTCGGCAAGGCGCTCACGGGCATGCTCCCGCTCAGCGCGGCGATCGGCACCCGGGACGTGATGGACGCCTGGCCGCCCTCCACGGGCGAAGCGATCCATACCAGCACGTTCCTCGGCAATCCGATCGCGTGCGCGGCGGCGCTCGCGCAGATCGCCGAGCTGGAAGAGCGGCGGCTCGTCGAACGCGCGGCCCGGCTCGGCGCGGCGCTGCGGGAGCGGCTGGAGAGATGGCCGGAGACCTACGAGCCGGTCGCCGAGGTGCGCGGCCGGGGGCTCCTGCTGGGCGTGGAGCTGGTGGAGGACCGGACGAGCCGGCGTCCGGCCGCCGCCCTCGCGGCGCGGATCGTGAGCGGCGCGCTCCGCCGGGGCGTGATCCTGCTCGCCGAAGGCCCGCACGCCAACGTGCTCGCGTTCACGCCGCCGCTGGTGATCACGGAGGCCCAGCTCCACCACGCCGTGGACGTGGTGGAGGACGAGCTCCGGGCCGCCCTCCGGCCTTGACCCGCAGGCGCTTGCGTTCCTAGCTTCCGCCGAATCGGCGCGCGCGACGATGTGGTCGCATCGGGCGCGGTCGAGCATTGCCTTTTTCGGTCGGGGGGCACAACTTGGAAGCGCGCCGATGCCCGAAGTAGGACATGTGCTGGTGACCGGCGCGACCGGGTTCGTAGGCAGTCATCTCGTCGATGTCCTGGCCGCGCGTGGCACCCGGATCCGCGCGTTGGTCCGCCCGTCCAGCGACACGCGCAGGCTCGAGGGGCTCGGCGCGGAGCTCTGCCGGACGGGGTTCGACGACGCGCGCGCGCTGCGCGAGGCCGTCGAGGGCGTCGACGTCGTCTTCCACCTCGCCGCGGCGACGCGCGCCACCACGGAAGCCGAATACGAGCGGGTCAACGCCGGGGCGACCGAGGCGCTCGTGGCCGCGATCCGGGCCGCGGACCGTCCGCCCCGCCGCCTCGTATACCTGAGCTCCCTCGCCGCGGTCGGGCCCTCCCAGAACGGCCGGCCCGTCGCGCGCGATGAAACGCCGCGGCCGATCACCGCGTACGGACGAACGAAACTGGCAGGTGAACGGATCGCGCTGGCCGCGGCCAATGACGTGGAGGTGGTGGTCCTGCGCGCGCCGGCCGTGTACGGCCCGCGGGACCGCGACCTGTTCATCTACTTCCGGCTCGCGGCGCGCGGCTTCCTGCCGGTCCCCGCGGGACCGGACCGCCTGGTCCAGCTCATCCACGCTGCCGACCTGGCGGAAGCACTCGTTCTTGGGGCAACGGCGCCAGGAGCGGCCGGGGTCTATCACGTGGCTGAGCCCCGGCCGTACGCTTGGCGAGAAGTGGCGAGATCCATCGCCGCGGCGGTCGGACGCCGCGCAGTCGAGATCCCGATCCCCGCGGGACTGGTGATCGCTTCGGCCGCAGTGAGTGAGCGCATCGCCGCTCTGGCCGGCAGAGCAACCATCTTCAATCGCGAGAAAGCCCGGGAGCTCCTGGCCGCCGGGTGGCTGTGCGAGACCGAATCGGCACGGGCCGAACTCGGCTTCGAGCCGAGATTCGAACTGCGCCAGGGTCTGGCCGATACCGCCGCCTGGTACCGTGCCAACGGATGGCTCTAGGGATGGAGAGTCGATGAGTCTTTTCGACAAATGCCGCCGCTTCACGACGGCTCGGGAAATCATGGCCTCGGGATACTACCCGTACTTCGTGCCGATCGAGGCATCGTACGACACGGAGGTCGTGATCCGCGGCGAGCGCAAGATCATGGTGGGGTCGAACAACTACCTCGGCCTCACCCATCACCCGCGCGTGCTCGCGGCCGCGGAGGCCGCGCTCCGCAAGTACGGCACGGGGTGCACGGGCAGCCGGTTCCTCAACGGGACGCTCGATCTGCACGAGGAGCTCGAGGAGCGGCTGGCGAAGTTCATGGGCCAGGAAGCGGCGCTGGTGTTCAGTACGGGATACCAGACGAATCTCGGCGTGATCTCCACGTTGATCGGCCGGGATGACGTCGTCTACCTGGACAAGCTGAACCACGCGAGCATCGTGGACGGGGCGAGGCTCGCGTACGGCACGGTTCATCGGTATCCGCACGGCGACCTGGAGACGCTGGAGCGGCAGCTCGCGCAGACGCCGCCGGACCGGGGCAAGCTCATCGTGACGGACGGGATCTTCTCCATGGAGGGGGACATCGCGGACCTGCCCCGGATCGTGGAGCTGGCGGAGAAGTATGGTGCCGAGGTCATGGTGGATGATGCGCATGCGTTCGGCGTGCTGGGCGAGCATGGCGGCGGTACGGCGCAGCATTTCCACCTGGAGGACAAGGTCGCGCTGACCATGGCGACGTTCTCGAAGTCGCTGGCGTCGATCGGCGGCGTGATCGCGGGGCAGGAGCCCGTGATCCACTACCTGAAGCACCATGCGCGCTCGCTGATCTTCAGCGCGAGCATGCCGCCGGCCTCGGTGGCGACGGTGCTGGCCGCGCTGGACGTGATCGAATCGGAGCCGGAGCGGCGGGAGGCGCTCTGGCGGAACACGCGCCGCATGCAGCAGGAGCTGAGGGCGCTCGGCTACGACATCGGTCGGAGCGAGACGCCGGTGATCCCGGTGCTGATCGGGCAGGTCGAGCAGACGTTCATCTTCTGGAAGGAGCTGTTCGACCGGGGCGTGTTCACGAATCCGGTCATGCCGCCGGCGGTTCCGGAGAACTCGTGCCGGCTGCGGATCTCGCTGATGGCCACGCACAGCGATGAGCAGATCGACTTCGTGCTCGACGCGTTCGCCCAGGTCGGGCGGCGCATGGCCGTGATATGAGTGTGACGACTCCGCGCTCCGGGCCGGCGGTGGGCGGTGGGGCGCGGGGCGGCGGGTCGGGCCCCGCGGTGCGGGTCGAGCCGGTGCGTGGCCGGCGAGACCTGCGGCGTTTCATCGATCTGTCCTGGCGGATCAACGCCGGGGATCCGAACTGGGTCCCGCCGCTCCGTTCCGACCTCATGACGGTGCTGCGGCGGGACAAGCACCCCTTCCATCAGCACGCCAGCGTAGAGTATTTCCTCGCCTGGCGCGGTGACCGGGTGGTGGGCCGGATCGCCGCGATCGTGAATCGGACGCACGTCGAGTTCCACGAGGAGCCGCTCGGGTTCTTCGGCTTTTTCGAGGTCGAGCGGGACCAGGAGGCGGCGTCCGCGCTGCTCGCGGCCGCGGAGGACTGGGTGCGGGCGCGGGGGATGGAGCGGATCCGGGGGCCGGCGAGCTTCTCGACGAACGACGAGACCGGGCTCGCGGTGCTGGTGGACGGCTTCGAGCATCCGCCGGCGATCATGATGGCGCACAACCCGCCGTACTACGCCGAGCTGATCGAGGGCGCCGGGTACGAGAAGGCGAAGGACCTGCTCGCGTACATGGTGGAGGGTCCGACGCCGCCGGAGCGGCTGGTGGAGGGGGTGCGGCGTCTCCAGCAGCGGGTGGGGGTGCGGATCCGGCCGGTGGACGTGCGCCGGTTCGGGGACGAGGTGGCGATCATCAAGGGGATCTACAACACCGCGTGGGTCCGGAACTGGGGGTTCGTGCCGTTGTCGGACGCGGAGTTCGACCACCTGGCGCGGCAGCTCCGGCCGGTCCTGGAGCCGAGGTTGTGTCTGATCGCGGAGGTCGGGGACGAGCCGGTCGGGTTCGCGCTGGCGCTCCCGGACTACAACCAGGCGCTCAGGCACCTGAAGGATGGCCGGCTCTTCCCGTTCGGCATCTTCAAGCTGCTCTGGTACCGGCGTCGGATCGACGCGGCGAGGGTGCTGACGCTGGGCCTGAAGCCCGGCTTCCGGCGCATGGGGATCGACGCCATGCTGTATCTGCGGATCTTCGAGGAGGGCACGAAGCTGGGCTACAAGCGGGCGGAGTGCTCGTGGATCCTCGAGGACAACTGGGACATGCGCCGGGGGCTGGAGCGGCTGGGCGCGTACGTGTACAAGACGTACCGGCTTTACGAGAAGGCGCTGTGAGGGTGGAATCGGGCCGGAAGGCCGGTGTCGAGCCGCGCCCGCTGGACCGGGTGTTCGGCGTGTACATGCTGGTATCGGGAGCGGCGCTGGCGTTCCCTCACCGGCCGGCGGGGTGGCTCCTGCTGGCGTTGGCGCACCTGGTCGCCGCTGCGGCGGCGCTCCGGGTCGGGCCGGCCGCGGCGCTGGTCGGGGGGGTGGGGAGGCGCTGGCCGCGGGCCGCGGCGCTGATCGCCGACTGGTACCCGCTGATCCTGCTCCCGGTGCTCTACGGGGAGCTCGCGGTCCTGAACCGGGCGATCTACGACGGCCGCTATTTCGACGACCTGATCCTGGGCTGGGAGCAGGCGCTGTTCGGCGGCCAGCCGAGCCGGGAGCTCGCGGCGGCGTTCCCGCATCTCGTGATCTCCGAGCCGCTCCACGCCGCGTACCTGTCGTACTACTTCATCATCTACGTCCCGCCGCTGCTGCTGTACCTGTCGGGCCGACGCGCCGAATTCCGGCACGCGGTGTTCGGCGTGATGCTCACGTTCTTCGTGCACTACCTGTTCTTCATCTATTTCCCGGTGCAGGGGCCGCGGTACCTGTTCCCGGCGCCGGGCGGGGAGCTCGCGAGCGGCGCGATGTACAGGTTGGCGCACGCGGTGCTCGAGGCGGGCTCGAGCCAGGGGGCGGCGTTCCCATCGTCGCACGTGGCGGTGGCCGCGGCGCAGTCGTTCTACGCGTGGCGCTACTTGCCGCGCCTCTTCCCGGTGATCGCGCTGTTGTCGTTGGGGCTCGCCGTGGGAGCGGTCTACGGCGGGTTCCACTATGCGACGGACGCGGTGGTCGGTCTGGTGCTCGGGCTCGCGGTGGCGGCGTCGGCGCCGGCGGTGCAGCGGGCGCTGTCGGGACCGCGTCGGGGCTGAACGATCAGTCGAGCCAGGGCGGCGGCTCGCGGCCGGCCTCCGTGAAGAGTTCGCGCAGGAGGGCGTCGAGCCGTGGGCCGGCGCGCTCGGCGGCGTCCGGGCCGAGCCGGGCGACCACGGCGAGGAAGGCGGCGCGCGCCAGCTCGTAGGTGTCGCGGCCTGGCATCGCCGCGTAGCGCGGCGCGGTCTCCCGGATGTCCGCGGCGCCGTACGAGCGGGCCAGCCAGCGCTCGATCTTGCGGCGGGTATGGTCGTGCGGCGTTGCACCGTTCAGGAACCCGCGCAAGCCGGTGTGGCTGATGCCGATCTCCGCGGCAACCTCGCGCACCGAGCGCGTGCCCATGGCCTCGCGCACGGCCGCGCGGAGCACGGCAACGGTCGGCGCCCCGGCGTCGTAACCGCTCACGGTGCCGAGGCCCCGCGCCGCGGGCGCGCATTGACCGGGCGGGCTCGCCGCCCGTCTGGAATGTTTGGAACGATGTCGGCTGGCTTACACTGGCCAATGTACGGGCGTGGGCGGCAAGGAACAAGCGGGATCCGGGAGCGGGCGACGGGGCAGGGCGCCGCGCCGAGGGGGAAACTGCTATGAGCCGGAAGATGGTCGTCATCGTCGTCGCGGCGCTCGCGCTGGCGGTCCTCATCTGGCGGGCGGCGGATCCGCTGCCGTGGCCCGCCCGCGCGCTGGTCGTCTTCCTCCTCGCCCTGCTACCGGCATTGCTCGTCGGCCAGTACACCGTTGCGGAAGACGCGATCGATGAGGTGCCGCGCGGCACGATCTACCTCTCCTCGGCCGTTGCCCTCTGGGTCCTGGCGGGAGTGGCGGTGGGCGTGGCGTTCGCCAGCGGATTCACCCGCCGGCTGCTCGGGCTCACGCTCCTCCCGGTCGGAGAGGTGGCCGCGTGGAGCATCGGTACAACGGTGGCCGGGCTCGGGCTCATGGCCGTCGGCCGGTGGTTCCGATTCCGGGAAACCCGCCTGTTGGAGCACCTGCTCCCCCGGACCCCTCGCGAACGGCTAGGATTCGCCGGCCTCTCGCTCTCCGCCGGGGTCGGCGAGGAGCTCGTGTTCCGGAGCTTCCTGATCCCGGCGCTGACCGTGGCGGTCGGGTCGATCTGGTTCGCGGCGCTGCTCAGCTCCGCGGTGTTCGGGATCCTGCACACCTACCAGCACGCGTTCGGGAGCGTCCGTGCAGCCCTGCTCGGCCTCCTGCTCGCCGTCCCGTTCATCGTCACCGGGAGCGTGCTCCCCTCGATGATCGCGCACACCGCGCTGGATCTGATCGCCGGCATCTGGCTCGCCGACTGGCTCCTGCGGCGTTAGCCCGCCACGGGCCCGCCGCGGGCCGGTCCACGGCGGTGCGTGTGGTTCCGTCGTCGTGGTGTTGCTCGACCGCTGTTGCGCATTGCTTGCGGACGTTGTGCGGGCGCCACGCGACGGGGCGGGTCGGCGGGCGGGAAGGGGCGTCCACGCGGCCCCGTGCGGGCCGGCCGCTGAATTGCAAGTGTCGCATCCGCATGGGGATGGGCCTGGCCGTGGGGGTGCCGCGGGCGCTTGGGAACGCCGTTTGCCGGAACGTGCGCTGTCCCAAGGGTATATTGCGGTAGGCGGCTGGCGGGGGGGCGCAACGAGATCCGATGGCGGGGGTGATCCGGTGATCCTGCGTTGCACGTACGAGGAACTTGCGGCGCTTTCGTCGGGTTCCGAGCGCCTGCTGATGGCCGCGGACCACGGAGCACCGGTGGCCGCGCCTCCGGAGGTGGTCGCGCAGGTCGAATCGTTCGTGGGCCGGCTGTCCGGCGACATCTCGATCGAGACGCTCGCCGAGGCGGAACGCCTGCTCGCGGCCGTGCACGCGGTGCAGGACCACGCGAAGGTCTACATGGACCGTGTGACGCTCGAGCAGTACGTGGGCTCCGAGGATGCGGTCCAGGCCTTCTTCGAATACAGCCACATCATGGTGGTGGCGCATCGGCTGGAGCGCATGGCGAACGCCATGGCGGCGATGATCGAGCTGATGACGGGCGCGCCGCCAACGCCTGAAGCGGCGCGCACCATCACCTTCCCGGACTGATACGGTGGGAGATCGGCGCTCTCAGCGCCGGTGATCCTGCGCCCCTCGCGGCCGGGGCGGTACGTGCTGCCGCCCGTGGCGCGCGTGCTCCGAGTGGGGCGGCCCCTGCCGGGCGAGCTCCTCGGCGCGCTCGCCGTGCGCGCCATGGGATCCGCTACGAGGCGTGATCCCCTGTTGCCCGGAGTGAGTCGCGATCTGCTCCGGGCCGGGCTCGCCAGCGCCCTGCATGGACGGGGCCTCGCCCGGTCGGAACGTCTTCCGTTCGTACGGGACATGCTCGTGGCGCGCGGAGCGTCGGCCCGAGCCCTGGGGCGGCTGCTTCGCGACCCGCGGCCGTTGCCGCGCCTCCTGCGGGCCGCCGCGCGAGCCCTCGAAGGCTTGCCGCTTCGCCTCCTTGCTCGGCGGCGACTCCGCACCCACGTCCGTCACTCTCCGCTGGCGATCCCTGCCCGGACTCATCGATCGCTCACCTCAACGCAACGGGCTGCGTGGTGCGCAGCGTCATGATGGTGCCGGCCGGGAGCGCAGCGTCCACCTCACCCACGCCGAGGGCGATGATGGTGCCGACGCCCGCGCCGAGCGCGCCGCCGACCAGGATCCGCTCCAGCTCGCCGCCGCTCACGATGGCGCCCAGGATTGCGCCTGCGGCCGCGCCGATCGCCGCGGGCTGGCCGATGCGCGGCCCGCGGGTCTCGACACCCGGGTCCGTCGCGACGACGTCCGCCGAGAAGGCGTAGCTGTTCGCGCCGATCCCCAGACGGTCGAAGTTCACGCGGATCGCCGCGGGATCCCCGATCCGATCCGAGGACTTGAGCCCCGTGACCACGCCGCTGACGACGGAGCCAGCGGGAACCACGACCTGCCCGGACGTGGTGACGAGCGGCGTCACGACCGTCGCCGTGAAGCGGTCACCGACCCGGGTGGTCCGCGTGTCGAGCCGCTGGTTGAGCTGGACGTTCATGGTCGTGCCCGCGGGGATGTAGTCCGCGGACGGGAGCGGAGCGGGCTGTATAGTCGGCGAGGCCGGCGCGGCGGTCTCTACGGTCGCGGTCCGGCACGCACCCAGCGCGAGGAGCAGGATCGCGGCCCCGGTGACGCTCTTGCGCATGATCTATCCTCCTGTTGCGAAGCAACCTAGCGAGTAGGACCCGCGCTCGCGAATGGTGCAAGGGGCGGGCCGCGGCGGGCGGTAGGGTATTCCGGCGCAACGGGATGCGTCGTCCCGGGGCAACGCCCGGACGCCCTCCGGTTCCGTCCGCACGATGGACGCCTCTGGCGGCGTGGACGGTGCCCGGCAGGCGTCGGCGTGTCGTGCGGGTGCGGAGGCGACGTCGCCTGAGCCACCCTCAGGGGCGCTCGACGGCCATCGTGACCGGGAGCGACGTCCCGGACCCTTGCCTCCGCGCGCCCGAAGCGTTCTCATACCGCAGCGAGCCGTTCCCGGTGGGTGGGGCGCCGGTCGGTCTTCGAAGGGGATCGATGACGGGGCAGCGGTCCGGGGAGCTAGCCGGCGCTCCGAACCATCGAGCCGGCGGCCGGGAGGTATCACGTTGTCCACGATGCAGGATCTCAGCGGGGAGATAACGCTGGTGACCGGCGCGTCGCGCGGGTTGGGCCGCGCCATCGCCGAGGCGTACGCCCGGGCGGGCGCCCGCGTCATCATGTGCGCGCGGGGCGCCGCGGCGCTCGAGGAGGCCGCGGCGGTGGTCCGGCAGGCGGCCAGGGAAGGTGGCTCCGCGGTGGAGGCGCGGGTCGTGGATGTGCGTGACGAGGATGGCGTCGCCTCACTGGTGCGGGAGATCACGGAGCGGTGGGGGCCGATCTCGGTGCTGGTGAACAATGCCTCGCTCCTGGGCCCGCGCGTCCCGCTGCGGGACTACCCGGTCGACGTCTGGCGCGACGTCATCGACGTCAACCTCACCGGCCCCTTGATCCTGATCCGCGCCGTGCTGCCGGGGATGCGCGCGGCGGGGCGCGGTTCGATCATCAACGTGAGTTCGGGCACGGGCAACACGGCCCGGGCGGAATGGGGTGCGTACGCGGTGAGCAAATGGGCGCTGGAGGCGCTGACCAACAACCTGGCGCTCGAGGAGCGGGACGCGGGGATCCGGGTGAACACCGTGGACCCGGGCGGGATGCGCACCGCCATGCGCCGTGCCGCGTACCCGGAGGAGGATCCGGCGTCCGTGCCGCCGCCGGAAGCGGTGACCGGCGTGTTCCTCTGGCTCGCGTCGGACGAGTCCCGGGGGGTGACCGGCCAGCGCTTCCGCGCCCGGGACTGGACACCGCCCTGACGTCCGGTCGACGAGGCCCGGCTTGCCGAGCCGGCCGAGCTTGCACCGGGCGCCCGTCCACCACTACCATCCTGGGGGCGCCTCCGGGACCCGCGCCCCGTACCGTTCGTCGCAACAACCTTGGAGCGCCACCATGCACCCGATCCGATCCGCAGTCATCGCCGCTCTCGCCGTGCTCGCGATCGCCGCGGGGTGCGCGCGCGGCGTTGCCGTCCAGAGCGAGCCGGGCCCTGCATACTCGCTCGAGATCGTGAACACGCTGCCCCAGCCGATGATCGTTTCATTCGACGACGGGCGCGGCAGCCGCCTGCTCGGCACCGTCCCCGCTTCCGGCCAGGCCACCTTCCTCGTCACCGGGCCCGCGAGCACGACCATCACCGTCACGGCCCGGGACCAGGCCGGCACGGTGACCATCGAGCGCCAGGCCACGCTCCGGGTCGGGAGCCCGACGCGCGTCACGCTCTCATCCTAGGGGCCGGCTCCCATGCGATCCGCGCCGAAGCGGTCGCTGGCGCTCATCGGCGACTCGATCCTCGACAACTGGCCGTACACGGCGCCGGAGCCGTCCACGGCCATGCACCTGGAGAGGCTGCTCGGCGAGGAGTGGGAGATCCGGGTCGTGGCGCGGGACGGCTCCAGGATCGCCGACGTGCACGACCAGCTCCGCGCGCTCGACGGCCGACCGGACCTCGCCGTGCTCAGCGTGGGCGGGAACGACGCGGTCCCGCACATCGGGCTCCTCAACCGCCCCGCATCGAACTCCAGCGAGGTGCTGGACGAGCTGGTCGCCATCGGCGACGAGTTCGCCCGCCGCTACGAAGAGGCGGCGCGAGCCGTCGCCGACCGCGCGGAACGCACGATCCTCTGCACCATCTACGAGGTCCGGCTCGAGCCCGCCTACTATGCGCGCCTCGCCAGGGCGCCGCTCGCCGTGTTGAACGACCGGATCATCCGCACCGCCGCCTCGCTCGGCCTCGAGGTGCTCGACCTGCGCCACGTGTGCACCGATCCCTCCGACTTCGTCCTCCAGATCAAGCCGTCTCCGACGGGCGCGACCAAGATCGCCCGGGCCATCGCCCGGCTCGCCCGGCTCGACCCTGCCGTTCCGCACGTCCGGCTCCACGTTCCGGATCGCGCCCCTGAGGGAGAGTAGGGCGCCGGGCGGTTCGGCGGCCACGGGCGGCGCCCGGGGTCGACGTCGTATATAACCCATTGATTCGACGTTGTTTAGACGGTTGAAAACCGGACCTCGCGCGGCGGACGCGGGTAGAGGATCACATTGCCATCGTGCACACGGTGGAGTGTGCGGTCCTGAGGCCGCGCACGCTCGGCCCGCTCGTATGCGGGCTCCTCGAAAAGGAACACACCCGAAACCGGAGGGAAGACGCGATGCTGCGCATTGTCCCCGAGGTCAGGGCGCTGTGCGAGCGAGTGCGGCGGCTGGCCGTAGGGCGCGTGAAGGGCTGGATCCCGGCGGACCCTGCATTGCGCGAACGTGCGCACGGGACGATCGCCGCACTGGTCATTGCGGCGGCGCTGATGGCGCCGGCGGGCGGGCTGCTGCTTCGCGGCGTATTGCCGGCGGGCGGTGAGCGGTGGGTGGAGGCTGCGGGTTCGACCGCGGGTGCGCTGGAGGAGAAGGTCGAGCGGGCCAAGGCGGTGGACGGGCCGATCGCGGCGGCGTGGCGGCAGCGGGCGCTGGAGCGTGAGCGGGAGGAAGGCGCGGCGCGGTTCGCGGCCGAGTACGGGATCTCGCCGGAACTGGCGCGACGGATCCACGACGCGGCGGTCGAGTCGGACATCGACCCGCGGATCGCGTTCGGGCTGGTCCGTACGGAATCCGGCTTCCGTCGTACGGTGGTCTCGCACGCCGGCGCGGTCGGTTACACGCAGCTCCTGCCGTCCACGGCGCGGTGGCTGGAGCCCGGCACCACGCGCCAGGACCTGTTCGACCCGGACAAGAACCTGCGGCTCGGGTTCAGGTATCTCCGCTACCTGCTGGACAAGTACGACGGCAACGTGCGGCTCGCCCTCACGGCGTACAACCGCGGACCGGGCACGGTGGATCGGGTGTTGCGGCGGGGAGGCGATCCGGACAACGGTTACGCGCGCAGGGTGCTGCGGCGGGGTTGAGGGGTGTGGCGTCCGGGCCGGCGGGGCCGGCCCGGACCTCGTGCGGAGCCGCGCTCAGCGGATCGCGGTCACGAGCTGGCCGTTTCGCACCACGCCGACGGCGACCTCCTTGCCCGCCACATCCCCGTTCTCATCGAAGGCGATGGTGCCGGACACGCCGTCGTACGGCGCGGAGCCGCCGTTCCCGACCCCGGCGATGTAGTCCCGCAGCGCGGCGCGGTTCGGCCCGACGGCGGCGAGCGCCCGGGCGATGAGGTGGATCGCATCGTACGTCATGGCGCCGCGGTGGTCGGGCAGCTCGTCGTACCGCTCCCGGTACTCGCTCACGAATCGCTGGGCGAGGGTGCTGGGCCGGTCCGGCAGGAAGGCGGAGCTGATGTACGTGCCTTCGGCGATCGGGCCGGCTTCCTTGAGCCCGGTCAGGCCGTCGGGCCCGAGCACGGGCCCGCGGTAACCGAGCCGGCGGGCCGCCCGGATGATGGTCGCCGCCTCGGTCGCTTGCCCGGCGATGAAGAGCGCATCCAGGCTGTCCCGGATGGCGCGCAGGAGGTACGGATCCAGCGCGTCGTCGGAATCGATCAGGGCGGGCAGGTACGGGTCACGGCTGATGACCGTTCCGCCCGCCTGCTCGAAGGCCGCGCCGAAGCTCTCCAGCACGCCGCGGCCGTACTCGTCGTTGACGTACAGGATCGCGGCGCGGCGCGCGCCGAGCTGGTCGTACGCCCACTCGGCGAGCGCGGGGCCGTGCTGGAGGTCGCTGGGGCAGACGCGGAACGTCCATTCGCCCGCGTCGGTCACGAGCGGGCTGCTGGACGCCGGCGAGATCTGGAGGACCGGGCGCGTCCCGCTATTGTAAACCGTTGCCGCGGCAAGGGTTGCGGCCGAATTGACGTGTCCGACCACGGCCACCACCCGGGGGTCGTCCCGCAGCTCGACCGCGACCTCGATCGCCCGTTCGGGCCTCGCCTGGTCGTCCTTGATGACGAGCGCCAGCCGCCGCCCGTTGATCCCGCCCGCGCGGTTGATCTCGTCCACGGCCATCTCGGCCGCGAGCTGCATGGACCGGCCGTTCTCGTGGTTGACCGGCCCGGCGATCCCGATGTAGATCGGCTCCGAGTCCGCGGCGCCGCAGCCGGTGAGCATGACGGCCGCGGCGGCCGCGGCGATCAGTGCGGAGCCGGCAGCCCTCCGGAGGCGCATCATCGGTCCTCCGAGGCGGCCCTGGGGCCGAGCAGGTTGCGGTCGAACAGCTCGAGGATCCGGCGATACTCGTCGGTCCACGAAGACGGTTCGACGAAGCCGTGGTCCTCGACCGGGTACACGGCCATCTCCCAGTTCTCCTTCCCCAGCTCGATCAGCCGCTGCGCCAGCCGGACCACGTCCGAGAAGTGGACGTTCACGTCCACCATGCCGTGGGCGATGAGGAGCGCGCCGCGCAAGCCTTCCGCGAAGTAGATCGGGGAGGAGCGGCGGTAGGCCTCCGGATCCTCGTGCGGCAGGTTCAGGATCCGCTGCGTGTACCAGTGGTTGTAGTGGGCCCAGTCGGTGACCGCCCGGAGCGCGGCGCCGGCCGCGAAGGTCTCCGGCTCGGTGAAGAGGGCCATGAGCGTGATGAACCCGCCGTAGGACCCGCCGTAGATCCCGATCCGCCTGGGGTCCACGCCCTCGTTCGCCACGAGCCA
Organism: uncultured bacterium; assembly: GCA_937907535.1. Classification (GTDB taxonomy): domain Bacteria; phylum Gemmatimonadota; class Gemmatimonadetes; order Longimicrobiales; family RSA9; genus CALCID01. Next base: position 9,597 of record CALCID010000042.1, on the reverse strand, counting down.
GCGGGCGCCGTCGACGTGGTCGGTCAGGTCCTTGCCGCCCATGTGGCGGTAGATCGCGGTGCGCCAGTCGCGGCCGTAGCCGGCCGAGCCGCGGTAGTCGATGTCCAGCACGGTGTAGCCGCGGGAGGCGAGCAGGTGGTGGAACATGTACTCGCGGTAGTAGCTCGACCACCAGCGGTGCACGTTCTGGAGGTAGCCCGCGCCGTGCACGAAGATCACGGCCGCGCCGTTCGGCTGCGCGCCCAGGTCCCGCGGCCGGTAGATCCGCGCCGGTACGCGCACGCCGTCCCGGGCCTCGAAGTGGATGATCTCGGGCTCGATCCAGCCGAAGGAGAGCCACTCCTCGGTGGGCGTGGTCGTGATCTGCCTCGGCGTGGCGCCCGGCCGGTTGTCCGAGATGAACAGTTCGCCCGGCCGGTTGGAAGACGAGTACACGATGGCGAGCCGGCGGCCGTCGGGGGACGGCACCACGTCATGCCGACCGGGCCGGCTCGTGATCCGGGTGCGCTCCGAGCCGTCCAGGCGCATGTGGTAGAAGTGCAGCTCGAACGGCGACCCTTCGCTCGTCTCGAGGTAGAAGCGGTCCCCGGTCGGCGCGATGGAGACGGAGTGGACCTCCCACGGCCCGCGGGTGAGCTGGCGCGGCTCGCCGCCCTCCGCGGAGACGGTGTAGAGGTGCGAGTAGCCGTCCTGGTCGCTGATGAACCAGACGGACCGGCCATCCGGCATCCAGCCGACGCATCCGAACTGGCTCCAGTCCGGGCACGGGCCGCCGATCCAGGCGGAGTCGCGCGCGGTCGCGACGAGCTTCAGCTCGCCGGTGGCCGCGTCCAGCACGTGCAGCCACTGGGTCTTGAAGTCGTAGGCCACGGCGCCGATCAGCCCGTGGGTGCCGGCCTCGTTCCATCCCTGGAACCGGGCGGAGGCGAGGCGGGGCGCGTTGCGGGCGCCGCGTCCGGGGCGGCCTTCCGCCGCGCTGTCGGCACCGTCGGCGGCCGGCACGAGGTCCAGCCACCGGATCTCGCCCGTGGCGAGGGTGAGGAGCGCGATGCGGCCCTCCTCCTGGGCGTCCCCGACTTTGGTCCGGACCTCCCGCGTCTCCGTGTAGCCGGACGGGGTGATCCAGTCGGGCACGATGGTACGGCGCGCATCGCGGGCCGGCCGGCCGACCTCCAGCACGGCGTAGCGGCCGCCCTTGTCCACCGAGATGCGCTGGACCCGCTCGTCACGGTTGATGTAGACGGGCTTGAGTTCCCGCTCCTCGCGGGCCTTGCGGCGCTCCTCCTGCTCCTGGCGCCGGGCTTCCCGCCGGCGGATGTGCTCGAAGAGCTCGAGCTGCTGGTCGACGAGCGCCTTGCGCTGGCCTTCGGGCTCCCGCTCCTCCGGCGGCGGGCCGGTCCGGATGTCCGTGAGCTGCCGGATCGAGCCGCCGTCCAGCGTCATGGCGAAGATGTTGTTGTCCCGCACGAAGTAGATGGTCCGGCCGTCGCTGCCGAAGACCGGGCTCATCTCGGGCGAGCGCGTGTCCGTGAGCCGCCGCACCGCGAGCGTGCGCCGCTCGATCAGGTAGAGGTCGCCCCGGTACGAGACCACCCGACGTCGCTCATCGGGCGAAAGATCGCCGGGCGCGAAGAGCACGCCGACCGAGTCCGCGGCCTCATCCGAGAGCCGCTCCGGCTCCCCGCCCGAGGCGCTCACACGGTAGAGTGCGGACGGCTCGTCCCACGGCCGCCCGCCCGGCTTCCACCGGAAGTAGATCCAGCGCCCGTCGTCCGTCCACTGGACGTTGGACGGCGAGGAGCCCACGTGCTCGGGCCCGCGCATGATGTTCGGGACGGTGAGCTGGAAAGTCGATGCCGGCTCGGCCGCTCGGGCCGTGGCGGCTGACTGCGCATGCACCGGGCCGGCCGTCACGATGGCGATCGTGATCGACAGCTTCGCCAGTCGAAGGCGGGTCATCGGTCCGTTCCTCGAAACAGGTTGTCGTGGGGAGAGTTCCGCAAGTATAGACGCGCGCGTACGGGAGTTCAAGCGCGCGGCGAGTCAATCGCCGAACGAGATCCCCATGTCGCGCGCGGTCTGTACGATGTCATAATCGAGCGGCACGCTCTTCAGCGAGGCGACCGCCTCCTCGAGCGGCACCGCGCGCACGTGCGGCGGGTCGAGGGCGACCATGGTGCCGAATCGCCGCTCCTCCACGTAGCGCACGGCCGCGGCGCCGAAACGCAGCGCGATGAGCCGGTCGTACGCGGTCGGCGAACCGCCCCGCTGGAGGTGTCCGAGCACGAGGGAGCGCGTCTCGCGGCCGGTCTTCGCCTGGATCTCCTTCGCGAGCTTCTCCGCGATCCCGCCGTAACGGGCGGCCCGGCCGGGCGCCGCGGCCTCCGCGTAGACCGGCTCGCCGCCGATGGGCCGGGCGCCCTCGGCCGCGACCACGATCGCGAAACGGGGCCCCGACGTGTAGCGCTCCTCGATCTTCGCGCAGACCTTGTCCAGGTCGTAGGGGATCTCCGGGATCAGGATCACGTCCGCCGTGCCGCTCACGCCCGAATAGAGCGCGATCCAGCCCACGTGGCGGCCCATCACCTCCACGACCATCACGCGCTCGTGGCTCTGCGCCGTGGAGTGGAGCTTGTCCAGCGCGTCCGTCGCGGTCTGGACCGCGGTGTGGAACCCGAACGAGACCTGGGTGCACGCCAGGTCGTTGTCGATCGTCTTCGGCACGCCCACGACCGGGAGACCCTTCTTCGCCAGCCGGTTCGCGATGTGGAGGGATCCGTCCCCACCGATGGCGATCAGCGCGTCCAGCTCGTGCCTGTGGAACGCCTCGATCACCTCGTCCGACCGGTCGACGACCTCGACGGTGCCGTCCGGCCGCTGGACCGGCCACTCGAAGGGGTTGCCCCGGTTCGTGGTGCCCAGGATCGTGCCGCCCAGGTGCGTGATCCCGCGAACCGACTCCTTGTCCAGGCGGACCAGCGAGTCGTCCTCCAGCAGACCGCCGTACCCCCGGCGGATGCCGTAGACCTCCCAGCCGCGGCTCCTGGCGGCCAGGACCGCGGCGCGGATCACCGCGTTCAACCCGGGCGCGTCGCCGCCGCCGGTGTTCAGCGCGATCTTCCGGATTGGCCGTTGCATGTGAGGCTCGGGGGTCAGGGAACCGTTGGACGCGATCGGTAAGCTGGCGGGGTGCGCGGCCGGTGTCAACACGTTCGTTCGCGTCATTGCGCCGACGGGCGGGATTCCGGGCGTTGCTCGACCGGCTGACGTCGTGATCGCGTCGCGATTGCGGCTGGAACGGTTCATTGTTCGGTAACGACGTGTGCCGGCCGGGGTCGGCGGCGCGCGCGTTCGACCTGCCCGGATCACGCCGATCACGGCGGTTCCCCGGGTGGCGGCGCCGGACGGGCCACCGGGCCGGCGGGCCATCGCCCCGGAGACCGCCGATCCAGGATTCTTCAGCATGGGACCGTGAGCCGGCCGGCGCGGCGCCGGGCCGATGCGGCCGGGCTGGCCGCGCCGGAGGCCGGCGTGGCGCGCGGCCGTCCGGGGGCGATGCCACGCCTGGCGTCTTCGGGCGAACACCGATCGTGAACTCTCGTCCGACGGAGTCGGGCGCCATGTTCACTCCGTTCGTGGCGGCGCGACGCCGGGCCCGAGCTCACCGTCCGAGCGGCGACCCGCTCGCCCTCTACTTCTGAGTCCACGACCTCCGGGCCGGCGACATGGGGGTGGGCGCGTACGCGGCCTGGCTCCAGCGGCTGCTCGAGGCCGTCCAGGACCGGCTGCCCGGGCGCGGCCCGGTCTCACGGGGGACCACGCTCGGCCGGGGGCGGACCGTGGAAACGCCGGATTCGCGGGTGCCGGGACTGGATCACCATCGCCACGGCCGGGCTCGGGCCGGGCAGCTTTCGGATGACCGTCACGGTACGGGACCTCGCGACCGGCCGCACGGCGGAACGGACGCGGGAGTTCCGGATCCGGTAGGGCCGCGGCCGGCCGCACGGCCGGGCGAGCCGGATCGGCTCACCGTTCCCGCGCGGGGCGCCGTCCACCCCGAGTGGACCGGAGACGGCGCGGGCCGCGAGGGCGGCCGGCACGCCGGACCCGGCTCCACGACGTCGCCTCCTTGACGAAGGCATCGAACCTCCGCAGCTTGACGCACTCCTTCACAACAAGTCCGGAGGTAACGATGCCTTTTGAGACGCCGCCGCGCCCGTGGCGTGCCACGGACGCCGACCGGCATCCGCCGGCCACGACCGCCGCTCATCCCGTCTCGCACCTGCACGCCGGCGCCGGGGTGGCGCCTCGCGCGCAAGGACGCGTCCGCGGGGCGCTGCTGACCGCCGGCGCCGCGCTGCTGCTGGCCGCGGGCGCACCGTCCGCGCATGCCCAGGACCTGACCGCGCCGCTCGACACCGCGGTCACCACCGAGCACACCGTCACGATCAAGGGCCAGCGCATCCCGTACCGGGCGACGGCCGGGCACCAGCCGGTCTGGGACGAGAACGGCAAGCCGATCGCGTCGCTGTTCTACGTCTACTACGAGCGGAGCGACGTCCGGGACCGCACGAACCGTCCGCTCGTGATCTCCTTCAACGGCGGCCCCGGCTCCGCGTCCGTGTGGATGCACATCGGCTACACCGGCCCGCGGCTCGTCGAGGTCGATGACGAGGGTTACCCGGTCCAGCCCTACGGCGTGCGGGAGAACCCGCATTCGATCCTGGACGTGGCGGACATCGTGTACATCGATCCGGTCAACACCGGGTTCTCCCGGATCGTGGGCAACGCGGACCGGTCGAAGTTCTTCGGGGTGAACGAGGACATCCAGTACCTGGCGCGCTGGATCGATGTCTTCGTGTCGCGCCGCGACCGCTGGACCTCGCCGAAGTTCCTGATCGGCGAGAGTTACGGGACGACGCGGGTGGCCGGGCTCGCCCGGCAGCTGCAGAGCGCCCACTGGATGTTCCTGAACGGCGTGATCCTGGTCTCGCCGACGGGGCTGGGCGTGAACCGGGCGGGGCCGGTGGCGGACGCGCTCCCGCTGCCCTACTACGCGGCCACGGCGTGGTACCACCGTGCGCTCCCGCAGGACCTCCAGAGCCGCGACCTGGAAGAGATCCTGCCCGAGGTCGAGCGCTTCACGATCGATGAGCTGATCCCCGCGTTGGCCCGCGGCGGCTCGCTCCCGCCCGAGCGGCGCCGGGAGATCGCCCGCCAGATCGCCCGCTACTCGGGGCTCTCCGAACAGGTCGTGCTGAACCACAACCTGCGGGTGCCGACCTCGTTCTTCTGGAAGGAGCTGCTCCGGAACCGGGGCATGACGGTGGGGCGGCTGGACTCCCGTTACCGCGGGATCGACCGGGCGAACGCGGGCGAGCGCTTCGACCACGACCCGGCGCTGACCGCGTGGAACCAGTCTTTCACGCCGGCGATCAACTACTACCTCCGCACCGTGCTCGGCTACAAGACGGATCTGCAGTACTGGATCTTCGGGCCGGTCAACCCGTGGAACCGGAGCGGGGACAACACGGGTGAGAACCTGCGCCAGGCCATGGCGGAGAATCCGTACCTGCACCTCTTCGTGCAGTCCGGCTACTACGATGGCGGGACGGACTATTTCAGCGCGACGTACACGATGTGGAACCTCGATCCGTCCGGGCGGCTCGCGGACCGGATGCGCTTCCAGGGCTACCGCAGCGGCCACATGATGTACCTGCGGAAGGAGGACCTCGCGGTCTCGAACGAGCACATCCGGGAGTTCATCCGGTGGGCGATGGCGGCGACGGAGAGGGCGGCGATATATGGGGATGGGGTGTGACCTTCGCGGCAAGGCTACCTTACCGGGTCGAGCACGTGCACGAGCACGAGCACGAGCACGGGGTAGCGTTCGCGGCGGGGCTACCTCGCCGGGTCGGGTACGGGCATAGCCTTCGCGGCGGGGCGATCTGCCGGGTCGAGTACGAGTACGAGCACGAGTACGAGCACGAGTATGCGTACGAGTTCGTGGTGAGGAGTCTGGGGCGACGTCGGGAGGGATGGTGCCCGGCGTTCCTCGACCTCCGCGGACACGGCGGTTGAGATTCGATCCGGGACCCGTCGGGCGGTCGGGCGCGGCGCATGAGGGATCGGCGTCGCGCCTGGCCGCCGTCGGTTTCTGGCGCCGCGGCGGCCAGACGAGGTGCCGGATGGCGCGAAGTGGAGGGTGGGGGGTATACGTGCGACGCAGGTGGTCGGGTCGGCGGACGGCGCGGGATGGCGGCGTGCGGAGGGCGCGCCGGGGTCGCGGCCGGCCCGGGACGAGTACGGCGTTCCGCGCGCGGGCGCCTGGCGAACGGGAGGCAGCATGGTCACCGAGAAGGACGTGAAGAAGGCGCTCCGCAAGGTCAAGGACCCGGAGCTGAACCTGGATCTGGTGGTGCTGGGCCTGATCTACGACATCGACATCCAGGACAGCCACGTGCACGTCAAGATGTCGCTCACCTCGCCCATGTGCCCGGTGGCGAACCAGATCGTGGAGGATGCGAAGCGCGAGATCGAGGCGTTGGAGGGCGTGGAGAGCGCGGACGTGGAGCTGACGTTCGACCCGCTCTGGACGCCGGACCGGATGGACCCGATCATCCGCTCCGCGCTCGGGCTCTGACCGGCGCGCCGCCGCCGCTGGTCTACGGGTTGCACCGGGGCGGAGCCGATACCCAGCCGCGCGAACCGGAGGTGATCATGCAGGCACAGGTCGGCGACATCCGCATGCACTGGCGGGAGGTGGGCGCGGGTGACGTGGTTCTGTTCGTGCACGGCTTCCCGTTCGACTCGGGCATGTGGGCCGAGCAGCTCGACCGGATCCCGCGCCGGTTCCGGCTGATCGCGCCGGACCTGCGGGGTTTCGGTTCGTCGACCCGGGGCGAGGCGCCGGTGAGCATGGACCGGTTCGCGGACGACCTGGTCGGCCTGCTCGACCACCTCGGGATCGACCGCACGGTGGTGTGCGGGCTGTCCATGGGCGGCTACGTGGCGTTCGCGCTCTGGCGCAGGCATCCGGACCGGATCCGGGCGCTGGTGCTGTGCGCGACCCGCGCCGGCGCCGATACCGAGGAGGCGCGCCGAGCCCGGTTCGAGCTGGCGGGGCGGGTGCGGGAGGGCGGCTCCCGCGTGGTCGCGGATGAACAGGTCCCGCGTCTCCTCTCGGAGCGGACGTTCAGGGACCGTCCCGAGGTGGCCGACCGGGTGCGGGAGATGATCGAGTCCACGGACCGCGCGACGATCGTGGCCGCGCTCGAGGCCATGGCCGCGCGCCCGGATTCCACGCCGTTGCTGGCCGGCATCAGTGTACCCACGCTGGTCGTTGCCGGCGGGGACGATCGGGTGGTCAAAGCGGAGGAGATGCGGCGCATGGCGGACGCGATCCCGGAGGCGCGGTTCCAGACGATCCCCGAAGCCGGACACCTCCCACCCCTCGAGTGCCCGGCGGAGTTCAACCTGGCGCTGGTCCACTTCCTGGAGGCGATCCAGGGCCACTGAACCCCGGTCGCCGGCAGGGCGGGGAAACGCTGACCTGGCCGGAAAAACGAACGCGGCCCGGGGGATCCCGGGCCGCGCCGTCATCTGCGCCGAGGCGGCTCACTCCCCGGCGACCGCGATCAGGTCGAGCTGCTCCTCATCCGTGTCGGCCTGGCCGCCGCTGCGCTTCTCCTTGCGCCGGTCCGCGACCCGCGCCACTTCGACGACCCGATCCCCCGCCGCCAGCTTCACGAGCTGCTTCCCCTGGGTGGCCCGGCCCTGGACCGGAACCTCGTCCGCCGCGACGCGGGTTGCGGTTCCGCCGCTGGAGAGGATCATGAGCTCGTCACCCGAAACGAGCTCCTTGGCCGCCACCAGGGGACCCGTCTTGCGGCTGACCTCCAGCGTGATGGTGCCCAGCCCGCCCCGCCGCTGCGCCGGATACTCCGCGATCGGCGTGCGCTTCGCGTAACCCTGCTCGGTGACGGTGCACAGCGAGGAATCGCGGCGCACGACGACCATGCCGACCACGGCGTCGCCTTCCCGGAGCTGGATCCCGCGCACGCCCTGAGCGGAGCGGCCCATGGGCGGGATCTCCGACTCGGCGAAGCGGATCGCGCGGCCCTGGCGCGTGACGAGGACGACGTCGTTGTTCCCGTCCGAGAGCTGCGCGTCCAGCAGCCGGTCCCCCTCCCGGATCCCGATGGCGTTGATGCCGCCCGCCCGGATGTTCGCGAACTGGTCGAGGGTCGTGCGCTTCACCGTGCCGCCCGCGGTCAGGAACACCACGTACCGGTCGGGCGAGAAGTCCGAAACCGCCAGCATGGTCGCGACCTCCGCCCGGCGGTTCAGCTTCAGCAGCTGGGCGAGCGGCCGGCCGCGGCTCGAACCCGACTCGGGCACCGCATGCACCTGGATCGCATGCGCCTGGCCGTCCGCCGTGAAGAAGAGCAGCGTGTCGTGGGTGCTGGCGATGAACGCATGCTCGAGGAAGTCGTCCGCGTAGCGTTCCATCCCCGCCAGCGCCTTGCCGCTGGACGCCCGCCGCCGGTAGAGGGACATCGGGATCCGGTTCAGGTAGCCCTCGTGGCTCAGGGTGACCACGACCTCTTCCTGGGCGATCAGGTCCTCGACCGCGAACTCCGCGTCGCCCTCCACGATGGTCGTGCGGCGCGCATCGCCGAACTTCTCCACCAGCTCGTCCAGCTCCCGGACCAGCAGCTCGAGCTGGAGCTTCTCGCTCGCGAGCAGCTTCTCGAGCCGCGCGATCTCCCGCCGCAGCTCCTTGAGCCGATCCCGCAGCTCCCGGGTCTCCAGCGCGGTCAGCTTGTGGAGGCGCATGTTCAGGATCGCGTCCGCCTGCATTTCGGACAGCTCGAACCGGCTCCGGAGCCTGGCCGACGCGTCCTCACGGTCCTTCGCCTTCCGGATGATGGCGACGACCTCGTCGATGTTGTCCAGCGCGATCAGCAGCCCCTCGGTGATGTGCGCCTCCGTCCTCGCCTGCTCCAGGTCGTGGGCGGCGCGGCGGCGGATCACGTCGAGGCGATGGTCGCGGTAACGCTCCAGGAGCTCCTTCAGCGTGAACTCCCGCGGAACGCCGCCGTCCAGCGCGAGGAGGATCGCGCCGAACGTCGCCTGGAGGTACGTCTGCTTGTACAGCACGTTCAGGATCTGCTTGGACTTGGCGCCGCGCTTCAGCTCGATCACGATGCGCATGCCGTCCCGGTCCGACTCGTCCCGCAGATCGGCCACGTCCTCCAGCTTGCGCGTGCGCACGAGGTCCGCGATCTGCTCGATGACCCGCGACTTCGAGATCCCGTACGGGAGCTCGGTCACCACGAGCTGTTCCTTGCCGCCGCGCTTCGCCTCCCGCTGGACCCGTGCACGCATGACGATCCGGCCCCGGCCGGTCTCGTAGGCCTGCCGGATCCCGTCCACGCCCAGGATGAAGCCGCCGGTCGGGAAGTCCGGGCCCGGCACGTGCTTCATGAGCTCCGCCACGGTCACGTCCGGCTTCTCGATCAGGAGCTTCACCGCAGCGGCGACCTCGCGCAGGTTGTGGGGCGGGATGTTGGTGGCCATGCCGACGGCGATGCC
>CALCID010000041.1 GCA_937907535.1 uncultured bacterium | reverse complement strand
AGGCCGAGTACCAACGCCTCTCCAGGGTGGGTCAGGATGTACCCGGGCTTGACGTCAACGGTGGGGGCCGCGGGTTGACCGATCCCGAAGCGCGTGCGTATATTGGAGAGCTTTGCGAACGATGCGAACGAGGCGCCGGAGATACGACGCATGGGAAAGCCCACGTACAACCCGCACAACCGGAAGCGCAAGAACAAGCATGGGTTTCGGGCGAGGATGGCGACGCGCGCCGGGCGGTCGGTGCTGAGCCGTCGGCGGAAGAAGGGTCGCAAGCGGCTCGTCGTCGAGACCGGCTCGAAGTAAGCCAGAGAGGCAGGTGAGCTCGGCGCCGCAGGGCGGGGCGCGGCGCAGGCGGTTGCCGCGCGCGTACCGGATCACGCGAAGCCGAGAATTGCGCCTGTTGTTCCAGCGGGGGAAGCGGAGCAAGACGAGCCATCTGGACGTCTTCACCTCCGTTTCCCCCGTCGCGCATCCACGGATCGGCGTGGTCGTTCCGCGGTACAAGCACAGGGCCGTGGACCGGAACCGGCTGAAGCGGCGGCTGCGGGAGATCCTGCGGGTGCAGGTGTTGCCGCGGCTGGTGGATGCCGGGCTGGCGTTGGACGTGCTGGTGCGGGCGCGGCGGGAAGCGTACGGCGCGAGGTTCGCCGAGCTGGAGGCGCAGCTCGTGAAGTGGGTGGAGCGACGTTGTTCGCGCGATTCCTCCTGATGCTGATCAAGGGATACCGGGTGGCGGTGTCGCCGTGGCTGCCGCCGGCGTGCCGGTATACGCCCTCGTGTTCGGCGTACGCGGAGGAGGCGATCCGGCGCTACGGCGCCGGGCGCGGGAGCTGGCTCGCGCTGCGTCGCTTGCTGCGTTGTCATCCGTTCGGCGGGCACGGCTACGACCCGGTGCCGTGATGGCGCGGAGCCGGGTCGGGGCGCCGAGATCGGGATTTTCGGGGACGCTCGAGGTGAGCGGTCAATGGATAGCGCGAGGTTCCTGCTGGCGATCGTGTTGATGGTCGCCGTCATTGTGGTGACGAACCTGCTCTTCATGCCGCCGCCGCCGGCGCCGGATGCGTCGGTAGTGGGGGACACGGCGGTTGTGGCGGAAGGGGAGGCGACGGGGCCGGCGGTGGCGCCGCGGCCTGCGCCGGATGGAGAAGCGGTGGCGCCGGCGCTCGTGCCGGTGAGGCCGGCCGAGGTGGATCTGGACACGGTCATCGTGGAGACCCCGCTCTATCGGTACGGGTTCAGCACCGGCGGGGGCGCGCTGGTCTCCGCCGAGCTGCTGAAGTACGCGTCGTACACGGAGGAGGGTCCGGTGGAGCTGGTCGAGCCGGGCGCTCCGTTGATCTCCTACCGGGTCCGGGCGGGCGAGCGGGTCATCGACCTGTCGGAACTGCGGTTCCGGGTGGAGCGGCCCGAGGAGTCGGCCGCGGAGGGCGGGCCGGCGCCGGTCCGGTTCGTGTATGTGGACCCGGAGAGCGGCTTCCAGGCGTCGCTGACGTACACGTTCGATCCGGAGAGCTACCTGATCCGCGCGCAGGGCCGGGTCTGGGGCTCGGCGGTGCCGCCGTCGCAGCTGCTGATCGATCTCGGCCCGACGCTCCGGTCGAACGAGGCGGACGTTCGGGAGGACGAGCGGGCGCTGGCGTACGTGACGAACGGCGTGCGGCAGGGCATCCAGAGCGTGAACCTGCGCTCGGTGCGTGAGCGGCGGATCGAGGAGGGGCCGCTCATCTGGGTCAGCCTGAAGAACAAGTACTTCCTGGCGTCGGTGCTCGCCCCGGAGCTGGACCCGGGCACGTACCTGGGCGGCGTGATCGCCGAGCCGACCGGCCAGCAGTATGCGGTGGATCTCACGGCCACGCTCCCGATCGCCCGGGACGGCGGCTTCTCGTTCGAGCTGTTCGTCGGCCCACAGGAGTACGAGCAGCTGATGGCGGTGGGGCGCGGGCTGGAGGACGTGAACCCGTACGGCTGGCGGGTGCTCCGGCCGATCATCCGGCCGCTGGCGCACCTGATCACCTGGGCGCTGGTCGGGATGCACAACGTCCTGAACATCAGCTACGGCTGGGTGCTCGTGCTGTTCGGCGTGCTGATCCGGATCCTGCTCTGGCCGCTCAACGCGCGCGCGATGCGCTCGCAGCTCAAGAACATGGAGCTCCAGCCGCGGCTCAAGGAGATCCAGGACAAGTACAAGAACGACCCGCAGCGGCTGCAGCAGGAGATGCTCCGGCTGTACAAGGAGGAGGGGTTCAACCCGTTCGGCGGGTGCCTGCCGTTGCTCATCCCGTTCCCGGTCCTGATCACGCTGTTCTTCGTGTTCCAGGCGACGATCGAGTTCCGGGGCGTGAGCTTCCTCTGGCTTCCTGACCTCTCCCGGCCGGATCCCTATTACATCCTGCCGATCCTGCTCGGCGTGAGCATGTTCGTGCTGCAGAAGTTGAGCATGGGGACCACGCCGCAGCAGAACCCCCAGATGAAGATGATGCTTTGGTTCATGCCGATCCTTATGGTGGTCATCTTCATCAACCTGGCGTCCGGGCTGATCGTGTACTACGCGGCCATGAACCTGGCCACGATCCCGCAGCAGCTCCAGCTGATCAAGGAGCGGAAGAAGCTCCAGGCGCGAACAGGGGTGGCGTGACGGAGCGGCCCGGGCGGCGTCCTTCGGCTCGGGCCGCGGGAGCGGGAGACGGGCGGGGGTCGACCGGGATCGGTCGGCCCCCGCCCGGTCGTTTGTTGACCGGGCGTTCCGGTCGGGGGGTGTCGGGCCCTCCGGGGCGACGTCATCGGGCCACCCTCCCGGGCCGACCGGCCTTCCGGGCGGGGTCCGGCTCCCGGGTTCCGGGTGTGCGCCGGCGCGGCCAGGGCGGGGCTCAGGGCCAGATCTCGAACTCGCCGGGGAGCGGGTCCACGGCTGGCGGGTGTTCGATCACCTCGACCACGTGGGCGCCGCGGGGGCCCACGGCGAGCTGGGCCCGCAGCGCCTCCACGGCGGTGCGGGGTCCCGCCGCCTCCACCCAGACCGTGCCGTCCGGGAGATTCCGAACGATGCCGCGCACGCCGAGCTCCCGGGCGCGGCGGTGGGTCCACCAGCGGAACCCGACGCCCTGCACGCGGCCCCGGATCTGGTACGCGACGCGGAACTCTTCGGTGCCCGTCATGGCCGGGCGGGGTTGGCGGGGTCGCCGTGCATTGCCGTGCGCATGTCCTGACCCCCTGGAGAAGGTTGCCTCGGGTGCCGGGGCACCGGGTCGGGCGCCCCGGGTCAGTCCGTCCGGATGCGTCGATCGCGGGTCGCGGGCGGGAGACGGCCGGCCGGCGAGTAGGGCGCCGGGTGCCAGGATGCCGGGTCGGGCCCCCGGGGCGGGCATGGCTCCGGGACGCCGGGCTCCTCGGGCTGCACGGCTGAGGAGAGCCGGGACGCCGGCGGTGGGGGCGGTGGCGGCCGGGGGTCGATCCCCGGCCGCAGTGGCCCGCCCTCACACCGCGGAAGTCCGGGTCAGGCGGCCAGGTCCTCTCGGAACTGCCGGGCCTCGTGCTTCAGCCACCGCCGGTCTTCCTTGAGGGAGCGGATCGTCTCGTCGGGCTTGAGGCCTGTCCGGGCGATCTTCTTCATGGCGCTCCGGGCTAGGAGGCCTCCGACGAGCAGGAAGACCACGCCCACGATCAACGCGCCGGCCCAGTAGGCGCCGCCCAGCGCATTCCCGATCACGATCACGAGGAAAGCGGTCAGGGCCAGGCCGCCCACCGCCGCGACACCGCCCCAAATTGCGGCACGGGCGATGTTCGAGGCAATGTGGCCGGCCGATTCCTTCATCTCGAGCTTGGCCAGGTTGATCTCCTGACGAACCAGCTCCCGGCTGTCATCAGCGAGCTGCTTGATGAGGGCGCCAATGGACGCCGGTTCGGCCTGACCCGGGATGCGCCGCGACTCGCCATCGATCCGTCGCTCGACTGCCATGGATCACCTCCAGCGCTGACGGGCAGGTGTGCTCCCCGGCGGGCGGTGCCCGGTCCTCCGGGGGATGGCGCCTGCCGGCGCGTGGGACCTGTTCCGGTGGCGGCACGGCCGGATCTGCGGTCCGTCGCCGTGCAGCCGGGCCTCGTCGCGGAGCGCGCCGCGCCGGGCCCGGCGCTCCTGACCACCTCTCAAGTCGTGGTGGCTGCAACGGTTATGCCGGTGCGTGGCCTGGCGCGGGCCGCCGTACGTTCCGGGATGGGTCGCTTTCCGGATGGTGGTAGGCTGCAGCGTGCGGCGGCGCGAGGGGTGGGAGGTGGGCGTGCCGGGCGCCGGCGTGGGCGAGCGGCGAGAGGCGGTGCGCGGCCACCGTGCGAGAGACGGCCGGATCGGATCGACGGGAGGCGGCTGTCGCCCGCCGGGATGCCGGCGAGGGAGGAAGCGGGGGAGGGTGGCCCCCCGGTATGCGAGCCGGCGCTCGTCCACCTGCGATGGCCTGGTCATCGCGACCTTCGCCCTGCGCCCTGGGGTTCCGCCGGGGGCGGGCGGGGCGCCTCGAGCCGATCGGGGGGCTGCGCTGGCTGAGTCCAGCACGACCGATCGTACGAAGACGTGGAGAAATGTGCGTCCGGCGCAGGGGAAGGCCGACGGGGAGAGGGGAGGGGACCTGTCGTGGGCCGAATCCGAGCTGGTGGTGGAAGGGCGAATATTGTTTACCAAAGCAGGATGACAGGAGATGGCGGTGACGGAGATGGAGTGCGTAATAGGGAAACTGGGGATGGTGTGTCGACAGGGCGGCGCATCCGCTGAGAGGATGACTAATGCTCTGCGTGTGTTAGACGGGTGATAAGTGCGCATTATAATGTGATGGTAGATAGACGGATCATTCGTAACAGTCGCTCGGCCATTGTTGTGACAGGTCTGTTACGGTGGTGGTCAGGAGCAGGAAGCGGCCGTTGGCACGGCCGTAGGTCCGAGCCTGGCGGTCCGGGCCGATTGCCGGTTGGGGGCGCGTCGTCGGACCGTAGGCCGTCCGGCCGGCGGGGTGGGGGAGCGTGTTCCCGCTGGCGGGTGGTTGGCGGGGGCGGGGAGGGGGCCGGGGGTCATCGGTCGACCCCGCGTCCCGCCCCCTGGGCGCTCGCGCGTCGCGCGGCGGGGCGCGTCAGCGCACGCGAAGGCTGCGGATCCGGTTCACGAAAGCGGCCAGCTCGAAGATGCGGAACGCCGCGAGCTCGCCGATGGGCTCGGGGTGCACGGCATCCAGGCCGCGCTCCCGGATCGCGTCCATGACATAATGCAGGACTTCGGGGAGGGTGCGGCGGCCGTCGACCGCGTTGTGCCACGCCCAGGCCACGGCCTCGGCCACCGCCCGGCTCTGGGCCCGTTCCACGAGCTGTTCCACGGCGCGCAGGTCCACCTCCTCGGAACCGTATTGGACACGGTCCCGGGCCAGGACCTTGATGTGCACGTCCCGGCGTCCACGGCGGGGGTCGAGGGGCTGGGTGAGAGGGACGCGAGGCGCGATGGACCCCCAGGGCCGGGTCGATGGCTGGCGGCGTGTGGGCATCTCCGCGGCGATCCGGCGTGCCCGGTCGGTCACTTCTTCGGGCACGTACGCGTGGAGCGCGATGACGGTGGTGGCGACGTCGAAATAGTCGCCGGAGCCGCCGAGGACCAGGATGGTGGAGACCCCCTGCTCGTCGTAGAGGCTGCGGGCGTGGTCGATGAGCGGGGTGATGGGCTCCAGGTCCGCGGGGACGAGCGCCTGCATGCGCGCATCCCGGATCAGGAGGTTCGTGGCCGACGAGTCCTCGTCGAGGAGGAGACAGGTCGCGCCCACCTCCATCGCCTCGATCATGGCGGCCGCCTGGGAGGTGGAGCCGCTGGCGTTCGGGGTGCGCAGCCGCCTCGAATCGTCGCCTCCCGGCAGCGCGCCGATGAAGTTGGAGACATCGGTGCCGGCAATGCTCCGCCCTTCCTCCGCGCGCACCTTGACCGCGGTCTCGACGGTCACGACCCGTTCCCGGCCATCGCCCGGGATGTGGTCGTAGACGCCGCGCTCCAGGGCGCGGAGCACGGTGGATTTCCCGTGGAATCCGCCGCCCACGATCAGGGTGACGCCTCGGGGCACGCCGATCCCGGTGATCTCGCCGGCGTTCGGTGCCCGGAGCGTGACCCGGAGGGAGTCCGGAGAGCGGAACGGAACCGCCTTGTCGAAGGGGAGCGGCCGGTCATCCACGCCGGAGCGCCGGGGCAGGTATGCGCCGTCCGCGATGAACGCCACGAGCCCGTTCTCCTCGAGGGCGGCGCGGAGCGCCCGGGCGTCTTCGACCGTTTCCACGTGGCGCCGCAGCGCGTCCGGGTCGATCGCTTCGAACCGGAGGGCGCGGGCGACGGCGGCCGGGACCCTGACGGTGAGGAGCTCGGCGGCGGCGTGGCCGAGGATCCGCCTCCCGTCGGCGGGGAGGCCCGCCCGGAACCGTGCCTCGACGCGGCCGTCGGCGTGGACGGTCAGGCTCGAGCGCTCCAGGACCTGCTGGCCGGGGCGGAGGATGGAGAGCTCGCCGCTGTGGCCGGTGCCGAGGCGTTTCGACTCGGTCTCGAGGGCGTCCGCGAACACCCGGTTGAGGAAGTCCGCGGCGGCGATCCTGCGGGTCCGGGAGCGGATCGCCCATTCGGGGAGGCGGGCCGTGGCCGGCGGGACGATGGCGCGGACTCGGCTCGGGTCCGCGAAGGGATCGCCCTGCACGTGATCGATGATGAGCTGGAACGTCCCGGCGTCGTACGCGCCGCGGATGGACTTGAGGGCGCGGTAGCCCTGTCCGTCGAGGGCGCGGAGCCGGTTCGCGAGCTGTCGGATGTCGTTCATGTTTCTGGCTCCGGTGAGCTCCGGAGGATGGGGGTGTTTCACGTGAAACATGGGGCGGCGCCCGGGTCCGCGGCCCGGCGGTGAGCCGCGGGGCGCGGCGCCGGGTCGCTGCAACCTGCGAGCCGCGGCGGGAGGTTAGCGCCGGGCTGGCGAGGCCGCAACGGAGCGGGGGCAAGGGAAGGAGGATGGGTGGTTCGTGCATGCGGCGGAAATACGAGGGCGCCAGGGATCGCTGTTTCGTGTACGCGGCCCGGCGGGGTGGTACGGGGATGAGGGGCGGATGCCGGGATCGGCGTGCGCGCAGGATGAGGGGGGGCTCCCGGATGGGAGGGCCGGGACGCGGCTCCTGCCGGGGCGGAGGCGTCTTCAGCCGGCCACGGTGCGGCCGGTGGAGCAGGGCGGGACGGGAGGATCCGGCCATCGCCTGCCGGGGCGAGGACGGGGGCGAGGCGGGTGTGAGGACTCGTTCCGCGGTGGGCGGGCGGATTCCTCGGCCAGGCGTGGGCGAACGCGAGGGGTGGAGACGGTGCCGACGCGCGGGACGGGGACCCGTCCGACGGGCGCCGAAGTGGTGGGCGTGCGTCGGGAGGAGGGATCGGCCGGGGCGGTGATGGCCCGCCTTGTACTTCGAATCAGCGCCAGCGGCAGGGTCCTCGGCGAACCGCGGGCGTACGGGCCCGGGTCGGGCTCCGGAGGAGCGGTAGATCAGCGCTCGGGGGAGGCCGGGAGAGCGTCAGCAGGCGTATGGAGAAGGCGCACGGCATGAGGCATCGCCCGGTCGATCGGTTCCTGCAGGCGGCGAATGGGATCGGGTGCGGGCCCGGCGGAGGGCCGATGCGAGGCGAGGGATCGGAGCCGGAGTGCGTACGGCGTGCGGCGTGCCCGCGACCGGCGGCGTAGAGCGAGGGGTGTCTCCATCCGACGCTCCTTGTTGAAGTGTGCAGTCCCGACGGTAGCGATGGTTGTTCCCGATACGACGGCGGGCGATTCCCGGTCGGGGTACGGCGCCGCAGCAGTGGTTCATCCATAGCAGGCCGAGCCGAAGGTGCGCATCCGGACAGCGATCGAGGGGTGCGTGGCGGCGCTTCCGGGGTTGGAGGAGGAGCTTACCGTGGGGGAAGGGGGTTGGGCGAGGAGGTCGTATGCCGCTCCGCCCCTCCCGTCCCGATCGGCTCGACCGAGGGGTGTGGCGGAGTCGTCGCTGCGGAGAGCGGTCGCCGGGCCGGCCCCGGGCGAGCGCCGGCGTTGGACAGGGTTGGATCTCGGGGTGGGGAACAGTCCTCGCCGGCGGATCGTGGGTAGGGGAGCCGAGCGCGGCGAGGGTGCTCGGCGCGGGATGAGGGGTGGGGTGCACGGCGGCCCGGTCGGGGGGCAGGGGTCCCGGGCCGGACGGGTGAGGTGTTGCGTGCCCGGGAGGAGCGTCCGTGCGGGATACGGTAGCGGTGCCGCTCCGTGGAGTGCCGGGCGATCCAGGGGGGCGGTGGCTCGCGCTCGGCCGGGGCCCGGCCGCACGGGTTGTTTCACGTGAAACATCGACCCGCGACGCCCGCCGTTGCCCGGGGTGCCCGCGGGCGGGACGTGTCCGATCGGCGTCCGCGCCGGGCGTGGTCCGGCGACGGAGCGGTCGGTCCGGGCCGATGCCCGGCGCGCCGGGTGGGGGCGGGGGAGAGCCAGCGGGCCCGGATGGCGCGCATAGGCGGGTCATCCGGAAGCAGCGCCTGGAACGGGGTTGGCTGAACGAAAGGTACGGCCCAGGCGATCCGGTGGGCGCGGCGGTGCGTGCCCTGGCCGCCCGGTGTTCCACGTGAAACACGCCGTCCCCGGGATAGGGCGCGGAGCCGTGGGCGGAGGGTGGGAGTGCGGCTTCACGTTGGACGGGGAACGGTTTCCCGCTCCGCTCGCCGTCCAGGGCCGGAAGGCGTGAGAGTAGGCCGGATGCGGGTTCGAGGGAGCCGGCGGTTGTCTGGCGCGGCCGAGGGTGAGGTCGGGGCGCCGGCCTCCGTGCGCTCCGCGCCAGACGCGGAGACGACGCCCGCCCCGCTGCGAGGAGACCTCAGCTCGCACAGGGTATTCGGCACCCGGATGGCCACGCGGCGCCGGGGCCGCGGGCGATCGCCGCCGACACGCGTGCTCCGGGGCGGGCCCGGCACGGCCGGCGGAATGCTGCCGAGCCCGTAAACGCAGCACACTGCGCCGGGAAGCTAGATGGCGGGCCGACGCGGCCGCAGGAGCGAAGGGCTTCTCCAGCTCGTTCCCGGCGCGTCGTTCCGAACGACCCGCACGCGCTGACGCGCGGTGGCGCGGTCGCCTTCATCCGTCGACGGGCGCGTCGACCACGGAGCGAGACGCGCCACCCCGGCCCCGTGAGCGACGGCGTCCGGCGGACGCCGAGCCAGGGGTGCTCCGACGCCATCGATACGTCGGCTCTACCGGAGCATGTCCCGACACCGGCCGGCGCACTCCTACGCTGACGCGCGGATCCGGCGGACGCCCGGTCGGCCGGCGTGCCACGACGCGCCGGCCCGTGCGACGTCGCCCCGGAAAGGCGCCGGTGCGGAGTCCCGGGGACGCGCTCCTCCGGTTCCTTCACGCCTTCCGGATACCGCCCGCCGGGCCGACGATCGGACCTGGACGCCCGCGGACTGCCATTCACCAACGCACTGCCTCCCGGACCAGGGGGCCCGGGAGGCAGCATGGGAAAAAGGGACATTCCCCGGACGGCGGCGCGCCGCCCGGCCGATCAGTTCCGCCGGAGCACGGCGTAGGCGCGGACCGGATCCGGGTTGCCGTCGTCGTCGATGTCGAAGTCCTGGAGCACCGACTGGAAGTCCAGGGTGAGGAGGTTCCCCGAGACGGAGTACGTGGCCGTGTCCACCGCCCCGGTCGCGCTGTCCTTGAAGCGCAGGGTGTTGGAGTTGATCTCCACGATGCCCAGGCGCGAAATGCTCTGCCCGGCCATGGAGGCGAAGAACTCGTAGGTGCCGCTTCGCCGGATCTCGATCCGGACCTGTCCGCCGATGGCGACCATGTCGAGCTGGAGCGAGGGCTGGGCCACCGACCGGAACGTGAACTCGCAAGCGGAGCAGGTGCCGCTCGCGGTCCAGGTGCCGGCAAGGTCGGCCGGGATCGGGCCGGCCGGGTCCGATTCGTCGCTGCCGCACGCGGCGGCGATCAGTGTCCAGGTCAGGAGCGTTGCGAGCCGCGGAACGCGAGAAATCCTCATCGATCCCTCCGGGGAATGAACGGCGGCGTTCTGCATAATTTCCTCATAACCGTGGAGCGGGTCAAGCGGAACCATGGGGGGGCGCAACGTGTACGTCCGCCGGACCCTGCGACGGGCGCCGAGCTTTGACCAGGGTGGTGCGAACGGGTATATTGAACATCCCGCGAGTTCGACCCCCGTACCCCAGGAGCGCATGTCCCGTATCATCGCCATTGCGAACCAGAAAGGCGGTGTGGGGAAGACCACGACCGCGATCAACCTCGGTGCGTGTCTCGCCGTGGCGGAACGCCGGACCCTGGTCGTGGACATGGATCCACAGGGCAATGCGACGAGTGGGCTCGGCGTGGACCGGTCGGCGATCACCGCGTCCATTTACGAGGTCCTCGTGGACGGGGTCCCGCTCGCCGACGCGCGGATCCGGAAGGTCCACTTTCCCTATCTCGACGTGGTACCATCGAGCCGGGATCTGGTCGGCGCGGAGGTCGAGCTCGTGGATCGCCCGGACCGGGAGCTCATCCTGCGCCGGGCGCTGAACACGATACGCGACGAGTACGACTTTGTGCTGGTCGATTGTCCGCCCTCCCTCGGCCTGCTGACGCTGAACACGCTGACCGCGGCGGACGCGGTGCTGATCCCGATCCAGTGCGAGTTCTACGCCCTCGAGGGTCTGTCCCAGCTCCTGAACACGGTTCGCCTGGTTCAGCGTAACCTCAATCCCCGCCTACAGATAGACGGCGTCCTGCTGACCATGTACGATCAGCGGCTGAACCTGTCGCGCCAGGTGGCGGAGGAGGCGAAGGAGTATTTCGGGAGCCGGGTGTACCGCACGGCGATCCCGCGGAACGTACGGCTCGCGGAGGCGCCGAGTTTCGGGAAGCCGATCGTGCTGTACGACATCATGTCGGCGGGCGCCCAGAGTTATCTCGCGCTGGCCAAGGAGGTGATCGGCCGCGCGATGCGGAGCGGGGACGGGGGGAGCGGCAACGGCGAGGAGAGCGGGCCGCGTGGGGGCGCGGGCCGAGATGGCGACGAGCGGAACGCCCGGTTGGTCGCGGCGAAAGGTCGTGCGGCCGAATCGGGCGATCCGGTGGCGAGCGGGTCGTAACCGATGCGGGAGCGGGCAGGCAAGCGGGATCGGCTAGGGCGCGGGTTGGGCGCTCTGCTCGGTGAGTATCTCGGCGACCAGGATCTGGACGGCGGCACGGCGCGTTCGATCCCGGTGGCGGAGATCGTCCCGAACCCGTTCCAGCCTCGGCGCGAGTTCTCGGAAGAGGAGCTGGCCGACCTGGTCGCGTCGATCCGGGAGAGCGGGCTGCTCCAACCCATCGTCGTGCGCGCCAGCAAGGGAGGCACGGGCTGGGAGCTCGTCGCGGGCGAGCGGCGCTGGCGCGCGGTCATGCGGCTGGGCTGGCGGGAGGTCCCGGCGCTGGTCCGGGAGGTGGACGACCGCACGATGCTGGTGCTCGCGCTGGTGGAGAACATCCAGCGCTCGGCGCTCTCCGTCCTGGAGGAGGCCGCCGGGTACCAGCAGCTCGCGACCGAGTTCGGGATGACGCAGCAGCAGATCGCGGACGCGGTGGGCCGGGATCGCTCGACCATCGCGAACGCCATGCGGCTGTTGCAATTGCCGGCCACGGTCCGGAACCTCCTTGCCGAGGGCCGGCTGAGCGCCGGGCATGCACGGGCGCTCCTCGGTCTGGGCCACGAGCAGCGGATCATCGAGGTCGCGAAGCGCGCCGCGGCCGAGGGCTGGAGCGTCCGGCAGGTCGAAGAGATGGTGCAGCGTTCGCGGCCTGCCCGTTCCCGGCGGGCGGCGCCGGGCCGGCGCCGGGACCCGTCGGAGCGCCTGCTCGAGCAGGAACTCGCGCGCGCGCTCGGCACCGATGTCCGCATCCGGCGCCAGGGCGCCGCGCGGGGACGCATTGAGATCGCGTTCTACAATGCCGAGGACTTCGAGCGCCTTTTCGAGCTGCTCGCGGGAAAGCCGGCAGTGGAAGCGGTCTCGTAGCCCCCGGAGCCCGAGCCGGCAGCGACCCGGGATGTCTGGATGGAAGATCGGCGGCTGACCCTCATCATCGTTCCCCACGGCGATCTCGAGACCCGAACGTACCAGATCTCGTATCGCTGGCTGAAGGTCCTCCTCATTGCAGGTACCATCTTCCTCGCGATCATCGTGGTCATGATGGCGTCGTGGTGGTACGTGGCCGCGCAGGCGGCACGGGTGCCCGGCCTGGTCCGCGAGGTCGAGCGGCTGGAGGATGAACGGGCCAAGGTGGCCGAGCTGGCCCGGGTGCTCGAAGAGGTGGAAGCGCAATACGAGCGGGTCCGGCAGCTCCTGGGCGCCGACTCGCCACCCCAGGGACGCGAGCCGCTGCTCCCGCCCCTCCGCCAGCAGCTCGGGGATGGCGACGCCGCCCAGCAGTCCAGCAACGAGCCGACCTCATGGCCCCTCGCCCAGGCAGGTTTCATCACGCGGGAGCTCACGGGCGGCGCGCGCAACCACCCCGGTCTCGACATCGCCGTACCTTACGATTCCTACATCCGTGCGGCGGGCGGCGGAGTGGTCCGGGCGGCGGGCGAGGACGAGGTCTACGGATTCTACGTGCTCGTCGATCACGGAGACGGCTACGAGTCCATGTACGGTCATGCGTCCCGTATCTTCGTGAAACCCGGCGACATCGTGGAACGCAACGAGGTCATCGCGTTGAGCGGCTCCACGGGCCGGTCGACCGCGCCGCACCTCCATTTCGAGATCCGCAAGGACGGCGAACCCATCGATCCGCTCTCCCTGGTCAAGCAGCCCTGAGTAGTTCATGTTCCGCAGGAAGGATCACCACACGACGAGTGCCGGTGATATGGCGAAAGACAACCCGAGCGCGCAGGCGCCGCGCGATACCGTGATCTCGATCATCGGCCCGGGGATGCGCGTGGTCGGAGATTGCGAGACCGAGGGCACGATCCGTGTCGAGGGTTCCGTCGAAGGGACGATCCGGGCCGGCAAGGCGGTCGTGGTCGGCAAGGACGGGATCGTGAAGGGCGACATCTTCACCCAGGACGCAGTGATCGGCGGCCACGTCCTGGGATCCATCATCGCCGAGAGCCGCCTCGAGCTCCAGTCGACCTGCGTGATCGAGGGCGAGATCCGGGCCCGGCGCATCAAGCTCGACGAGGGTGGGCGCGTCAACGGGAACGTCACCACCGGTGAAGCGGCGGGCGGGTCCGGCGGCGCGTCGGCGGAAGCGGGAGAGCGCGGGGCGCTGGCCACGTCCTGACCTGCGGCGGCGCCCGGCGTTCGCCGGCCGAATGGCCCGACCGCCGGGCGCGGCATCCGTGTCCCACTTGTCCCCGCCCCGCACCATCCCGCCGCACCCGGGTTATCCACAGTTCGTGGATATCATCCAAGTTGTTGTCGTATTGGCCGTTACGACTTTTTCCCGGCGTTTTCAGAAGTGGTTGTGGACAACTCGCGTGGATTTTCCACACGTGGTTGTGGCCAACGGAAGGGGGCGAGATGCGACTCGAGGAGCTGGTGGGCTATCTGGACGAGTATCTGAGGATCGCCGAGGTGCCGGACTGGCCGCAGGCGCACAACGGGCTGCAGGTCGAGAACTCGGGGGAGGTGAGGCGGGTGGCGGCGACGGTGGACGCGAGCGAGGCGGCGGTGCGGGCGGCGGTCGAACGGGGCTGCGACCTGCTGCTCGTACACCACGGGTTGTTCTGGGACGGTGAGCGGCGGCTGACAGGGCGGCGGTACCGGAAGTTCCGGATGCTGTTCGACGCGGACGTCGCGGTGTACAGCGCGCACCTGCCCTTGGACCTGCACCCGGAGGTGGGCAACAATGCGGTGCTCGCGCGGGAGCTGGGGATCCGGATCGAGGGCGGGTTCGGCGAAGTCCAGGGTGTGGAAGCGGGGGTCTGGGGCACGCTGGAGCTGACGCGGGAGGCGGTTGCCGCGCGGCTGGACGACGTGCTGGGCGTGCGGGTCAAGATGATCCCGGGCGGGCCGGAGCGCGTGAAGCGCGTGGGCGTGATCACGGGCGGGGCGGGGAACATGATCGGGCAGGCGGTTGCGGCCGGGCTGGACGCGTTCATCACCGGCGAAGGCGCGCATCACACGTACTTCGACGCGATGGAGCTGGGGATCAACGTCTACTACGGCGGGCACTACGCCACGGAGACGTGGGGCGTCCGCGCCCTGGCCGCGCACATCGCGGAGCGGTTCGGGCTGGAGACCGAGTTCCTGGATCAGCCCACGGGGCTGTGAAAGTGCCGCGGACTCAGCGCCGGTCGGCCCGGATTGAATCCGGCCGCTGTGTGGCCTGCGGGGTTGCGGTGGAAGTGTCCGGCCAGGTGGCGGCCATCGCGGCGTCGTATCCGACCAGGAACGCGAGCCGGGCCTGCTGCACGGCGCCGGCCAGGTTGAAGGCCGGATCGTAGTGGTCGGAGGGCCGGTGGTAGTGGTCGATCTCGTAGCGCCGCAGGACCCGGTATCCCCAGTCGGGCGTCCGGCCCCGGAACTCGATCCCGTGCTCGAGGGTGATGGCGGGCACGCCAGCGGCAGCGAACGGATAGTGGTCGAGGCGGAAATCGAAACCGTGCTCGGGAGCGCGATCGGGCACGAGGCGCATGCCCATCTCCCGGGCGCGGGCTTCCAGAATGCGGCCGAGGCCGGATTTCTCGGCGCCGAGCGCGGTGACGTCGGAGGTCTCGCCCCAGAGGTTCGCGCCGTCGATGTTGATGACCGCCACGGTTCGGTCCAGCGGGAAGAGCGGGTACCGGGTGTAATGGGTGGAGCCGAGGAGTCCGCTCTCCTCCGCCGTGGTAGCGATGAAGAGGACCGACCGGTCCGGGCCCGGATCGAGACGCGTGAACGCCTCCGCGATCTCCAGCATGGCGGCCACGCCGCTCGCGTTGTCGTAGGCGCCGTTGTAGATCGAGTCCCCGTTGACCGCGGGCCCGATCCCCAGGTGGTCGTAATGGGCGGTGTAGATGACCACCTCGTGCTGGTGCGACGGGCTGTGACCGGGCACGAGCCCGACCACGTTGGCCGTCTCGAAGTGCCGAACCCGAGCCGGCATGCTCGCGCGCACGCCGAGGCCGACCTCCACGGGTCGGAAGTCGCGCCGCGCGGCGCGAGCCGTGAGGGAGTTCAGGTCGTGTCCGGCGAGCCGGAGAAGCCGCCGGGCAAGGTCCCGTGAGACCCAGCCTTCGACGGCGAGCGGCGGCGGGCTGCCCGCCTCGCGGGGCAGGGACAACTGCTCACCCATCCAGGAGGTCAGGACCACGGACCAGCCGTACCCGGCGGCGTCCGGCGAGTGGATGAGCAAGACGCCGCTCGCGCCCCTTCGCTGCGCTTCCTCGAACTTGTAAGTCCAGCGCCCGTAGTACGTGAGGGCCCGGCCGTCGAAGAGATCCGGTTCGCCCGGCGGCGCGGGCGGCTCACCGACCAGGACGAGGAGGACCTTTCCGGCCACGTCCACGTCCTTGAAGTCGTCCCAATCGTATTCGGGCGCGGTCACGCCGTATCCCACGAAGACCACATCGCCCGAAACGGACACGGCCGTATCCGGCACGCCCGGCCAGATGACCGCGTCCATACCGAACCGGGCGGCAAGGGGCACGCCGTCGCGCTCGAACACGAGCTCCACCCGCTCCGGGTCCACCGTCACGCCGACGACGGGCACCGGCTGGAAGTAGCTGCCCCGGACCGGCTCGAGCCGGAGCCGCGCGAACTGCGTCGCGATGTAGTGCGCCGCGAGCCGATCCCCGCGGGTACCCGGACCCCGCCCCTCCAGGAGGTCGTGAGCAAGGAAACTGAGGTGCGCGCGGATCTCCCGCGCCGTGATGGACTCCAGCGCGGCTTGGAGGTCGTTCTTCAGGGCGAATGCCGTGGTGACGAGCGCGCAGAGCAGGATGGCGACGCGAGGGATTCTGCGCATTTCCAGGTCCGCAGTCCGCCGGACCCCCATCACGATGGCCGCCCCCGGCCCCGTTTGGGGGAGAATAGACCAATATACCGAAGCACGGAGGCGCGTCGCAACATCACCCCATCCCCTCCTCCCCCTGGGGGTGGCCGGATGCATCGGCCGATGTTATTCTGCCACCGGTCGGACACGCATTCTGGCCCGCACCTCCCCACCCGTGCGCCCACTGGCGAGGAGCCGTATGCGACCGTTCCGGACCCGCCGCACGATGCTGCTCCCGCTCCTGCTCGTCGCCCAGAACGCGCTCGCGCAACAGGCGCCCCCGCACCCCCGCGAGGTCTTCGGATTCGAGCCCGGCGCGGATTACGAGCTCGCGGACTACGGTCAGATGCTGGAGTACTTCCGGCGCCTGGACGAAGCGAGCGACCGGGTCCTGGTGGAGGAGATCGGCACCTCGGTCCTCGGCCGGCCGTTGATCCTGGTCTACGTGTCGAGCGAGGAAAACATCGCCCGGCTCGACCGCTGGCGCGCCATCAGCGAACGGCTGGCCCGCGCCCGCGACCTGGACGACGATGAGGCCCGCCGCCTCGCCCAAGAGGGACGCGCGATCGTCTGGATCGACGGCGGGCTCCACGCCTCCGAGGTCGCGGGCTCCCAACATTCGCCGCTCCTCGCGTACCGGGTCGCCACGGAGGAGTCCGCGGAAATGCGGAGGATCCGGGAGAACGTGATCCTGCTCCTCATGCCCGTCATGAACCCGGACGGGCTCGACATCGTGGTCGACTGGTACCGGAGCAACCTGGGCACGCCGTTCGAGACCGCGCCGCTGCCGTGGCTCTACCACCACTACGCGGGCCACGACAACAACCGGGACTGGTTCATGATCACGCAGCCGGAAACCGAGGCCGTGTCCCGGAAGCTGTACCACGAGTGGTACCCGCAGATCGTCTACGACCACCACCAGGTGGCGCCGTTCCCGGCCCGGATCTTCGTGCCGCCGTTCGCGGATCCGGTGAACCCGAACATTCCGCCTCGGGTCGTGGCGGGCGTCGACCTGGTGGGTGACGCCATGGCGCGGCGCTTCGCGCAGGAGGACAAGCCCGGTGTGGTGTCCCGGGTGCAGTTCGACATGTGGTGGAACGGGGGCATGCGGACCGCGCCGTACTTCCACAACATGGTGGGGATCCTGGCGGAGACGGCGCTCCACCATTATGCGACGCCCCGCTACTACGACCCGGCGGAGCTCCCCCGGTGGTTCGGCTTCGGCAGCGACCTCTCGGCGTGGGAGCCGAGCACCTCCTATGCGAACCCGTGGCGCGGCGGGTGGTGGCGGCTCCGGGACGCCGTGGACTACATGATCACCGGCGCCATGGCGGTGCTGGACATCGCGGCGCGCCGGAAGGACGACTGGCTGTACGACTTCTACCGCATGGGCCGGGAGGCCATCGAACGGGGCCGGGCGGGCGGCCCGTTCGCGTACCTGATCCCGGACGAAGACCAGTGGGACCGGGGCGAGGCGGTCGAGCTGGTGAACGTGCTACGGCGGGGCGGGCTCGAGGTGCATCGTGCCACAGAGGCGTTCACGGCGGATGGCGGCCGTTATCCTTCCGGCACCTACATCGTCTATGCGGGGCAGGCGTTCCGCCCGTACGCGGTGGACCTCCTCGAGAGGCAGGTCTATCCGGACATGAGGCAGTACCCGGGCGGTCCGCCGCGAGCGCCGTACGACGTGTCGGGCTGGACGCTCCCGATCCAGATGGGCGTGCGGGTCGTGCGGATCGAGCGGCCGTTCGAGGCGCGTACGGAGCCGGTCGACGCCGCGACGGTGCGGCCAGGCCGGGTCGAAGGCGGGCCCGGCGTCGCATACCTCCTCTCCCATCGGCCCAACGCGACTGTGCTGGCCGTGAACCTTCTGCTCCGCGCCGGCGAACGGGTGAGCTGGGCGGGCGGGGACTTCGAGCTCGGCGGCGTGGCGTACGACGCGGGCACGATCGTGATCCGGGATGCGGGCCGGCGGACGCGGGAGCGGATCGAAGCGCTCGCCAGGGAGCTGGGCCTGGATATCACGTCGATCCGGGCCGAGCCGGGTGTGCCGCTCCATCCGTTGCGGCTGCCGCGCGTGGGGCTCTACAAGTCCTGGGTCGCGAACGTGGACGAGGGGTGGACCCGCTGGCTCCTGGAGCGCTACGAATTCGACCTGGACACCCTGGACGATGCCCGGATCCGGCGGGAGGACCTGACGCGCTACGACGCCATCGTGCTCCCGGACCAGAGCGCCGGCGAGATCCTGAACGGCCACGCGCCGGGCACGATGCCACCCCGCTACGTGGGTGGGCTCGGCGTCGAGGGCGCGGCCGCGTTGAAGCGGTACGTGGAGCGGGGCGGCACCCTTGTGGCGCTGGACGGCGCCTCGGACTTCGTGATCCGGCAGTTCGGGTTGCCGCTCCGCAACGCCGTCGCGGGCGTACCGGAGAGGGAGTTCTTCATTCCGGGCTCGCTCCTCCGGATCGAGGTGAACACGCGCCATCCCGTGGCGTACGGGATGCCGGCGGAGGCGGCGGCGTACTTCGTTCGCAGCCGTGCGTTCGACCCGATCGAGCCGGCCCGGAACGACGATCCCCGGGCGGAGGCGTCACGGGTCGAAGTGATCGCCCGTTATCCGGACGGCGAACTGGTGCTGAGCGGTTGGGCGCTCGGCGAGCGGCGCCACCTCGCGGGAAAGGCCGCCGCGGTGAGGGTCCGGGTGGGCCGGGGCGACGCCGTGCTGATCGGGTTCCGGCCGCAGTTCCGGGCTCAGCCGCGGGGCACCTTCAAGTTGCTGTTCAACGCGTTGCACGCAGCGACGCTTTCCGAGTATCCGTCATTCGAGGGCGTGGCGGCTACCGTGTCGCCTGGCTCGAGCGCCGTCGCTCCTCTCGACTGAGGCTCGACGCGGCGCGATCGGCGAGCGCCGCTCCCCGTCCGATTCGGGAACCCTGCGGGGAGGCGGACCGGCCGAAGCATCCCCGTCCCGGACGGGCCGGGTCACGGGTTCGGAGGCCCTGAGATCATGGAAGGTTCCGTACCGCAGTCCCGCGTGTCGATGTCGGCGGCACGGCCCGACGCGGGTGAGCGCATGCTCCCCGAGCTCGCCTGTGTGCCCGAAGTCTGCCGCGCGCTGGCCGAGCGGAGGGCGGCGGACGCGATCGTCGCGCTCGTGCTCGACCGGGCCCGCCGGCACATCGGCGGTCAGGTGGCTGCCCTCGCCCGCCTCGACGCGGACGGACGCGGGCTCTCGCTGCTCGCGGTCCAACCGCCGCTGCCCGGGACCGGGGCGATGCGAGGGCCCCACTTCCCCCGCGAGCGGACCCTCATCGATCGGGCGCTCCGGGAAGGGCGGCCACGGGCGCTGGGCTACTCCGAGATCCCGCCGGACGAGCCCCTGGTCCGCATGCTCCTCGGCGGTCGGCAGCCGTCCAGCGCCGCGGTGGCGCCGGTCCGGATGGGTTCCGAGGAGTACGGAGCGCTCCTGGTGCTCGAGAAGGCCTCCGGCTTCACCCCGGCCGATGTCGGATTGCTCGGGATCCTGGCGGACCTGATGGCCGTGGCCATTGGCCAGGATCGTGTTGCCGGGACGGTGGCGGCGGAGCACGGAGGCCGGCCGCACGGGGCATCCGCGGTGCCCGGCGAGGATCGGCCGGCAGGGGAGCCGGATGCCGCCGGGTCCGCCCGCATCTCCGCCTCGTTCGTCGACATCGCCGCGTCCACGGCGCACGAGCTGAACAATGCGTTGAACCCCATCGTGGCGTTCACGGAGTTGATCCGCGCGCAGGCGCACAGGCCGGAGCAGGTGAAGCTGTACGCGGAGCGGATCCTGGAGGCGGTGAGGGAGGGGGAGGCGGCGGTGCGGAGGCTGCGCGGGATCGCGCGGCGCCACCAGGCCCCGCGGGACCGGATCCCCATCCGGCTCAGCGAGCTCGTGGAGGAAGTCGTGGAGCGCGTGCGCCCGCAGCTCGAGCGTCGCCGCGGCGTGGTGTCCCTCGTGACCAGAGTGGATCCGACGCTCTGGGTCGAGGCGCACCCAGCGCACCTCCGGCAAGCGCTGCTCGACCTCCTCTCGAACGCCCTGGACGCGATCCCGACGAGCGGGACGATCCGCATCGTCGCCACGCCGGACCGGGATGGGGAGCACGTGCTGCTCGGCGTGCAGGACACGGGCACCGGCATGACCGATGAGGTTCGGGAGCGCGCCCTCGACCCGTTCTTCACCACGAAGGGGATGCACGGCACCGGCCTCGGCCTCTCCCAGGCCTACGGCCTCGTGGCGCGGCAGGGCGGGGAGCTGACCATCGAGAGCTGGCCCGGGGTCGGGACCACGGTCCTGCTCAGGCTGCGACGCCCGCAGTTCGCCGAAGCCCACGACACGGGCACCAGGCTGAAACCGAGGGCGAGCGCTCCGATCCTGATCGTGGATGACAACGCTCTCAGCCTCGAGGCCATCGCGGCCGCGCTCCGCGCGGTCGGCCACGAGGTGGTCACGGCCCGGAGCGCGGAGGCGGCGCTGGAGCTCTTCGAGCCCGGCCGGTTCCGGCTCGTGCTGACCGACCTCGGCATGCCCGGCATCAACGGCCTCGAGCTGGCGGATCGGCTGCGCGAGCGTGACCGGAACGTCCGGCTCGGCGTGATCACCGGCTGGTCGCTGGGCAACGAGACGGAAGAGCTGGAGCGCCGGGGGATCGACCTGGTCTTCGTCAAACCCGTCGATCCGGACAAGCTGCTCGCCGTGATCTGAGGCCGGAACAGGGTCCCGTCCGCGAAGTCCTGTTCGGAGGAATCGGGCGGAGCTCCGCCGGCCCCGTCCGCGTAGCCGCGACCTGCCGCCACGACCTCCTGACAAGATCCATTGGACCGCCCGAGGGTCGGATTCCGGAAAGGCGACCGCCGCCTCGGGAGGACCCTATGGCAGGCGGCGGGGCAAACTCCTCGGGTACGGCGGGCGGCGCGGCCCGGCTACCGGCCGAGCGCCTTCCGGGCTTCTTCCAGGTAGGTGGGGAGGACGCGGGAGTGGTCCCGGTACTCCTGGAGCGGCCGGTCTTTCTCCTCGTCGTACGCGGCGAGGAACCGTTCGTGGTAGTCCCGCGCGGCGGCGTCATCCCCGGCGGCCGCCGCCGCCCGTGCCGCGGAGGCCAGCCCGAGCAGGTGCTTCGGCATCATGGCGAGGATCTGCTCGGCCGTGGCCCTGGCCGCGGCGTAGTCCCCCGAAGCCGCCTCGAGTAGGCTCAGGTGATACAACCCGTCCGCGTCGAGCGGGCCCGCCTGGCGGTATGCCATGATCGCCATCGGCAGGAAGAAGGAAGCCCGCGCCGAATCGCCCGCCTCCAGCTCGGTCATCACCCGGTTGAAGAGCTGATCCGCCTGCTCCCGCGGCGTGCCGGTCAGCGGCGGCGCCACGCCGCCCGAGGCGGCCGGTGCGCCCATGAGCGACGCGCCCGGCGCGGCCTGCCCATCGCCCCCCTGCCGGAACGCCGAGTACGCCAGCGCCACCACGGTGATGAGCAGCAGCGCGCCCGCCGCGTACCACGGCAGGTTCGACACCTGCGACCGCACCGGCTTCCCGCACTGCACGCAGTACCGGGCGCCAGGCACGAGCGGCGCGGCGCACCGCGCGCACGCCGCACCCTTCAACGGCGTGCCACACTGTGGGCAATACGCGCCGGAGGACTCCGTCCGACAACGAGGACATTCCATATGCGGAAAGCTACCGAATGGCCGGGAGAGTGTCCAGGGCGCGGGTCATTTCCTCGCACGCTTCGGCGCGGTCAGCGCGAGCAGGTACGCCTCCAGCTCGTGCGCGGCCTGCCCCGTCAGCCCGGAACGCAGCTTCTCCTCGATGCGCCTGCGGCGGGCCACGGGCAGCGGCGCCACGGCGAGCAGCGCACGGATCCGCCCCACGGGCTCCGAAGGCGTGGTCCGCCGCTGGACCACCTTCTCCATCTCCTCCCGCGACGGCCTCCGCCCGCCGGCGAGATTCCGGTTCGCCAGCGCGCGGCCGACCGCAGCGGTCTCGCAGCGCTCGAAGAAGCGGCCGAACTCCGCCGCGTCCGCGCCCACCCGCTCGTGCGCCCACCCGGTGGTGGGAGCGGGGTCGTGGGGGTCCCGGTACACCGATGCCTTGAACAGGACCAGCCCATCCTCGAGCCGCACCAGCTCGGTCCGGATCGAGCCGGTGGGGAACTCCTTGTAGAACGCCCGGATCCGGTCTCTCACGGGCACGTACCGGCCCAGGTCGAAGCGGCTCGCCGCCATCGTTTCCTCGACTCTAAGTGGTTGTGGTGTCGGGATATACCCGATGTGTCGTGCGGCCGTTCCGGGGGCATCGGCCCGTCGCCGGGTCGGCCACCGAGGAAGGAACTGCCCAAGGCACGGATCAGTGCGGGGTCCAGAGGACTGGGCCCGGCCGCCATGGCCGGACGCTGGCAGCGCCGCAGGCGCGGACCTATCTTTTTCCGCATGTCTGCCGCGTCGGAGCGAGGCGAGCCATGCGGGTCTTCCTGACCGGGGGGACGGGGTTCCTGGGATCGCACGTTGCGGAGCGTTTGCTGGCGCACGGGCACGAGGTTCGGGCGCTGGCGCGGCGGGGGGCGGATACGTCGTTCCTGCGGCAGCTCGGCGTGGAGCTGGTGACCGGGGACCTGCGGGACCCGCCGGGCCGGCTCGCGGAGCTCATGGCCGGCTGTGACGCCCTGGTGCATGCGGCGGCGCTGCTCTTCCGGCGGGGCATGGGGGAGAGCGCGTACCGGACGGTGAACGTGGAAGGCACGGAGCGCGTGCTGCGCGCGGCGGCCGCATCCGGTGCGTCCAGGGTGGTGCACGTGTCCAGCGTGGCCGTGTACGGGGCGGTCGGGCGCGTGCCCATCACCGAGGACCTCTGGCAGACGGGGACGATCCCGGCCCGGGCGTACTACCCGCGCAGCAAGCGGGAAGCGGAGGCCGTGGCCTGGCGGTTGCACGAGGCGGGCGTCGTGCGTCTCACCACGGTCCGGCCCGGGATGGTCTACGGGGAGCGGGACCGGTGGTTCACGCCGGGGATCGCGCGGATCACGTCGCTCCCCGTCGTGCCGCTGCCCCGGGGCGGGCACGGTACCCTGCCCATGGTGTACGCCGGGAACGTGGCCGACGGGATCGTGGCCGCGCTCGAGCGGAGCGAATCGATCGGCCGGGCGTACAATCTGACCGCCGAGCGTCCCCTGACCGTGAGGGAGATCATCGAGACGTTCGGCCGGGTGCTGGGCCGCGTTCCCCGTGTGGTCTCCGTGCCGACCGCCCTCGCCCTGTCCGTAGCGGCGGTAGGCGACGTCATCCTGCGCGTGCTCCCCGGCTTCGGCCAGCCCGCGCTGGGTCGGCTCGTCCGTCGGCTGAGCCGGGACGACCCGTACGACACGACCCGGGCGCGCCGCGAGCTCGGATGGCAGCCGCGCGTGGCGCCGGAAGAGGCACTGGCAAGGACCGCGGCCTGGTACCGCGATTCGAAACGCGACGGGGCGGGAGCCCGGCGAAGCAGCGAGGAGTCCAGATGAGTTCGCAAGACAAGAACCCGGCGATGCCGGTTCCACCTCCGGACCGCTCGTTCCGGACGGAAGACGAGCAGCTCCTTGCGCGGTGGCCCGGGCGCGAACCGGACTACACCAAGGATGCCTGGCGCATCTTCCGCATCATGGGCGAGTTCGTGGAGGGCTTCGACACCCTCGTCGAACTCGGGCCTGCGGTTTCCATCTTCGGCAGCGCGAGGGTCCTGCCGGACGACCCCTACTACGCCGCGGCACAGGAAACCGCGCGGCGGCTGGCCGAGGCCGGCTTCGCCGTGATCACGGGCGGCGGCCCGGGCATCATGGAGGCCGCGAACAAGGGCGCGGTGGAGGGAGGCGGCAAGTCCGTCGGCCTGAACATCGAGCTGCCGTTCGAGCAGGGGATGAACGCCTACGTGCGGATCCCCATCAATTTCCACTACTTCTTCGTCCGCAAGACGATGTTCGTGAAGTACGCCGAGGGGTTCATCATCTTCCCCGGCGGCTTCGGAACCCTGGACGAGCTGTTCGAGGCGCTCACGCTGATCCAGACCGGCAAGGTCCGACACTTCCCCGTCGTCCTGTTCGGCAGCGAGTACTGGCGCGGGCTGATCGACTGGATCCGGGACGTCCTGATGCGCGGGGGCAAGATCTCGCCGGAAGACATGGACCTTTTCACCATCACCGATTCCCCGGAGCACGCGGTCCGCATCGTGATCGAGAGCTACGATGCCCAGCTCCGCGCGGCCACGCGCGGCGGCACGGCCGAGAACGACGATGCGGCGCGCAACGGCCGCGGCGGGTTCCGGGCTCCGCCGCAACCGCTGCCGGACCGCGTCCCCAGTCCTCGAGAGAGCCATGGCCAATAGCAAGCGATTCCTGACCGGCCGCCGGATCGACCCGCGGCCCATCCGTCCCGACATCAGCGTCGCGGACCTGATCGACACCACGTTCCTCGCCTACAACGCCGGGCGGCTCAACGAAGCGTGCCGGCTGTTCACCGAGAAGATGCTCGAGGAGGACGTGACCGTCGGCGTCTCGCTGACCGGCGCGCTCACGCCGACCGGGCTCGGGATCAGCGCGCTGATCCCGCTGATCGAGGCGGGCTTCATCGACTGGGTCGTGTCCACGGGCGCGAACCTGTACCACGACACGCACTTCGCCCTCGGCCTCGAGCTCCGGCAGGGCAACCCGTTCGTGTCGGACGTGGAGCTGCGCCAGGAGGAGGTCGTTCGCATCTACGACATCTTCTTCGACTACTCGGTGCTGCTCGACACGGACGCGTTCTTCCGCCAGATCCTCCGGGGCGAGGAGTTCCAGCGGCCGATGTCCACGGCGGAATTCCATTATCTGGTCGGCGGCTATCTGCTGGAGCGGGAGCGGGCGCTCGGCCTGTCTCGCCGCTCGCTGCTCGCCACCTGCCACGAGTACGAGGTGCCGGTCTACACGTCGTCCCCGGGTGACTCGTCCATCGGGATGAACGTGGCCGCCCTCGCGCTCCAGGGTTACCGCCTGGCCTTCGACGTGAGCGCGGACGTCAACGAGACCGCGTCCATCGTGCTCGACGCGAAGCGCCGGGGCGGCAAGTCGGCCGTGGTGATCTTCGGGGGCGGCAGTCCGAAGAACTTCATGCTGCAGACGGAGCCGCAGATCCAGGAGGTGCTCGGGATCGAGGAACGCGGGCACGACTACTTCCTCCAGATCACGGACGCGCGGCCGGACACGGGCGGGCTTTCCGGCGCGACGCCGGCCGAGGCGGTGAGCTGGGGCAAGGTCGACCCGGACCGGCTCCCGGACGCGGTGGTCTGTTACACGGACAGCACGATCGGGCTGCCGCTCCTCGCGGCGTACGCACTGTCGCGCCATGCGCCGCGGGAACCGAAGCGGCTGTTCCGCCGGCGGACCGAGATGCTGGACCGGCTCCGGGCGGAGTACTCTCGCTCGCAGCGCAACGAATCGGTGCAGGATCGGGCCCGGCACGGCGAGGACCATGAGGTGACACTGGAACGTCACCGCTGAGCCGCGGCGCGGCCATGCGAATCGCGATCACCGGCTCTTCCGGGCTCATCGGCAGCGCTCTCGTCCGCCATCTGAGGGGCCACGGCCACGCGGTCACCCGCGTGGTGCGCTCGAAGTCCGTGAAGACCGGCGACGCGGTGTACTGGGACCCCGCGACGGCGGAGGTCGACGCCGCGAAGCTCGAAGGCCACGACGTCGTCATCCATCTGTCGGGTGAGAGCATAGCGTCCGGACGATGGACGCGGGCTCGGAAGGCGGCGATCCGGAACAGCCGACTGCGCGGGACCGGGCTCCTCTCCCGGGCGCTGGCCCAGCTCGAGCGCCGGCCCCGCGTGCTGCTGTCGGCCTCCGCGATCGGGATCTACGGGAACCGTCCTCCGGACGAGCCGGTGGACGAGGACTCGCCGCCCGGGACCGGTTGGCTCGCCGAGCTCGCGGTGGCCTGGGAGGCGGCGACCGCCCCCGCCGCGGAGGCGGGGATCCGCGTGGTCCACATGCGATTCGGCGTGGTGCTCGATCCGGCCGGCGGGATGCTCCAGCGCATGCTCCCGATCTTCCGGTTGGGGCTGGGCGGACGGCTCGGCAGCGGACGCCAGGTGCTGAGCTGGATCGCGCTGGACGAGATCCCACGGGCCGTCACGCACGTGATCGAAACGGAGTCCCTGGCCGGCCCGGTCAACTTCGTGGCGCCGAACCCGGTGGACAACGCGGAGTTCACCCGCCGGCTCGCGCGGGTGCTGGGCCGGCCCGCGCACTTCCCTGTGCCCGCCGCCGTGCTGCGGCTCGTGTTCGGGGAGATGGCCGAGGAGGCGATCCTGGCCGGGCAGCGCGCCCTGCCGCGGCGCTTGCTCGAATCCGGCTACGGGTTCGCCTGGCCGGAGCTGGACGAG
Source organism: uncultured bacterium (assembly GCA_937907535.1). Classification (GTDB taxonomy): domain Bacteria; phylum Gemmatimonadota; class Gemmatimonadetes; order Longimicrobiales; family RSA9; genus CALCID01. Next base: position 7,222 of record CALCID010000041.1, on the reverse strand, counting down.
GCCCTGAGACATCAACTCGGGCGCGACCGCGGCAAGGCGACAGAACCCGCCGTCTGACCCCCGATCCCGTCGATCCCAGGGGCCGCAGGCGTGGGTTCCGGCCTCGTCGATCGCCCCCGCCTTCGCGGCCAGTGTCGCGTCAAGGCGGTTCGTGCATCCGGCCGGACCACTCCGGGCCGCATCGTCGAATCCGTCCGTGGAAGCCGCGCCCCCGCGTAAATCCCTGTCGGAATCCGGCTTCGTGTCGCACCTCGGCGGGGAGCCCGGGGCGTCGGCTGCCGCCGCTCCCGGGTTGCGGCCACCTTGCGTTGCCGCGAGGCGAGGGCGGGCTTATCTTACGAAGCTGCCGCAATAGACCGGCGTTCGCCATGCGGCGACTGTGCGGCAGGCCGAATTCGCCGGCGGAGCGGCCAGCGGAAGGAGCGATGACCATGGAACGCGGGGCGGTGCGCGGATACGCGCCGCAAGGTAAAGATACGGGCGTGGTCAAATCCAAGGGCACGGCACGGCTGCCGTTGCTCGAAGGGCAGACGCCGCTCGAGCACACCGCGCGGAAGCCATCGTGGCTGAAGGTGCGCTCGCCGGGCGGGTCGAACTACCTCCGGCTCAAGCGGCTGATGCGCAGCCAGCGTCTCCACTCGGTGTGCGAGGAGGCGGGCTGCCCGAACATCGGCGAGTGCTGGGAAGCCGGGACGGCCACGTTCCTGATCCTCGGTGATGTATGCACGCGTGCGTGCAAATACTGCGCGATCGCGCACGGCATGCCGACCGAGCTGGACTGGGACGAGCCCCGGCGGGTCGCGGACGCGGTCGAGCACCTGGAGCTCGAGCACGTCGTCATCACCAGCGTGAACCGTGATGATCTGCCGGATGGCGGCGCGGCGATCTTCGCGGAGACGATCCGCCAGTGCCGGGAGCGTCGGCCGAGCTGCACCATCGAGGTCCTGATCCCGGATTTCAAGGGAGACGAGGACGCGCTTCGCATCGTCGTCGAAGCGAAGCCGGACATCCTGAACCACAACCTCGAGACGGTCGAGCGGCTGCATCCCTGGGCGCGGCCGGGCGGTCGTTACTGGCGCAGCATTTCGCTGCTCGGCGCGGCGAAGCGGATGGACCCGACGATGTTGACGAAGTCGGGGATCATCCTGGGCCTGGGCGAGACGAAGGAGGAGATCGCGCAGGCCATGGCGGACTTGAGGAAGGCGTCGGTGGACATCCTGACGCTCGGGCAGTACCTGCGTCCGTCCATCCACCATGCGCCGATCGCGCGGTGGGTGACGCCGGAGGAGTTCGCCGAGTGGAAGCGCATCGGCGAGGAGGAGATGGGATTCCGGCACGTGGAATCCGGTCCGCTGGTGCGGTCCAGCTATCACGCGGAGAAGCAAGCGCGCACTGTGGAAGCGGGCGGGGTGGGCACGATCCGGGAGATCCTGGAGGCCGACATTCCCGCGCCCGCGGAGGTGGTCTCGCCCGCGCCGCGGATCCAGCTCGTGCAGATCGAGCCGCGCCGGGCCGCGCGCGGGTGAGCAGAGGGAGTCCGGCGGGTCTTCCGGCCGGGCATGGAGGGATCGCCTGGTGTCGGGCGACGCCAACGGGCCAGTTACAGGACGTGAGAAATGACAGACGCAAAGGCGACCGGCAACGGGGTCGGTATAGAGGAACCCTCCCGCGAAGGCGGGCAACTGGCTGGGCTGAGCCGCGAGGAGCATCACGAGCTCCTGTACATGATGCTGCTCGGCCGCAGGTTCGAGGAGAAGTGCGCTGAGGCGTACGCGCTCGGGAAGATCGGCGGGTTCTGCCATCTCTATATCGGGCAGGAGGCCGTCGGGGTGGGCGCGATCAGCGTGCTCAGGCCGGAAGACTACGTGATCGGGGCGTACCGCGAGCACGTACAGGCGCTGGCCAAGGGGATCTCCGCGCGCGCGGTCATGGCGGAGCTGTACGGCCGTGTGGACGGCTGTGCCCGGGGGAAGGGCGGCTCCATGCACCTGTACAGCGCGGAGCACAACTTCCTGGGTGGCTGGGGGATCGTGGGTGGCCAGATCCCGCTCGCCACGGGTGTGGGCTGGGCGATCAAGTATCGCGGGGAGGACCGGGTCTGCCTCTGCTTCTTCGGCGAGGCCGCGGTGAACCAGGGCGCGTTCCACGAGTCGCTGAACATGGCGGCGCTGTGGAAGCTGCCGGTGGTCTACGTGGTGGAGAACAACCGGTTCGGCATGGGCACGGCGTGGGAGCGTGCGTCGTCGCTGTACGACATTTCGCAGAAGGCCTGCGCCTATGACATGCCGTCCATGGTGGCGGACGGGATGGACGTGCTCGCGATGCGGGCGGCGGTGCAGGAGGCGGTGGATCGTGCGCGGAACGAGTCGATCCCCACGCTGATCGAGGCGCGGTGCTACCGCTTCGTCGGCCACTCCATGTCCGATCCGGTCCACGGCGTCTACCGGACGAAGGAAGAGGTGGAGGAGGCGAAGAAGAAGGACCCGATCCGGATCTACATCGACAGGCTGAAGGAGCACGGGCTGCTCGACGACGACGAGCTGAACGCGCTGGATGCGCGGGCCCGGGAGGTGACCGAGGACGCGGCCGAGTTCGCGGACAAGTCGCCGGAGCCGGATCCTTCGGAGCTGTATCGGCACACGTATGCCCAGGCTCCGGAGTACGGGCGGATCTTCTTCGATGATTTCCGGGCGGAGGGGTAGCGCTATGGCGGTGATGACGTATCGTGAGGCGCTGAACCAGGCGCTGGTCGAGGAGATGGAGCGGGACCCGGACGTCTTCCTCATGGGCGAGGAGGTCGGGGTCTACAACGGCGCGTACAAGGTGTCCAGGGGGCTCCTCGACCGGTTCGGGGACATGCGGGTGGTCGACACTCCGATCACGGAGCTCGGGTTCGCCGGGCTCGGCGTGGGCGCGGCGATGGTCGGGCTGCGCCCGGTGATCGAGTTCATGACCTTCAATTTCTCGCTGCTGGCGCTGGACCAGGTGGTGAACAGCGCGGCGAAGCTGCACTACATGTCGGGCGGTCAGTTCAAGTGCCCGATCGTGTTCCGCGGCCCGACGGGCGCGGCGCTGCAGCTCGCGGCGCAGCATTCACAGGCGCTGGAGGCGACGTACGCGCACTTCCCGGGGCTCAAGCTGGTCACGCCGGCCACGCCGGCGGACGCGAAGGGGCTGCTCAAGGCCGCGATCCGGGACGATGATCCGGTCGTGGTCATGGAGGGCGAGCTGCTTTACGCGATCAAGGGCGAGGTCCCGGAGGACGAGGACTTCGTGATCCCGCTGGGCGTGGCGGACGTGAAGCGGGAAGGCACGGACGTGAGCATCATCACCCACGGCAAGATGTTGCATGTGGCGTTGCAGGCTGCGGCGCAGCTGGAGAAGGAAGGGGTGCAGGCGGAGGTGCTGGACCTGCGCTCTCTGCGGCCGCTGGATGTGGAATCGATCGAGGCGACGATCCGCAAGACGAACCGGGCCGTGTACCTGGAGGAAGGCTGGGCGTACGGGGGGATCGGCGCGCAGATCGTGAGCCTGATCCAGGAGGAGTTCTTCGACTATCTGGACGCCCCGGTGCTGCGTGTGACGCAGGTGGACGTGCCGATGCCGTACAACAAGGGGCTGGAGAAGATGGCGAAGCCCAGCGTGGATCGGGTGGTCGCGGCGTGCAACAAGGTGCTGTACCGGTAGTCCGCGGGCGGAAGGAACGGGTCGGCAGCGACCGATCGGATAGGAAGGGTTGAGATGGCGACCAAGGTACATATGGAGGCCCTTTCGCCCACGATGGAGGAGGGGCAGGTGGTGCGGTGGCTGAAGCAGGAGGGTGACTCCGTTTCGGAAGGCGATGTGCTCGCCGAGATCGAGACGGACAAGGCCACCATGGAGCTGGTCTCCCGTGGCTCGGGCGTGTTGCGGAAGCGGTTCCTGAAGGAAGGCGATACGGCGCCCGTGGGCGCGGTGATCGCGATTGTTGCGGGGCCGGACGAGGACATTTCCGGGCTGTTGCAGGAGGCGCCGGACGAGGCGGAGGGTGGCGCGGAGGGCGCTGGCGAGCAGACCCAGGAGTCGCTCGCGCAGGTAGGGTCGATGGCGGCCGAAGAGTCGCCGGACCGGCGGCCCACGCCGGTGCCGCCCGGGATCGACGAGACGCGGGCTGCCGGGGGCCGGGTCGAGCGGCCGGCCGCGCCCACCGAGGAGGATGGCCGGGTCAAGGCCTCGCCGCTCGCGCGCCGGTTGGCGGCGGAGGCGGGTCTCGAGCTGTCGTCGGTGAAGGGCACGGGGCCTGGTGGGCGAGTCATCCGGCGGGACATCGAGGCGGCGCTCGCGGCCGCGGAGCGGGCGCCGGCGCCCGAGGCGCCGAAGCCGGCGGCACCGGCGTACGCTCCGCCGGCCGCGGTGGCCGAGGTCGAAGAGGTGCCGGTCAGCCAGATGCGGAAGACGATCGCGAAGCGGCTGGTCACCTCGATCGGGCCGGTCCCGACGTTCTATCTCACCATCGAGGTCGACATGCGCCGGCTGCTCGAGGTACGCGAGCGGGTGAACGCGCGGCTCGGGGAGCGGGGCGTCAAGACGTCGATCAACGATTACATCGTGAAGGCCGCGGCGGAGGCGCTGCGGCGGCACCCGGAAGTCAACGCCTCCTGGGGCGAGAGCGTGATCCGTCGCTACGGTCGGGTCCACATTGGCGTGGCCGTGGCCGTGGAGGACGGGCTCATCACGCCGGTGGTTCGGGATGCGGACCGTAAGGGCGTGGCGCAGATCTCGGCGGAGATCCGGGAGCTGGCCGGCCGTGCCCGGGAACGCAAGCTCACGCCCGAGGAGTACACGGGGGCGACGTTCTCCGTCTCCAACCTCGGCATGTATGGCATCGATGAGTTCACCGCGATCATCAATCCGCCGGAGGCGGCGATCCTCGCGGTGGGCAGGGTCGAGGAGAAGGTGGTCGTAGAGGACGGCGAGATCGTGGTCCGGCCACGCATGCGCGTGACCATGAGCTGCGATCACCGTGTGATCGACGGCGCGACCGGCGCTCGCTTCCTCCAGACGCTGAAGGACTTCCTGGAGGAGCCGATGATGATGCTCGCCTAGGCGAGCATCATCGCCCGGGCGTCTGGCGGGCGTATTTGCGGGCGCGAGGAATCATCATTTCGAAATCTGCTCTTGAAACGCGAGGTGAGGCGTGGCGGAGAATTCGTACGATGTCGTCGTGATCGGCGCGGGCCCGGGCGGGTACGTGGCCGCGATCCGGGCGGCGCAGCTCGGGATGAAGACGGCGTGCGTAGAGGCGTCGGACAAGCTCGGCGGGGTCTGCAACAACTGGGGGTGCATCCCCACGAAGGCACTGCTCGAGAGCGCGCACTACGCGCGCAAGATCACGGGTCTCGGGGACTTCGGGATCCAGGTGGGCGATGTGAAGCTGGACCTGGGCACGGCCGCGAAGCGGGCCCGGAAGGTCGCGGACCAGGGCTCGAAAGGCGTCGCCTACCTCTTCAAGAAGAACGGCGTGGAGCACGTGAAGGGGTGGGGCCGGCTCGCGGGCCAGGGGAAGGTCGTGGTCACCGGCGGGGATGGCGAGCGTACCCTGCAGGCGAAGCACATCATCATTGCCACGGGCTCGCGGCCGCGTGACCTGCCGATCCTCAAGATCGACGGCGAGCGGGTGTGGAGCTCGGACCACGCCCTGTACCCGGAGAAGGTCCCGGGCTCGATCGCGATCATCGGGGCGGGCGCCATCGGGATGGAGTTCGCGGACATCTACAACTCCTTCGGCGCGAAGGTCACGATCATCGAGGCGATGGAGCGGGTGCTGCCGCTGGAGGACAAGGACTCGTCCGCGACCGTCGAGAAGGCGTACCGCAAGCGGGGGATCGAGGTCCTGACCGGCGCGCGCCTGGAGAAGGCGGACGTCGGCAAGGACGGCGTGAAGCTGACCGTTCAGCCGGCGAAGGGCGATGCCCAGCAGATCGAGGCCGAGGTGGTGCTGGTCGCGGTCGGGCGCGCCCCGAACGTCCAGGACATCGGGCTCGAGCAGGTCGGCGTCAAGGTCGAGCGAGGCGCCATCGTGGTGGACGACTACCTGCAGACCAACGTGCCCGGGGTGTATGCCATCGGGGACGTGGCGCGGCCGCCGCTCCTGGCGCACAAGGCCTCCCACGAGGGGATCGTGGTGGTCGAGCGGATCGCCGGGGACGAGCACGCGCGCGTGGATTACGCGAACATCCCGAGCGTGACGTACTGCTATCCCGAGGTCGCGTCCGTCGGCATGACCGAGGATGCCGCGCGCAAGGCCGGGTACGATGTGGAGGTCGGCGTCTTCCCCTGGAGCGCGAACGGCCGTGCCCGGACCGCCGGCGAGACCGAGGGGTTCGTCAAGATCGTGCGTGACAAGCGCTACAGCGAGCTGCTGGGCGCCCACATCGTCGGCCCGCAAGCGAGCGAGCTGATCGCTGAATTCGTGCTCGGCCGCCATCTCGAATCCACGGCCGAGGAAATGGAGCGGGCCATGCACCCGCACCCCACCCTCTCCGAGGCGATCGCCGAAGCGGCGCTGGCCTCGTTGGGCCGGGCGCTCCACATCTGAGGCGCTCATCGTAGGTCGGGCGCGGGCTCACGCGTGTGCCCGCGCCCGTTCCTGTATCTGCAGGACCCGATCCGAAACTGGAGGCAACCATGCGGCGTGCAGTATTGCCGATCCTGGTCGTTGCCCTCGGCATCGTCGCGTGCGGCGATGACCCGGCGGCACCGACGATTGGCCGCGACGAAGTCGCCGGCACCTACGTGCTCACGACCCTGTCCTTCGACCCCCAGGGCTCGCTGCCCGACACGGACATCCGGAGTCGGCTCGAGACGACGCAGATCCCGAGGCTGACCGTCTCCGGAGCGAGCGACGCGTTCCAGCTCGTGTTCAACAATCCCGATGGCACCCTGCAGGTGGTCAGCGGCACGTACCGTCTGCGGCAGGAGGGAATTCGCCTCTCGTTCCAGAACGAAGCCGATGCCCAGCGCATCCTGCTGCCACGCAACGCCGAGCTGACGTTCAACGCCGCGTCCGGCACCCTCTCGTTCACAGCCGACACGTCGGTGCGGCTGAGCCGGCTCCGGCAGCTCGTTCCCGAGTTCCAGAACGAGCCGCTCAGCGATCCGGTACCGGGTCGGCTGCGGGTGGTTTTCATACCAAATGCGACTGATCAGTGATACACATGTGTCCGGCCCCGAGGCCACCAGT
>CALCID010000040.1 GCA_937907535.1 uncultured bacterium | reverse complement strand
CCGGATGGGCGTTGCAAGACGTTCGATGCGCGGGCGAATGGGTTCGTGCGGGGCGAGGGCGGGGCGCTGGTGGTGCTCAAGCGGCTGTCGGACGCGGTTGCGGACGGGGACCGGATCCTGGCGGTGATCCGTGGTTCTGCGGTGAACCAGGATGGCCGGAGCAACGGTCTCACGGCGCCGAACGGGCCTTCGCAGGAGGCGGTGATCCGGGAGGCGCTGGCGGATGGGGGGGTGGAGCCGCACGAGGTGGCGTACGTGGAGGCGCACGGGACGGGGACGTCGCTGGGGGATCCGATCGAGGTGCAGGCGCTGGGGGCGGTGCTGGGTGAGGGGCGGCCGAAGGAGAGGCCGGTTCTGATCGGGTCCGTGAAGACGAACATGGGGCACCTGGAGTCTGCGGCAGGGATTGCGGGGTTGGTGAAGGCGGTGCTTGCGGTGAGGTATGGGGAGATTCCGGCGCATCTGCATTTTCGGGAGCCGAACCCGTACATCCCGTGGGAACGTTTGCCGGTGCGGGTGGTGACGGAGCGGGAGAGGTGGCCTGAGGGTGCGGAGCGGATTGCGGGAGTGAGCTCGTTCGGGTTCAGCGGCACGAACGCGCACGTGGTAGTGGCTGCGGCGCCGGCAGCCGAGCCTGGCGAGCGTAGCGGAGGCGAGGTGGACCGGCCGGTGCACGTGTTGGTGGTGAGTGGGCGTGAGGAGCGGGCGCTGAGGGAGTATGCGGGCCGGTATGCGGAGCGGTTGGGCGAGGGGGAGGAGGAGCTCTCGCTTGCGGATGTGGCGCATACGGCGAACACGGGGCGTGCGCAGTTCGGGCATCGGGCGGCGGTGGTGGCGGAGACGGTAGAGGAGGCGCGGGCCGCGCTCGAGGCGGTGGCGGCGGGCGCGGAGCATCCGGCGGTCCGGACGGGCGTGGTCGAACGGAAGCCTCGTATCGCCTTCCTCTTCACGGGACAGGGTTCGCAGTACGCGGGGATGGGGCGTGGGTTGTACGAGAGCGCTCCGGTGTTCCGGGATGCGCTGGATCGCTGCGATGCGCTGCTCCGTGGGGAGCTGGAGGTACCGCTCTTGGAGGTACTCTATGGGGGTCGAGGGGATCTCCTCGACCGCACGGAGTACACGCAGCCGGCGCTCTTTGCGCTGGAGTATGCGCTGAGCGAGCTGTGGCGTTCGTGGGGTGTGGAGCCGACGGTGGTGCTGGGGCACAGTGTGGGGGAGTATGTGGCGGCGTGCGTGGCGGGGGTGTTCGGTCTGGAGGATGGGCTGAGGCTGATTGCTGCGCGGGGTCGGCTCATGGGGTCGCTGCCATCGGGTGGAGTGATGGCGGCGGTGTTTGCGCCGGAGGGTGAGGTGAGGGAGGTGGTGGAGGGTTATGGGGGCCGAGTGAGCGTGGCGGCGGTGAACGGACCTGAGAACACGGTGGTGTCCGGTGCGGAGGAGGCGGTGGAGGCGTGTCTTCGGGAGTTGGGGGAGCGGGGTTATCGGTGGAAGCGGCTGGTGGTGTCGCATGCGTTTCACTCGCCGCTCATGGATCCGGTGTTGGGGGAGTTCGAGCGGGTGGCTGGAGGGGTGAGGTATGGGGAGCCGCGGATCGGGGTGGTGTCGAACGTGACGGGGCGGGTTGCGGGGGCGGCGGAGCTCTGTCGGCCGGGCTACTGGCGGGAGCATTTGAGGGAGGCGGTGCGGTTTGCGGACGGGATCCGGGCGGCGGCGGAGCACGGTTGCGACATCTTCCTCGAGCTGGGGCCCGATCCCACGCTCGTTGCCATGGGACAGCGTTGCGTGGCGGAGCCCGAGCGCGCGGCGTGGCTCGCGTCTTTGCGGCCGGGGCGGGACGACTGGCGGCAGGTGTCGGAGGCGCTGGCGGCGCTGTACGTGCGGGGCGTGGCGGTGGATTGGGCGGGTTACGACCGTCCGTATGCGCGGCGGAAGGTGGATCTGCCGACGTACCCGTTCCAGCGGGAGCGTTACTGGTTGCAGCCTCCTGCGCAGCGTCCGCGAGCGTCGAAGCCGGGGACGGGGCATCCGGTGCTCGGCACGCGGCTCGACCTGGCGACGGTGGAGGGCGCGGTCTTCGAATCGCACCTCAGTCTCGAGTCGTTGCCGTACCTTGCCGACCACCGGATCCACGACCTGCTGGTGCTCCCTTCGCCGGCCTACGTGGAGGCGGCGCTGGCGGCGGCCGGTGAGTGGTTCGGTGGCGGGGAATACGAGGTCGAAGACCTGGTCATCGTGGAGCCGGTGGTGGTTCCGGAAGAGGGCGCGTGCGTCATGCAGACGGTGGTGGAGCCGGACGGGCGTGGCGTGCGGGTCCGCTTCTTCGGGCGTGGGGAGGATGGGTGGCGGGAGGTGGCCAGCGCGCGGATCCTGCGGGCTGGCGGCGCGCCGGGCGAGGCGCCGGCGGAAGACGGATTGTCGGGCGCGTGGGCGCGGTGCAACCGGCCGCTGGACGTGGACGTGTTCTACGGGCGGATCGAGCGTCTCGGTCTCAGGTTCGGCCCGCGGTTCCGGGCGACGACGCGGCTGGTGGTGGGGGTTGGGGAGGTGCTCGGGGAACTCGCGTTACCGGCGGGGCTGCGTGGGGGGACGGGGGGATACCGGTTCATCCATCCGGCGCTGCTCGATTCGTGTTTGCACCTGATCGGCGCGGCGTTGCCGGCCGGGGGCGCGGAGCTCCAGGAGCCGTTCATCCTGATGGGGCTGGACCGGCTGCGCTTCTTCGAACGGCCGGGCGAGGAGTTCTGGGCGCACGTGCGGCTCCAGCCGGCCCCTGGCGGTGGAGCGATCGAGCTACGGGAAGCGTTCGCTGCCGACCTGCGGCTGTACGCGAGCGATGGGCGGTTGCTGGGGGTGGCGGAGGGGTTGCGGCTGCGGCGTGCGCCGCGGGAAGCGGTCGTCCGGTCCGCTGCGGACCGGGTGCCGGAGCTGCTCTACGAGGTGGCCTGGCCGGTCGTGGAGCGGGCGGCGTCGGAGGGTGATCGAGGCGACGTCGCGTCGATACCGGTGCTCGCGGCGCCCGCTGAGATCGCGGCGCGGATCCTTCCCGGGGTGGCTGCGCTGTCCGCGGCCAACGGGATGGACGCGTACGACCGGATGATGCCGGGGCTGGACGCGGCCGCGGCGGGTTGCATTGCGGACGCGCTCCAGGCGCTGGGCTGGCAGTTCGAGCCGGGGAGCGTGGTCACGGCGGAATCGGTGGCGGCGCGGTGCGGGATCATCGACCGGCACCGCCGGTTGCTCGACCGGATGCTGGCGATCCTCGAGGAGGACGGCGTGCTGCGCCGGGAGGGCGCGGGGTGGCGAGTGGAGCGGCGTCCGGCTCCGGCCGGCCCGGACGGTCGGTGGGCGGCGCTCCGGGCGCAGTTCCCCGAGTTCGCGACGGAGCTGGACCTCGTGGCCCGCTGCACGGGCGGGCTGGCGGAGGTGCTCTGCGGGAAGGCCGACCCGCTCGAGCTGTTGTTCCCGGCGGGCTCGCTGGAAGATGCGGGGAAGCTGTACCGGGACACGCCGTCGGCGCGCACGTACAACGCGCTCGTGCGGGACGCGATCGCGGCGGCGATCCGGAACCTCCCGGCGCACCGCAAGATCCGGGTCCTCGAAATCGGGGCCGGAACGGGGGGCACCACGGCGCACGTGCTGCCGGTGCTGCCGGCGGACCGGACCGAGTACACGTTCACGGACGTCTCGACGCACTTCCTGCGTAGCGCGCGGGCCGAGTTCGGCGCCTACCCGTTCGTGCGGTACGAGCTGCTGGACATCTCGCGGGATCCTTCCGCCCAGGGGTTCGAGCCGGGCGCGTACGACATCGTCATCGCGGCGAACGTGCTGCATGCCACGCCGGAGCTGCGGACCACGGTGCGCCACGTGGCGGAGCTGCTCGCGCCGGGCGGGTTGCTGGTCCTGTTCGAGGTTCTCGTCCGGCAGCGTTTTGCGGATCTGACGGTCGGGCTGACGGAGGGGTGGTGGTCGTTCACCGACCACGACCTGCGCCCGGACTATACGGTGCTCTCGAGACAGGACTGGCGGCGCGTCCTGGTGGGTGCGGGCTTCGACGCCGTGGAGGCCGTCCCCGGCGCCGATGCGAAGGGCATGCTGGGGACGCAGGCGGTATTCCTCGCGCGGCGGGCGGCGGGGAGCGCCGCAGCCGACCGTGGCGCCGAGGTCGCGTCTACGGCTGTGGCCGGGCAGGCGGCGTGGCTGGTGTTCGCGGACCGGGGCGGCGTGGGCGACGCGCTGGCGGCGGAGCTCCGGGGCCGGGGCGAGCGGTGTGTGGTGGTGGGGGCCGGCTCCGGGTACGAACGTTCGGGCGCGGACCAGGCCGTGATCGATCCGGCGGACCCGGCGCATGTGATTCGCTTACTGGAGGACGTGGGCGGCGTGCCGCGCGGCGTCGTACACCTGTGGGCGCTGGACGAGGCGCTCCCGGCGGACGGCGCCGGGGGCGCGGAGCTCATGGGTGCCTGCCGGCGCGCGGCGGGGAGCGTGCTGCACCTGGTACAGGGGTTGGCGCGGACCGGGTCGGCCGAGCCGCCGTCGCTCTGGCTGGTCACGCGAGGCGCCCAGGCGACCGGGGATCCGGGATTGCCGCCGCCGGAGCCGGTGCAGGCCGCGGTCTGGGGGCTCGGTCACACGATCGCGATCGAGCATCCGGAGCTGCGCTGCGTGCGGCTCGACCTGGACCCGGTCGCATCGGCCGAAGTTGCGGCGGCGCAGCTCGCGGCCGAAATCCGTGCGCCGGACGGGGAGGACGAGGTCGCGCTGCGGAACGGTGTCCGGCGGGTGAGGCGCTTGGTGAGGGCTGCGGATCGGGCGGACCGGATCGAGCCGGTGAGGTTCGATCCGGAGGGGACGTACCTGATCACCGGCGGGCTGCGCGGTCTCGGTCCAGTGGTGGCCGAATGGCTCGTGGAGCGTGGGGCGAGGCATCTGGTGCTCATGGGCCGGAGCGCGCCGCCCGATACGACTCGGGAGGCGCTGGCGCGGATCGAGCGGGCGGGCGGCCGGGTTCTCGTCGCACGGGGGGACGTGTCCCGACGCGAGGACGTGGAACGGATCCTCGCCGAGGCCCGGGCGTCGATGCCGCCGCTGCGGGGCATCTTCCACTCGGCCGGCGTGCTGGATGACGGGACGCTGCTCCAGCAGAACTGGACGCGATTCGAGACGGTGCTCGCACCGAAGGTACTCGGGGCGTGGCATCTACACGTCCTGACGCGCGGCGAGCCGCTGGATCACTTCGTCCTGTTCTCGTCCGGCGCGGGGCTGCTCGGGACCGGTGGGCAGGCGAACCACGCGGCGGCGAACGCGTTCCTGGACGTGCTCGCCCATCACCGGCGTGCGCTCGGGCTGCCTGCGGTGACGATCAACTGGGGGGCTTGGGCGGATGTCGGGGCCGCGGTGGAACGGCAGCTCGATGAGCGGATGAAGACGTTCACGCCCGAGGAGGGACTCCGGGCGTTGGAGCGGGCGCTCTACCGCGCCGCCCGATCGGTGGGGCCCGCCGCAGGGCAGCTCGCCGTGTTCGCGGTGGATTGGTCAGAGACTTTCCAGGATACGGCAGGTTACCGCGCCCGGCCGGTTTTCCGGGAGCTGCTTCGCGAATCGGAAAGAACGCCGCGTGCGGCAGCGGCGAAGCCGACGGAGCCGGGTCTGCTGGAGCAGCTCGCTGCGGAGTTGCCTGGCCGGCGGGTCAGGGTCCTCGCCGCACACATCCGGCGCATCGCGGCGGGGGTGCTGGGCATGAGCGATCCGAGCGCGATCAAAGCGCAGCAGCCGTTGCAGGAGCTCGGCCTGGATTCGCTCATGGCCGTAGAGCTCCGCAACAAGCTGGGGCAGGCCGTGGGCCGGACGCTGCCGGCCACACTCCTGTTCGAATATCCCAGCATAGCCGCGCTGACGGACTATCTTGCCGCAGAGGTGCTGCCCGCTTTCGAGGCGGACGGTGACTGCGATGCGGCGCCTGCTACGGCGACCGGATCGGCGGACCAGGAAGGGGATCCCGCAGCGGCGCCGGAGAGCGGTGTGGCGCCGGACCTGGAAGGGCTCGACGAAGAGCAGCTCGCCGCTCTACTCCTCGCCAAGCTCGATGAGCTCGACGCTCAGAGCGGAGCGCTGCGGAGGCTGATGACATTGAACCGAGGGAATCGATGACCGGTCCAAAGGGTGTGGACATCCAGAGCACGCTTCGAAGGGCGTACGCCAAGATCGACCAACTCCAGACCCGGGTAGCCGAGCTGGAGCGGCGTCGGCACGAGCCAATCGCGGTGATCGGGATGGGCATGCGCTTCCCGGGCGGCGGCAACGATCCCGCGTCTTTCTGGCGGCTCCTCCACGACGGTGTGGATCTGGTCACTGAGGTGCCGCCGGACCGGTGGGACATCGATGCCCACTTCGACCCGGACCCGGAAGCGCCGGGGAAGATGTACACGCGATGGGGGGCGTTCCTGGACGACGTCGCCCACTTCGACGCGCAGTTCTTCGGGATCTCGCCGCGCGAGGCGAACGTCATGGATCCGCAGCACCGGTTGCTGCTGGAGGTCACGTGGGAGGCGCTGGAGCACGCCGGTTACGCTCCGTCGTCGCTGGCCGAGAGCATGACCGGTGTGTTCGTCGGCATGGTCGGCTCGGACTATGCGCACCTCATCGCCCCCTACCCCATGGACTACAACATGTACTCCGCGGCGGGGATCGCGAGGAGCATCGCGACTGGGCGGCTGTCGTACGGCCTCGGGCTCCGGGGTCCGAATGTTTGCGTGGATACGGCGTGTTCGTCGTCCCTGGTCGCCGTGCATCTCGCGGTGCAGAGCCTTCGGCTCGGCGAGTCGGACATGGCGCTGGCCGGCGGGGTGAACCTCGTGCTGATTCCGGAGGGCATGGTCAACACTTCGCGTGCCCGCATGATGTCCCCCACCGGTCGGTGCCGCACGTTCGATGCGGCGGCGGACGGGTACGTACGCGCGGAAGGTTGCGCGATCGTGGTGCTCAAGCGGCTGTCGGACGCCATTGCGGACCGGGATAGGATCCTGGGCGTGATCCTGGGCTCAGCGATCAACCAGGATGGTCGTAGTGCGGGGATCACTGCGCCGAACGGTCTGGCGCAGGAGCAGGTCATTCGGGCGGCGCTGGCGGACGCACAGATCTCGGCCGGGGAGGTGAGCTACGTCGAGGCGCACGGCACGGGTACGCCGCTGGGGGATCCGATCGAGATCCGGGCACTCGCGAACACGTACGGGAGGGAGCACACGCGCGAGTCGCCGCTGATGGTCGGGTCGGTGAAGACGAATATCGGCCATACGGAGGCGGCGGCGGGGATTGCCGGGCTGATCAAGGTGCTGCTGGCGCTCCAGCATCGAACGATCCCACCGCATCTGCATCTTCGGGAGCCGAATCCGCGGATCGAATGGGACCGGATCCCGATCGTCGTGCCGACGGAGCCGACGCCGTGGGATCCTGCGGGTGGGCGGCGCCGGATCGCGGGGATCAGTTCGTTCGGGTTCAGCGGGACGAACGCGCATGTGATCGTGGCGGAGCCGCCTCCGGTGGACGCGGAGCCGGCCGGTGGTCGCCGGGCGGTCGAGCGTCCGGAGCAGATCTTCGTGATCTCGGCGAAGAGCGAGCGTGCGCTCCGGGATCTCGCGGAGCGGTACCACGGGCATCTCGGGGAGACGGACGCTTCGTTCGAGGACATAGCGCACACCGCGAGGGCGGGCCGTTCGCATTTCTCGGAGCGGCTGGCGGTGATCGCGGAGTCGAAGGAAACGGCGCGGGAGAAGCTCTCGACGTGGCTGAAGGGGGAGACGCCGGCGGGGCTGCTGTACGGGAAAGTACCCGCCGGCGACCCGCCGGAGGTGGCGTTCCTCTTCACGGGACAGGGTTCGCAGTACGCGGGGATGGGGCGTGGGTTGTACGAGAGCGCTCCGGTGTTCCGGGATGCGCTGGATCGCTGCGATGCGCTGCTCCGTGGGGAGCTGGAGGTACCGCTCTTGGAGGTACTCTATGGGGGTCGAGGGGATCTCCTCGACCGCACGGAGTACACGCAGCCGGCGCTCTTTGCGCTGGAGTATGCGCTGAGCGAGCTGTGGCGTTCGTGGGGTGTGGAGCCGACGGTGGTGCTGGGGCACAGTGTGGGGGAGTATGTGGCGGCGTGCGTGGCGGGGGTGTTCGGTCTGGAGGATGGGCTGAGGCTGATTGCTGCGCGGGGTCGGCTCATGGGGTCGCTGCCATCGGGTGGAGTGATGGCGGCGGTGTTTGCGCCGGAGGGTGAGGTGAGGGAGGTGGTGGAGGGTTATGGGGGCCGAGTGAGCGTGGCGGCGGTGAACGGACCTGAGAACACGGTGGTGTCCGGTGCGGAGGAGGCGGTGGAGGCGTGTCTTCGGGAGTTGGGGGAGCGGGGTTATCGGTGGAAGCGGCTGGTGGTGTCGCATGCGTTTCACTCGCCGCTCATGGATCCGGTGTTGGGGGAGTTCGAGCGGGTGGCTGGAGGGGTGAGGTATGGGGAGCCGCGGATCGGGGTGGTGTCGAACGTGACGGGGCGGGTTGCGGGGGCGGCGGAGCTTTGCCGTCCGGGCTACTGGCGGGATCATCTCAGGCAGGCGGTGCGGTTCGCGGACGGGGTGAGGGCGTTGTGGGAGAGTGGGTATCGGGTGTTCGTGGAGGTGGGTCCGAGCCCGACGCTCGTTGGGATGGCGCGTCGTTGTGTGGAGGGGGAGGGGGAGGGGCTGTGGGTGGCGTCGCTCCGGGAGGGTCGAGAGGACTGGCGGACGCTCTTGGAGGGGGTGGGTGCGCTGTACGTGAGGGGGGTGGGGGTGGACTGGGCGGCGTTCGACCGACCGTACGGGCGTCGGAAGGTGGCGCTTCCGACCTATCCCTTCCAGCGGGAGCGGTACTGG
>CALCID010000039.1 GCA_937907535.1 uncultured bacterium | reverse complement strand
GCGCGTTCGGCCGGCCGCCACGCCTCACGGCCCGCTGCTGGCCGCGGCGGGCTTCACGTGGCTCGCGCCCGGCGGGATGAGGGCGAAGCCGGGCGGAGGCGTGAGCCGCGGCTCCAGTACCTCGCGCGAAGCAGCGGTGATCCCGTAGTCCAGCTCGATCTGCCGGATGCTCGCGATGAGCAGCGCTTCCACCAGGAACGGGTTGTGCACCGCCGACCCGGTCATCTGCGCCAGCTCCATGTTGAACCGCGCGCCCTCAGCCGTGGTGTACCGGTTGTCCGTCTCGTCGAACTCGGACGCCGGGATCTGGGCGATGAGCGGCGCGATCTCCTGCACGAGCCGTTCGATTCTCGACCGGGCAACGATCAGCGCGGACCGCGCCGCGTTCTCGCTGCCGTGGCACCCGGCGCACGCCCGGAACGAACGCTGCGAGATGTCGCACGTGCCGTGCGGCACGGGGAGCCCGTTCTCGTCCATGCACGGGATCGCCTCGAAGCTGTGCCCGGTCGCCCGGAACACGAACGCGCCCGTCTCCTGGTCCGTGAACTGGTAGTCGTTCACGTGGCAGCCGGCGCAGAGCCGCGGGTTCCGATCGCTGCCGTGCGTGCCGACGATCGAGCCCTGCGGGTACTCGAAGTTCGGCGGCCACCAACCGCCCGTGCCGAGGAGCAGCGGCCCCTCGGGCGAGTGCGGTCCGCGGAAGGTGGTCGGATCCGGCTCGCCTCGCTTGTGGTGGCACTTCATGCACAGGTTCCGCTCCACCACCGGTTCGGACATGGCGAAGCGGAGCTGGCCCTCGTGCCGCGCGTCGTGGGGGTCGTGGCAGACCGCGCAGGTGATGGGCAGCAGCCTCGACTGATCCTCCTGCTCCATGAACGTGGCCTTCACGCCCCACGCCTCGAGGACCGCCTTGGCCTCGTGGCACTCCGAGCAGGAGGGGTTCGTGGCCTGCGCCGGGCGCAGGTTCCCGTGGGCGGAGGCCTGCCACTCCTCGACGAACGGCCGGTGCACGCCGGAGTGGCACTGGCCGCAGCCGAGGGTGAGGTCCGTGCCGACCGCGAGCGGCGCGAGCGGCTTGTTCCCCGGCACGTCCGGGTTCGTCACGTGGGCCAGCCCCGGCCCGTGGCAGGACTCACACTGCACGTCCTGGTACCGCGGGTCCTTCGTGGCGACCCAGCCGACGTTCGTGTCGGTCACGAGGTTGCCGCGCGAGGACACGGAGTGGCACGACTCGCAGACCTCGCGGGACGAGCCGCTGGCCACGAGGGTGTGCCAGGCGCCCGCGTGGGCGGTCTGCTCCCACGCCTTCTGTTTACCGATGTGGCAGTTCCCACAGACCGTCATGCCGCTTTCCGCGTCCGAATAGCCGAGGAACCCCTGGGCGCCTGCGGGCGGTTCCTCGAACAACGGCCGGTCCCGGTATACCACCCGTTCGTCCACGCATCCCGCAACGCCGGCCACCGCGACCAGCAAGGCGGCCACGACGTATCCGCGTCTATGTCGTGTGATCATGGGATGGTGCTCCTTGTATGGAGGGAGCTGCGTGCGTCGCAGCTTCCGTTGGCTCCGGGTCCGGGGGGGGCTCCGGCCGGGGAATCCGGCGCATCCGAAGGGCGGCGATGGGAGCCCTCCCACGGCCCTTGGCACCAATATGGGGGGCGGGAACCCTCCGGCACAACACCCCCGGAGCCGTCGCTCACGGGGCGTGTTATTCCCCCTTTCCGAGCCGACTTCGAACGGTTACGTTGTCCAGTGCTCCAACCGATCTTCCGCGCGGGTGACCATGCCGGTTTGTAGCTACCTGGTAATTCCTGAACGAGGTGCGACGGAGGCGTGCGCCGAGCGGCTGAGCGCGCTCCCGGGGTGTGAGGTGGTGCGGGCGGAGAACCGGGACGTCCTGCTGCTGGTCACGGAGACCGCGGGCCCGGCCGAAGAGCGGGCGCTGCGGGATGCCCTCGCCTCGATCCCCGGGATCCGGTCGCTCGTGCTGACCTTCGGAGAGCTAGATACGGAGACCGCGGGCAGGCCACCCTGGCCGTGACCCGGCGATTCGCGCGCCGGTCCGATGCCGCGCGCGCGAGCGGCGAACGCTCCGAGATGCGCAAGTAGCCCCGAACTTCGCCGGACAGCGACCGGCCGCGCCCGCGGGTGCACGATAGGAGGGCGTATCGTGATGCGCACGGATCGCAGGACGTTCGTCAAACGGCTGGCGCTCGCGTCGGCTGCGGGGGCTGCGGCATCGCTCATGCCCGGGGTCTCGTTCGGCGAGGAGGTGGCCCGAGCCATCGAGGGCCTGTCCCAGCCCGTGTGGCGCAAGACGCCGTGCCGGTTCTGCGGGGTGGGGTGCGGGCTCCTGGTCGCCATCGAGAACGGTCGCGCGGTCGCCGTCCGGGGCGACCCGGACTCGCCCGTGAACGGCGGCCTCGCATGCGTGAAGGGCTACCACTCGGTACAGATGCTGTATGGCCGGGACCGGATCACCCGCGCCATGGTGCGGCGGAACGGCCGGCTCGTCGAGGTGCCGATGGACGAGGCCCTGGACCTCGTCGCCCAGCGCATGCGGGAAACCATCGAGCGGTACGGCAAGGACGCCGTGGCCATGTACGGCTCCGGGCAGTGGACGATCCCCGCCGGCTACGTGGCGTCCAAGTTCTTCAAGGGCGGGATCGGCACCAACAATCTCGAGGCGAACGCGCGCCTCTGCATGTCCAGCGCGGTGAGCGGGTTCATGACCTCGTTCGGGCTGGACGAGCCCATGGGCTGCTACGAGGACATAGACCACGCGGACGTGTTCGTGCTCTGGGGTGCCAACATGGCCGAGATGCACCCCGTCCTCTTCTCGAGGATCCTGGAGCAACGAGAACGACGACGCGCGGTGACCATCGTCGACCTCGCCACGCGCACCACCCGCACCAGCTACGCGGCTGACCGCTCTCTGATTTTCACGCCACAATCCGATCTCGCCATCGCCAACGCGATCTGCCACGAAATCGTGAAGCGCGGTTGGGTCAACCGGGAATTCGTGGACCGGTACGTCGCGTTCAAGCGCGGGAAGACCGGGATCGGCTACGGGCTCGAGGACGACTTCCGCTTCACGGAGGAGGCGGTGGACGCCACGTGGGACGAGTACGTCCGGTTCCTCGAGGACTACACGCCCGAGCGGGTGGAGCGGATCTCGGGCGTGCCCGCGCGGGAGATCCGCTGGCTCGCGTCGCTGTACGGCGACCCTTCCCGGAAGGTGATGTCGCTCTGGTGCATGGGCGTGAACCAGCACACCCGGGGCACGTGGATGAACAACCTGATCTACAACATCCACCTGCTGACGGGGAAGATCGCGTCGCCGGGGAACAGTCCGTTCTCGCTGACCGGCCAGCCGAGCGCGTGCGGCACGGTGCGGGAGGTGGGCACGCTGACGAACCGGCTGCCGAAAGGCGAGGTGACGAACGAGGAGGACCGGCGGCTGGCGGCGGAGATCTGGGGGGTGCCGGTGGAGCGGATCGATCCGCGGCCGACCCATCACACGGTCTCCATGTTCCGGGCGCTGGACCGCGGGGAGATCCGGTTCCTCTGGATCCAGGTCACGAACCCGATGGTCACGATGCCGAACCTGAACCGCTACCGTTCGGCGGCGCAGAAGGAAGGGCGGTTCATCGTGGTCTCGGAGGTGTACCCCACGCCCACCACGGACATCGCGGACGTGGTGCTCCCCTCGGCGCTGTGGATCGAGCAGGAGGGGATGTTCGGCAACTCGGAGCGGCGCACGCAGCACTTCGAGCAGATGGTCCGGCCGCCGGGCGACGCGATGAGCGATGCCTGGCAGATGATCGAGGTGGCGCGGCGGATGGGGCTGGGCGAACTCTTCCCGTGGCGCCGGGAGGAGCATGTCGCGGAGATCTGGAAGGAGTACATCCGGTTCCACGACACGCCCGAGCACCGGATGGCGCCGTACGAGGAGCTGAAGGCGCGGCGGGGCGTGATGTGGCCGTACGTGGACGGCCGGGAGACGAAGTGGCGGTACAACACGAAGTACGATCCCGCCGCGGATCCGGCGCGGGGCGAGTTCGACTTCTACGGGCACCCGGACCATCGGGCCTGGATCTGGCTGCGGCCGTACGAGGCGCCGCCCGAGTGGCCGGACGAGGAGTACCCGTTCTGGCTGAGCACCGGGCGGGTGCTGGAGCACTGGCACACGGGCTCGTTGACCCGCCGCATCCCGACGCTGCACCGGGCGGTCCCGCGGGCGTACGTGGAGATCAACCGCCAGGACGCGGAGGAGCTCGGGATCCGTAACGGCGAGATGGTGCGGATCATCTCCCGGCGGGGCTCCATGGCGGCGGAGGCTAGGATCGACTACCGCGCCCAGCCGCCCCGGGGCCAGGTGTTCGTCCCCTTCTTCGATGAATCGATGCTCGTCAACGAGCTGACGCTCGATGCGTACTGCCCGATCTCCGGGCAGCCCGATTACAAGAAGTGTGCGGTCCGCATCGAGCGCATGGGGATGACGCTGGGTGGAGGGCCGGCGAGATGAGCGGGCGGCCAGAGGATGGGCCCGGCGCCGACCCCGATCCCGGATGGGGCGGACACGGCGCTGAGACCCGGCGGCGCGTGCTGGGGATCGGCTCCGCCATCGGGCTCATGGCGGCGCTGATCCTGGTGGTCGGGCCGCTGGTGGCCCCGGAGCGGGAGCTGCCGCCGCACCCGAAGCCGACGCCCATGGCGTCCCCCGGGGATCCGATCCGGGAGGAATGGGAGGTATTCCGCACGCGGCCCGGGAGCGTGGCCGTGCTGCCGGACGCGCAGGCCCGGTCCGGCGCGAAGCCCCGCACCCTTGCCACGTACCGCGCCCTGCGCGCGTATCCGGGCGCGCCGCCACGCATCCCGCACGGGCTGACCGAGGATGAGTTCCGGACCCCGCGCTGCAACACCTGCCACGAGCGCGGCGGCTTCTCCCCGCGCTTCGGCGCGTACACCCCCGTGACGCCGCATCCCGAGTTCCGGCAGTGCCTCCAGTGCCACGTGCCAGACGGGCAGATGGTCGGGATCGGCTTCCCGGACCGGGCCGCGTCCGGGGTCTGTCTCCAGTGTCATTCGCTGGCCAGGACCGTGCCGAGCATCCCGCTGGCGGACTGGCCGGAACCGGATTGGCCGCAGATCGGCCAGCGCGCGATGGAGGGGAGCCCGCCCTTCATCCCGCACGACCTCCATCTCCGCGGCAACTGCCTGGTCTGCCATGGCGGGCCGGGCGCCGTGGCTGAGATTCGGACCACGCACCCGGAGCGGGCGAACTGCCGCCAGTGCCACGTGCCGGCGCCGTCGGCCGAGGGCGAGTTCACGCGGCCGCTCGACCGGGAGCAGATCATTGCGGGGAAGGAGCCATGAGGGGGAATGGATACGAGGGGGTCTTCGCGGCAAGGCCACCTTACCGGGTCGAGTATGAGCACGGGGCGACCTTCGCGGTAGGGCCGCGTTGCCGGGTCGAGCACGAGCACGAGCACGAGCACGGAGTAGGCTTCGCGGCAAGGCAACCTCGCCGGGTCGAGCACGAGCACGAGTACGAGTACGTGCACGGGTGCGAGTACGGGTGTGGGTGGGGGGTGGACGGAGCAGATAGATGCGGGACCGAGCGGATGGACGGGGTTGGAGGGGAAGGATGGGGGGATCGGCGGTGTGTGGGAGTGGGACGGGAGGCGGGGCGACTGGGGCGGCGAGTGCTCGGCGTCGGGGTGCCGGGTGTGCTGGCGCTCCTGCTGGCGGTGGGGGCGTGTGGGGGTGGGGAGGTGGTGCATGAGGAGGCGGGTGAAGCGGTCGCCGAGGCGGTCCAGGAGGAGGGCGGGGCCGCCGTGAAGGCCTCCGGGCCCGAAGCCCTCGCGACGGTGCTGGCCGAGCCGGTGCACGGATGGACCGGCCCGGGTGGCGAGCCCTTCGAGGTCACGCGGCGCACGCCGGAATACGCGGCACACCTCCAGCGCCGGATCGGCGTGGGATCCTTCGACATCGCGCTGCGCAAGACCGGGCTGACCCAGTTCCCGTGCAGCTCGTGTCACCCGCCCGGGGTTCCGCCGACCGCGGTCCCGGATCGGATCGAGGATGCGCATCGAAACATCCAGCCGGTCCACCCGGCGGCAACCGGCGCGCGCTGCCGGACCTGCCACGCCGTCGACGTGAACATGGAGCGGCTCACGCTCCAGAGCGGCGAGCTGGCCACCCTCGATCAGGCGTACCGGCTCTGCTCGCAATGTCACTTCCAGCAAGCCGAGGCCTGGGCCGGCGGCGCGCACGGCAAGCGAATGGTCGGTTGGCAGGGGCGCCGCGTGGTCATGAACTGCACCGACTGCCACGACCCGCACCGGCCGCAACTCGAGAAACGGATCCCGTTCCCCGGCCCCCGCATCCCCCGAACCACGCCGGACGCGCCATGAGTACCGATCGTGAAATGACCTTCGAGGACGTGCTCCGGTTCGCGGCAAAGACCGGAGTGGAATCTTCATTCGACGACGTCGCACCCTCCGCCGGCGCCGGGATGGCACCCGCCGCGGGCGCCGCACCCGCCCATGGAACGCCGGGAAGGCGCCTCCCGTTGCCGGTCGTCGACGCGCGGGCGGCGGGAGCAGCGGCGTCGCCTACGACGCATACGAGCTGTGCAACCGGGACCTGCGGCTGCGGCGGCGTGCGAGCCGCGGCGGAACGCGCCCTGGAAAGGGAGATCAGGGCCAGCGGCGAATGGGAAGCGATGCCCTTCGACGCCGACCCGGCCCGTTTCCCGGACTTCGCCGCAGCCCACGGCCGAACGCCCCCCGCGCCCACCGTCGGCGCCCAGGCCGACACTTTGGGGGCCGCCGCCGGAACCCGTCCCGGCTCTCCGGATGCCGGCGGGACGGTCCTGGACAAGCCGGTCGACCGCCGCCGCGCCCTCGGCATGTTCCTCGGCGCGGTGGCCGCCGGCACCCAGGCCGCCGCCGCCTGCGCCCCCTTCAGCCCCATGTCCGACGAGGCGCGGGAGCGTAAGCTCCTCGAATGGGCCGAGTACTTCAAAGGCAACTTCCGGCTCATGACCGACGAGGAAAAGGCCGAAACGATCCGGCGCCTCGAACGCCTCGCCTACCTCAAGCAGGGCGTGGAGGTCAACATCAAGGCCACGGAGGCGCAGCCCGGCGTCGTCTTCGGCTACGCCTTCAACATCTCGAAGTGCAAGGGCTTCCGGAACTGCGTGGAGGCGTGCATCAAGGAGAACAACCTCGACCGCAGGACGGGCACCCAGTACATCCGCATCTTCGAGATGGAGGCCGGCGAGATCAACCTGGACCACGCGGACTCCACGTTCCAGCACGAGGTCCCGGCCGAAGGGCACTTCTATCTCGGCACCCAGTGCTTCCAGTGCGCCAACCCGCCGTGCGTCCAGGTCTGCCCGGTCAGCGCCACGTGGCAGGAGCCGGACGGGATCGTCGTGGTCGACTACGACTGGTGCATCGGCTGCCGCTACTGCATCGCCGCATGCCCGTACTGGGCCCGGCGCTTCAACTGGTCCGAGCCCCACGTGCCCGCGGAGGAGCTGAACCCGAACCAGCACTACCTCGGCAACCGGGCACGCAAGAAGGGCGTGGTCGAGAAGTGCACGTTCTGCATCCAGCGGACGAGGGAGGGCCGGCTGCCCGCGTGCGCGGAGGCGTGTCCGACCGGCGCACGGGTATTCGGCAACCTGCTCGATCCGAACTCCGAAATCCGCTGGGTTCTCGAGAACAAGCGCGTGTTCCGCCTGAAAGAGGATCTCAACACGGAACCGCGATTCTGGTACTTCATGGATTGAGCGCCCATGCAACACCTCAAGGCCTTTTTCCTGACAGCGCTGGCCTCGGCCACCTCCGGGGGCAGGCGCTACCACCTCTGGATGGGCTCGCTCACGCTCATCATGCTGATCGGGGCGTTCGCCTACGGGATCCAGCTCCGGGAGGGGTTGAGCGTCACGGGCATGAACGACCACGTGAGCTGGGGCCTCTACATCTCCAACTTCACGTTCCTCGTCGGGCTCGCCGCGGCCGCCATGATGGTCGTGCTGCCGGCGTACGTGCTGGCCGACGTCGACTTCTCGCGGGCCGTGCTCATCGCCGAGGGCGTGGCCGTGGCCGCGCTCGTCATGTGCCTGGCGTTCGTGGTGGTGGACCTCGGCAACCCGCTGCGGTCCTGGCATCTGATCCCGGGGATCGGATTCCTGAACTGGCCGCGGTCCATGCTCGCGTGGGACGTGATCGTGCTGAACGGGTACCTGCTCCTCAACCTCTCGATCCCGTTCTACATCCTGTACGGCCACTACACGGGGCGGCAGCGCGAGAAGAGCAAGTACCTGCCCTGGATCTACATTTCGGTGCTCTGGGCGGTCAGCATCCACATGGTGACGGCGTTCCTGCTGGCCGCGCTGCCCAGCCGTCCGTTCTGGAACACGTCGCTGCTCGGCCCGCGGTTCCTGGCCTCCGCGTTCACTGGCGGCCCGGCGTTCATGATCCTCCTGCTCTGGTTCATCCGCTCCGAGACGGAGTACGAGATCAAGGAGGCCACGCTCCAGAAGCTCGCCATGATCACCACGGTGGCGGCGCAGATCAACCTGGTGATGTTGGGCTCGGAGATCTTCAAGGAGTTCTACTTCCCGACGCACCACAGCACGAGCGCGCGCTACCTGTTCTTCGGTCTGGACGGGCACAACGGGCTGGTCGGCTGGATCTGGACCGCGCTCTTCCTGAACGTGGTGGCGACGACGGTGCTCACGATCCATCCGCTGCGGCGGAATCCGCGGGTGCTCATGCCCGCCTGCCTCACGCTCTTCGTGGCGATCTGGATGGAGAAGGGGATGGGCCTCGTGATCCCCGGCTTCGTCCCGTCGCCGCTGGGGGAGATCGTGGAGTACTCGCCGACCTGGGTGGAGTTCGCGGTCACGGCCGGGATCTGGGCGCTCGGGCTCTTCGTGCTGACAGTGCTGGTCCGGGTGGCGCTCCCGATCGAGATGGGGCAGGTGCGGAGCCCGTACATCGCGAAGACGGTCACCGGATCGGAGGAGGGGCTGGAGAAGGTACCGGCGGGCACGCCCGCGAAGGCGTGACGGCGCAGCCGATCCGGATGGGTCGGCGTGTTCGGGTCCGGTGAGCCGCTGGAGTCGGGCGGTGCGGTGTGGGGTGGAGAGGGGAGGGGGCGGACGCCGGCCGGCTCGCCGGCGCGGCCTGCCCGAACCGCGCCGTGAAAGGGGAGGGCGCCCGGGCCGCCCGACCGGCGGCGGCCCCTCGACGCGTGCGTGACGGGCCCCGGCCGCGACCGGGCATCCCGGTTCGATCCCGATCGCGGCCACAGCGCCCCGGCGAGTACGGACCTGCCCTGCGGGGGACGGGGCGTCCGGTCGATGGGTCCGGCGGGGAAGCGCGATCACGGCCCGGGCCGAAGGACCGGGGCACGATGGATCGCCCCGGTCAACGCCTCTCGCGGCGAGGACCGTCGGACCGGGGGCGGCGGCATGGGCGCGGCAAGAACCGCACGGCGTGGGGGGCGTGGGGCGGACGGGTGGCCCGGCGGTCGCGACGGTACAGGAGGACCGGGGCACCGGGAGGCGCCCCGGTCTTCGTTCTTCCGGGGCGACGTGACCGGAGACGGACGGGCCGGGGAGGAGCCGATGCTCGACTCCGGTCGACCGCGCCGGGCCGATGGCGGCGCTCGAGCCCGGGCGATCCCAGGGGCCGGGGAGTCTCGCCCCGACCGGAGGCGAGCCGGACCCCGGGAACGCAGCCTGGACGACGTCGCCTGCTGATACCGCGCGCCGCCGCGACGCCGCCGGCCGGCCGGATCCGTGCACCCGCCAGACCCCGGTCACGCCCGGGTGCACGCCCGATGGGCCGCCGCATGCCCCTCGAAAACGCGACACGCGTGCACGATCACGCCGATTCGATTACTTTTCCACAATCGGAACCTGGCCCAGACCTGCGCCGCCCCACGGGACGCGGGATCGACGACGGACCGGCTCGAGGCGCGGACCCGTGGCCCGCTCCGTTCGCCGGACCCGCGTCGGCGCCTGCGCGCCAGCCACACCGGCTGGGTGGAACGCGCGCGTCGGAACGGTGCGGCGCCCCGGCGGCGGGCCCGGCCGGCTCCATGAGCCAGTCTCCCGAAGTAGTGACCGTGCGGTCCCCGGGGCGCCGGCGCCCGCCGGGCCCAGGACCGCCCTCGCGGGGCTCCAACCCCGCCCGATCCAGCGGAGTACGGAATGAGCGAGCACATCCTCGTCGTCGATGACGAACCGGCGATCCGCGACCTCATGCGCCGCATCCTCTCCCGCGCCGGCTACGAGGTCCGGACCACCGCGACCGCGGAGGCCGCCCTCGAGCACCTGGCCACCCAACCGACGGACATCGTCATCACCGACGTGCACCTCCCCGCCATGGATGGGCTCGAGCTGCTCCGGGTCGGCCGGGCGCGCTACCCGGACGTCGACTTCATCGTCATCACCGGCTACGAGGACATGAGCAGCGCCATCTCCGCCATGCGCGACGGCGCCTACGATTTCCTCGTCAAACCCCTCGACGTCGAACACATCCGCCGGGTGGTCAGCCGCTGCGCCGCCGATCGCCTCGCCAGGGCGGACCTGCACGCCCCCGACCCCGGCCGTGCCACCGACGACGACACCGGCACGATCATCGGGCGGCACCCGCGCATGGTCCGCATCTACAAGCTCATCGGCAGCATCGCCAGGCTGCGGGCGCCGGTCCTCGTCCGGGGCGAGACCGGGACCGGCAAGGAACTCGTGGCCCGGACCATCCACGCCCACTCGCCAGCGGCAGACCAGCCCTTCGTCGCCGTGAACTGCACCGCGCTCCCCGAGACCCTGCTCGAATCCGAGCTCTTCGGCCACGTGCGGGGCGCGTTCACCGGCGCCGTCGCCGACCGGAAAGGCCGCTTCGAGCTCGCCGGCCACGGCACCATCTTCCTGGATGAGATCGGGGACACCTCCCCCTCCTTCCAGGCCAAGCTCCTCCGCGTGCTCCAGGAGAACGAGTTCTTCCCCCTCGGCGCGGAACAGCCCCGCCGCACCCCCGCCCGGGTCATCGCCGCGACCCACCGCCCCCTCGAGGAACTGGTCCGCTCCGGCGCGTTCCGCGAAGACCTCTACTTCCGCCTCCGCGTCATCGAGATCCACGTGCCGCCCCTCCGCGAGCGCGCGTCCGACATCCCGCTCATCGCCCACGACCTGCTCCGGCGCATCAGCCGCAAGCTCGGGAAGGACGTCTCCGTCATCCCCGAGCCCGTCATGGCCGCGCTCATGAACTACCCCTGGCCCGGCAACGTGCGCGAGCTCGAGAACTCGCTCACCCGCGCCGTGGCCGTCGCCCGCGGCCCCGCCATCACCCTCGATGACCTCGCCCTCGAGCCCGTCGCCGCCGACCTCGGACCCGACGCCGCCATCGGCTCCGGAACCGCCCCGGACGCCGCGGGGCTCGAGCCCGGCGACGAGACGCTGGATGCCGTCGTCGCCGCCCACGTCCGCCGCGTGCTCGCCCGCACGAACGGCAACAAGCGAGAGACCGCCCGACTCCTCGGCATCTCGCCCTCTCGCCTCTACCGTCTCCTCTCGCGGTACGACATCGCCGTCCCGTAACGGGACGCATGCCGTCTCGATCCGTGACGCATCGCCGTCCGGCAGCCGGCGGGCGGCGATGAAAAGTTATTGCAGTGCAATGAGTTGCGCGCTCGGGTCCGGGTGGCACGGGGGTTGCCCATGGTCCCCGCGACCCTTCGCGGGTCGGTCGATACTCGAATGAACGGAGACGGTATGAGCTTCACGTATTACGGGCTGGCGCCACGGGTGCCGCTGCGTGCGCTCGTATTGTCCATTGTCGCCCTGGCTGTACCGGTCGTCGCAACGCTGTGGGTTTCGGACTCGCTCGGAGACTACGACGCGCTGCTCTGGCTGCTCGCGCTGGTCCCGGCTTTCCTGCTTGCGTACTACCGTGGTTGGAGAGGTGTGGCCACCGCGCTCGCCGCGGGGATGGCGGCGCTGGCGGTGACACACGCGGTGGCGACGTTGCTCGGGAGGGGCGTGACGAACGGACTCTTCCTCCTCGCGGTGGTCGGCGTGTTCGTGGCGGTGTCGCTGGGGATCGGGCTGGTGTCGGAGTTACTGAGACGAGAACGGGAGTTGGCGTTGCAGCGAGCGTACGATGGCACGCTGGTGGTGGACGACGCGGGCGAGGTGAAGTTCGTCACCGCGGAGTTCGCGCGGCTGTTGGGTTATCAGCCCGAGGAGCTGGTCGGGCGGCGGGTGATCGAGCTGGTGGAACCGCGCGCCCGGCAGCGACTGGCCGACTGGCTGGCCCGTGCGCGGTC
Organism: uncultured bacterium; assembly: GCA_937907535.1. GTDB lineage: Bacteria > Gemmatimonadota > Gemmatimonadetes > Longimicrobiales > RSA9 > CALCID01. The sequence continues at coordinate 36,442 of CALCID010000039.1, read as the reverse complement.
CGGCGATCGGCCGGCCTCCTTCGATCTGACGTTCAAGCACCGGAACGGGACGGAGCGGGTGCTGGAGGTGTCCGGGCCGGGTGTGGAGGTGGCGGAGGGTGAGGGCGTGGTGGTGCTGCGCCTGTGGGACGTGACGGACCGCCGGCGGATGGAGGAGCAGTTCCGGCTGGCGCAGCGGATGGAGATGGCGTCCCGGCTGGCGGGCGGCATTGCGCACGAGTTCAACAACGTGCTGACGACGATCACGGGGCATGCGCAGCTGCTCGCGGAGGATGTACGGCCGCGGTCGGCGGAGCACCGGAGCCTGGAGTCGATCGTCGCGGCGGCGAACCGGGCATCGCTCCTGGTGCAGCAGCTCCTGGCCTTCACGCGGCAGCAGGTGTTGCGCCCCGAGCTGGTGGAGGTGAACCGGCTGATCCGGGGCTTCGAGGACGCGATCCGCCGGGTGTCGGGGGACGCGGTCCAGCTCCGGTTCGACCTGGATCCGGATGTCGGGCACGTGGAGGTGGACCCGAAGCAGTTCGGGCACGTGGTGCTGACGCTGGTCACGTATGCGCGGAACGCGATGCGGGAGGGTGGGCAGCTCTCGATCCGGACCGCGCGCACGGAGATCGACCAGTCGTTCGCCGAGCGGTTCCCGTACCCGGTGGCCACGGGTCCCTACGTGCTGATCGAGTTCGGGGACACGGGCTCGGGGATGGATGAGGCGACGCTCGTGCGGCTCTTCGAGCCGTTCTCGGACCCGGACCCGGTGCGGACCGGGTCGAGCACGGGGCTGGAGTTCTCGAGCGCGTACGGGATCGTGAAGCAGAGTGGCGGCTACATCTGGGTGGACAGCCGGGTCGGTGTGGGCACCACGTTCACGATCTATCTGCCGCGGGTCGAGGCGGCGGTGGCCGAGCTGGCCCTCGCCGAGGCGGAGCCGGGGGAGACGGAAGGCGGCGAGACCGTGCTGCTCGTGGAGGATGACGAGGAAGTCCGCTCGCTCGTGCGGATGATCCTGCTCCGGAACGGGTACGGTGTTCTCGAGGCGCGGGACGGGGAGCACGCGCTCACCGTGGCGGAGGGGTATGCGCGGCCGATCCATCTGCTGCTCACGGACGTGATCATGCCGCGCATGGATGGACGCGAGCTCGCGAAGCGGTTCACCACGCTCTATCCCCAGACCCGCGTGCTCATCATGTCCGGCCACACGGACGAGGCGGTCATGAGCCGGGACGTGTTCGGCCCGGACACGGTCTTCCTCGGGAAGCCGTTCCTGCCGTCGGAGCTGCTCCGCAAGGTCCGGCAGGCGCTGGATGGGGCGGCGGTGGCGGGAGATTAGGCGGACATTCCAGGCCGGTCACCGGCGGTGGCCGGCGCCGAACAACGAATCGGCCAGGGGGAGCCAGGGGTTGGGGGCGGTGTGCGACGTCGTCGCATACCGCCCCCGGCCCTTGGTCAGCCTCTTCCGCTTCTTCCGCCTCCGGCCCCGTGTCGCTTCTCCCGGCGATGCCGCTCAGTTCGCGGTTCCCGCCTCCGCGGCCTGGAGCTCCGCCGCCACCCGCTCCACCTCACGCCAGACCCGGAGCAGGTTGCCGCCCCAGAGCTTCGCGATCTCCTCCTCGGTGTATCCGCGGCGCACCAGTTCGAGCGTCACGTTGAACGTCTCGCTCGCGTCCGCCCAGCCGATCACGCCGCCGCCGCCGTCGAAGTCCGAGGCGATCCCCACGTGGTCGATCCCGATCAGCTTGACCGCGTAGTCGATGTGGTCCACGAAGTCCGAGACCGTGGCCCGCGGCCAGCGCGCGTCGATCTCGGCCATGCGCCGCTCGTACTCCGCCCGCTGCTCCTCCGTGAGCGAGCGCAGGCCGCCCGGTCCGGTGATCCCCAGCGATTCGCGGAGCTGCCGGATCGCTTCGAGCCGCTCCGGGTCCGGCGCCTTCACGTAGCTGTCGAACGCGACGATCTGCACCACGCCCCCGTTCTCCTTCATCGCCAGGAGCTGCTCGTCGTCCATGTTGCGCGGCACGTCCGCGAGCGCCGTCACGCTCGAATGGGACGCGATCACCGGCGCCTTCGAGACCCGTACCGCGTGCATCATCGCGTTCTTCGAGATGTGCGAAACGTCCACCATGATCCCGAGCCGGTTCATCTCGGCCACGACCCGCTCCCCGAACTCCGAGAGCCCGCCGTGCTCCTCCTCCGCATCCCCGAGCTGCGGCCGCGGCGTGGCCGAGTCCGCGATGTCGTTGTGCCCGCCGTGTGCCAGCGTGATGTAGCGCGCGCCCAGCTCGTGGTACTTCCGCAGGAGCGACAGGTCCGTCCCGATCACGTACCCGTTCTCGATCCCGATCATCGCCACGAGCTTCCCCTCGCGGTGGATCCGCTCCACATCATCCGGCGTGTACGCCAGCTCGATCTGGTCCGGGTACAGCTCCGAGGTCATCCGGTGGATCGCGTTGAACTTCGTCATCGCGTCCGCCTTCGCCTTCTCGTAGTTTTCCGGCGTGCGCTCGGTCTGCCCGACGTACACGATGAAGAACGCGGCATCCAGCCCGCCCTCGCGCATCTTCGGCAGGTCGACCTGGAATCGGCCGCGTACGCCGGGATCGACCTCCTCCGTGGCGAAGTTGAACGGAATGTCCACGTGCGTGTCCATGGCCATCACGCGGTCGTGGATCTCCCGCGCGCGGGCGACCAGGTCGGCTTCGTTGTCGCCCGCGGCGACGCAGCCGCCGAGCGCAATGAGGGCGAGCAAGGCGTGGGTCCTCGTGCGAAACATCGCGTCCTCCGGTACGAATCGGTTTGTGGTGGATCCGGGGAATGTGGGTCGCGACGTCGCGTCCGGCAACCCGCCAGAACTTTCTCCCACGCCGCGTTTACTACCGGAATGCGCCCGCGGGCCCGCTCGCGCCCGCGCGGACGCCCGTGGGGATCGCCGGCCCGCACCGGCGAGAACAGCAACCCGACACCCGTGTGCGACGATTATGCGACGACCGCGTACGAGCCGATTCCTCCTCGTGCCGCTCCTGGCATCGCTCTGCCTCGCGCCCGCCGGCTGCGCCACGAACCCGGCGACCGGGAAGCGCCAGTTCTCGCTCATCAGCGAGGCGCAGGAGATCGAGATGGGCAGGGAGTACGACAAGCAGATCGTCGCCCAGCTCGGACTCTACCCCGACACCGCGCTCCAGCGGTACGTCCAGGAACTCGGCTCGCGCATGGCCGCGCTCTCCGAGCGGCCGAACCTGCCCTGGACCTTCCGGGTGCTGGATGACCCGGTGGTCAACGCGTTCGCGCTGCCCGGCGGGTTCATCTACGTCACGCGGGGGATCCTCGCGCACCTCGACTCCGAGGCCGAGCTGGTCGCCGTGCTCGGGCACGAGATCGGCCACGTGACCGCGCGGCACTCCGTGAGCCGGATGAGCACCCAGCAGCTCGCGCAGCTCGGGCTCGCCATCGGGACCGTGATCCGCCCGGAGCTCGCCGGCTACGCGGACCTCGCCAGCGCAGGGCTGGGCATGCTCTTCCTCAAGTACGGGCGGGACGACGAGCGCGAGGCCGACGACCTCGGGTTCCGCTACCTCCGACGCGTCGGCTACGACCCGCGGGAAATGCCCGGCGTCTTCGAGATGCTCGCCGCGGTCAGCGAGGCCTCCGGCGGCGGGCGCGTGCCCGAATGGCTCTCCACGCACCCGGACCCGGAGAACCGCCGGCAGCGCATCGAGCAGCTCCTGGCCGGGATGACCGAGGACCTGAGCGGCGCCCGGGTCGAGCGCGAGTCGTACATCCGACGCCTGAACGGCCTGGTCTTCGGCGACAACCCGCGGGAAGGATTCTTCCGGAACAACCTGTTCCTCCACCCGGAGCTGCGCTTCCAGTTCACCTTCCCGAGCGGCTGGACCACGGCCAACCAGAAGGACGCGGTCTACGCCGTCAGCCCGAACCAGGACGCCATTGTCCAGATCACGCTCGAATCGCAGGCCACGCCGTCGGCCGCGGCCAACGCGTTCTTCGGGCAGCAGGGGCTGACCGTCCTCCAGCGCCCCGCATCGGCCAGCATCAACGGGCTCGAGGCGGTCAGCGGTGCCTTTGCGGCCAACACCCAGCAGGGCGCGATCGGCGGCACCGTGGCCTTCATCTCACACGGCGGCGCCGTCTATCGCGTGCTCGCGTACTCGGCCGAGGCGCGTTACGCGTCGTACCGGTCGGTGTTCGAGCAGACGATCCGGAGCTTCAACCGCCTGACCGATCCGGCGGCGCTCGCCGTGCAGCCCATGCGTCTCGAGATCGTCCGGCTTGACCGCGCCATGACCATCGACGAGTTCATGCGGCGCTATCCCGGCCCCGCGTCCGCGGCGACGATCGCGCTCCTGAACAACGTCCCGGCAGGCGGCACGCTCCCGTCCGGATCGCTGGTCAAGCGGGTCGTCGGGCAGGCGGCTTCGTAGCCGGGTTGCGTGCGGGCGGGCGCCTGGCACCCGTCGGGCGCCCGTCCCGCACCCCACGGCAAGGCCCGCAAGCCGGGATCCTCAATGCCCGTCCGCGAAGATCCCGGGACACTGTTTGCGGAGCAAGGCGACGTCGGCCGGCCGGATCCCGCCGCGGCCCCCCGCTTCGCGCCCGGCCAGGCGCATCCCCTCGATGGTGGCCATGGGCCCGTCTTCACGCGCCGGGTTGCGAGGCCGAACGCCGCTCGCGCCCGTGCGGTAGAACTCCGCGCTCATCAGGGCGCCCGGCTCCTCGGCGTGGCCCAGGCCGAGGGCGTGGCCCAGCTCGTGGGCGATGATGAAAACGAGGTCCTCCGGGTTGTCGAACTGATGGATCCGGATCTCGCGCTCCAGGCCGACCACCTGGCCGTCCCGTAGTTTCAGCGATTCCTGATACCGTCCCGACTGGATCCGGCGGACGGGGAAGGCGCGGACGAGCGAGTCCGCGGTGCGGCGGTGATCGGCGAGGGCGCGGTTGAAGCGTTCGGCCTCGGCTTCGAGTCGGCGCTCCGCGGCCACGAGCTCCTCCTCCCACCGGGCCAGGTCGCGCCGTTCCCGATCCAACTCTGCGCCGAGGGAATCGAGCCGGGCCACAACGTCCGCGGGCGCCGAGCCGCGCTCGTTCCACGCGGCCACTTCCGCGTTGTGCTCCGCGACCCGGCGCTGGAAGTCCAGGAGCCGCTCCCGGTGCTGTTCCCGGCGCCGCGCCTCCCGGGCGGCGTGGGTGTCCAGCTCGGCTCGCCAGCTCCGGAGTCGGGCGTCCGCGCTGTCGAACGCCGCCTCCTGCCGGCGCCGCTCCAGCGTGTGCGCCTGGCGCTCATCGAACAGGAACCGGATCGCGATCCCGGCGTTCGGCTCGTGGCTGAACAGCCGGGCGCCCACCGCGAACTCCCACAGCCCGGCCGCCCGGTTCACAATGGCCGTGACCTCGTCCCGGGTCAGGCCGAAGCGGGGGTCCAGCTCCGCGATCCACCAGGGGAGCGGCGTCGCGCACCGGATCGCCGCCGCCGCTTCCGCCTCGTCCGGAGCCGGCCGTGGCCGGAGCTCGTCGCTGGCCGTGGAGGTGGCCGAGCCCGTCGTCGCCCGGGGCGGTTCGATGATCGGCCGGGACCACGCGCCCGGAGCGCCCACCACCCCCGACCCCGCCACCCCGGCAGGCGCCTGCGCCGCGGCCCTGGCCACGCCCCGCCTGGTCGGGCCCGCCCGATCCCGCGTCCACGAGAACATCCAGAGAACGATCCCGGCCGCGACGAGCACCGGGACCACGGGCGCGAATCCACCCCTCATCCTGCCGACCCTCCGTCACCGAGGCGCGCGAGTCGGCCATTACGCAAGTGTACGGCCACGCCACATGGCGCGGCCGCGAGACGGCCCGGCAGCGGCCGCGAGAAGAATCGCCCGCCGCGGCCCGATTGCCCGGAACGGGTAGCTCGAAAAAAAACGCGCCCGGGGCCCCTGTCCGGACCCCGGGCGCGTGTCACGAAAGGGCGATCAGCGCCCGTCCAGGGCAGCCGCCCGGGGCGCGATCTCCGGAAGGATCCGCCCGTTCACCGGCTCCGTGGGCTGGATCCCCAGCAGCGCGGCGAGCGTGGGCGCAATGTCCACCGTGTCGATCGGACGCGTGTGCGTGCCCGCCGGGATCCCCGGGCCCATGAACGCGATCGGCACGTTCATGTCCAGCCAGTTCGTCGTCCCGTGCGTGGTCGAGCGGCCGGCGTTGAACATGTACCCGGGCTCCGCCACGACGAGGGCGAGCCAGCCCACGTCCGGCCCCACGTGGCGGCGCCACAGCTCCGCCTCGATGTCGTCCGCCGGCGCAGCCGCGAACGACCGCCGCGTGAAGACCCGCTTCACCCCCTCGACCTCCGCGATCCGCGCGGCCACCGCCTCCGACAGGCTGTCCACATCCACGCCGCGCGCCGCGAGCTCGTGTACGTTCGCGAGCAGCAGCCCCTGCACCTGCTCGATCTCGAAGTCCACCAGGAACCGCGACTCGAGGGACTGCCTCAACTCCCGCACGATCGGACCCAGCCGGATCCGGCCCGCCGGGCCCTGGTTCAGCATGAGCAGCCGCTCGGGGAACGGGGAAACGCCATGGTCCGCGGCGAGCGCGAGCACCATCCGATCCGGCGGTATCCGCGCCGCGAGCGAATCCAGGAACGCGCCGAGCCAGCGGTCCAGCCGATAGATGTGGTCCCGCACCTCCCGCGAGTCAGGCCCGAACGCGTGGCCGATCGCGTCCAGCGTCGAGAGCGAGATGGCCAGGAGATCCGGCCGGCCCCGCTCACCCAGCCGCTCCCGCCGCATTGCCTCCAGCGCGAAGTCCAGCGTGAGCGAGTCCATCCACGGGAACCCCTCCATCCACAGGGGAACCCGCTCCAGATCCTCCGTGATGCGGTGCGGGAACTTCGTGCCCCGGCCGTCGCCCTCGTAAGGCATGTCGTCCGGCTCGGGATACGCGTCCTCCGGCAGGAGCAGCGTCCACTCCCGGCCGGCCCAGTCCTCGGGCCGGAACCGCGCATTGTAGGCCTTCACCCAGTCCGGCAGCTCCCGGGCGTAGTAGGTGCTCGTCGTGAACTCGCCCTGGGAGTACCAGTAGACCTGCCCCCGGGCGCGCCCGACCGGCAGGATCGCGCCCCGGTCCTTGCGCGACACGGACACGACCTTCGCCTCCGGGTCCGCCGCCCGCATCCAGTCGTACAGCGTCGTGCCCCGGAACTTCCTGGGCGACGCGCCCGTGGCCGTCGACCTGCCGAGCAGCGGATGGGCCGGGTCGGGCACCCCGTGATCGTTGGACAGGATCCCCGTCGATGCCGGATACCGCCCCGAGAGCACCGTCGAGTGGCCCGGCGCCGTGTACGTCAGCGCGTGGTTCTGCCGACCGTTCGGGAAGAACGCCGACCCCTCGCGGATCCGCTTCAGACCCCCCGTGAGATGTTCGCCAAACCGCTCGAAGTAGTCCCCCCGGAGCTGGTCGATCGTGATCATCACCACGAGCGCCGGCGCCTCCCCGCCGGCGTCCGCCGTCTGGCCAGAACCGGGGCGCGCGAAGAGACCCGCCGCGAGCAAGAGGGCCAGGACGCGTCCGCAACCGGGAGCGGGCGTGCATCGCCTGAGCATGACTTCACTCCTGATCATCCCGTGACTACCATCGGCCGCCGTGCGGCCGCGCCGCCACGCAGCCGGCTCACGGTAGCGGGATGCCTCGCTCCATGTCAATAATCGTGAACCTGAGCAGGAGTTCCGACTCGAGGATCGCGTTGTCGATCAGCGGGGAAACGGGCCGCGCGGACACCTTGCCGGCCCCGCTCGCGCCCGAGGGCCCGTTCATGGCGCCGAGCGCCGCGGCGCCGCCCTTGGCGAACCCGGTTCGCAGGGCTGCGGGTACGCCTTTCTCCACGATCGTCTTCACCTCGTCCGCCGGCGTGCGCCGGAGGATGGTACTGGCCGTCACGGGCACCGCCACCCTCTCGATCATCTTCTTCGCCACCGGCATCTTCACGATCGCGCCCGCGAGCGGGTCGGAGACGAACGTGATCCCGCCGACGGCCAGGGCGTGAGCCAGCGACTTCCCCTCCACCAGCGCCACCGTCGAGCTCCAGGTCGACCGCATTGTGAGCACGACGTACTTCGCCGTTCCCTGCAGCGCCTGGCCCCCGGTCCCGATCGGGATCAGGCCGAAGAACAGGTTGCCGGCCAGCTCGACCGAGGCCGCGCCCAGGTTCCCGGTGTCCTGATACTTCGCCGTGGCTTTCAGCCCCGAGCCCGTCGCCAGCGTGGCGAACGCGGCGCCGGCCGCGCCCCCGGATAGCAGCGTCGCGCCGATCAGGAGGGTGGTCGCTGATGAATCCCGGACCACCTTCGCGATGTCGATCGCGGTCTGACCGCGCCCCACCGCCCGCTCCACCGCCTGCATGGACTGATCCTGCGCGTGCGACAGGAGGACCTTGAACCGCTGCTTCTCCATCTGGGTGAGGACGATGGCCTCCCGCAGCTTCTGGATCTGGTCCTCCATGGACGAGTACGCGTTCCAGCGCATCGCCGCGAACTCGGCATCCGTCACGATCCGGGTCTCTTTGCGCACCCGCTCCCAGTCCACCTCGAGATTGACGAGGTCCGGCAGCCCCCAGCTCAGCGGGTGCAATCCGGTCTGACTCTCGCGAACCAGCCGGGCGTGCTGGTTCTGCTTCTCCGCCCGGACGCGGGACTCGATGATCTTGTAGACCGTCGGCCAGTGCACCGCGTAGGTGCCATCCCCGCTCTCCACGACTTCCCAGTTGTCTTTCCAGCTCATGGGGTCGTCTCCGACTTTGTGATGGGGGCTTCGAGCAACCGCCTGACTCCGGGGGATGCCGATCCGGGCGCGCCCGGCTTCCGCTACCGCGAACCGGGTGGCCGCGTGCGTCGCCTGGCACCGGTCCGGTCCAGGCCACCGTGACAGACTGCGTAGCGCCGCCGGGGGCGCCGGTGTGGCGTGAGACCAGGGAGGCCTGGAGGCGACCTCGCGTCCGGTGACCCCTCGCGTCGCCACGCCTCCGGGAACTGCGCCGCATCCGTGGCCGGCCTCGGGGCCGCGGCGCCGTGGCCGGCAGAGCCTCGAACTCCACGCATGCCGCAGGACCGGAAGCCGCTCGCCCCCGGGCGCCATGATCGGGCGGGCGGACCGGCCCGGGCGGAGTCCGCCGGGCGAGCGGCAGCGCCGTCCCGTAACCGGTGCGACCGACCCGCCGGCCCGCTCCCGGGACCGGGGTGCGAGACGCTGCACCCAGGGGTGCCACCGGGGCCTTCGGTGCCCCGGCAACGCCGCCGGACCCGATGAGGCGAAGAGACCGCCGGACGATCGGACCGTGATCTGCCCGCCGACCGGAACCGGGAGTTCTCGGCCGGCCCCGGCCGGCCGCCGCGCGCCGGTGCCGTGGCCTCGGATCCTCTCGCGCCACCGGGCCCGTGGCCCGGACTCCCATGGCCGCCAATGGCTCCGGGACGCTCTGCCTCGCCGGCGCGGCATCGGCCCCGGGTAACCCGACAATACGCGCGAGCGCCCCGTTGCGGATCGTGCGCCCGCCCCCGCCCACGCCCCTCCCGCGCATCCCTGCGCGCCACGGCGGTCGCCAGGGCGAACAGGAACCTCCCCGCACCGGCGGATCGGCAGGCCGTCCGGCGCCGGGAGCCCGCGCCCCCTTCGGACTTCCTGCACCGCGGTGGGCATCGTCCGGCCCGGCTCAGCCTCTCCCGAGCCGTGCCGGCCGGTTGTGCGGAGCGACCACGCCGGCGCGTCCGGTGCCCCGCAGGTGGACGGCCCGGGTGGAGGCCGGCAGGGGGCATGGTGGCCGGAGCAGGCGAGAGGGCGATCGCCGCGCGCACGACTACGCGCCGCGCCGCCGGAGAGGCACCCACACACGTAGCCAGCCGCACGAACGTCGCCCGGCCGGCTCGACGCGCCAGGGTCCCCCGGGGAACGCCGGCCTGGACAACCGCAGGAACGAGGAGCGTTCAGCCAGTGGGATCACGCCGGAGGGCGTGGGAAGGGCAGGGAGGTACGCGCAGGCCGGCGCACCGTTGCGGCGATCCGTTGCTCTACGGATAAACGGACGACGCGGCCCGATGCCGCGCCGTCGCATCCAACCCCTGGCGGAGTCCCGGCCATCCGCCCGGCCCTTCCGGCGCGGCCGGACCCGGGCTCCGGCGGCCTCAGTCGATCGTGACCGTGATGACGCGGAAGCTCGCCGCCTGGACCCGCGTGCCGGCGGCCGTGATCCCGTACGCCAGGATCTGATAATCGTCGGCCGGCACCTCCTGCCAGTTCGGCGTCCAGGTCAGCACGTACCGATAGATTCTCACCCCGTCGACTACGGTCATCGTCGGCGACGTCGCCTCGCCGATCCACATCGTGTAGTCCGTGCCGATCGGCGCGATCTCGAACTCGACCCGCGTGAACGGCGAGACGTACTGCCCCGCCGGGCCCCGCGTCTCCGCCACGAGCTGCACGGAGGTCAACGGGGTCTCCGGGCACGGCTGGGGCGTGCCGACCCCGCCCGGATTCTGGTTGCAGACGATGTCCTCTCCGCTCTCCGGGCCCGGAACCACCGCCAGATTGGGGATCTGCATGCTCAGGATGTCCCCGTACGTCAGTCCCGCCTCGTTGCCGGCCACGATCCGGTAGTAGACCGTCGTGTCCTGTACGACTTCGCCGACCGGCACCGAGAACGTGTGGGATCCGACCGCCCCGTCAGCCGCGAACTCCCACCGCCGGGTCGCAACTGGCAGCTCCGGGTCGTAGTCCCATTCGAACCAGGCGAAGAACATGCTCGCGTAGCCGTTCACGCTCCCCCGCATGACGCCCGGCGCCTGGCTGGACAGCGTGACCACCGCCGGGGGGATCTCGGGGAACGCGAGGTAGATCTCGTTCGACGGGGCAGAGCAGCCCGCCGCGTTGCACGCGCGCACCCGGAAGTAGGCCCGGAGCCCCGCGTCGCCCGCGCCGTTGTACCACCGGGAGCCCGGACCGACCTCCGCATGGAACCGCCAGCCATCGGCGAGGCTCGGGGGGCCGTCCGCGGGGATGCCGAAATACATGTCCAACCGTTCGATCACGAACAGGTCCTCGTACCGGCTCACATCGCTCCATTCGAGACGGTACGCGTAGGTCGTCGAATCGGTGCTGGCCACCACCAGGTCGGCCGGCGGGGTCGGGACCGTCACCACGGCGGCGACGTTGGACTCGGAGCAGCCGACGTCGTTGCACGCCCGCACCACGTACTCGAACCGCTCGTCCGGCGTCTGCGTGTTGTCGACGTAGCTCTTCGCATCCGGCTGGAGGACGGCGATCACGCCGAAACCGTCCGGCTGCGAGGCGGAGCGCCGCGCGACCTCGTAGCGCGTCTCCGTGGCGGCCTCGTCGATCCAGGTCAACACGACGACGACGTCATCGATCACCCTGGCCGCCAGGTTCTGCGGCGGGGCCGGCGGCGGATCCGAGAACGTCACCTCGATGACGTTCGAGGGCTCGGAGCATCCCGCCGTGTTACAGGCGACCACCCGGAAGTAGACGGTGGCGTCGGCGGTCCCGGTCCCTTCGAAGGAGGCGATGCCCGCGCCGACCGTGGCCAACGTCTCCCAGGGGCCGGTCGGGCTGGTTCGCCTCTGGATGGTGAAGCCGGTCTCGAAACGGCTCTGGTCGAGCCATTCCAGGACGAAGGTCCAGGTCTCGTAGTTCGTGATCCGCGCCCCGAGCTGGGCCGGAGCCCGCGGCGTGGTTTCGACGGTGGCCGGATCGGAGTCCGAGCACCCGAACGCGTTGCACGCGCGGATGCGGTATTCGAACCGCTCGTCGACGCTGCCGGTGGCGTCCTCGTAGGTGGTCGCCTCCGGGTCGAGGGCCGCGACCGTGGCGAGGGTGCCGGTGCTCGTGTTCAGGCGGAGCACCTCGAGCCTGGCGGCCGTGGTGTCGTCGTACGCCCACGTGAGCCGCACGTCCGTGCCGTTCGCCACCGCGTCGAGCTGGGGCGGAGGCGTCGGCGCCGCAGGCTGGATGACGGAGATCACGGCCGTGCCCGAGACGGTCTCGACCATTGCCCGGACCGTGGCCGTACCGGGCCGGATCGCGGTGACGAGGCCGTTGGAGCTCACGCTGGCGACCTCCCCCGGCTCGGCGGACCAGGAGACGGCGCGGTTCGGGATCGGGTTGCCGCGCGGGTCGCGCGGCGTGGCCGTGAGCCGGACCGTGTCGCCCCTCATGAGGCTGGCCGTCGGCGGCGTCACCTGCACCTCCACGACCTCCTGCCTCACGAACACCGGGAACACCACCGAGAGCGAGCCGTGGCTCGCTTCGACCAACCCCGTCCCCTCCGCCACCGCCACCACGAGCCCGGTCGGGCTGACCTGCACCGGGCCCCGCTCCACGGCTCTGTACGCGATGGCCGCATCCGGGATCGTGTCGCCCGTGGCGAACTCGACGGCCGCCCGGAGCTGCAGCTCCGCGCCGAGCGCGTTCAGCACCGGGGTCGTGGACGGCGGTACGATCCGGGCCGGTCGGGGCTGGAGCGCGATCTCCACCGTGGCCGTCTGGCCCGTGGCCGGCACCACGGTGCCCTGGCCGGTGAACAGGACCTCGTCCCCGAACAGGAGCTCCACGAAGACCGCGAGCGTCGAGCCGACGACCTCCGGGTCCACCTCCAGCCGCAGCCGCAGATCCCGGCCGCCCGCCGCCACCGTTACCGCCGTGTCGGCCACCGTCGTGTTCCCCTGCAGAACCCGGATCCTGACACGGTCCACGCGGTCGAACGCGGTGGACGGCCCGGCCGTCGCGTCGGCGAGCGGGACGAGCGAAACCGCGATCGGGACCGGCTCGGCCGGCGCGGGCTCCGTGAAGAAGTCGCTGCAGGCCAGGAGGGACAGAACGGACAGGAGGATCGAACCGATCAGATGCCGGGGGAAGCGCCGGGAGGTCGTCATACTTCGCCAACACCCGTGGCTGGTCGGAGCGGCGGCAACGCTCCAGGGTCGTCAATGGAGTCCGCTGAGTCGGCGGGACGGATGCGCCGGCGCGTCAAGATGCGCGCTGCGCCAGCTACAGGCAACGGTCACGTGGAACGCGCCCCGTCGCGCGCCGTTGGGCGCGCCCGTGCGCGGCGCTGGGGGCAGGACGGACGAGTCCCGGAATCGACGGATGCCGGACGGGAGGTCGAACGGCGCCGCCGACACCCGACCACCATGGCCGCAGTCGGCCCCGCCGGGAACGCTCGCTGGTCTTCGCCGAGACTTCCCGAAGCATGCGGCCGGCTCCGCGAGCCGCGGGGGCCACGCGGGCAAGGCGCCGTGATCCGGGAACCGTCGGAGTGCCGGGTAGCGAACGCCTCAGCGGTCCCGGTCCGGTGATGGCTGCCCCCGCCCGCGGCGCTCGCCCGGCTTCCGGATCACGCAGCCGTGACCCGCTCACCCGGTCGAACGGTACTCCGGCGCTTGGGGGCTCTGCCCGCGAGCTCGTGCTCGCGGCGGTACTTCCCGGTGACCGTACGGACGGGCCGGCATGAGGCCCGTGGGCGAACCCGGGCGTGTGCGGCACGGGCGCGGTCCGCCTCGGTCGGTGATTGCGCGAGGGCTACGGGGCGGTGCCGGTTTGCCCCGCGGCCCTCCCTATCCGTCGGCGCCGCACCCTCTCGCGTGCGCCTCCAGGATCCGGAGGAAGCGTTCCAGCTCGGCGACGTCGCGCAGCACGTACGCGGCGCGCGTCGGCTCCTCCGGCGAACCCACCCGGACCGTGAGTCCCCGTCCGGCGAGGGCCTCGAAGGCGTCCTCGTCCGTGGTGTCGTCCCCGATGTAGACGGGGAGTACGTCCGGCCCCGCGAGCCCGAGCCGGTCCAGCAGCCAGAGCACGGCGCGGCCCTTGTCCCACGGCACGTCCGGCTGGAGCTCCAGGATCTTCTTGCCGTGGCGCGTTCGCAGGGCCGGGTGCAGCCGGCGGATGCGCTCGATCGCGGTCTCGATCCCCGGTTCGAGCCCCTCTTCGGCCTCGCGGAAGTGGACGGCGATCGCGTACCGTTTCCGTTCGACGCGCACGCCCGGGAGCCCCTCCAGTTCCCGGCGCAGCCGCTGTTCCACCGCGTCCAGCTCCCCGAGCCGCGCGCCCGCCTCCTCGTGTTCGAGGCGCACGCCGTCCGGCCCGGCGATGTCGAAGCCGTGGCTCCCCGCGTAGTACACGCCGTCGAGTCCGACCATCGACCGTACGTTCGCCAGGTCCCTGCCGCTGACGATGGCCACGAACGCGCAATCCAACAGCGCCCGGACGCGCTCCCGGATCACCTCCGGGAGCGTCGCCAGTTCGGGTCGCCGGGCGATCGGCGTGAGCGTGCCGTCGTAGTCCAGGAAGAGCGCGAGCCGCCGGCCGGCGAGCAGCCGCGCGATCTCGTCCCGGTGCCGGAGGGCCGGCCGCGGCCGCCCCATGGGCGCCCGGGCCGCCTCGTCCGGTCCCGCCGCCGGCGCCGCGGCGCCCCCATCGCCATCCCGCCGGGCGGCCGCGGCCGGCGCCGCCTCCACCAGCGCATCCAGTTCCCGAAGGTCGGTGACCACCACGTCCGCGCCATGGGCCCGCAGCGCGGCCTTCACCCGCTCCCCGGTCTCCGCGGACTCCGACTCCCTCGGGCGGTACACGCCCGCCACCCGTCCGAATCCGCCCGCCCGCGCGGCCTCGACCCCCGCGATCGCGTCCTCCACGACCAGCGCGGCCGCCGGGTCCACACCCAGCCGACGCGCCGCCTCCAGGAACACGTCCGGCGCGGGCTTGCCCCGCAGGCCGAGCCGGGCGGCATCCACCCCGTCGATCGCCACGTCGAAGTAGTCCCGCAGCCCTGCGGCCTCCAGCACGGCCGCCCCGTTCCGGCTCGCCGTGATGACCGCCAGCGGCACGCCCCGCGCCCTCCAGCGCCGGAGCTGCTCCACCGCGTCCGGGAACGGCCGCACGCCCGACTGTTTCAGGAGCTCCAGGAAGAGCCGGTTCTTCCGCGCGGCGAGCCCGTGCACCGTGTCCGCGTCCGGACCGTCCTCCGGACTCCCTTCGGGGAGCGTGATCCCCCGCGACGCGAGGAACCGACGCACCCCGTCCAGCCGGGGGACGCCGTCCACCTGCCGGCGGTAGTCGGTCTCGATTTCGAACGGCGCGCGGTTCTCGCCCTCCCGCGCCGGACGCCGCGCCAGGAACGCATCGAACGTCCGCTTCCAGGCCCGCGCATGGAGCGCCGCCGTCCGCGTGAGGACGCCATCGAGATCCAGGATCGCCGCCAGGCAACGGTCCATAAGGTCGCCTCACGTCTCGAAGCCGGCCGCAAGGCACCGGGCAACGCCGGCCGCCCGCCGCCGGAAAACGCGCCGGGCCGGAGGCTCGCCGCGCTCCGGCCCGGTCCATCCACTCGTGTCCAGCGGGCGGGTCAGTGCTTCCGCTCCGGCCACGCCTGCTGCCGGAGCCGCCCGAACGCATCGCCCGCCCCGCCGGCCCGGGTCGGCTCCCGGGTCCGGAGATCGTAACGGTCGCCGGGAGCGAGCAGGTAGAAGCGGCCGTCGTCGCCCAACATCCGCCGGCTGTCGTAGATCGCCACGTAGCTCCGGCCCATCACCTCGAAACCGTCGCCCTGCACGATGATGGCCGTGTTCTCGTCGATCCCGATCCCGAGCAGCTCCGGCCTCGCCTCGATCAGCTCGATCAGGTCGAACTGCCGGTTCCGCCGGAGCAGGTGCTGGTCGATCGCCACGTCCTTCAGGAACCCGAACCCCTCCTCGTGATCGCCCATCACGATGGCGTTCGTCCGCGTGTCGCCCCGCACCAGGTACGAGCCCATGATCGTCGCGCCCGCGGACGAGCCGCCGATCACGCCGCCCCGGTCGAGCAGCGCGCGCAGCTCCTCGTGCACCCGGGTGCCCAGGTACGCGTCCGCGAGCCGCCACTGGCGGCCGCCCGAGATCCAGACGGCGCGCGCCTGCCGCAGCGGCTCCACGAACGCCTCGCTGTCCGCCTCCCGCCGGTCGGTGGTGTGGAGCACCACCAGGTTCGTGGCGCCCGCATCCCGGAACATCCGGAGCCCGGACCAGTCCTGGTCGTAGCGCTCGTCCCCGCCGGCCGTCGGAATCACCACGATCGGAGCGTCCGGCCCGCCCGCCAACCGGATGAAGTGGTTGATGATGGCCGTGTCCGTGAGCGCCCCGCCCACGATGACCAGCGTCCCGTTCCGCGGCCCGACCTCCTGGGCCCGCGCCGCGGCGCCGCCGAATCCGGCGGCCAGCAGGAGCACGGCCAGACGGCGCGCCGCGAACCGCGACGCGCCGCCCGGGCGCTGCCGGCTCCCTTCACCCGACTTCGCGCGCATGTCCCGCGCCTCCTGGCTGTCCATGCACACGTCTCAGCACCCCCGCACGCCCCGCCGTCCGGCACGCCCCCGCACTAGCGGCCGGCCGAACGGTAGATCCCGTTGAACAGGAACTTGAACGTCCCGTGCGGCTGCGCCCGGAACGTGATCTCCGGCCCGAAGAGCAGCAGCTTGCCCCGGCCGACGTCCGCCTCCGCCGCCGCCACCCCGCCCTCGAGGTAGTGCTGCCCCCACGCCCAGCCGCTCCGCAGCGGCGTGCCGCTGTCGAACCACGCGACCCGACGCACACCGCGGGCCGCCGC
Source organism: uncultured bacterium (assembly GCA_937907535.1). Lineage (GTDB taxonomy): Bacteria > Gemmatimonadota > Gemmatimonadetes > Longimicrobiales > RSA9 > CALCID01. Next base: position 19,816 of record CALCID010000039.1, on the reverse strand, counting down.
GTCCGGACCCAGCCGGAAGACCGGGCTGTTCGAGAACATCACGTCCACCTCCGACGGCATCCCGTACGCCAGCGGATGCCCGTCATCCACCCGGACCCGCAGCACCGAGCCGGGCACGTAGAACTTCTCCCGCGCCAGGCTCCGAACCTCGCCCGACTCCGTCCGCTCCACCAGCGCGTCCTCGACCGGGAGCCCCAGATGCCGCGCCAGACTCGTCGACGAGCCGATCGTGATCACCGTCCCGCCCGCCTCCAGGAACTCCCGCAGCTTCGGCACCGTCCGCTCCACCGTCACGTTGCCCAGCATGTGCCGGTACTCCGCCGGGATGTCCTCCGGGTTCGGGCCCCGGCCGGCGAAACCGCCGCCACGACCCCCGCCCGCCGCAGGGATCGCGCCGTCCACGAACACCAGCACGTCGAACTTCTCCTTCAGCCCGCCCGCATCCAGCTCCTGCGGGTAGACCACCTGGAAGTCGAACCCGTACTGCTCGAAGAGCCAGCGCACCCAGCCCGACGGCATCGACCCGCCGTAACGGTCCCACAGCCCGATCCGGATCGGACGCAGCGCCGTCATCTCCGCCCGCGGCCGCGAGTTCACGCCCTCGAACCGCAGCCCGACCTCCGCCGCCAGCGACTCGAGGAGCGGCTGCACGCCCTCCCCGTTCGGGATGTAGAACGCACCCGGCCCGTACGTCCGCCGGTCCACGCTCACGCTGCCCCCCGTCAGCCGGTGCACCTCATGTCCCGCGGCCAGCAGCCGGTTCACCGCCACGAACGCGTCGTTCGTCTCCGGGCCCAGGAACCACCCGCCGGAACGGCCCGCCCGGCCCACCACGCCCGCCGGCGGCGCGACCTCATCCTCCAGCCGCTCGAACGGACCGTCGAAGCCGTCCAGGATCCGGTCGAACTGGACCCCCATCTGGTACGCCAGCGTCCAGCCCGCCACATCGTACGGCGGCGTGGGCGGCGCGCCCGGATACTTGAAGTCGTTCGGATGGTCCTGCGGCTCGAACATGTCCAGCACGTACGGCCGGAACGCCTGCGCCGTCTTCACCACGTACGAGCCCGCCGGATACCGCTTCCCGTTCACCGTGAACGGCGCCGTGGCCCGATGCACCGTGATCCCCGCACGGATCAGCGCGTTCACGAACTTCGTCGCCGTCAGGAAGTCCGGCTGGTCCGCCGGCAGGATGTAGCCCCGCGGGTCACGCAGCGCCGGGTCCCGCAGCATCGACCAGTACTTCGCGGACTCCTCCGCGCCCGGCTGGCCACCGGCACCTCCCCACGCCGGCGCATCCTCGCTCGCCGCCACCGGCCGGGCCCGCTCCATCGCCGCACGCACCGAGTCGACACGGCTCGGATAGTGCGTCCAGTGGTCCCGGCTCCCCCGCTCGATCGAGTTCATCCCCATCCGCCAGATGTTGAACAGCAGCGTCTCCCGATACCGGGACGCGAAGTCCAGCACCGCCCGGTTCGCCGTCACCGAGTACTCGATCGACTGCCGGAAATGCCACCGCTGCGGCTCGATCGGATACGGAAGATCCCCGCTCGGGAGCTGACGCTCGATCCGGAACGGAATCTCCATCGGCGTCGGATTGCCGATCGTCTCCGTCAGCAGCCCGATCATGTTGTGGAAGTACGCCGCCGTCCGCAGCCCGCCGTTCCACCAGGTCGAATAGTTCGCGCCCGACCGCATCGTGGCGCCCGGCTTCCCCTCCGCCACGAACCGCGAGTGCATCGCCGCGCCGACCATGTCGATCGACGTCACGATCAGCGGGTCGTACACATAGTTGAACGGGTCACGGAACGGCGGCGCGAACAGCACCGTCCCCACCGGACCGGTCTGATGATGGTTGTAGATGATCTGCGGGAACCACTCCCGGTACTGGACACGACTCATCGCCCGCGTCTCCGGCTGCGTGATCATGTACCAGTCCCGGTTGTTGTCGTGGCCGATGTACTTCTGGTACAGCCGCGGAATCCCCTGCGTGCTCCGCTTCGTGGGTTCCGGCTCCCGCATGTACCAGTCCGCCACCAGGTCGTGCCCGTCCGGATTCGCGTGCACCGCCAGGATGATCACGTCGTTCAGGATGCGCAGCGTCTCCTCGTCGTCCCGGCTCACGAGCTGGTAGACCGTCTCCATGAGCTGCTGCGCGCCGAGCACCTCGGTGGCGTGGAGACCGCCGTCGATCCAGACCACCGCGCGCCCCTCCTTCGCCAGCGCCCGGGCCTCCTCCTCGCTCACCCCCTCCGCGAGCGCGAGCCGACGGGAGATCTCCTTGTAGCGCGCCAGGTTCCGATGATTCTCCGGCGACGTGATGATCGCCATGAGCATCGGCCGGCCCTCCGCCGTGGTGCCGATCGTGTCCAGCACCATGCGGTCGGACTCCCGCGCCAGCTTCTGCCAGTAGCGCATGAGCTGCTGGTAGTTCGGCAGCACGTAGTCCGCGCCGATCTCGTGCCCGAACTCTTCCATCGGCGTGGTGACCCGCGTCTGCGCCCCGGCGCCCACCGGCCACGACACCGCGAGCGCCAGCGCGGCCGCGAGCCTCCAGGCCCTGGCCGCCCCGATCTTCACCATGCTCCGTCCTCCCCGTTCAGTGCTCCCGTGAAGAGACCATCCGTCTCGAAGTCCGTCCCCGTGGATCCGCCGGCATCTCCCGGCGATCCCGTCGTCGCGTGCGCGATGATCCTTGCTCCGGGCAAGGAATTGCTTGCCTTCGGCAACGATCTCCGGGTCCTTCCGTGGACCGCCGCGGACGGGGCGCGCCGGCGCCGCCGGGCGGTTGTCGTTTCCCGCCCGGGCGCGTAACGTTCTGGAGAACGCCGCGCGCGGACCGCCGCGCCGGGCGCCGCCCACGCTCGAGGGGGGAGGCGACGCCGCGCGGGCCGCGCGCCCGCCCGTGGCCGCCGCCGCGGGCCCGGCCGGGTTCCGTGCGGCAGGCGAGCTCACCGCAGTGACCGGTGCCATGGAGGGCGCCGCCGCGGAGCCGGACGCCCGGCAGCCCGGCTGACGTCCGGGGCGCGCTTCTCCGCGACCCGGCGTTGGCTCGATCTCACGGCGCCGCGCCGTGTGCCCGTGGTCGACATGGACCGGGTTCGGATGCACGGCGGTGACCTCCCCTGGAACGGGACCGCTGGAACGGCCGGATTGGAATTGGAAGGACCGGTTGGCTAGGATACGCGACCGACTCTACGTGCGCAAGAAAGTGGGCTTTTCCGCGTCGGGCCGGGGGTGCGCGGCCATGCTGCGGCGCCGCGCCGGATCGCCGCGCGGTGGATTGCGGCCCTGGGAGCCGGAGGGAGGCCGGCCATGGACGCGGATGTGATCATCATTGGCGGTGGGATCAGCGGCAGCGTGCTCGCGCTCGGGCTCGGCCGCCGCGGGCGCCGGGTCATCGTGCTCGAGCGGCAGCCCGCGCCGCCCCGGATCGACCGTCCGGAGATCCTGCAGTCCGCGGCGCTCGAAGCCCTCGACTCCCTCGGCGTGGGCCGGGCCGTCCGGGAGCGCGCCGCGATCCCGCTGGAAGGGATTCGCATCTACCGTGGCGACGAGCGGCTCCTGACGGTCGGCCGTGAGGACTTCGAGGCCGCGCACGTGGCGCCGCTCTCGACCGACCCGGCCGCGACCCGGGCCCTGATCACCGACGCGGCCACCGCCACGCCCGGCGTGGAGCTTCTGACCGGCGCGGAGGTCACCGAGATCCTCCGGAACGGCGCCCGCCCCGTGGGCGTGGCCGGCCGGCGGAACGGCGAGCCGTTCGAACTGCGTGCCCCGCTCCTCATCGGCGATGACGGCGTGCGCTCCGTGACCCGCCAGCGGCTCGAGATCCCCATCGCGCTCCGCATCTTCCCGATGGAGTTCATCACCTTCGGGATCGAGCGTCCGGCGGAGTTCGAGCCGAACGTCGCCCGCGTCTGGGTCAATCCGGATGCGTTGCGCCGCGGCCTGGCGGCCGGCCTCTTCGTCCCGCTCCCCGGGGACCGGATCGCGGGCGTGATCCTCTCGCCGCTGGGCACCTGGGCCCGGTCGTACGAGAAGTCGCCCGAGACGTTCTGGCAAGCGTTGCGGGCCCTCACGCCGCTCGCGGACGTGTTGCGGGAGCGCCTGCCGTTCCCCGGCGCCTTCCACCGGCTCCAGCGGCCCTGGGGCCACGCGCGGACCTACGTGACGGACGGCGCGGCGCTGATCGGAGATGCCGCGCACCCGATGAGCCCGGTGGGCGGGCAGGGCGCGAACGCGGCGATCATGGACGCGCTCGTGCTCGCGGACGTGGCCGACCGCGCGCTCGCCGCCGGCGATCTCTCCCGAACGCGCCTCGCCGAGTACGAACGCCGGCGCCGCCCGGCGAACCGCCGTTCGCTGGCGTTCACCCGGCGCGCCGTGGCCGGGAGCCGCGTCGGGCGCCTGCTCCCGGGGCTCGTCGCGCCGATCCTGCCGGGTTTGCTGAAACGCATCGACCGCCGGACCCGGCTGAAGCGCGGGCTGCTCCGTCAGGCGGCCACGGCGTTCATCGGTGGGTGACCGGCGCGGTCACTCCGCTCACCGCCCGCCCACGACTCGTCGCGATACCGTCAGAACACCGGCGCGTGGGTGCCGAATGCTCGGCAGCCGCGCCGTGAACGCAGTCTTCCCGCCACGCGGGGCTGGAAGCGCGGTGTCCGCGGGGGCATGTGCACCCGTGCCGGAGCCGATGCCGGCCGGCGGAACGCCGCCGGATCGTTGCGGCCTCCACACGCACGTGTGCGTCGCCGCGGGCGATCGGCCGGAGGCCGGGCCGGGCCCTCGGGGGAGGCCTGGCGCCGGCCGTCTGTCCACCGGTTTACCCGCGGCGCACCCGGGATTCGCCCGGCGGGCGTTCCGCTTCCGTGCGGGCCGGCGCCGTATGCGCCCGCGGGCGGATCACTCCCGTTCCCGGCCGCCGGTCGTCAGGCCGGCGGTGACCCGGAGCCCCGCGCGGGGGCTGAAATCGGTGAGCCCCCGGACGGCGGTGAAGGCGAGCCACCGGCGGTCGCCGACGCGCAGCCCCAGGCGGAGCTCGCGCAGGTCCTCGTTGCCGCGGATGGCCCAGTCGCTCCGGGCATCATCCTGGCCGACCAGGACGATGGACGGGGTCAGGGACCCGAACCGGTACTCGGCGGCCAGCGCGTAGAGGAGGACGTCCGACTGCTCGTATCGTTGCTGCCGCGTGCCGTGGATCCCCACGCCCGCCTCGACGCCGAGCGCGAGCGCGCCGCGCGTCACGCGCGCGCCCAGCAGGGCGAAGAAGTCCGTCTGGTCCCGCTCGAGGCCGACCCGGTTGTCCGTCGTGGGCAGGCGGGAGCCGAACCGCAGCACGGCGAGCACCGGCGCGTCCGCGGAGGTGAGCCGCACCGTGGTCATGACCCGGTAATCGCCCGCATCGGTTCTCCGCTGACCCGAGGGAGGACGGGCGTCGCCCGTGGGCTCGGCGAAGATGACGTCGTCTTCGAATTCCCGCAGGATGGTGCCCGCGGCCTCGAGCACGACCCGGCCGGTGCGCCAGGCCACCGAGAATTCACCCAGCTCCGCCAGCCGTCCCTCGACGCCGGCGAGGGACGCGCGCTGGCCGTCGTAGACCGCGGCGCCGACCTGGGCGATCAGCGTGCGGTCCTCGGCGAAGACCGACCACGTCAATGGATCGAGCGGCCTCAACTGGGCGTGCGCCTCCACCGCGAAGACGATCATTGCCGCGGCGGCGAGCGTCGCCCCGACGTGCCGGCGCCCTGGCCGGCCGCGTCCCGGCCGCGCCATGGGTGATCCCCGCGCTCCCACCCGACCAGACCCGCTTTCCATCATCGAACCGATCCTCCACCCCTTCCGCGATTCCATACCGCTGATCGCGCCACAGAACATACTGGCGGCTGCGTGCGCGAACGGACAAGGCGCCCCCGCTCCCTCCCGCCGCCACCGAGCCCGGCTCTACAGGTGGGCGGATACGAGGATCGGGGACGGCCTCGGCGCTCCGTCCGGCATCCTCTGCCGGAGGGCGCGCGCCTCGCGCCGCGCGCCGCCCGCCGTCCGCCGCCCGGCCCGTGCGGTGCGCCGACCGGGCGTCGCCCGTCCCGGCAACCGGTAGGCCCGGGGGTGCTCGCACCGGCCACCAGCTCCGACCGTGCGGGCGCTGCTCTGCGGGTGGCGAACGGTGTCCTTGCGATTCCGTTTCCGTCATGGCTAGATTCAACGAGCCGCGTCCAACTCGGTGGCTCCGGTCAGGCGCCCTCGCTCCTCCCGCGCCGGATGGGCCGGGCCCCGCGACGCGGCTCTCCTGACAGACCGATTCCAACCGAACACTCGAGCGGGACACCCCACCGGGCCCGGACCCACCGAGTCCGGCCGGGAGAGGGATCCGTCGGAGAGGGCGGTGCCGATGCCATCCAATCTGATGCGAAGGAGCTCTTCACGCGGAAAGATACCTCGCGGGGACCGGGTTCAGCACGCGTACGAGCGGCTGCGGGAGATGATCGTCCACGGCCGGCTGGCGCCGGGAACGCGGATCATCGAGACGGAGGTCGCGGACCGGCTCGGAGTGAGCCGGACTCCCGTGCGGAGCGCGCTCCAGCGCTTGCAGCAGGAGGGCTACATCGTCGGGTCCGAGCGCGGCCAGCAGTCGCGACCGACGGTGGCGGCCCTGACGAAGGAGGACGCGCGGGAAGTGTTCGGGATCGTGGGGGAGCTGGAGGCGTTGGCCGCTCGCCTGGCGGCCATGAAGCCGCTGGAGGAGCGTTCCCGGGTCGCGGAGGAGTTGACGAGGATCAACGCGGAGCTGCTGGCCGCGTTCGACGCCGAGCGCCCGGACCACAACCGGGTGTTCGACCTGGACATCGCGTTCCACCAGCGCTTCGTGGAGGCGGGCGCGGGTCCGCGGCTGCTGGCGTTGCACGGATCCATCAAGCCGCTGGCGGAGCGGTACGAGCGGCTCTACGTGAGTGCACTGGTCGGCGAGATCCAGACCTCGGTCGAGGAGCACGAGGCGATCGTGCGCGCGATCCGGTGCGGAGACCCGGACGCGGCGCAGCGCGCGGTGCAGACGAACTGGCGCAACGCCGCCGAACGGTTGAGCCGGATCATCGCGTCTCTCGGCGAGCGCGGGAGCTGGTAGCGGCGGACGCCGGCCGCGCTGGGCGGGAGGCGGGCCGATGCGGAGCGACCGCGTCAGGACATCCTGACGCGGTCGCTCCTTTACCGTCACGGGGCGCGCAGCGTCTCGGAGCGGACCGTCAGGTTCTCCAGCCGGTCCCGGTCGACCTCCACGCCGATCCCGGGCCGATCCCGCGGCACCGCCACGGTGCCATCCGCGGCCATGGTCCACTCCGGCACCACGATGTCCTGCTCCCAGTAGCGAGCGCTCGGCGAGATGTCCCCCGGCAGCCGGAAGTTCCGGAGGGATGCGAGCGCCACGTTGTGTCCCCGGCCGATCCCCGATTCCAGCATGCCGCCGCACCAGACCGGGATCCCGCTCCGCTCGCACAGGTCGTGGATGGCGATCGATTGGGCGAACCCGCCGACCCGGCCGGGCTTGATGTTCACGATCCGGCCGCTCCCGAGCGCGACCATGTCCTCCGCCCGGTCCACGTCCGTGATGGATTCGTCCAGGCAGAGGGGCGTCCGCATCCGCCTCTGGAGCGCCGCGTGCCGGACCAGGTCCTCGCGGCCCAGCGGCTGTTCCAACATGAGCAGATCGAACGCGTCCAGCTTCGCCAGGTGATCCGCGTCGGCCAGGGTGTACGCCGAGTTCGCATCCACGGACAGCGCGGTCTCCGGCAGGGCTTCCCGCACCGCGGCCACGTAGGCCAGGTCGGCGCCCGGCTGGATCTTCAGCTTCACCCTCCGGTATCCCGCGGCAACGGCCGCCTCTGCCCGCTCCACGAGCGCCGCGGGACTCGACTGGATCCCCAGGGAGATCCCGATCGCGATCCGGTCCCGCTCCCCGCCCAGGAACGCCGACAGCGACACTCCGGCCGCCCTCGAAGCCAGCTCCCAGCACCCCATCTCCACCGCCGCTTTGGCCATGGGGTGCCCACGGAAGTTCTGTTCGAGCACGGGGTGCACCTCCGCGGGGTGCGCGAACTCGCGGCCCAGCACGCGCGGCGCGACCCACTCCCGGATCGCGAACCACGCGGTGTCGATGGTTTCCGGACTGTAGTTCGGCTGCTCGCCGGCCACGCATTCGGACCACCCGACCCGCCCCTCCACGTCCGCGAGCTCCAGGATCAGGATCCGGCGCTCGTGCACCAGCCCCGAGGAGATCCGGAACGGCTCCCGCAACCGCATCCGGATCTCGCGCAACGTGATGGATTGCAAGCGCACACCCATGGTTCGCCGCCTCTCGTGCACTGTGCCGCGCCCCGCCGGCCCAGGGTCGGGCCGGGGGCGGTCCCTGGCGGTGACGCGGCGGGGCCGGGGCGCCCTCCCCGCGGGGCCGGGGACCGAGCGCCCCTCCCGGACGCCCGGCGCGTCCACGCCGGCCGGGCCGGCGCCCATTCATACGCCCGCCCGCGTTCCGCGACCTCCCGCTCGGCGGCGCAAGCTATGCACGGGCCCGGGCGGGAGCAAGGAATCCGGGCGCCCGCGCAGGCAGGACGCAACGGCCGGGACATGCGTTCATGCGACGCCTCGTCCTACCCGCCGCCGGCAGCGCGACCGCCCGCGGCACGGATCTTGTCCACCCCCGGCGAACCGGTGAACGGCGTTCTCCCGGCGGGCGCCGGAAGCCGCGTCACGGGCCGGGCGAACCGGAAGGAGACGATGAATGCGAAGGGGACGAGCGGGGTGGGGGCTCTTCTGGGGCCTGCTCCTGATCGCGGCCGGCTGCGGCGTACGGCAGGCCGGTGAAGCGGCGGACGAGGTGTGGCCGGCGGCCGATGCGCCGATCACGGTGGTGGTCCGCAACAACAACTGGTCGGACATCGTGGTCTACGCGCTGCACTCCGGCGGCCGCGTCCGGCTCGGCTCCGTGACGAGCATGACGACGGAGCGGTTCACCCTCCCCCGGACCCTGGACCTCATGACCCATCCGTTGCGGCTGCAGGCGGACCCCATCGGCGCGCGGTGGGTCTACACCTCCGAGGGCATCACACCGCTGCCGGGACAGCTCATCGAGTGGCGCCTGGAGAACAACATCCAGCTATCGAGTCTCTCGGTCCGGTAGCGGGTCGGGCGCGCGGGTCCGGGATCCGGCGGACGAGCGCCGGAGGACCACGATGACCCACCCCACCAGGGCGATCGTCGCGAAGCTGAACCACTGGATCGCGTAGCCGAGGTGGGGTCCCTCGTCGAGCCTGGGCGGCGGGATGCGGGCCGGCAGCCGCGGCTCGTACACGCCCGGCTCCGGGAGCTCCTGCACGTAGAACGGCGCGATGGGATAGGGCATCTGGCGCGCGATCCCGGCGTATTCCAGGCGAGTCCAGGCCGCGCGGAACGCGCCGCCGGCGTGGGGGTCGATCGCGGCGCCGGAAGGCGCCTCGTCGTCGCCATCCTCCAGAGGGATCACGAGCCCGGTCACGCGCGCGGTGAGCGGCCGGTCGATGCCGTCGAGATCGGCGGTGGAACCGTCCGGAGCCGGGACCCAGCCCCGGTCCACGAGCACGGCGGTGTGGGAGCCGGGCACCCGGAGCGGGGTCAGGACCTGCACGCCCGGCGCGCCGTTGAAGGTGCGGTTGCGCCAGATGATGGTCCGGTCGTGGTCGAACTCGCCCTCCACGGTCACGGTGCGGAAGATCATGCCCGTGGTGTCGGGGCGGATCGACGTGAGGGTGACGGGCTCGGCCGCGATCCGTTCGGAGACCGCGGCGTTCCGGGTCCTGCGCTGTTCGAGCCGGTCGAGCTGCCAGATGCCGAGGCGGACGCACGTGGCGGCCGCGGCGAGGGCGAGGAGCGTTCCGGCCACACCTGACCGGGTGATCTGAAAAGGCCTCATGGGGGCGAATCTATCGTGATTGTGCGGCCCGGCAACGGTCCGGGCCGGGACTGCCGATCCGGCCCGCGTGCGCCGGCTCCCGGGCGCCGCGGGCGTGTCGATGACACCCCTGGTGGGACGCTCGCGCATCGGGGTTTGCGCCCGAGCCGTTGGGCCCGGGAAGCGTCGCGCGGGACCGCGTCCGCATCCGGGAACGCGCTCGTCGCCGGTACGGGCGCGCCGCTTCCCCTTCCCGCCGCTGACACCCGCTCGCCTGTCCACCGATCGTGAAGCGCGGGTGCACCGCAAAGGGCCGGTCCACGGGCCGGCAGGTCTCCACGCGCCCGGCGTCGGGCGTTCGGGGCTCCAGGGTCGTTTTGCGGCACCAGTACCGGCGTACCCGGCCGGGGGTTCCGGCGTGCCGTCGCGGGTTGCCGTGAGCGGTGAAGGTTCCGGGCGACGTCGTCTCCGACGCCCACCGGCGTGCGCAGCCTCGATCGGCGCCGAGGCATCCGTCGGGGTGCCCGGCACGGCGGGTGCACTGTCACATCGCAGAGGAGCGGCGGGGGCGGGTGGATGGCGTGGCTCTCGTGCGCCCGCGGAAGGACCCGGGACGGGGGCGCCGGCGTGGACCGGTGCCCGCACGCCCCGCCAACCGCCTTTCGCGGGCGGAAGGAGGCAGGATGCAGGACCGTGAGCGGCGAGGATCCGGGGAGCCGGGCCCCGAGGGGGTTCCGGCGGAAGGGCGGGAGCTGGAGTGGCCGGGCGGCCAGGAGGAGCTCCGGCCCCGGGCGGACCACGGGGAGACGAGTTACCGTGGGAGCGGCAAGCTGGAGGGCAGGGCCGCGCTGATCACGGGAGGCGACAGCGGGATCGGCCGCGCCGTGGCCATTGCCTTCGCCCGGGAGGGCGCGGACGTGGCCATCGCGTACCTGCAGGAGCACGAGGATGCGCGGGAGACGGTGCGCTACGTGCGGGAGGCCGGCCGCCGCGCGCTCGCCTTCCCGGGCGACCTCGGAGACCCGGAGCACTGCCGGGACGTGGTCCGGCGCACCGCGGACGAGTTCGGTCGGCTCGACATCCTGGTGAACAACGCGGCGTTCCAGTGGGAGACGCGGTCCTTCGAGGAGATCACCCCGGAGCAGGTCGAAAAGACGTTCCGCACGAACATCTTCGCGTACATCTGGATGGCGCAGGCGGCCATCGAGCGGATGGGCGAGGGTGGGGTGATCCTGAACACCGGGTCGGTCACCGCGCTCGAGGGGAACGCGGGGCTGATCGACTACTCGGCCACGAAGGGCGCGATCCACGTGTTCACGAAGTCGCTGGCGCTGGCGTTGGCGGACCGGGGGATCCGGGTGAACTGCGTGGCGCCGGGCCCGGTCTGGACGCCGCTGATCCCGTCCACCCTCTCGCCCGAGCACGTGGCGGGGTTCGGTGAGGACACGTTCTGGAAGCGGCCGGCGCAGCCTGCTGAGATCGCGCCAAGCTTCGTGTTCCTGGCCTCGGATGATGGCCGGTTCTATACGGGCGAGATCCTTGCGCCCACCGGACGCACGACGACGCGGTGAACCGGGGCGCCCGAGAATTTCCTTGACAAGGGTCGGCCAGCGTGCCAGATTGCGCGCCGGCGTTCAGGCTGGCTAACGACGGTCCGCCTGACAGGCGGATCAGTCGCGGACGGGATCCGAACACGCTTCGGGTCCCGGTTTTGTTTCCGCACCTTTCCGTGGCCTCCATGCGGCGGGCTCCCGTGCGCGAGGGGCGGGGAGGTGGCGCCCATGCGGGGGGTGATGTGGGCCCGCTCGAATGCCGGGGCGGCGTCAACGAGCCGAACCCGGGAGGACTTCAGAGGGAGAAGCGCCGTATGCGTATGACCGGAACCGTGAAGTGGTTCAACGACAGCAAGGGCTTTGGATTCATCAAGCCGGAGAATGGAGACAGGGACTGCTTCGTGCACCACTCCGCGATCCTGGGTCAGGGCTTCAAGACGCTGAGCGAGGGCGAGCGGGTGGAGTTCGACCTCGTCGAGGGCGAGAAGGGGCCTGCTGCGCAGAACGTGGTCCGCATGGGCTTTTGATCGATCGCCAGCCCTTCGCAGGACGGCGCCGGGCCGCAACGACGAGTGTCGTTGCGGCCCGGCGCACGTTTCGCCCCGGTTTCGTCCCGCGATCGATCCTGCCGCCGTTCCGCTGACCCGAGGTAACGCACGACGCCTCCCTACGACCGTCCGGGGGCCGCGCGGCGCGGTTCGGCGAACTCGTGCGGGCCGTACCCGTCGGGGCGGCGTGCCGCCGTTCACGGGTGGCGTGCTGGACCCGGTGGAGCCGCGCCTCCCACGCGACGAGCGGCCCATCCGGTCCCGCCAGGGGCTGGCTCCCCCTACGGGGCATCGAGCGGTCCCGTGCCCGGCGGCCGGGTCAATGGCCGCATGCCATTGGCGGACCGGGCGCAATGACCGCCGAGCGGCTCAGCCGGGCTGCGCCCCGGCCGCGGAGTCGTCCGGCACCGGCGAACCGTCTGCCGGGGGGCCGCCTTGCGGCGCGGCCGAGCTGTCCGGCGGCGTCGTATCCGGCGGGACCGCGCCGCCGCGGAGGAGCTCCGCCCTGCGGCGCGCCTCGGCCACGATCTGCTCGGCGCGCTCGTCCGCCTCCCGGATGATGCGCGCGGCGGCTTCCTCCCCTTCCTGGCGTATCCGGTCCGCCGCGAGCCGGGCGCCCGCCCGGGTCACGGGATTGGTCGCCCTGGCCACGAGGGTGTCCGCTCGCGCGTTCGCCTCCGCCCTCGTCCGCTCCGCGAGGCGCGCGGCTTCCTCCCGGATCCGGGCGGCCCGCTCCTCGGCCTCCCGCACGATGGCGTCCGCCTCAGCCGCGAGCCGGGCCCGGGCGGTGTCGGCCCGCGCCTCGATCCGCTGCCGCGCCTCGTCGACCCGCGTCTCGACCTCCTCCCGCACCGCGCGCTCCACCGCGTCCCGCGCCGCGGTCACGGTCCGCGCGGCATCGATGCTGATGGACGGCTCCGTCAACGTGCCCGTCAGCCGCACGCCCAGCTCGATCACGTCGCCGGCCTGGAGATCGAGACCCGCCTGCTGCACCCGCGAGAGCGCCGCCGTGATCGCCTGGTTCGCTTCCGTGCCGAGCAACGCCCGCGGGATGTCCAGCCGGAGCGAGTAATCGATGGAGCGGTCGATGCCGTTCGAACCGTCCACCCGCATGGTGATGTCCCCGAGCCGCACGTCGAAGGGTCGCAGGTGCAGCCGTCCCTCCCGGATCTCGAAGGTCGAACGCACCGCCTCCAGCGTGGGGTCCGCGAGCTCCTTGATCTTCAGCGTCTCCGCGAGCCGGTCCAGCAGCGGGAACTCATGGAACGCGATCTGGCTCGTGGCCAGCTCGCCTCGCCCGTCCAGCACCTCGAAGAGCGGCATCATGTTCTCGCCGAGCGCGCCACGTACCGCGAGATCGGCGGAGAACCGGCCCTCCGCCCAACGCGCCACCGGCGCCAGCAACTGCACCGTGTTCAGCGTCTCGAACGCGGACGGGATGTCCACCTCCGCGAGCCGCAGCCGGGCATCGAAGGTGGGCCGGGCCGGATCCACCGTCTCGTAGTACCCGCGCACGGCGATCCCCCCGCCGAGGGTCTGGACCACGAAGTCCTCCAGCGTGAGCCGCCGGTCCTTGACCCGCAGCACGCCCCGGGCGTCCCGCATGTCGAGCTTGCCGAACGTGAGGCGGTCGACCGCGGCGTCGAACGTGAAGTCGAGCCCGGCCGGCACCGGGATCACTTCGAGCTCCTCCTTGTCCGAACGCCATTCGTCCAGCACGAAGTGGGGACTGTAGAAGCTGGCCTGGCCGCGCAGCTCCTCGTCCCGCAACGCGAAGCCCAGCAGGTTGTCGAGCTTCCCCCTGAGCGCCACCTCGCTGGACCCGAGCCGGCCCCGGAACTCCGTCAGCTCCGCGTGCTCCGGCGTGAAGCGCAGCAGCGCCGCATCCACCGTCACCGGCTGGACCAGGTTCGCGGAGCGTAGCGTCACGCCCCGGGCATCCACGGTGCCGCTAGCCACCACCCGGTCATAGCGCCCTTCGTCGACCCAGGACAGCCGGGTCCGGACCGCCGCGTCCGCGCTCACCACGCCCGCCAGCTCCTCCACCCCTTCCAGCTTCACGGTCTGCCCGAGCTGCGCCAGGTCCAGGCGGCCCGCGACCCGCAGATCCACGTCCGGGTCCGAAACGGGCGTGCGGAGCACGAGGGACGCATCCACCGGCTCGTCCCCGATCACGACGTGGAAGCGCTCCAGCTCCACCACCGTGCTGTCTACGTCCCCTCCGGGGTTCCGGACCGTCAGCCGCAGCGCGATGTCCCGGGCCGGGAGCGGCAGGTCCGGGTACCGGAACGTGCCGTCCGAGACGGTGGCGAGCAGCGTGAAGGCCGGGAACGCGCCCTTCCCGATCCCGCCCTTGACCGTTCCCGAGACCGCCATGGTGCCCGTCGTCCGGAGGGACGCGAAGTCCTGCGCGTACACCGCCGGGACGAGGGAGAGCAGGTGCCGGAAGTCCGTTTCCGGCGCGCCGAACGTCAGGTCCAGGTCCGTCCGGTCCTCGCCCACCTGCACGGAGCCGGAGAAGCGCAGGGGCAGGTCGTTCACCCGGAGCTCGTTGTCCCGCAAGGTGAACCGCTTCTGCGTCATGTCCGCGTCGAGCGCCGCGGTGAGGACCACGGTCGCCCGGCTCAGGTACGGCACGCCCGCGAACGTGACCGACGTCTCCTCGGCGCGCGCCTCGGTCCGGAGCACGAAGGCATCTCTCGAGAAGTCCCCCTCGAGGGACTGGTCGAAATCCTGGAGCCGGACGCGCGTGCCCGCCCGGTCGTCGATGAACGCGATGGACGCGTCCCGGATCTCGAGGCCGCGCAGGCTGACCGCCAGGGCGCGGCCGGGCGCGCCGGCCTCCGGTTCCGGTTCCGGGGCCTCGGATGCCGGCTGTTCCTTCGTGATCGCCCAGTTCGCGGTGCCGTCCTCGAGCACCCGCAGGCGCAGGTCCGGCCGGTGTACCTCGATGGACCGGACGACGATCGGCCCGCTGCCGAACAGGCCGCGCACCACGCTCGGCACGCTCAGCACGAGCCGGAAGCTGCCGATGGCCGCCAGCGTGTCCCCCTCGAACGGGCCCACGCCGGTGACGGTCAGGTCGTCCAGCCGGAGGGCCAGGTTCGGGAAGCTCCGGAAGAACGTGATCCCGACGCCGCCCCATTCCACGCGCGCGTCGACGGCGTCGTCCACCGCGGCGCGCACGCGCTTCGCGACGGGGCCGCGCGCGATCACCGGGAGCGCGAGGAGCAGGGCGAAGATGAGCACCGTGAGGCCGGCGACGAGGCCGAGGACGATCTTGCGCGTACGTGTCATGCCGGTTCGTCCGCTGCGGTCAATGGTTCGAGGTCCAGCCAATTGTACGGTTTACCACGGGTGCGGGCGCCGAGGTCCGTCGAGGCGTGACGGATCGAGCGCTCGAGCATGCCGGAGCCAATGCCGATGGGCTGGTTCGGGTGGCGCCGTGCGGGCGCTCCTGACCCGGGCAGTGATCGTGGTGGGGGCGGCGGCCCGGGGAACGGCGCACGGGAGAGTAGCATGCGCGCGCCGATCCGGCCGTGCGCGAACCCTGTGCCCCGTGAATCCGTTCGCTTTTCGCGCGATTCTCCGTAAGACGTAGCGTGTCTCTTCCGCCCGGGGCCGAACGGCGCCGATGCGGCCGGATGGCGTCAGGTAACGCCCGCGCATGCGGGCGGTCAGCGGCGGGAAGCCAGCGGATGCGACGCGGGCGGAGCCGATCGCGCGGAGGCGGGGCACCCCGACGTCGCCCGGATACCGATCCGTGCCCTGGCGGGCGACCGGTGGTTGCCGGGTTGGCGGCCGTGTCGGGGAGCGCGGACGTACGTGCCGCCGGTCACGACACGGAGCCGCAAGGGGACCGACCCGGGGCGCCCGGACGGGAACCCGGCCGCGGACGGTGGAGGGTACGCGGTGGCCAGCGGCGGAACCGGGGCGCGGCGTACGCGACGTCGCACAGCTACGCACCCCGGCTCATGGCCCGGCCCCCGGTGCGGCGGCTCCTATTCCGCGCGGAGCGAGACCGCGGGATCGACCCGTGCGGCCCGCCGGGCCGGGAGGTAGCTCGCAGCCAGCGCCACCGCGACCAGGACCGCGGACATCCCCGCGAAGCTGGCCGGATCGAGGGGCTCCACGCCGAACAGGAGCGACTCCATGTAGCGCGTGACCGCGAGCGCCACCAGCACCCCGATCACGACGCCGAGCAGCGCGACGCGCCCGCCCGGCGCGACCACCATCCGGCGCACATCCCGCTCCGCCGCGCCCAACGCCATGCGGATCCCGATCTCCTTCGTCCGCCGGGCCACCACGTACGACAGCACGCCGTAGATCCCGACCGCGCCGAGCAGGAGCGCCAGGGCCGCGGCGATGCTGAGCATCTGCATGGTGAACGAGAGCTGCGCCTTGGACTGGGCGGCCAGTTCCTCCATGGTGAAGACCCGGTACATGGGCGATTCGGGGATCATCTCCCGGATAATGGCGCGGACCTCGGGCGCGAGCCTGTCCGCCCGCTTCGACTTCAGCACGTACGCGGGGGAGAGGGACACCCCCGGCAGGTACACGGTCGGCTCCGGCGAGCCGCGGAGGTCGTCCAGGAGCACGTCCTCCACCACGCCGATTACGGTGAACCAGGTGTCTTCCCCGGACGGTTCGGGCCTGAGTTTCTGACCGAGCGGGTCCTCGCCCGGGAACAGCAGATCGGCGGCGGAGCGGCTGACGATCACGTTCGGGATCCCCTGCTCCTCCTCGATCCGCTCGAAGTACCGGCCGCGCAGGATCTCGATCCCCATGGTCTGGAAGTACCCACCGCCCGCGCCCGTGACGCGTACGCGGGGCGCCTCCCCTCCGCTCGCCTGGAGCCGGGGCGTGGTGACGAAGCCGCTTCCGGCCCCCTCGTCCAGCGGGAGCGTGTTGACGAACCCCACCGACTCGACGCCGGGGATCGCGGCGAGCCGGTCCATGAACGCGTACTGGAACCGGGAAACGGAGGCCCGGTCGTTCAGATCCTCGCGGTCCGGGGCGATCTGGAAGGTGAAGATGTCCTCGATCTCGTAGCCCGGGTCCACGTTGCTCAGCCGCGCGAGGCTGCGCACGAGCAGCGCGGACCCGACCAGCAGGACCAGCGCGGACGCCATCTGCAGAACGACCAGTGCGTTGCGCCCGAGGGTGCGTCGCCCCGCGACCCCACGCCCCGCGTGCCGCAAGCTGTCCAGCAGCCCGGGGCCCGAGGCCCGCATCGCCGGCAGCAGCCCGAACATGAGCGCGGCGCTGAGCGTCGCCGCCGCGGTGAAGCACAGCACCGTGGGGTCGAGACCGGCGGCGGCCAGGCCGGGAATGGGCGCGCTGGCGAAACCGCCGGCCACGGCGTCCGGCGCGGCCCGGACCAGGATCGGGACGCCGACCCAGGCAATGAGCACGCCTCCGATCCCGCCGGCCGCCGCAAGGAGCAGCGCCTCCGCCATCCGGGTGCGCACCAACCCGCCCCGCCCGGCGCCGAGGGCCCGGCGCACGGCCAGGTCCCGCAGCCGACTCTCCGTCCGGACCAGGAACAGGTTCGCCACGTTCGCGCACGCGATCAGGAACACGATCCCGGCCGTTCCCAGCGCAATCCAGAGGGGCGCGGCGGCCTTCCCCACGAGCTGCTCGCGGAGCGGCTTCACTATGGGCCGATAACGCTCCATGATCCGCCGGTAGGGCGCCGGGCCGCCCAGCCGCTCCTGGACCCGCATCGCCAGCGGCGCGAGCTGGGCCGTAAGGGCCTCACGATCGACGCCCCGCGCCACCCGGGCCACGACCCGTGTGCCGAATCCACCAGGCGTGACCTGGGATGGGCGGATCGGCAGCGGGATCCAGAACGCGACCCGCTCGTCCGGGAACCGGAACTCCGGCCCCAGCACGCCGATCACCGTGCGCGTCTCACGGGCGAAGTAATAGCTCCGGCCGACGACGTCCGGATCCGCGCCGAACCAGCTCTGCCAGAGCCAGTGGCTGAGGACGACGACGCGGTCGTCGTCCTCCTCGTTGGGCAGCCGCCCCAGGAGCGGCCGCGCACCCAGCGTCGTGAACAGGGAGGGGGTCACGCGCGCCAGGACGAGCTGCTCCACATGGTCCTCCGCCCGCGTGGTGGACGAGGCCAGGGCGTACAGCCCCAGATCTTCGAGGGCCGGCACGCTCTCCCGGTACTCGAAGTACAGCTCGTCCGGCACGCCGAGCTCGTCCGGCGCATCGGAGCCCGGCGCGGTTCCCCCGAGATAGACCAGCCGATCCGCATTCGGATAGGGGAGCGGCTCCAGCAGCACCGACTCGACCACGCTGTAGATGGCGGTGTTCGCGCCGATGGCCAGCGCCAGTGTCATTACCGTCACCAGGGTGAAGCCCGGCGAGCGGGCCAGGCCGCGCGCCGCGTGCACGAAGTCCCTTCCCCAGGCTACCAGCCAACTGCCCATGGTCTGCCTCCTGGCACGCGGCCGCGTGCTCGATGGGTTCCAGGTGGGGTTCAGGCGCTCCGCGAGCGCCGATGCGAGCGCATCCGCCGCCACCGCGACGGCTGTCGTGAGTCCGGCAAGGCGGCCGCGGGCGCGGGCCCGCGCGTAGTCCATGCGCATGAGTTCGAGCATCTCCGCGCCGAACGCTTCGCGGAACGCGCGCGGAAACGCACGGATCAGGAGCTCGAAGACCCTGTTCACGGTGCGCGATCCACCAGACCCAGACGTTGCGCCGCGAGCAGCGCGGCACGCCGGAGCCGCGCCGTCTCCGCCTCCAGCGCCCTCCGGCCTCGCGGCGTCAGCGCGTAGTACCGGCGCTCCAGTCCGGGATGCGGCTCCACGGGGCCGTCCGGTTCCGTCGTTTGGACGAGGCCGCGGGTCATCAACCGCGCGAGGACGCGATACAGCGATCCGGCCCGGGGCCGGTGCGCGCCGTCCGATTCCTTCTCCACCGCTTCCCGGAGCGCGTAGCCGTAGAGCGGCCGATCCGCCAGGGCGAGGAGCACGTGGTACTCGAGGTTGCTCAGGGGTTCGCCTTCCAATGGGTTCACGATCGGTTCGGTTGTCGAGTCCGCAGCCAGGTGGACGTGAACGTCCGTGTACCCGTGCGCGTAGGGACGTTCGGGAGAGGTCGCCGGTCCCCCGTGGATGGCGCCGCGCCCGCTCCCGGGTCCGCGCCGGAAGCAGTCGGGTCGGGGGCGGCGTCAGCCCGCCGCGGGCGGCATCCCGCTCCCCTGGCGGGCTTCAATTACTCTCTTGACATATACGCCGATAGAGTATTTGTCCGCAAGGGGGCGGGACGGTGGCGGACGGTGCGGTGGACGCTGTGTGGAGGGTCTCGGTCCGGCCGACGCGTCGTGGAACATGCGGGTGCATCCGGTCCTCTGCGGCACGGGAGTTCGAATCGAGGACGGGCCCGTTCGTCGCCTGCCGGCCCGGCGCGGTCATCTTGGTTGTCTCCACAAATCACGCTACACCAAGTAGTTGGCGCTTCGTGCAAAATATCGTCCCGTGCGTGCAAACATTGTGGTCGCGCGCCGCGGGAGCGAGCGATTACCCTCGGGTCCACGAGCCGCGAGAACCTGTGCGCGGCGGGAACCTACTTGGAGGAGAGTGATGGACGCGAGACGGAACGGCTTCCTCGGCCGGGCGGCGCTCCTGTTCGTGGCGCTGTTCGTGGCCGCCTGCCAGGAGCACGAGCTGCCGGTGGCGCCCGTGGCGCCGCAAGTGCCGGCCTTCGCGAACGGCGACGACCCGCCTGCGAGCGGGGCCGCGCTCCAGGTGAGCGCGGGGCTGTGGCACACCTGCGCCCTCCGG
>CALCID010000038.1 GCA_937907535.1 uncultured bacterium | reverse complement strand
CGCGAGGGCGGCCGCACGGTCGGCGCCGGCGTCGTCACCGAAATCCTCGAGTGATTGAGTAGAGATCCGCGGGCCCGCGGTCGCGCCACGAACGGCGACGCGCGGGCCCGGTCGGATCGGTCGGGGAACTTGCCCGCGGCATCGGCATAACACAAAGGCTGGCCCCGAACCGGGGCCGCGGCGACGAATCAGGGAGGGCGCGATGCCCCGTGACAAGATCATCCTCGCCTGCACGCAGTGCCAGGAGAGGAACTATCACACGACCAAGAACAAGCGTAAGCATCCGGAGCGCATCGAGCAGCGGAAGCACTGTCCCCGTTGCGGCACGCACACCGTGCACAAGGAAACGAAGTGAGCATGGAAGCAGTGGCGAAGACGCGGGAGTTCGTCGAGGAGACGGTCGACGAGCTCAAGAAGGTGACGTGGCCCGACTGGCCTCAGCTCAAGAACGCGACCTTCGTCATCATCGTGTTCGTGCTCATCGTTTCCGTGATCATCTGGCTCATGGATCTCGGCGTGCGCGGAGTTCTGAACCTGATCATGGACATTTTCACGGGCCGATGAATGGCTGAGGAAGCCCGTTGGTACGCGATCCAGACCTACTCGGGGCACGAGAACAAGGTCAAGCGCTACATTGAGCGGTTGATCGCCGACGAGCCCGGCGCGACGCCGGAGGAGAAGCAGATCCAGGACGTCATCGTGCCCACGCAGGACGTCGTGGAGATCCGGGACGGCAAGCGCGTCACGGTGACCCGGCGCCTCTACCCGGGATACGTGTTGGTCAAGATGGTGCCGACGCAGCGGGCCATGCACATGATCAACAGCATCCAGGGCGTGATCAAGTTCGTGGGCACGGGTAGGGAGCCGCAGCCGCTCCGTGAGGAGGAGATGAACAAGATCCTGGGGCTCGGTCCTGTCGGGGAGGAGCTGGAGCCTCGGGAGGAGATCCCGTTCCGGGTCGGGCAGGTCGTCGAGGTCACGGAGGGCCCGTTCACGGACTTCAGCGGTACGGTCCAGGAGATTTACCCGGACAAGGGGAAGGTCAAGGTGGAGGTCAGTCTCTTCGGCCGTCCCACGTCCGTGGAGCTGGATTTCACGCAGTTGAAGGGATACTGAGCGCCGCGGTCCAGGGGATCCCCTGACCCGGAGGTGTCGGGTCGCAGGCGAGGGGCGGCGCGACTGAGGATATGGAGAGCGAGCCCGTTGTCGGGACAGGCGGCGGGCCATTCACGGAAGAAGGGGCGTCAGGGGAGAGCCCGACACCCGGGGGCGAGGGAGTGAGCCGGGGTCGGAGACGGGTCGGGCCGGGCGGCGGAGCAACAGCGGGGTGCTTGGGAGACAGGCGTAATGGCGAAGAAGGTCGTAGGTTTCGTGAAGCTCCAGGTTCCTGCCGGAGCTGCGAATCCGGCGCCGCCGGTGGGGCCGGCGCTGGGGCAGCACGGCGTGAACATCATGGAGTTCTGCAAGCAGTTCAACGCGCGGACGCAGAGCCAGGCCGGGATGATCATTCCGGTCGAGATCACGGTGTACAGCGACCGCTCGTTCACGTTCGTGACCAAGACGCCGCCGGCGCCCGTGCTGTTGAAGAAGGCGGCTGGCCTGGAGAAGGGATCGGCGGCGCCGAACCGGGACAAGGTCGGCAAGGTGACTCGCCAGCAGGTCCGTGAGATCGCGGAGCTGAAGATGCCGGACCTGAATGCGGCGAGCATTGAGTCGGCCATGCGCATGATCGAGGGGACTGCCCGCTCGATGGGGATTCAGGTGGTGGACTGATGCCGAAGCACGGGAAGAATTATCGCGCGGCGCTGGCAAAGGTATCGCGGGACATGCGGTACGAGGATCCGGTGGAGGCGCTGCGCGTCGTCAAGGAGGCGTCGTTCGCGAAGTTCGACGAGACGGTCGAGGTCGCGGTGCGCCTTGGTGTGGATCCGCGCCATGCGGACCAGATCGTGCGGGGCACGGTCACGCTCCCGCACGGCACCGGTAAGGCGGTGCGGGTGCTCGTGTTCGCCCAGGGTGAGAAGGTCCGGGAGGCGGAGGAGGCCGGCGCGGATTACGTAGGGATGGACTACGTGAACCGGATCAAGGAAGGCTGGCTCGAGTTCGACGTGGCGGTGGCCACGCCGGACGTCATGGGCCAGGTCGGCCAGCTCGGTCGGATCCTGGGTCCGCGCGGGCTCATGCCGACGCCCAAGGCGGGCACGGTCACCTTCGACGTGGGCAAGGCAGTCCGGGACATCAAGGCCGGTAAGATCGAGTTCCGGGTGGATCGGACCGGGAACGTGCACGCGCCGATCGGGCGAGTCTCCTTCGAGGTCGAGAAGCTTGCGGAGAACCTCGAAGCGTTCATGGACACCGTGGTCCGGGCGAAGCCCGCGGCCGCGAAGGGCACCTACGTCAAGAGCGTGACGGTTTCGAGCACGATGGGGCCGGGTGTCCGGATCGATCCGAATCTCTACCGGCGTGCGGGTGCGCGATGAAGGGGCTTGAGAAGAAACAGGCGGTGGTGCAGGAACTCGCCGACAAGCTCGGGCGGGCGAGTGCCTTCTACCTCACCGATTTCACCGGACTCAACGTCAAGAGTATCACGGACCTGCGCGCGCGGCTGCGGCGCGCGGGCGTGGAGTACCTGGTGGTCAAGAACACGCTGGCGCAGAGGGCGCTGGCGGGGCTGGACCTGCCGGAGATCGGCGAGCATTTCCGGGGTCCGACCGGGCTGGTGATCGGCTCCGAGGATCCCGTCACCGCCGCCAAGGTACTCGATGATTTCGCCCGGGAGCATGACAACCGGCCCGCCGTGAAGGTCGGCGTGGTCGAGAAGCGGGCGGTGACGCCTGCGGAAGTAGCGCGGCTCGCGAGCTTGCCGACGCGGGATCAGCTCCTGGCCGAACTGGCCGGCGCGTTGCAGGCGCCGGTTGCCCAACTCGCGTTCCTCATGCAGGGACTCTTGGGCGAATTCGTCGGTTTGCTCGAGGCGCTGCGTGTCCAGAAGGAAGGCGCCTAAGTACTTCATACGTTGCGAGGAACAAGCGACATGCCTACCAAGGAAGAGCTGCTCGACGCCATCGGCAAAATGACCGTCATTGAGCTCGCGGAGTTCGTTGACGCGTTCAAGGCCAAGTTCGGTGTGACGGCCGTGATGGCCGCGCCGGTAGCGGGCGGCGCTCCGGCGGCCGCGGGCCCTGCGGCGCCTGCCGCCGAGGAGAAGACGGAGTTCGACGTCATCCTCAAGGACGCCGGCGCCAAGAAGATCCAGGTCATCAAGGTGGTGCGTGAGGTGACCAGCCTCGGCCTGAAGGAGGCGAAGGACCTGGTCGACGGCGCGCCGTCCACGGTCAAGGAAGGCGTCAGCAAGCAAGAGGCCGAGCAGATCAAGGCCAAGCTCGAGGAGCAGGGCGCGACCGTCGAGCTGAAGTAGCACGGCCGGAGCCCCCGCCGGTGCGCGGTGCCTCGCGGCCGGATCCGGCGCGTCGAGGTCCGTGCACAGGCGGTTCGGGCGAGGAGAGGCGTGCAACTTCGGTTCGATGAGGGCGCGAATGCTCCGGATGAGCCGTTCCGACAACCAGATCCGCAACCTGTACTCCCCACCGTCTCCACCGGCGGGCGGGGCTTTCTGCGCTTTGTCCCCGGGGGCGCCATCCGGCGGCCCCGGCACGGTGGGGTACGCTTCGTCCCGTGGTGCATCCCGCACTGCGGCATTCGCCCGTGATACCGAGTTCGCCGCGCACCCGCGGCGGATTCATGCATCATGCGCGGCAAGCCAGCCTGCGGTGCGGGCCGGCCAGCGCCCTTGCGCGCCGGTCCGCCGTACCGCGCTGTGTGCCGCTTGAGGAGGGAGATCCGTATTGGCTATGCACTCTAACGGCAAACTGCCGCAGGTGAGCTTCACGCGGCTCCGCACGGCGATGCCGATGCCCAACCTGCTCGACGTGCAGCTGCGTGCCTTCGAGACGCTGCTCCAGACCGACGCCGCGGCCAAGGAACAGGAGGACGTCGGTCTCGAGCGTGTATTCAACGAGATCTTCCCCATCACCGACGTCAACGACAAGTTCTCGCTCGAGTTCGTCTCCTACTCGCTTGGCGAGCCCAAGTACACGGTCGAGGAGTGCATCGAAAGGGACATGACCTACGCTGCACCCCTCAAGGCCAAGTTGCGCCTGGTGGTTTGGGAGGAGATGGAGGACCGCGAACGGCGGCCGAAGGACATCATCGAGAAGGAGGTCTATCTGGGCGACCTCCCGCTGCTCACGGACCTCGGCACCTTCATCATCAACGGTGCGGAGCGGGTGATCGTGAGCCAGCTGCACCGGTCGCCGGGCGTGGTCTTCGAGGAGACGGTGCACCCGAACGGGTCCAAGCTCTACAGCGCGCGGATCATCCCGTTCCGTGGATCGTGGGTCGAGTTCACCGTGGACATCCACGATGTGATCTACGTCCACATCGACAAGAAGAAGAAGTTCCCGGCCACGGCGCTCCTCAGGGCCTTCGGCTACGGCACCGACGATGCGATCCTGCGGCTCTTCTACACGACCCGCGATCTGGATCTCACGGAGGGATTCGAGGATCGCGCGCAGCGGCGGGAGGCGTACGGGTCGCTGATCGCGGAGGACGTCGTCGACCCCGAAACCGGTGAGATCCTGGTCGAGACCGCGCAGGAGCTGACGCCGGAGATCCACAACCGCCTGCGCCGGGCGGGGATCGAGAAGGTCAAGATCTTCACGAGCGGCGTCCAGATGCGGGGTGGCGAGAGCCCGCTGCTCAAGAACACGCTGCGGAAGGATCCGACGAAGTCCGAGGAGGAGGCGCTCAAGGCGATCTACTCCCTCCTGCGCCCCGGCGAGCCGCCGAACCTCGAGACCGCGCGCCTCGCGTTGGAGCGGATCTTCTTCAACCCGAAGCGCTACGACCTCGGGCGGGTCGGCCGCTACAAGATCAACCAGCGGCTGGGCCTCAACATTCCCGCTGGGCACACGGTGCTCACGCAGGAAGACTTCATCGCCATCATTCGCTACCTGATCGAGCTGCACGAGGGACGGGGCCACGTCGACGACATCGACCACCTCGGCAACCGTCGCGTGCGCAGCGTGGGCGAGCTGATCGCGAACCAGTTCTCGGTCGGCCTGTCCCGTATGGCACGGCTGGTCAAGGAGCGGATGTCGATCACGACGGACGTCGAGAAGATCAACATCGACGACCTGGTCAACGCCCGCACCGTGAGCGCGGTCATCCAGGCGTTCTTCGGGTCGAGCCAGCTCAGCCAGTTCATGGACCAGACGAACCCGCTCGCGGAGCTGACGCACAAGCGGCGGCTCTCGGCGCTCGGGCCCGGCGGGCTCACGCGGGAACGGGCGGGCTTCGAGGTGCGTGACGTGCACTACTCGCACTATGGGCGCATGTGCCCGATCGAGACGCCGGAAGGTCCGAACATCGGTCTGATCACCAGCCTCACCACGTTCGCCCGGATCAACGACCTCGGGTTCGTGGAGACGCCGTACCGCAAGGTGATCAACGGCCGGGTCACGGACGAGATCGTCTGGCTGGATGCGAACGCCGAGGAGAACGCCACGATCGCGCAGGCGAACGCGCCCCTCAACAAGGACGGCACGTTCCGCAACGAATTCGTTCTCTGCCGGCAGCGCGGCGACTTCCCGCTCCTGCCGCCGGAGCGCATCGACTACATGGACGTGGCGCCGGACCAGCTCGTGTCCGTCGCGGCGGCGCTGATCCCGTTCCTCGAGCACGACGACGCGAACCGCGCGCTCATGGGTTCGAACATGCAGCGCCAGGCGGTTCCGCTCCTCTTCCCGGAGGCGCCGCTCGTCGGGACCGGTCTGGAGGAGAAGGTCGCGCGCGACTCCGGCGCGGTCATCCTCGCCCGCCGCGGTGGTGTGGTCCAGCACGTCACGGCGGACGAAATCGTCATCGACACGGGCGCGGTGAAGCCGGGCTCGAGCGATGAGCCGCTGGCCAAGCTGGCGCAGTTCGACCGCTACCGCCTGAAGAAGTACTGGCGCACGAACCAGGACACGGCCATCAACCAGCGGCCGCTGGTCAAGCAGGGGCAGCGCGTCGAGCCGGGTGACATCATCGCGGACGGCGCGTCCACGGATCACGGCGAGCTGGCGCTCGGCCGCAACGTGCTCGTGGCCTTCATGCCCTGGTACGGGCACAACTTCGAGGACGCGATCGTCATCAGCGAGAAGCTGGTCAAGGACGACGTCTACACCTCGATCCACATCCAGGAGCTCGAGCTCCACGTGCGGGACACGAAGCGCGGGATGGAGGAGATCACGCGCGAGATCCCGAACGTGTCCGAGGAGAGCCTCAAGGATCTGGATGAGCGCGGGATCGTGCGGATCGGCGCCCGGGTCAAGCACGGGGACATCCTCGTGGGCAAGATCACGCCGAAGGGCGAGACCGAGCTCTCCCCCGAGGAGAAGCTCCTCACCGCGATCTTCGGCGAGAAGGCCAAGGACGTGAAGGATTCGTCCCTCAAGGTGCCGCCCGGGATGGCCGGCACGGTCATCGACGTCAAGGTCTTCAGCCGCCGGAACGACGATCCGCTCCTGGAGAAGGAGCGCGGCGAGCGCATCGGTCAGCTCCGTGCCTACGAGCGGGACGAGATCCAGCGCATCACCGAGGCCCGGGATGAGGAGCTGCGCGAGCTGCTCAAGGGGCAGAGCGTCGCGCTCATGCTGAAGAAGGGCACGGTCGAGCCGTTCTTCGAAGAGGGCACGAAGCTGACGGCGAAGCTCCTGGCGGACGTGGACTTCCAGGCGGTCGACCTGACCACGCTCAAGGTCCAGAACAAGGCGGCGAACGAGCGGATCCGCCGGGTGATCGACGAGGCGAAGGCCCGCATCGACCGGGTGCGGGAGAAGACCGAGGAACAGATCGACAAGGTCTTCCAGCCGGACGAGCTCTCGCCGGGCGTGGTCCAGCTCGTGAAGGTCTACATCGCCGAGAAGCGCAAGATCAGCGTGGGCGACAAGATGGCCGGCCGTCACGGGAACAAGGGGATCGTGGCCCGGATCGTCCCGGAGGAGGACATGCCGTTCCTCCCGGACGGCACGCCCGTGGAGATCGTGCTCAACCCGCTGGGCGTCCCGAGCCGTATGAACGTGGGGCAGATCCTCGAGACCCATCTCGGCTGGGTCTGCAAGCTCCTTGGCTTCGAGGCGAAGACGCCGGTCTTCCAGGGGGCGACCGAGAACGAGATCGGGGCGCTGCTCAAGATCAGCGGTGCGAAGTGGGCGCATTCGGCGCTGGGCATCCGTTCGGTCGAGTTCCCGGAGTTCGGCGCGAAGGAAGTCAGCCTCCTGCTGCAGGCGATGCAGCAGATGGGGATCGGCGAGGACCTGCCGGCGGAGATCGCCGCGGAGGACGGCGCCGATACGGCCACGCAGTCCATCGGCCGGTCCATCGACATCTTCCTGAGCGACGAGGCGCCGGCCGAGCTCCGGGCGAAGCTCGCCGAGCTGCGCAACTACCTCGTCGCTGCGGGTGAAGAGCTGGCGCAGGCGCGTGGGGAGAAGCTGTCCGAGCTGTATCCGGCGATCTACGCGCTGTCCAGGAAGAAGACGCCGAAGGAAGGGCTCGACGCCGCGATCGTGGAGTTCATGGGCTCCGCGGGGCTCACGCCTGCGGGCAAGATCTGGCTCCGTGACGGGCGCAGTGGCCAGCGCTTCGACTTCCCGGTCACGGTCGGCTCGATCTACATGATGAAGCTGTCGCACCTGGTGGACGACAAGATCCACGCGCGTTCGATCGGGCCGTACTCGCTGGTCACCCAGCAGCCCCTCGCCGGGAAGGCCCAGTTCGGTGGCCAGCGTTTCGGCGAGATGGAGGTCTGGGCACTGGAGGCGTACGGCGCCGCGCACACCCTGCAGGAGATCCTGACCGTGAAGAGCGACGACGTCGCCGGCCGGTCGCGCGTCTACGAGGCGATCGTCAAGGGCGAGAACCTGCCCGAGCCGGGGATTCCGGAGTCGTTCAACGTGCTGGTCAAGGAGCTCCAGGCGCTCGGGTTGTCCGTGACGCTCGGCAGGGAGGATTGACCGGTGGATGGGGGCGGGCTCCGGAGTCCCGGTCGGGGACCCCGGAGCCGCGCCGGGACGGCGATCGCCCCGGCCGCCTCCGACCGATCGCGCGAGACGGCATGAATTACGACGGCATCCAAGGCACAGGCCGGAGATTGGACATATGATCGATTTTCCGCGTACCCGCGAGCCCCGGTCGAGTGACTTCGACTACATCCAGCTCAAGATCGCCTCGCCGGAGGAGATCCGGAGCTGGTCGCATGGCGAGGTCACGAAGCCCGAGACCATCAACTACCGCTCGTTCAAGCCCGAGCGGGATGGTCTGTTCTGTGAGCGGATCTTTGGGCCGGTCAAGGACTGGGAGTGCCACTGCGGGAAGTTCAAGCGGATCCGGTACCGGGGCCACGTCTGCGACAAGTGCGGCGTGGAGGTGACGCTCGCCAAGGTACGTCGCGAGCGCATGGGCCACATCGAGCTGGCCGTGCCGGTTGCGCACATCTGGTTCTTCAAGACGCTGCCGAGCCAGATGGGCTACCTGCTCGGCA
>CALCID010000037.1 GCA_937907535.1 uncultured bacterium | reverse complement strand
ACGTTCGCGGTAGGGCTACCTTGCCGGGTCGAGTACGGGGGCAACCTTCGCGGCAATGCTGCCTTTCCGGGTCGTGCACGAGCACGTGCACGAGCACGAGCACGGGGCAGCCGTCGCGGCTGGGCGGTGTTACCGGGTCGAGCGCGAGTATGGGGCCACGTTCGCGGTAGGGCTACCTTGCCGGGTCGAGTACGGGGGCAACCTTCGCGGCAATGCTGCCTTTCCGGGTCGTGCACGAGCACGTGCACGAGCACGAGCACGGGGCAGCCGTCGCGGCTGGGCGGTGTTACCGGGTCGAGCGCGAGTATGGGGCCACGTTCGCGGTAGGGCTACCTTGCCGGGTCGAGTACGGGGGCAACCTTCGCGGCAGGGCTACCTTGCCGGGTCGAGTACGAGCACGAGTACGTGCACGAGTGCGAGTACGGGCGGGGGTTGGTGAATGGATGGGTGGGCTGGGTGCGGGCCGGGCCTTGTGAGCGAGCCGGTGGTCCGTCGGGCGAGGTTGCGGGGGTGCGGCGTCAGCCGGATGCGGACACGGTGCGGCCTTCGGCCCAGCGGCGGAGCGCGGCGACCCGCTCCGCCATGGTCACGGAGAGCGGGCGGGTGCGGCGGATCTCGTCCAGGAGGAGCGGGGTGTCCAGCGCGCCGCCGGACGCGAACGCCGTATAGAGGGCGGACACGATCGCCTGCTCGATCTCCGCGCCGCTGAACCCATCGGTCGCCCGGACGAGCTCGGCGAGGTCGAACCGGCCCGGGTCGTGGCCGCGGCGGGAGAGGAGGATGCGGAAGATGGCCGCCCGCGCCTCCGCGTCCGGCAGGTCCACGAAGAAGATCTCGTCGAACCGGCCCTTCCGAAGGAATTCCGGCGGCAGCCGGGTCACATCGTTGGCGGTGGCCACAATGAAGACGTCGCCCTTCCGGTCCTGCATCCAGGAGAGGAAGGTGCCGAGCACACGCATGGAGAGGCCGCCGTCGTCGCTTCCGCCCGTGGCGAACGCCTTTTCCAGCTCATCGATCCAGAGCACGACCGGCGCCATGCGCTCGGCGGTCTCGAACGCGCGCTTGAAGTTCCGCTCGCTCTCGCCGACGTACTTGTTGTAGAGGTTCGCGGTGTCGAGCTTGAGGAGGGGGAGCTTCCACTCCATGGCCACGGCCTTGGCGCAGAGGCTCTTGCCGCAGCCGGGCACGCCCACCAGCAGAATCCCCTTGGGGAACGTCAGCCCGAAGCGGGCCGCGCGCTCGGGATCGGCGAGGATCGCCTGGCGCTTGCGGAGCCAGTCCTTGAGCCCGGCCAGGTCCGCGATGTCGTCCATGCTCTCCTCGGCGGGATAGTACTCCAGGAGGCCTTCCCGCTCGACGATCGCGCGCTTGGCCTCGATGACCTTGCCGATGTCCTCGGGCGAGAGGAGCCCGTCCTCGACGATGGCGCGGGTCAGGACCTTCTCGGCTTCGAGGAGGGTGAGCCCGCGCAGGTTCGCCACGAGTCGCTCCAGGTCCGCGGGCGGCATGCGCACCTGGACGGGCATGGTGCGGGAGAGGTCGCGCACCAGGTGCCGGACGAGGTCCCGATACTCCGCGGGGGTCGGCCCGCCGAGCCGGACGGTGGCGGCGTGGGGGCGGAGCGCTTCCGGGAGCGTGATCCCGGATCCGGAGACGACGATGGCGCCGCCCGCCGTGGCATGGGCATCCGTGGCGTCCCGCAGCTTCCCGGCGACGAAGTCATCGTCCAGGTAGGGGCCGAGCTCCTGGAAGTGGTAGATGGCCGGGAACCGGGCCTGCTCGATGTGGGCGAGGGCGGCGGCCGGCTCCTGGGTGTTGTAGACCGGCCCATCCCGGTCGACGCGGCGGAGCCCCCGGGTGCGCGTCCAGGTGAAGGTGGGGAGGCGGAGGCGGTCGGCCACGTGACTGAGCAGCGTGGCCGCGCGCTCCGGCTCGTTGGTCTCCAGGACGATCAGGCCGTACCGGGACCGGATCAGCAGCTCGAGGTCCTTGAGGGGGTCGCTGGACTGCATCGGGATCGCGTCAGAGGTCACTGCGGGCGCGGCGCCGGAAGTTAAGGGGCGGACGGCCGGCGCGCCACGGGGCCGGGGAGGTGGCGGCGGGACGGCCCGTCATGGGGTGATCAGCGACCAGCCGGGCGTGCCGATCGGGCCGAGACACCGGCGTCGCAAGGCGCGCGGCGCTGGCCTGTCGGGATGTCGGCGCGCGGGCTCGGTCCGGGCGGACGACGGACGCGTCGGCCGAGACAGCCACAATGCGGCAACGCGACCGAAGAGCACGCCGGGAATCGGGGAGAACGACCACGCGATGAGCGGGTTGCGCGACCGATCCCCGGGAAGCGGTGCCCGAGGCCGTGCCCGGGTGGATCAGGGCGGAAAAGCGCAGTGCGTCAGGAACCCGCGCAGGGCGATCGACGGCTGACCGTTGCCGGGTTTCCGGAGCCCCCGGGGATCGGGGTGCCGTGGGAGCATTGGAGCGCGAGGACCCGCATGTCGGCGGAATCCGCAATCGGGGCCCGACAACGGCCGCTTCCGTCGATGTTATCCGGGCGGTCGGAGGAGCCGCCCCGCGCCGGGGGGCGGCGCGGGGCGGCGGCGATCACCAGACGGCGATGATGTAGAAGAACCAGCCGGGTATCCCGTTCACGATGGTGACGCCCGGCGCGGAAGGGATCCCCGTCAAGCCGCAGTAGGCCGCACTACTGCTGCCGACCGGCGTGTGTGATATGGCGAGCCAGGTCGTTCCGGTGTCGCTGATGTAGCACGCGACATTCGGCAGCGTACCGTTCGCCACCGCAGACGGTGGCAGGAACGCCGTCACCGACCCGCTCGGTCCGAATTGCCCCTTGTAATCGATCCGGTTGACCGCGCCCGGCGGTCCCTGCGGGCCCGGCGGCCCCGGCGGGCCCTGCTGTCCCGGCGGGCCCTGGGGTCCGGGGTTCCCTTGCGGCCCCGGTGGTCCCTGGGGTCCGGGCGGGCCCTCCGGCCCCGGCGGACCGGCGGGCCTTCGGGGCCCATCGGCCCCTCGCACGCGGCGAGGGCGACGGTGAGGACCAGCGCCGCCGCCGCGATGCGCGCGAAATGCCTCCTGTGCATCGTCACACCTCCTGGTCCATGGGTGCTCCGCTGCTGCGCGCTCGAAGGTAGGGAGGGGCACTGACAGCCGACCGGCGGGGAACGAACATTGCGCCGACGCGCCCCCCGGCCGGCCACGGAGCGGCCGCCCGAACGAGGCTCCGGCCGGGCGCGGCAGGAGCCGGTTTTCCACCGAGAGGAGCGAGGCGGGGCCGGGGATGCGTGACTGGACGATCGCGATCGCGGCGCTCGTGCTGGTGGTGGCGGTGGCCACCATCGGGATGCTGGCGGTCCGGTGGCTGGTCTCGCTGTCGGTGCTGGAGAGCCACACGGCCGTTGCGGGCCACATCTACTCGGTGGTCGGGGCCGTGTACGGGGTGCTG
The DNA here is from genome assembly GCA_937907535.1 of uncultured bacterium. Classification (GTDB taxonomy): domain Bacteria; phylum Gemmatimonadota; class Gemmatimonadetes; order Longimicrobiales; family RSA9; genus CALCID01. Next base: position 8,042 of record CALCID010000037.1, on the reverse strand, counting down.
GTCGCGTTCGTGGTGGTGGTGGCGTGGGAGCGGCACGAGGAGGCGAGGCGGTGGGCGGAGTCGGAGGCGAACGCGGCGGCAGACCTGGACCGGTATGCGGCCGCGTTCCGGCCTGAGGCACGGGACCGGTTCCGGGCCGAGCTGCGGGCCTACGCGAGGACGGTCATCGAGGACGAATGGCCGGCCATGGCCAGGGGCATGGCGCGGCACCGGGCCTGGCGGGCATACGATCGGCTGTGGGCCGCGTATACGTCCTACGAGCCCGCGACCGAGACCGAGCGACTTTGGTTCAACGCATCGGTGGACCGGCTGACCGACCTGGGCGACCACCGGCGGCTCCGTCTCCTGAGCGGACGGGACCAGATCCCGGGCGCGCTCTGGGTGGTGCTCCTCGTGGGCGGCGCGATCGTGGTCGGGTTCAGCTACCTGTTCGGCGCGCGGAGCACCTGGTCGCAGGTCCTCATGACCGGCTTGCTTGCCACGACCATCGCGATCGTCCTGCTCCTCCTGGCCGCGCTCCAGCATCCGTACCGGGGCGTGGCCGCGGTCGAGCCCGAGGCGATGCGGCAGCTCCTCGACTCCATGGACGACGAGCCGACGCCGGTCCCGGCGGGAGCCGCCGATGAGGAGGCGCGACGGTGAGAAGGTCGAGGCGCCTCGACGATGCGGCGGAGGTTCGGGGCGGTGCGGCACCCCGCAGGTAGGGGCCCGAGGCCGCCGACGTCCCCGGTAGCTCAGGAGCGGTCGTGACCGACGGGCCGGGGGCCGCGGCGCCACCAGGGGGCGGACACTCCGCCTGTGCGGCCAGGGCGGCAGCCCGCGGGGCCGCGGTCCGCTGGTCTATCGGGGGCACCACGAGCGGTGGATACCCAGGGATGATTCCCGGGGCAATGCGTGGGAACCGGCCGGAGCACCCGGCCCGGCCGGACGTCCAGGCCCACGGCCGGAGGACCGGCCGCCCGCGCGGGCGGCCATCCCCCGACGCGCGCCGATTGCCGGAGGGCCTGAGACCGGCGAGCGGCATGCGGTGAGCGACGAACGGGGCCCGGGCGACGTCGCCGGAGCCCCGAGGACCGAAGCTCAGGATGCGGCCCGGTGCGCGTGCCAGGCGGCGAGGACTTCCGCCTCGCGCTCCGCGGGAAGCCCGGCGCGGAGCTGGCTCTTGCGCTCGTCGGGCAACGTCTCGAACCAGTCGAGGGTGTCCTTCGCCGTCACGGCGAGCGGCCGGAAGGTGAGGCCTCGGGCGAGCGCCCGCGCGATGCTGACATCCGCGAAGCCGGCGGTCTGGGGCGTGAACGGGACCCAAACCGGCATGTGGGACCAGGGCCGCACCCGCTGGCTGGCGAGGAAATCCGCGTCCACCCAGGTGAAGCGCACGTTCGCGCTGGTCACCGCCCGGATCCCGTAGAGCATCTCCGCGATGGAGAGCCGGGCCGCGGGCCCCGTCGCGTTGTAGACGCCGAACGCCTGCTGCTCGACGACCCGGATCGTCCACTCGGCCAGGTCCCGGGCATCGATGATCTGGACCGGGTCCGTCGGGTTCCCCGGCGCCAGGACCTCGCCTCCGCGGGCGATCCGGACCGGCCAGTAGGTGAAGCGGTCGCTCTGGTCGCCGGGGCCGACGATGAGCCCGGGGCGGATGATGGTGGTGCGGCCCGGGAACCATTTCTCGGCCTCGCGCTCGGCCGCGGCCTTGAGCGGCCCGTACAGCCCGAGGTTGTCCCGCAGCTGCTCCTGGGTCACCTCCAGCGGATCGCCATTGAAGGACAAGAGCGGCGAGTCCTCGTCCATCCCGGGCCGGCTGGTGTCCGCGTAGACCGAGATGGTCGAGATGAACACGTAATGGCCGGTCTTGCCCTGGAGGATCCGGCCCACGTCCCGGACCCAGCGCGGGAGCGTCGTGGGGTTGTCGATGACGACGTCCCACTCCCTGCCCTCCAGCGCGCTCAGGTCGCCGTTGCGGTCCCCCGTCAACTGCTCGACCTTGCCGCGGAAGAGCTCCGGATTCGTGCGGCCGCGGTTGAAGGTGGTGACCTGGTGCCCGCGGTCGAGGGCGTACTGGATCTGGTACGGCCCGGTGAAGCCGGTGCCGCCGAGGATCAGGATGCGGAGCGAGCGCGGCGCGCGGGGCACGGGCGCCGAGGATGCCAGGCGCTCGGCGGCGAGCACGCCGGGTGCCATTCCGAGTCCCATGGCGCCGGCGGCTGCCATCCGGACGAAATCTCTCCTGCTGGTGGCCATTCGTTCCCTCCCACGGGGAGTGTGGTTCCTGCGTTCGCGCCCTGGCCGATGGGCGCGCCCCCTACCCTTCGCGGCGCTCGGCGTTCCCGCCCTCGCACGCGGGCCGCTGGTCACCCGTGGACCAGCGGCGGCCGGCGGCCTGCCGCGACCGGTCGAACCGGCCGTGCGGAGAAAGGCCGGCCCCTGGGCGAAGCTCCGTTCATTGACGTTCGCGCCGCACGCCGGGACGCACCCTGAATCCCGAGCACACCCCGACGTGTCACCGGCGGGCGCCCCGGCGCGCGTGGCCATGGCACTGACTGGCCGCGGCCACTCGCTGTTCGATGCTACCACCGGGTGGCTGCGGTTGCCCGGCGTGGGCGGAAGCGGCCGACGGCCGTGGGACGCGACGTCGCCTCGAACGGCAACCGGCGGAGCCTTTCGCCGGAGGCGCCAGCCGGCTCACCCGCGGGCCGGCGCGGGGACGTGCGCGGCGATCGCCGGGCCCGTGTACGCGTGCTGGAGCGCGCGCTGCCGCCGACCGAGCCAGATGGCGATCAGGAGCCAGACGACCGCGATCGGCACAGCGGTGAACGCAATGGCCGCCATGCCCATCCCGAGCCACATCATGATCCCGTACGACCAGGCGCCCACCTGGTCTCCCGCCCGGTAGACGAACGTATCGATGAAGCTCTTCGCCTTGTACTTGTCCTCCCGCGGGATGACGGTGAAGAGCACCTCCCGGACGGGCCGGGCCACGGCGAACTCGCCCGCCCGGCGCAGCACCAGGAAGGTCACGAGGAGTCCCACGCTCGGCATGAGGCCGAGCCCGAGGAACCCGAGTACGCTGAGCGCCGGGATCAGCGCGAGCGTCACGCCGATCCCGAGCAGGCGCACGAGCCGCCCGGTCAGGAAGACCTGCGTCACGATCGTGAGGACGTTGACGGCGACATCGATGCGGGCGAGGACGGAGGTGCGCAGCGCCCGGTCGGTGAAATGCTGCTCGATGATCGCGGCCTGCTGGTAGTAGAGGAACGTGGAGCCGAGGGTGAAGAGCAGCATGTAGAGCGCGATGCCGATCAGGTACGGCGACTTCGCCACGTGCGTGATCCCGGCGATGATGCTGCCGCCGATCGGGAGCTCGGCGTTGGCCGAGGGCGCGGGGCGCTGTCGGCCCGCCGGGGAGTCGGCGGAGGCGACGTCGCCTTCCGCCTGCGCCGGCGTTGCCGCACCCACTCCTGCCGGGAAACGCCGCACGCACTGCGCGGCGAGCTCGAGGAGCACGACCGAGATCAGGAAGAGCTGGGGAGGCCCGATGCGCTGGGCGAGCACCGCGGTCAGCATCCCTCCCACGATGCCGCCGGCCGTCCCACCCACGCCGATGAAGCCGAAGAGCCGCTTGCCCTGCTCCGGATGGAACACGTCCGCCATGAACGCCCAGAACACCGAGACGACGAACAGGTTGAAGACGCTCGTCCAGATGAAGAAGGCGCGCCCGACCCATACCTGGTTCTCGGCCGGCAGGACCTTGAGGAGGATGAAGAAGCCGACCAGGTTCAGCATGAAGAACCGGTACGTGTACGGGATGAACTGCCGCCTCGGGAAGCGGGCCACGAGCGCCGCGAAGAACGGCTGGGCGGCGAGGGTGGCGAGCAGCGTTCCGGTGAAGAGCCACGGCAGGTTCCGGACGCCTCCGGCAATGCCCATCTCGTCCCGGATCGGCCGGAGCACGTAGTAGGCGGACAGCACGCAGAAGAAGTAGGCGCAGGAGAGCAGGAGGGCGCGGAGCTCGTCCTCTCTCACGTCGACGATGCGCCCGAAGATGCGCGCGAGCTTCGACTGCTCCGTCGGGCCGTCGGCGGCCCCCTGATGATCTCTCGACAAACCGACTCTCCTCCCGATCGACGAGCCACGTGGCCTCGCGCCGCGAGACCGATCCGACGGGTCCCGGCCAGGTCCGGCCGCGCGGCCCATTCCGGCTTCCGGGCGCGCCCCGGTCCGGCGCATCCGGCAGGCGGCTCTGTCAGGCTTTGGCGTTACATGCTAACAGTTACGGGCCGGATTGGGTAGGCAGCCGCGGGGTTTCGGGACCGGGGAGCGACGTCGTTCGCCACCGTCCCCGGCGCGACGCCGGCCGCGCGGTCGGCCGCCGCCCCGGACTGCCCTGCCCCTCCGCCCCTCTAGCGCAGCCGCCGAACGACCTCCATCAGGGCCCGGACCCGGTCCGGGTCGATCCCGGTGCCCGCCCGGCCGCCCCGGGCGAAGGCCGTGCCGACGATGGCCCCGTCCGCGTGGGCGAGGAGCTCCGCCGCGTTCTCGGTCGTGAGCCCGCTCCCGATCCAGACCGGCGCTTCGGGCACCGCGCGCTTGACCGCCAGCGCCCGCGCCGGATCCGTGGCCGCACCGGTTTCACCGCCGCTCACGATCAGCCCGTCCGCCAGGCCCCGATGCCACGCGTCCCGGGCGGCCTGGGCGATGTCCAGCCCGGCCGGCGGCACGGCGTGCTTGACCATCACGTCGGCCACGATCGCGACCGGCGCCCCGAGCCGGGCCCGCAGCCGGAGCGTCTCGTGCGCGCGCCCCTCGATCCACCCCTGGTCCGTGAGCATCGCGCCGGTATGGACGTTCACGCGTACGAACCGCGCTCCCGCGACCGCCGCGATCGCGACCGCCGCGGCGGCATCGTTGCGGAGCACGTTCACGCCGACCGGGACCGGCACCTGGCGCACGACCTCGGCGGTCACGATCGCCATGGCGGCGATCGTTTCCGGCGGTACCCGCTCGGGGTGGAAGGGAGCATCGAGGTAGTTCTCGATGATGAGGCCGTCCACGCCGCCGTCGGCGAGGGCGCGGGCGTCCTCCAGCGCCCGCTCGAGCACGCGGGCCATGGACCCGTCCGAACGAGGCGCGCCGGGGAGCGGGAGCAGGTGCACCATGCCGATGACCGGCAGGCGCCCCGGAAAGATCGCGCGGAGCAGCCGTGCGTCGTGCATGCCGTGGTCCTCCGGGGGTTCGGGAGGCGGCTACCGGGACCGCACGGACGCGGCCGCTTCCCGGAGCTTCGCCGCGGTCTCGGGCGTCACGGCCGCGCGCACCTCCAGGCCGTGCGCGCGCTGGAACGCCTTGAGCGCCGCGATCACCTCGTCATCGAAGGCGCAGGGAGCGCGCGGGTTCTCGGGCGCGGAGCCGTAGCCGGCCCGGGCCAGGAGCGTACGGAGCGCGCAGACGTGCGGCCCGCTCGGCGCCGCGATCGGCGTGCGGCCGTTCGGCACGAAGTGGTCCTCGGGGTGGAAGACCGACATCCAGACGTTGTAGACGCGCTCCAGCTCGAAGATCGGCTCCACGTGGTCCTCGACCCGGAGGTCCGCGTACCGGTCATCCCCGCCGCCGTACCCGCCGCCCTCCTTGACGATGAGGAGCCCGGCGCCCTGGCGGCCCCGGGTGTCGCCGCCGGCCTGCTGCCCGGCCTTCAGCGCGGCGAGAAGGCGCTCCCCGAACGGGAGGCCCTCCGCCTCGGCCTTCTCGTACGCCTCGGCCATCGCGTCCACCACCTCCGGCCCGGCGAGGATGTTGCCCTGCACGCTGTAGTGCTTGCCGATCCGGTGGCCGGCCCATTCGATGGTGCGCGCGCCGGTGTACGCGGCAATGCGGCACTGGGCGTCGATCACGGCGAACTGCCGGTTCTCGATGCCGGAGTCGCTCGCGATGAGCGCGTCCCGCACCTCCTCCGCGGACCGCCCCTCGGCGAGCATGGCGAGCGCGCGCTCCTTGAAACCCACGTTGGCCGCCGCCTGGGTGGCAATGGCGCCGACCCCGGCGCGCGCGGCGGGCACGATGGAGCCCGCGCCCACGACCCGGGACTGGACCGCCACGCCGAAGAACCCGGCCACGGTGTCGCACGCCACGATGCTGAACGTGGAGAGTTCCGGCGCCTGCGCGCGGAGCGGTGGCGCGGCGAAGAACGCGGACAGGAGGAGGAAGTACGCGGCACGACGTCGCACGGCTCACGCTCCTGAGTTGAACGGCGATGCCCTCGGATCTGGCGCGGAATTATGGGACCCGGCATGGATCCGCGCCAGGCCGGGGCGGACGCCGCGTGGGCCGGGACGAGCCGGGAACGGAGCCGAGGCGACGTCGCGTACGCCCCGAACCTCGAGCCCAGGCACAGGCTCCGGGGCGTCAACAGGCCGGGTTCCGGGACCGGCGCCGGATACCGCGCTCGCAGGGTCGTTGTCACCGGAAGATGGCGTGTGTCTGCCGTACGGGTTCCGGGACAGGCGGCGTGCATCCGGCATGTCGAATCCCGGCGCTACCGAGCCGGCGCCGGGGGCGTTGGACGGCGACGTCGGCCAATCGACGCGCTACGCGCGAGGCAGACGACAACGTCAGGTACGGATCCGCATGACCACCACCTGCTGGACGTCGAGCTCATCCCGGCGCAACACGAGGGCATGGTCGGAGCCGGTGAAGGCATCCGGCAGGATGGCCGAGGTCAGTTCGCCGAGGAGGCGGCCGTCCCGATCGAAGATGTCGACGCGCTCGACGGTGTCCGGCCGGTCCAAGGAGATCCCGACCCAGATGCGGTCGGCGCGGTCCACCACGATGCCGACGACACGGGGGATGACCGGCTCGAACTCCATGGCCCTGGCCTCTTCCTCCGCCAGCTCGGAACGGGAGGGGAGGCTCGGCGCACGGCCGGATCCGCCGCCCCGGGCGATCATGGCGCCGGCGAGCTCCAGCGCGCTGGCGGCAATGGACCCTCCCTGGCTGATCAGGCGTTCCCGCTCGGCTTCGCGATCCGCCTCGGTCACCGCGCGCGCCGGGAGATCCCGGCCGAAGGACCGGACCCGGGCGCCATCCGGCCGGACGAGGTGGAGCACGTACTCCGCGGTGTCGGACACCACGACGGTGCCGTCCGACAGCTGCGCCCACCGGAAGCGAGGCCTGAACGCACGTCTAACGCCGATCGTGACCCCGCCGGAGACCGTGACGAGCCGCATCGGGGGCTCGGGCGCCAGCCACGGGGTGGCGACGGACTCGCCGGTGAGGGAGAGGAAACGGAGCGGGATCCGGCGCTCGGGCTCGGGCAGGTCGATCCCCGATCGGGCGCGGCCAATGACCTGCTGCAGGCGGCTGAGGGGCGGGGGCGTGTAGCTCTGGAGGAAGCCGTGCTCGCGCACGGTGAGGCCGCCGGTCGGGTTGCCGAGCGAACCGTCGATCCTCACGGTCCGGGGCTCGCCGCCGTGGATCGGGAACCCGGTGTAGCGCCGGTTGCGGGAGTCCGCCACCCAGAGGGTGTCCCCGGGCCCCAGGGCCAGCGCCACTGGCCGCCCGAGCTCAGCCGGGCCGCCCCCCTCCCTGCCCCAGCTCCCGAGGTAGCGACCGTCCGGGCCGTACTTCAGGACCCGGCTCCCGGCCAGGTCCAGCACGTAGACGTTGCCGTCGGCGTCGCCCGCGAGCCCTGCGGCCGTCACCCGGTCGAACTGGTACTCCTCCGTCCCGAACGCCTCGCCGATGATGGCGACGGTGTCGAAGCTCCAGGCGAGGCGCGGCCCGCCGGTCCCCGGATAGGTGAGACGCTCGATGCCGCCAACCGTGTCGATGGCGGCGGCCACCGCGGAACCGGCCCCGTCAGACGCGGACCGGTCCGCCGCGCCGCACGCCGTGCACAGGACCACCAGCGAAAACGCGGGAAGATACCGTGGAAGGCGCATGATTCGACGCTCCGGAGTCGTGGGTCGCCCGGATGGCCAGCCCGCCCGTAACTCGGCCGGCACTCGGCAATGGTCCGATGCTGCCCGCACGATAAAGGTTGCGATCGC
>CALCID010000036.1 GCA_937907535.1 uncultured bacterium | reverse complement strand
CCCCACACCTCGATCAGGTGGGTCAGGATGTGCCAGGGCTATTTCGCTCCAGCCGCCGGCGCACCCGAACTCGCTCGCGCGAGAACGTCACCACACCCGTCGGACCCGCGTTTCGCCGACGCGTCCGCCCCCAACCCGCGGACGGCCGACTCCCTCTCACCGCCCGTAATACGTCGGCGCCTCCGGCCCGACCGGCAGACCCAGACCGAACACCCAGAGGAAGAAGAGCGCCATCCAGCCGACCAGGAAGATCATCGAGTAAGGCAGCATCGTCGCCACGATCGTCCCGATCCCGATGTTCCGATCGTAGCGCGCCGCGAACGCCAGGATCAGACCGAAATAGCTCATCATCGGCGTGATGATGTTCGTGACCGAGTCCCCGATCCGGTACGCGGCCTGGATGACCTCCGGCGAGTACCCGATCAGCATCAGCATCGGCACGAAGATCGGCGCGGTCACCGCCCACTGCGCGGACGCGCTCCCGAGCATCAGGTTCACGAACGCGCACATCAGGATGAACGGCACGAAGACGAGCGGGCCGGTCAGGTTGATCGCCCTGAGCAGATCCGCGCCCGCGACCGCGACCAGCGCACCCAGGTTCGACCAGTTGAAGAACGCCACGAACTGCGCGGCGAAGAAGACGAGCACGATGTAGAGCCCGAGCGAGCTCATGGCGCTGCTCATCCCGTTGATCACGTCCCGATCGCTCCGGATCGAGCCGGTCACCACCCCGTACGTGATCCCTGGCACCAGGAAGAACACGAAGATCAGCGCCACCATCCCCCGCAGGAAGGGCGAGTTCAGCAGGTCGCCGGTCTCCGGATTGCGCAGCACGCCGTTCTCGGGCACCGTCGCGAGGAGGATCAGTCCCGCCACCACGAGTGCCGCGATGGCCGCCGCGCCGAGCCCCTTCCACTCTTCCCTCGAGAGCGGCTCCATGGAGCGGGTGTCCGTCGCGCCCTTCTCCGCGCGGCTGGGGTCATACGGACCGAGCTTCGGCTCCACGATCCGCACCGTGACCCAGGTGCCCAGCGCGGTGATCAGGAAGGTGCTCACGAACATGAAGTACCAGTTCACCGCGGGGTGCACCGTGTACTCCGGGTCGATCAGCCGCGCGGCCTCCTCCGTGATCCCGGCGAGGAGCGGATCCACGGTCCCGATCAGGAGATTCGCGCTGTAGCCGCCGGACACGCCCGCGAACGCGGCCGCGAGCCCCGCCAGCGGATGCCGGCCGAGCGCCAGGAAGATCACGGCAGCGAGCGGGACCAGGATCACGTAGCCCGCCTCGGACGCCGTGTTCGACATGACGCCGGTGAACACGACCGCGGCCGTGATCAACTGCTTCGGCGCCCGCATGACGATCCCGCGGATCGCCGCGCTCAGCAGCCCGGACGCCTCCGCCACGCCCACGCCCAGCAGCGCGACCAGCACTGTGCCGAGCGGCACGAAGTTCACGAAGTTCGAAACCAGGTTCTCGACGATCCGGCGCAGTCCGGCAGCGTTCAACAGACTGACCGCCTGGATCATCCCGGTCGGGCTCCGGCCGGCCGCACCCTCGGGCCGCGGGTCCGGCACGCTCCACCCGAGCCAGCTCGCCAGGGCGCTCACCAGGATCACACTCGTGGCGAACAGCACGAACAGCGTGACCGGATGCGGCAGCAGGTTGCCGAGCCATTCCACGAAATCCAGGAACCGCTGGAACGCGCCGCCCTTCCGTTCGGGGCCGGCCTCCACCGCAGGCGCGACCGTTTCCCCATGGGCGGCGCCGGTTTCCGGGAGCGTCGGATCGTCCATCGTCCTGTCCTCTTCGGATCGTTCTCTGTGTCGGCTGGACGGTGCCGGCCATGGTACTGCCGCGGCCGCGGGACGGGCAATACCGCGAGCGCAGCCGCCGTCCTCGCACGCGCGTACGTCTGCCAGTACGGCCCGGGCGCCGGTTCGTTCCCGGACGCACCGTTCCGGTACTCCGTCGGTTGCGGAGCCCGGACGGGCCCGGCTATCCTACCCGCGTGGATCCGATCACGCACACCATGGCGGGCGCCACGCTGGCCGCGACCGGGCTGCGGCGCACCACACCGCTCGCGGCGGGCACCCTGATGCTGGCCGCGAACGCGCCGGACATTGACGTCCTGGTCTACTTCGTCGGGAACGAGTACGACGCGCTCGCGTTCCGCCGGGGCTGGACCCACGGTCCCCTGGCGCTCGTCGCGCTCCCGTTCGCCATACTCGGCCTGGCGCTCGCCTGGGACCGCTGGGTCAGGAGGCGACGTCATCCGGGCGCCGCTCCCGCCCGCGCCGGCCCGCTCCTCGCCCTGGCCACCCTCGGCGTGCTCACCCACCCGGTGCTGGACTGGCTGAATAACTACGGGATCCGGCTGCTCATGCCGTTCAGCGACCGGTGGTTCTACGGGGACGCGGTGTTCATCATCGACCCGTGGATCTGGCTCGTGCTCGGCGGCGCGCTCTTCCTGATCCACTCCCGGACCCGGTCCGCCATCGCCGGCTGGGCGCTCCTGGCCGGCCTCGCCGCGCTCCTCGTGCTCGGCACGCCCTTCGTGCCGACGACGGCGAAGGTCGCGTGGGCGGCCGGCCTGCTCGCCATAATCGCTTTGCGTCTGGCGGGCGTGGCGGAGCGGCGGGGGGTGGGGCCCGAACGCGTCGCCCGGTGGGGCGGCGGGCTCGCGCTGGGCTTCATCCTCCTCCTCGTCCTGGCGGACTTCGTGGAGGTGCGGGACGTGCGCGCCGCGGTCGCCGGGCGGGGCGTCACGGTCGAGGACGTCATGGTCTCGCCCGTGCCGGCGAACCCGTTCGGCGGCTCGGTCGTGGTGGCCACGCCCACGGCGTACCTGTTCGGCTCGTACGACTGGCTCGCCCGGCCGCGGGTGCGGATCTTCGAGGACAGCCTCCCCCGGCGGCAGGCCGACGATGCCGTGATCGAGGCCGCGGCCCGGGCGCCCGACGCGGTCGCGTACCTGACCTGGTCGCGCTTCCCGTACTTCCGGGCCGAGCCACGGCCGGGCGGGTACACCGTCTTCATCGGGGACGCCCGCTACCACGGCGGCCCGGGCTCCGGTAGCCTGGGCGGCGTCACCGTACAGCTCGACTCGGCGCTCGCGCCCGTGCCGTAGGCGGACCACCCGCATCCGGCGGCGGACGCGGAGGTCGGCCGAACGCCGGCAACGCGGAGTACGCGACGTCGCCCGATCACCGATCCCGGCCCCGGGGCTGCGCACGCCCGCCGGAGCCGATACCTTGAGGCGAGGACGATCCGCTCCCGGACCGCCCCGGAGACGACGCGCACGAAAGGGGATTGCGATGAGCAACGTGATCATGGTGCCGCTGGACGGCTCGGAGTTCGCCGAGCGCGCCCTGGACGTGGCCGGCTGGCTCGCCGCACGCATGTCCGCCTCGCTCCACCTGGTGCAGGTGCACGTGCCGGTCACCCCGATCCCGGTCGTGCAGGCGGAGCCGATCTACGATCCGCGGCTGGACGCCATCGTCCGTGAGCAGGAGGAGGAGTACCTCCGCAGCAAGGCCGACCGGTGCAGCGAGCGGTCCGGCGTCCCGGCCCGCGGCGAGCTGCTGGACGGCCCCGTGGTCGACACGCTCGCGGAGTACGCCCGGGACGTGGGCGCGATGCTCGTGGTCATGACCACTCATGGACGGGGCGGGCTGAGCCGTCTCTGGCTCGGCAGCGTGGCGGACGGGCTGATCCGGACCATCCCGGTGCCGGTCCTGCTGCTGCGGCCGGACGAGGGCGGCGCCGGGGTCCCGGCCCCCGATGCCATGTTCCGCCATGTCCTGATCCCGCTCGATGGCTCGGCGCTCTCCGAGCGGGTGATCGAGCCCGCGCTCCGGATCGGGTCGCTCAACGACGCGCGCTACACGCTGCTGCAAACGGTCTCCCCGCTCTTCCCGGCCGGCGAGCCCGGCGTACCCGAGCACCTGCGGGACGCCGCCGCGAACCTCCAGTATCGCCGGGAGGCCGCCGAGGCCTACCTGAACGACGTGGCGGAGCGGATGCGCGCCCGCGGGGTGGAGGTGACCACCGCGGTCGAGACGAGCGTGCGGCCCGCGGACACGATCCTCGAGTTCGCCTCAGCCCACGGCGTGGATGGGATCGCCATGTCCTCCCGCGGCCGCGGCGGCTGGTCCCGGATCGCCCTGGGCAGCGTGTCCGACAAGGTCATCCGCAGCACGCACCTGCCGGTGCTCGTGCAGCCGCCCGGCCCCGAGCGGGACGCGGCCGAGGACGGATCCGGCACGGCGTAGCGACGCCGCGCCCCGACGGCCACCGGGCCCGCGGGCCTCCCGCCCGGCCGGGCCCGGTCCATGCCACACGTTCACCCCAGCGGCGGTCGGATGCGGACCGGCGGGACGCCGGGCCCGGCGGCTCGAGCCGGGCCGCACCCGGCCACGGCGGCCAGGCCTTCCGTCAAACCGCCGTATGACCCAAATTTGTGCAGGCGTGGCGCGGTCCGCGAAAGCGGGCCGCGTTTCGTTCGCCGGGGCGCGGGCGGCGAGTCCGCCCGGTGAGCATTCCACGAGGCGGTGGCGAAATGACTTGGACGATCAACGACTCCCGCGAGCTGTACAACATTGACGGGTGGGGAGTCGGGTACTTCGACATCAACGAGAAGGGACACGTAACGGTCCACCCGACCCGGGATCCGAGCCGGGGCCTGGACCTCTTCGAGCTCGCCATGGACCTCGAGGAGCAGGGCGTCGGCATGCCGATGCTCCTCCGCTTCTCGGACATCCTGCGCACGCGCATCGAGGCCCTGACCGAGCGCTTCAAGGCCGCCATCGAAGAGTTCGGCTTCGAGGGCGGCTACACGACCGTGTACCCCATCAAGGTCAACCAGCAGCGCCACGTGATCGAGGAGATCATCGCCTACGGCGAGCGCTACGGGGTCGGGCTCGAGGTGGGGAGCAAGCCGGAGCTCCACGCCGTCCTCGCCATGTCCGAGCGGACCGATCACCTCATCGTGTGCAACGGCTACAAGGATGAGGAGTTCATCCGCCTGGCGCTCATGGGCCAGAAGCTCGGCCACGAGGTCATCATCGTGATGGAGAAACTGGGCGAGCTCGGCACGCTCCTGAAGGTGGCCCGGGAGATGAACGTGGACCCCATCGCCGGCGTCCGCATCAAGCTCACCACCGCCGGCGCCGGCCGCTGGTCCCAGTCCGCGGGCGAGAAGAGCAAGTTCGGGCTGAACCCGTCCCAGCTCATGCGGCTCCTTGAAGAGCTCCGCGCCGCCGGGCGGCTCGACATCCTCAAGATGGTGCACTTCCACCTCGGCTCGCAGATCCCGGACATCCGGGCCATCAAGCTGGCGATGACCGAGGTCGCGCGGTACTACGTGGAGCTCCGGCGGCTCGGCGTCGACATCCGGTACGTGGACGTGGGCGGCGGGCTCGGCGTCGACTACGACGGCTCCCGCTCGACCACTGCGGCGAGCGTCAACTACTCCATACAGGAGTACGCCAACGACATCATCTACGCCCTCGCCGAGGCGTGCCGCGAGAACGACGTGCCCATGCCGCACGTGATCTCCGAGTCCGGCCGGGCGCTCACCGCGCACCACGCCCTGCTCCTGATCAACGTCATCGACCTCGAGACGCAGATCGTGGAGCCGCCGGACCACATTCCGGAAGACGCGCACCCGCTCGTGCACGAGCTCGCCGCCACCTACCAGGAGGTCGACGAACGGAGCCTCCGGGAGGTGTACCACGACACCTCGTTCGCCAAGGAGCAGATGCACTCCCACTTCAACAGCGGGGTGCTGAGCCTGTCCGAACGGGCGATCGCGGAGCGGCTCTATCTCGCGATCATGAACCGCGTCGCGCAGCTCGCGGCCCAGGACCCCGAGGAGTACGAAGACATCCTGCCGGAGGTCAACGCGATCCTCACGGACCGGTATTTCTGCAACTTCTCGGTGTTCCAGTCGCTGCCGGACTCCTGGGCGATCGACCAGCTCTTCCCGATCATGCCGATCCACCGGCTGAACGAGGAGCCGACGCGGCGGGGCACGCTGCAGGACGTGACCTGCGACTCGGACGGCAAGATCGACCGGTTCGTGGGCGGGCGGAAGCCGAAGCCGAGCCTGGAGCTCCACACCTTCACGCCGGACCAGCCGTACATCCTCGGGATCTTCCTGACCGGCGCGTACCAGGAGATCCTCGGGGACCTGCACAACCTGTTCGGGGACACGAACGCGGTGCACATCCGGCTCACGGACACCGGGTACGAAATCGGGGACCTGGTCCACGGGGACACGATCACCGAGGTGCTGAACTACGTGCAGTTCAACGCCCAGGACCTGGTCACCACCTTCCGCCGCAAGGTCAACAATGCGAAGAACCTCACGCGCAGCGAGGCGAACGCGTTCATCGCGGACTACGTGGCCGGGCTGGACGGCTACACCTACCTGGAGAGCGAGCGCGGCTGAGCGCTTCCCTGATCGCGAACACGATCACGGCCGCCGGGTGAGCCCCGGCGGCCTTCTTTTTCGCGTTTGGATCAGACCGACACGCATCTCGGGCGCGGCCGCCGGCTTCGCGCCCGCAATGGATGGGAGATCCGACGATGATCGGCACCAGGGTCGGGCGCTACCTGATCACCGAAGAACTCGGCCGCGGCGGGATGGGCGTGGTCTACAAGGCCGTGCAGACCACCCTGAACCGGACCGTCGCCGTCAAGATGCTGTTCCCCCACCTGGCCACCCACGGCGAGTACATGGCCCGGTTCCGCCGCGAGGCCCAGACCCTCGCGCGGCTCGCCCACGAGGGGATCGTGCATATCTACGATGTGGAGGAGTTCGAGGGAAGCTCCTGCATCATCATGGAGTTCGTGGGCGGATCGTCGTTGACCCGGGTCCTGGCCCGGGAGGGCCGCCTGTCGCCCGCCAGAGCGCGCGACCTGGCCATGGCCCTGGTCGCCGCCCTGTCGGCCGCTCACAGACAGGGGATCGTCCACCGGGACATCAAGCCGGACGACATCCTGCTCACCCAGGATGGGCGGCCGAAGCTCACGGATTTCGGCATAGCGCACATTCGGGGCGACAACGTGCAGACCCGCACCGGCATCATGCTGGGCACGCCGTATTACATGTCTCCCGAACAGGCGCAGGGCCGCCCGGTCACGCCGGCCAGTGACCTCTATTCGCTGGGCATCGTCCTGTACGAGATGCTCTCCGGCCAGGTACCCTTCCAGGCACCCGATTCCCTCGCCGTCGCGCTCCAGCACCTCCAGGAAGAGCCGCGTCCCCTCACCGAATGCGACCCGAACCTGCCCGAGCCGCTCTGCCGGATCGTTCACCGGCTCCTGGCCAAGAACCCGGAGCATCCAGCTCTTCCCGAGGGCCCAGATCGCGCTGACCAGGAGCCTCGACGTCTTCCTCCAGAATTGGCGGAAGCTGCCGGCGGAGGTCGAGGAGTGCAGCCCGCCGCTCTCCCCGGTGCCCGGCAAGCTCTCCATGCCCTGGATGGAGATGCAAACCGGCAAGGACGTGGCGGTCCTGAAGATCCAGGGCCGTGACCTGCCGACCGTCCGGTTGGGCGACTCGGACCGGGTCCAGATCGGGGACAATGTACACGTGGCCGGCTACCCCGGCGTGGTCATGGAGCACCCGTACCTGAGCCCGCAGACCGTGCTGGAGGCGAGCTTCACCCGCGGCCAGGTCTCGGCGCTGCGGCTCGCCGTCCAGGATTCGAACGCGCTGCCGGTGGGCGCGGCCATGACGTGGGGCAACAGCGGCGGCCCGATCTTCTCCGATGCCGGTGAGGTCGTGGGCATGTCCACGTTCATCAGCATCGCCCAGCACACCGGTGCCGCTCAGGCGATCGCGGGCTTCAACTTCGCCGTGCCCACGTCCGTGGTCCGTGAGTTCCTCCGTTCCGCGGGCGCGACGAACGAGTCGAGCGTGTTCAACCGGGCGTGGGATCGGGCGCACACGGCCTATTACAGCGGCAACCACCGGGCGGCGATCACGGCGTTCGACGAGGTGCTGCGCCTCATGCCGGACCTGCCGGGCGCCATCGAGCTGCGCCGTGAATCCATCATCGCCCTGGACCAGGGCGCGGGCGGCAAGGGCCGGCCGTCGTGGCTCGTGCTCGGCGTCACGGGCGGCGGCATCGTCCTCCTCATGTTGGGGCTCGTGATGCGCCGGAGCCGCAGCGGCGTGCGTACCGCGGGGCTGGTCCGGGTGGGCGGGGGCGGCCGCCCCGTCGGCCGGCTGGTGGTCCGGAGCGGGCCGCTCCAGGGCAACCACTTCACCGTGACGCGGGACGGCGTCAAGATCGGCCGCGACACGGAGAGCTGTCAGGTCGTCCTCACCGAGCCGACCGTCTCTCGGGAGCACGCGGTGCTCCTCCCCGCGGGCTCGGCCGGGGACGTCATGATCCGGACCCTGAGCGGGACCAACCCCACTTTCGTCAACGACCGGCCGATCCGGGAAACCACGCTGAAGAACGGTGACCAGATCAAGATCGGCAATTCGATCATCAGCTTCGAACGCCTGTGAGGGATCCCATGATCGGAACGCACGGCAGTCTCAGCCCCCACGCGGTCACCGCGGCGTGCCTCGTGGCGTTGGCCGTGATTCCCGGCGACGCGAACGGTCAGGTCGGCGCGATCGGGGCCGCACCCATGGTCGTGGCTTCGGGTGAGTCCCTCGGCGTGGGGACCGGCGCCCACGCCCTGCAGCCCCCGATCTGGACCGGGAGCGGCATGCAGGTCGGGGCCGGGCAGTGGGCGGGGAGCGCCACGGTGGCGTCGACCCCGGGCACGGTGCAGCTCGGCCCGGTGGAGGCCGGGTTCAATTACGACCAGTTCGTGATCGGCGCGTTCTACGCGCCGTCCGACCGGTCGACCCTCGGGTTCTCCATGTTCCCGTACATCGGCATCGGCCTCGAAGCCACGGGTCTTGGGCGCAAAGAGACCTCCGGCCGGGGCGATGCCGCGGTCTTTGGGAAGTACCAGCTCTGGCGGTCCGGGAACGGGAAGACCCGCGTCTCGGGGGTCGGCTCGATCCAGCTGCCCATCGGGGAGAGCGGCTACGGCGCGAACGGCACGGTCATCGGGCTGGGCGGCGCGGTTTCCCACCAGCTGGAGCGGCTGTCCCTGCACGGCTCCCTCAGCGTTGCCGTGCCGACGGACGACCAGGATGGAGAGACCGCGATGAATGTTTCCGCCGCCGCGGTGTACGGCGTGTCGCCGCGCGTCGCGCTCGCGCTCGAGCTGAACCGCGAGAGCACGAGCCTCGCGGACGGGTTCGGGGGCACGGTGGATCTCGCCTACGTGCACCTGGCGCCTGGCACCAGGTTCCGGATCGGGAACAGCCTGATCCTGACGACCTCGCTGCTGACCACGCTGTCCAGCAGCGTGGACGTGAAGCCCTTCGATTACGCCTTCGCCCTCGGTCTGGAGCTCGCGCGCTGACGAGTCCGGATCCCGGGTTGGCCGACGCCGGCTGGCCGCCGGGGCCGTTCCGGAACGCCGATGCCGACGTTGCCGGGCGGTCCCGGCACTTCTTCATCGGTCGGCGAGGCGATACTCGAGCCCCGCTCCGCCCCGATGCCTCGCCTCGGCCGCCCGCTCATCGAGCCAGGCGCGCAGGCGGTCGGTGACCGGGAGGACCATGGCCACCTCGCCCCATCGCACCGGCTCGCCGGTGGCCCGGTCGACGACTCGCCCCTCGGCCACTGCCCGGGAAGCGGCCGGCAGGTCCAGCCCGGCCACGGCCCGGGAAAGCGCCTCGAACTTCGCGGCGCAGCCCGGATCGAGGAAATGGAGGTAGCGCCGGCCGATGGCCGCAATGTGGAAGTGCGACGAGCGGAACCCCACGCCGTCGAGTTCCAGCTCCCGGCACAGCGAGACGAGCCAGCCGAGCACGTCCGCAAGGATCCCGAGCCCGGGCACGGTCTGACCGGGAAGCGGCGGCCGACCCGGCCGGAAGGCGCCGCGCGGGTCCTGGAGCAGCAGCCACTCGATCCAGAGGAGTTGCATCCCCGGCACGAGCCGGTGGTCCCGGTTGACGCGCAGCTCCACGAGCAGCGCGTCCCGTGACGGGTCGCCCCAGATCCGGATCGTGGGGCCGAGCCCCGTGGACGCCGCCACCTCCACCTCCGGGTCGGCGTACCCGCGCGCCCGGATCTGCTCCAGGATCCCCGAATGCTCGAGGGACTCGATGACGTCCCGCGAGGTGTAGCGGCCGAGCAGCCGCGGTTCGCCCGGCGGCGCGGCGCCCAACCCGCCCAGATCCTCCGGGCCGAAGGTCCAGTCGAGCCACCCCTCCCCCTCCCATTCCGCCTTCCTCGCCTCCAACCACTCCGCGCGCCGCGCCGCCATGGCCACCTCGTCCGGGGGCTCGATCACCCGGCCCGAGATCAGCCAGCCGAAGAACCGGGCGGAGTACCGCCACGTCGAGCCGCCGTATCCGCCCCCCAGCGTGATCACGACCGGGACGTTCGGGTCGTACGCCCGGATCTGCTCCATCACGAACCGGTCCCGCTCGAGCAGCCCGTTGTCCGAGAGCCGCCAGTCCCCCAGCGAATCGTCCGCGGCGCCGTCCGTCCCGGCCACGTAGACCACCAGCCCGGGCCGGACCTCCCGCAGCACCGGCGGGAGCGCCTCCCGCAACACCCCCAGGAAGGTGGCGTCATCCACGGCGGTGCCGAGCGCGATGCTCGTGGAGGCCACGGCGTCGCCTGCATCCCAATCCGCGTTGTGGATCGAGAAGGTGTGGACCGTGGCGTCCGTCCGGAACGCCGTCCGCGTACCGTTCCCGTCGTGCAGGTCCAGATCCACGATCAGCACCGGCTCCCGGAACTGCCGCGCCCTGAGCCGCGCCACCGCGATCGCCACGTCGTTGAAGATGCAGAACCCCCCGCCCCGCCCCGGCCCCGCATGGTGCAGCCCGCCACCCAGGTGCACCGCCGTCACACCGTGGCGCAGCGCCAGCCGCGTCGCCAGGATCGTCCCCCCCGCGATCAACCGCTGGCACTCCACCGCCAGCCTCGCCTCCTCCGCCCGGAGCGGCACCCCCAGGATCTTGGACACCGTCTCCGGCCGGTCCAGCTCCCGCAGGTACTCCGCGCCGTGCACCCGCAAGAGGTGCTCGAGCGCCGCCGGCCGGGGCTCGAACACATCCCGCCGCCGGATCCACCCGCCATCCTCCAGGAACGTCAGGATCCGCTCGCCCCGCAGCGCGTCCATCGGCGCCCCGAACACCGCCCGCCGGTACGCCGCGTGGTACACGAACCCGACCCGGGAACCGGCCACCAACCGCCGGAGCCGGCGGAGCAACCGTCGTGCTCGTCGGGACATGGACTCTCCCGTGTTCCGATCCGCCCTCTACGCCTCCAGGACCCGAACCGCCCGATACCGCCTTGTCAATACGCGCAGAGATGCACAGATTGCCCGCATCCTCTGGACAACCCCTGGAAGGAGTCGACCCGATGCGCGCCACGTCGCACCTTGTCGCGGATCGCCGGCGGTATCTACGAACCCTCGTGATCGCCGCACTCGCCGCGACCCTCGCACCCGCGCCCGCCCTGGCACAGGGCGCCGGCGAACAGGCAATCGATCGTGAATATACGGAAAAGATCCGCGAGTACACGACCGAGCCGTTCTTCCTGACGCCGCTCGTCGACCACCTGCCCGCTTCCTCCACCGTGCCGACCCCGCTCCAGTTCAACGGCTACGTGGTCGGCGCGCCGAAGAAGCTCACGTACCCGCAGCAGATCTACCGGTACATGCGGGCGGTCGCCGCGGCCACGCCCCGCGTGCGCGTGTTCAGCATCGGCGAGACCGAAGAGGGCCGCGAACAGATCCTCGTGGTCGTCTCGGATGAGCAGAACATCGCCAACCTCGAGCGCAACAAGGAGATGCTCGCCCGGCTCGCCGACCCCCGTCGCATCACCGACACCGAGGCCGAGCGCCTGGTCAACGAAGCGCTCCCCATCTACTGGGCGACCGGCGCCATCCACTCGCCCGAGACCGGCTCCCCCGAAATGCTCATGGAGCTGGTCTACCGCCTCGCGGTCGGCGAGTCCGAGATGATCCGCAACATCCGGCGCAACCTGATCTTCATGACCACCCCCGTGATCGAGGTGGATGGCCGCGCCAAGCAGGTCGACATCTACCTCGCCCAGCACGCGGACTCGACCTACGCCGCGGTGGGCCGCCTCCTCTACTGGGGCAAGTACGTGGCCCACGACAACAACCGGGACGGCATGTCCCTCTCGCTCAAGCTCACGCAGAACGTGGTGCGCACCTTCCTGGAGTACAACCCGACGGTGCTGCACGACCTGCACGAGTCCGCGTCGTACCTGTACACCTCCACCGGGCGGGGCCCGTACAACGCCTGGATCGACCCGATCCTCGTCAACGAGTGGAACCGCCTCGCCTACAAGGAAGTCCAGGACATGACCGCGTTCGGCGTGCCCGGCATCTACACCCACGACTTCTACGACGGCTGGGCGCCGAACTACATGTTCTGGATCGCCAACATGCGGAACTCCATCGGCCGGTTCTACGAGACCCAGGCCTCCCGCAACGCGGAGCCCTACATCGTGAGGACGAACGTGGAGCGGCAGTGGCACCGGCCGAGCACCCCGCTCCCGGAGGTCGTCTGGTCGATCCGGAACAACGTGAACCTCCAGCAGAGCGCGCTGCTCATCGCGCTCGACGAGGTGGCATCCAACCGCCAGGAGTACCTGCGCAACTTCTATCTCAAGAGCAAGCGCTCGGTGGCCAAGGCCACGACGGAGGGCCCGGCCGCCTACGTGTTCCCGGGGGACGACCCGCGTCCGGGGCAGCAGGCGCGGCTCCTGGAGCTGCTCCAGCGTCACGGGATCGAGGTGCACCGGGCGGACCGGGAGTTCACCGTGGAGGGCACGCGCTACCCCGCGGGGAGCTACGTGGTCCGGATGGACCAGCCGTACTCCCGCACCGCCGACATGCTCCTCGACCGGCAGTACTACAACCCGAACGATCCGCGCCCCTACGATGACGTGGGCTGGACGTTCGGCCCGCTCTTCAACGTCCGGTCCGCCCGGGTCGAGGACACGTCGATCCTCGCGGTCCCGATGACGCTGATGGAGCACCCGATCCGTGCGCGGGGCGGGGTGGTCGAGCTGGAGCGCTCGCCCCGCTACTACCTGATCGACTACAACGCGGACAACAACCTGGCCGCGTTCCGCTTCAAGCATCGGGACCTGCGAATCGACGCCGCGCGTGCCCCGTTCTCGGTACGCGGCCGGGACTTCCGCGCGGGCACGTTCATCATCCGGGCGGACGAGGCCGACGGCGGGCTGGCCGCCACGCTCGACGCGGCCGGGAAGGAGTTCGGCTTCACCGCGTACGGCGTGCGCTCGATCCCGGACGTGGCCACCCACCCGGTGGTCGTCCCGCGCATCGCGGTGGTGCACACCTGGCTGACCACGCAGAACGAAGGGTGGCTGCGCCTCGGGTTCGACGAGTACGGGATCCCGTACGACTACATCTCCACGCACGAGGTGCGGGAGGACGCGCGCCTGCGTGACAAGTACGACGTCATCGTGTTCGGGCCCTCGGTGAACGACCCGCTCCAGATCCTGCGCGGGGTGACCGGGGACCGGCCGATCCCGTGGAAGAAGACGGAGCTCACGCCGAACCTGGGGCGCCAGGCGTCCACGGACGACATGCGCGGCGGGCTCGAGCTGCGCGGCGTGCTGAACCTGGAGAACTTCGTGAAGGCGGGCGGCACGCTGATCACGATCAACAACACCTCCGCGCTGCCGATCCACTTCGGCATGGCGCCGGGGATCGCGATCCGCGAGACGCCGGGGCTCTGGGCGCGGGGCGGCGTGTTCAGCGCCCGGGTCACGGACGGGGCCAGCCCGATCACGTACGGCTACGACGACCAGCTCGGCGTGTACTTCAACACCGCGCCGATCTTCGCGGAGGTGCGTGGCGGGGCCGGGTTCGGCGGCGGTTTCGGCGGCCAGGGCGCCATGGCCGGGCCCCGGCGTGCCGATGACGGGAGCACCACCGCCCGCAGCACCGGCCGCGGCGGCCTCGACGAGTCGGACATCGTGCAGGGCCGTCCCCGGGACATGGGCCAGGCCGGCGTCGAGGCGTTCCGCCGCGCCGGCGGTGACCGGGCCGCCATCCAGGGCGCGGGCGCGGAAGCGAACGCCGCCCGGATCATCATGCGCTACGAGCCGGACGTGAAGCAGCTCCTGATCAGCGGCGGGCTGCGCGGCGGCGAGGCGATGGCGAACACGCCGGCCGTGGTGGACGTGAAGCTCGGGGACGGCCACGTGGTGCTGTTCAGCTTCAATCCGTTCTGGCGGAGCCAGACCCTCGGCTCGTACGCGCTCGTGTTCAACGCGCTGATGCACCACGGCAACCTGGACGCGGGCCGGGACGCGAGGCCTCGGGCGGCCACCGCGGACAACGAGTAGCCCGGCGGGTTCCGAGGCGACGTCGCTTCGCGAGTACGCTTCTTGCCCCGCCGGCTTTCCGGGCCGGTCACGCCTCCGTTCCCATGGCGGCGGCGTGGCCGGCGCGGTTTTTTCCGGACGGGAGGAGCCATGCGTATTCGCGTTTGGGCCGCGGCGCTCGTCGCGGCCGGGTGTTTGGCGGCGTGCAGGATGGAGGAGCGGCCCAGGGAAGAGACGGCGCGGGCCGAGCGGCAGGCGCCGCCAGCCCCGGAGCCCGAACCGGCCGCCCGGGTGCCGGGGGTCGTGCTGGATGCCCAGGCCGCGGCCATGGCCGCCCGCGCCGCCATCGCCAACGGGGACTGGGCGGCGGCGGAGGAGGAGGCCGAACGCCTCGACGATCTCAAGGAGCCCCTGGAAAACCTCGGCCACTGGGGCGAAACCATCATGCACTTCGACCGGGGCGTGGACTCCCTCGAGGCCCGCGTGGAGCGACGGGACCAGGCCGGCGCGCTCCAGGCCGCGGAGGAGGTCGAGGCCGCCATCGCCACCATGATGAGTCACTACACCGGGCCGAACGACGTGTCCGGCCAGCCGTAGCCGACCGGCGCCGCAGGGCTCCGGGGCCCGTACGGCCCCACGGCGGGACCACGTTGCGCGCCCCGCGAGCCTGCGGCGGCACCCTCGTGGTCTCGCCGCGTCACCCGGAGTTGCATCGGCCCGAGGGCGACGCCGCGTGCGCCGGTTCGTCGTCCCTCGGCCGCCCGCCACGCACCGCCGGCGGCCCGGTGCCGTACCTGGCCGGGCTCCCGACCCCCGACCAGACCGACCGCCGGGGACTTTCGGGGGAACGGGGCCCATTCAGTCACGGCGCCCCCGACCGCCCTGGCGGGCCCGCCCGGCCCCGGTCGGTTTCGGGGAGCCCGCCGACCTGCCCGTCCGGAATGGTCTTTGTGACCAGTATGACCACTTCCGCGCCGTGGCCCCCAGAGCCCGACCACCCGGCGCGCCGGCCCGATCGGATAGACGGCCCGGCGGCGAGAACGGCGGAGCACGAACCGGCCCGTCCCCGGCAGGCAGGTGCCCCCACCGATCGCCCCGACAGGCCCGCGGACCCCGCGGAGTCCGGGCAGGCCGGCGGACCCAGACAAACCGCGCTCCCTCGATCCGAGCGACTGGCCGGGCTAACCGCACGGGCCGACCAGGCAGGTCCCGGAGCGGCAGCCCGGCGGCTCCCGACCGGGCCACTGGCCGCTGCGCCATGAGCGGCGACGTTCCCGGCCAGCGGCCGAATCCAACGATGTTCGAGATGCCCGACACCGCCTCCGGACATCGCCCCACACCCCCGACCGCCCCGGCGTGCCCGGTGATCCGGAGCCCTCGGGCGCCCCGGGCGATCGGCCCACCCCATGGGACGGTTCGACCGGTGAGTCGGCCGCCAGGCCGGCGTCACCGTAGCGGATGGTTTCGCCGGGCCCGCGGACCGGGCACTCCAGTGCCCACCGATCCGGCGATCCTTCCGCCCCGCGTCCTCCCAGGCCGGCAACCCGGCGCCACGTCCGGCCGGGCCGCACCCGAGACCGCTGTCCGCCCCCCTGCTCCGCCCGCCTGGCCATGCCGCCTCGGACGACCGTTCCGCTCCCGTTCGCCCCATCGGAGCGACCCGGCCGATCCCGCCATGGCATCGCCCCGGTCTTCCAGGCATCGTTGCGCGCGGCGGGATACCCGGGCGCCACGGGTCGGCGGCCCCTGTGCACGGCCGGACACGGCCTCCGGTCCTACGCATTCCACGCCGGGTGATGCGGCGCCCGTCGCCGGGGCCTTCGATCCCGCGGCGTGCGCCGCGGGGCCGGGCAGCGAGGCCACCGTGCACACGGAACCCAGGGACGACGAGCCAGAACCGGTGCAGATGACCAGCGGGATGCATGCCGTGCGCGTGACCGATGCCGTACCGCAGGCGGATGCGGACGCCCTTTACGAGCGCGCCCGGGAGGAGCTCCGGCGGCGCTTCGGCTACCCGGACTTCCGCGGCGTGCAGCCCCGCGCGATCCACGCCGTGCTGGAAGGCAGGGACGTGCTCGTGCTCATGCCGACCGGCGGCGGCAAGAGCCTCTGCTACCAGATCCCCGCCCTCGTGCTCCCCGGGCTCACGCTCGTGGTGAGCCCGCTCATCTCCCTGATGAAGGACCAGGTGGATGCCCTTCACCGGCGGGGCGTGAGCGCCACGTACATCAACTCGACGCTCCCCTCCTCCGATGTGGACGCCCGGCTGGCCGCGTGCGCCCGTGGCGAGATCAAGCTGCTCTACGTTGCGCCCGAGCGCTTCGACAGCCCGGACTTCCGGCGGCGGCTGGACGGCTTCCGGGTCAGCCTCCTCGCCGTGGACGAGGCGCACTGTATCTCCGAGTGGGGACATGACTTCCGCCCCAGCTACCTGCGCCTGGGCGAGGTCCGGCGGGCGCTGGCCTGCCCGGCGATCGCCCTGACCGCCACCGCGACCGTGGCCACCCGGAACGACATCGTCACCCAGCTCGCGCTCCGCGAGCCCGTGGTGATCGCCGGCGGCTTCGACCGGAAGAACCTGTCCTGGCACGTGATCGCCGCACGGGACGAGGCCGAGAAGGACCGGGCGCTGATCCGGCTCCTCCGCAAGCCGCGGAATGGCGTGGCAGTCGTGTACGCGCCCACGCGGAAGCGGGTGGATGCGCTGGCGCACATGCTCAACCAGGCCGGCGTCGTGGCCGCGGGCTACCATGCCGGCGCGTCCGCCGAGGAGCGGCACCGGCTCCAGGACGACTTCATGCGGGGCGCCACGCCCGTGATCGTGGCCACGAGCGCGTTCGGCATGGGGATCGACAAGCCGGACGTCCGGATCGTGATCCATCACGCCATGCCGGCCACCCTCGAGTCGTACTACCAGGAGGCGGGGAGGGGCGGGCGGGACGGCGGCCCGGCCGAGTGCGTGCTCCTGCACCGCTACGAGGACCGGTTCACCCACGAGTTCCTGATCGACCAGCGCCAACCCTCGGAGAAGGTGCTCCGCGCCGTCTACGCCGCGGTCTCGGAGCGCAGGCGCGGAGACAGCGCTGAGCCGATCCGCCTGTCGCTCCTGAAGCTGGCGAAGGCCGCCCGGGTGGACGGCGGGCCGGCCGCCGCGGACGCGGCGCTCCGCGCCCTCGAGAAAGCCGGCGCGTTCCGGCTCCTGAAACCGGCGCGGGCCGGGGACGATGACGCGCGCGTCGTCGCCTTCGAACCGGACTCGGTCCCGCTCGAACGTCTGGATTGGGAGGCGCTACGCCGTGGCCGGGAGCGGGAATTCACGAAGCTGGAGTGGATGCAGCGCTACGCGTACACGCGCCAGTGCCGGAGGGGGTTCGTGCTGCGCTACTTCGGCGACCCGTCCGCCATGGACCACTGCGGCAACTGCGACCGGTGCCTCGGCCCGAAGGACGCCATGCTCAGGGAGACCCGCCGGCCGCGGCTGCCGTTGTCGAAGCGGCTGAAGCAGATGGTGCGCCGGGGCCGGCGGTAGGCCCCGCCCGGTCCCGGTGTCACGGTTCGGTCGGCCCGGCGCTCCGTCCGCGGTCGAGCGGGCCCGGCCGCCCCGGGGAGACCTCCGGGGAGTTCGGACGCCGCCATCCGGTTACGCGTCCGGCGCCCGAACACCGAAGTAGCGAGCGGACCCCGACGGCGCCGCCTGACGGGCGCGCCGGCGCCCCCGCCTGGAGTGACGACCGACGTCAACCCGTCTCCGACGCCCTCAGCGCCGCCGGAACCACGCCGGGTTCAGCCGCAGGCCCGGCGCCTCATCCGTCGTGCGCTGGACGAGGTCGGAGCCGTCCGGCGCCATGGTGAAGATGTCGCTGCGCGCCGCGCCTTCGGTCGGCGCCGTCACGAACGCGATCAGTCCGCCGTCCGGCGACCACGCCGGCGCGCTCTGCTCGCCGTCGAGCACCAGGCGCGCCACCGAGAGGTCGGACAACGTCAGGATCGCGATGTCCGAGCCCGCGTCCTCCGAGCGGATCCGGAACGCGATCCGGCTGCCGTCCGGCGCCCAGCTCGGCTCCCGGGCATCGCCGGGCAGCTCCGTGAGCCGGCGTGGCTCGGAGCCATCCGCGCCCATGAGCCAGATGTCCATCTCCCCGGCCGGGCCGCTCGCGTACGCGATCTGGCTCCCGTCCGGCGACCACGCCGGCGATGCGTTCTCCACCAGCTCCGGGAGATCGTCCGGCGTGAGCTTCACCGGGTCGGATCCGTCCGCGTTCATGACCCAGATCGCCCCCCGCCCCCCATCCCGGAACGAGCGGAACGCGATCCGCTGCCCGTCCGGCGACCACGCCGGCTGGTCGTCGACCCCGGGGTCGTGGGTGAGGCGGGTCAGACCCGTGCCGTCCCGCTCCATCACGAAGATCTCGGCGTTCGAGCCGTCCACCCACCCGACGAAGGCGATCTTGCGCCGATCGGGCGAGGGCACCGGATCGGCCACACGCATGCCGGGCACCGGGAGCGGGACGGGCTCGCCGTCGTCGAACCGGAGGTACACGAGCGTGCCCGCGCTGCCGGACTGCAGTTCGTACAGCAGGTCATAGCTCGTGACGACCACCTCGGCCTCGGCGGACCGCCCCCAGCTCTCGGCCACGATCCGGGCGGTCCCCGCATCGCGCGCGACCACCATCCCCGCCGCGTTCACCGTCGCCACCGTCGGCCGACTGCTCGACCAGCGGATCGGCCACCCCTCCAGCACCTCGCCGGACCGCTTCCGCGCCGTGGCCGTGATCCGTGCCGTGTCCCCGGCCCAGAGCGCGAGCGCCGGCGGGTCGAGCTCGATGAACGCCGGCCTTTCCACGCCCGCCAATGAATCGCGGTCGTCAGAGCACGCGCCGGTCACGGCGAGCACGGCGCACGCGAGCGCCTGGTACACGAGCCGCGCGCGAGGAGACCCCATCCCGATTCCTCCGAACTGCATGTCGAATCAAGCCTTCTCCGCACTAGTCTAGGGCGTCCGCGGCCTCGTGTCGATCCCCGACCGCCGGTTTCCCGGCCCGGTCCCACCCGGGGACCGCCTACCGCACGACCGGTGGTAGGCCCACGTCCGGCCGTTCCCAGGCCCTCGAGCACTGGCGCACGGGGCGCCTTCCGGGATCGGTGCGCATCCACCGGAACACGGGCTCACACCCTACGCTGCTCACGCCCATTCAGGGAACACGGTACGACGCTCCGGCCGCCTCCCGACTCGCCGCCGACCCCACACGGTGATCGGGGCGCGGTGCAGACGACCTGCCCTCCACCCGGCCCGGGCGGACACCGAATCCTGGCGCCGATGCACCCCGCGCCCGACATCCGACGGACGTACCCTCCATGCTCCCACCATCGCATTACCACGCTGCCTGCAGCCGCCGGCCACATTCACGTTGGAACGGCGCTCACGGAACACCGTACAACCCGACACCGGCTCGCGGCCGTGCAGCCGCCGTCCCGCCGGATGCACGGCCGGATCACCCATGCTATAATTCGCCGGTATCCCAACGAGCCGTGCTCACTCGATGAGGAGATGAAATGTCACGCTTTCGCCACCGCCTTGCGCTGACCCTTGCCGTCCTTGCGCTCCACGCCCTGCCGATGGCGGCCGGGGCTCAGACCTTCCGCTCGGAGGACCCGGTCCTCCGCCGCATGTGGGTCGAGGGCATGGAACGGTCGCAGACCGAGCGCCTCGCCCAGGTCCTCATGGACTCGATCGGGCCGCGGCTCTCCGGCAGCCCGGGCTACAACGCGGCCGGCGATTGGCTCGAGAAGGTCTACCGGAGCTGGGGCATCGAGGTCCGGCGCGAGAACTACGGCACCTGGCGCGGCTGGCGCCAGGGCGCGGTCCACGTGGACCTGGTCTCGCCACGCGTACAGACGCTCGAGGCCAAGCTCCTGGCCTGGAGCCCGGGCACGAAGCGCGCGATCGAAGGCGACGTCGTCGCGATCCCCGAATTCGGCTCACCGGACGAGGTCGAGGCCTGGCTCCGCACCGTGCGCGGCAAGATCGTCCTCGCCACGTCCCCCGAGCCGACCTGCCGCGAGCCGCAGGCGCTCGAACGCCTGGCCCAGCCGGAAACCGTGCAACGGCTCAATGAGCAGCGCCGGGCGAGCCAGGTGTCCTGGGCGCGTCGCCTCCAGATGCTCGGGCCTCAGCCGCACCGGCGCCTCGAAGACGCCGGCGCCATCGCCGTGCTGACGTCCCTCTGGTCCGAGGGCTGGGGCGTCAACAAGGTCTTCGGCGCGAACACCGAGCGCGCCGTCTCCCTGGACCTCTCCTGCGAGGACTACGGGCTCCTCTACCGGCTCACGGCCAACAACCAGAGCCCGCGCGTGCGGATCTACGCCGAGGCCGAGCACCTCGGCACCGTCCCGATGTTCAACGTGATCGCCGAGCTCCGCGGCACGGAGAAGCCGGACGAGTACGTGATCCTCTCCGCCCACCTGGACTCCTGGCACGGCGCGACCGGCGCCACGGACAACGGCACCGGCACCATCATGGTCCTCGAAGCCATGCGGATCCTGAAGGAGACGTATCCGAACCCGAAGCGCACGATCCTGGCCGGACACTGGGGCGGCGAGGAGCAGGGGCTGATCGGCTCCCGGGCGTTCACCGAGGACCACCCGGAGATCGTCGAGAACCTCCAGGCGCTCTTCAACCAGGACAACGGCACCTGGCGCATCGAGTACCTCCAGGCCCAGGGACTGCTCGGCGCGTCCGCGCACCTGGCCCGGTGGTACGCGCAGCTCCCGACCGAGATCAGCCGGCACATCACCCTGGACCTGCCCGGCCCCCAGGAGACCGGCGGCAGCGATCACGTCTCGTTCCTGTGCCACGGCGCGCCCGGGTGGCGCCTCCAGTCCAACTACCCGGACTACCGGCAGTACACCTGGCACACGAACCGGGACACCTACGACAAGATCATCTTCGACGACCTGAAGAACAACGCCACGCTGGCGGCCATGCTCGCCTACCTGGCGTCCGAGGATCCGGAGCGGGTGCCGCGGGACCGCGCCGTCCTCCCGGCTGACCCGCGGACCGGCCAGCCGCGCGACTGGCTGCGCTGCGCGCCGGCCCGGCGGGAGTACCGGCCGCCCGCGCAGTGATCCGGTTCGGGCCGGGCCCGGGCGTCAGGGCATGCGTATCTCGCCCGGGTCCGGCAACCGGATCACCGATTCCCGTGGGATGATCGTGATCCGCCCATCGGTCTCCAGGATCGCCCACCGGACCTGATCGATCCGCTCGAGTCCCACCCGGTGCAACGCGTCGTGGATCTCGGCGGGCGACACCCGTTCGAGCTGGAGCGGCTCCGGGATCAGGACGCCGTTCGCCACGATGACCGCCGGCGTGCCGCTGATCACCCGATCGAGCCGCGGATACCGGAATGACAGGATCGACGTGGCGATCACGAGCCCGAACAGCGTGGCCAGCGCCACGAAGGCGCCGGTCACCGAGAAGTCCGACCCCACGATCGCCGAGGACACGATCTCCGGGATCAGCAGCAGCACGACCAGGTCGAACGGCGCGAGCTCGCCGAACTCCCGCTTGCCCAGCGCTCGCAGCCCGAGCATGATCGCGAAGTAGATGAAGACCACCCGTGCCACGATCTCCATGGAGCAGCTCCTCAGGGAAGGGTGAGCGACCGCAGCCGGACGGTGACCGTGTCGCCTCCGGCGGCCACGCGTAGCGAGCCGCGGTTCCAGCCCGCCCGCTCCGCCCGGACCTCGATGGTGGCCATGGCAGCGCCGGCGGGGCCGAGTGGGAGTGTGGCCACGTAGGCCCGGTCGAACGAGGGAACGGCCGCGACCTCGTCGTAGCCGCTCAGCAATGCGGGATCCAGGATCAGCGTCACGGCACCGGTGGGCGGGCCCGCGGCCCCGGATCTCCCCGGTTCCGGTGCACCGCCCGTCGTCTCGCCCTCTCCCGTTACCCTCACCCACACCCGGAACACGCCGCGCTTCGAGTGTCGGAGCCGGGCCGGGTACTCCACCTGCACTTCCAGCGTACGCGACGTCGCCGCGACCCGCTCCATCTCCGGGTCCAGCCCGCCGGCCAGAGCCACCGCGACCGTCACCAGGATCACCACGATCATGAGCCCCTGCGGCCAGGAGAGCCGCAGCTTCCGCTCCAGCGGCGGCGGCTCCGGCGGTCGCGACAGCTCGCCGTCGTTCGACATGCCCTCGGGCTCCGCTCGGTCCGGGCCCGCCGTGATGCACCGGCCGTGCCGGCCACCGCCTCGGACCGCCGGCCCGCTTCACGGCAACCGACAGCCGTGCACGGAATTGCGCAATTGATTCTCGATCCTGGGAATACGTGTCGCGGCCCCACGCCCGACGACGAATGTCAAGAATACCTCGTCGATCGTGACCACGACCGCGATATGCAATTGTGGCAAAACATCTTAGGAGGGATCGGCCCGCGCCGGACGGAGAGCCGGACATGTGTCGTGCCCGAAACGGTACGCCGGTTGCACACGCCAGACGCGTGCAGCCGACCCCGGCGCCCGTCTCGGGCTTCCCCCTTGTATCCCGCAGCGCCCAACCACGCCGTTTTCCCCCGGAAGCCCCACCGTAGCACCGATCGACGCACCGTCGATCACCCCCGCCCGATTCGAGGCGCCGGGGGGCCGGACCTCTCGGAAAGGCAGTACGATGTTCGTTGCGGGCCCGCGTTCGCCCTCTCCGGCGGAAGAAGCGGGCCCGCGGCACTTCCGGCTCCACCGGCCGGGCTCGTTCCGCACACCCGGCGCCGGGCCCGCCGGCGGATCTGCGCTACCGTACGAACAGCGGCGGGGGCGCGAGCTGCTCCCGGTCGCGCCCCCGCCCGGATTCCCAGCGGCGGCTATCGCCAGCTCGCCGGGAGCCGCTTCACGATCACCCGCGGGATGTCGGTGTCGGGGTCGTTCTCGATGTAAGCCGCCAGCCCGCCGGGGCTGAACGCCGAAGGCATCTTTTCACCGGTGATGGTGCCGACGTAACGCCCGTCCGCGGCCACCAGGTCGATCGGGCCGGGCGCGAACGGGTCCCGGTCCGCCGTCCGCTCGATCCAGAGCCGGCCCTGAGCGTCCGTGCGCACCGCCCGGATCACCGGGATCACGTCCGCGAACTGCATGTTCTCGAGCTCCCGGCGGATCATGTCTTCCGACACCGCGCCTCCGGTGCCCACCGAGGCCCGGCCGTTCTCGACCGTGACCCGCACCACGCCGACGCCGCTCCGCATCTGCGCCCGGCGCTGCTCCTTCGCCCGCTCCTTGTCCGCGTTCGTGACCTTCCGCGGAGCGATGCCCCGCTCGATCCGGCGGACCCCGGCGCCCGTGGGGGACACGATCTCCACGGCGTACTCCGCGCCGCACGCCACCGCCACGCCGCCGTCCGGCGTGGGACTCCACCTCACCGTCGGCGAGAACGCCGGCGGCGCCCCGCGCGAGACCCGGATCTCGCCCCGGCCGCCGGACCGGGCCTCGATCTTCGGTATCGGCATCGGCGCCTCGAAGATCCGCCTGGGCTTCTCCGACTCCGCCAGCGGGTGCCACAGGATGGGCAGCAGGCTGTCCAGCGGCGGCGGCCCGCCCGGCCCCTGCATGATCCGGATCGGGTTGAACGCGGCCAACACCCCCTGCTTCGGGTGAGGGTACAGCTCCCTCATCGGGAGGCCGAGCTCCATGTCGAACACGACGTTGTGCCGGAAGTTGCCCTCCCGGTCGAAGATGCTGAACGCCCTGCGCCCCAGGTCCGTGACCACCACCTCACCGCCGGCGGTCACCGTGAGGGACATCGGGGACTGGAGCTCGCCCGGCCCCCCGCCCTTCTTCCCGATCTGCCGGACGAACCGGCCATCCGGGCCGAACACGAGGACCCGTGCGTTCCCGCCGTCCAGCACGTAGAGGTTGTCATCCGCATCGAACGCGACGCCGGTCACGCTCGCGAACATCTCCCATTCCGGGCCCTCGTCCACACCGACGCTGAACACCGTCTCGGACTTTCCCGTCAGGGCGCGGTCCCGTTTCGGCAGTTCGACCGTCTGCTGGGCTGCGGCGGGCATCGCCACCGCCAGGACCACGGCCCAGGACAGCGTCGCCGACAGATGCCATCGTTCGATCATCGGGCGATTCCTCCTTCGACTCATCGGGCGCGGGAGGCGAGGTCGCCGGCCGCGCGGACCACGATGCGCGTGGATTGCGTGGAACCGTGCGTTCGATGCCCGATCTGCCCGCCAGGGTTGTCCGGGGCCGCGACCCGATGATACCCTGGTGTCCGCCTCGGGCCGCCATGCCCGGCGTTCGCCCGTGAACGTTCCGGCGCTCGCGTGGTAAACCAGTCGAACGGGTACCGGCGTCGCGCCCAGGACCGGCCATGGCTGCACCGCCGGGCCGGGCCGCGCGCTCGCCGCCCACGAACGGATTTCCAACCGCTACGTTCGGTGGAGCCCCGCCGGCGACCTCCGCCGGCGGGCCGGACACGAGATCGGACCATGGGAGCGAGTTCGCCCGCGACCATTCGTAGAGCGAGCCTGCTGGCCAGCCTCCTGCTGCTGGCTGGCTGCGCCACGCATTCGTCCGGGCCGGGGCCCAGCCCGGACCCGCTCGACCCGGAGATCGCCGCGGCGTACTTCCCACCGCCCGGTGACGACTGGGAAGTCCGCTCGCCAGACGAGGTCGGCATGGACCCGGCCCTGCTCGCCGAGGCCGTCGAATGGGCCCGGAAGAACGAAACGCCCGTCCCGGTCGAGCTCCGCCAGGCCATCGAACAGGCCCTGGCCGGTCGGCCCGACGCCGACATCGTCGGCCCGATCCGGGAACGCGGCGGGCCGAACGGCCTGATCCTCCGCAACGGCTACATCGTGGCCGAGTGGGGCGACACCCGCCGTGTCGACATGGCGTTCGAGGTCGGCGAGAGCTTCCTCTCCGCCATCGCGGGGATGACCTTCGACCGCGGCGCGATCCGCAGACTCGACGAGCCGGTCAAGGCTACCGTGAACGACGGCGGGTTCGACTCGCCCCGTAACGCCCGCGTGACCTGGCACCACCTGCTGACCCAGACCAGCGAGTGGGAAGGCACGCTCTGGGGCAAGCCGGACCGGGCCGCGCGCAAGCCCGGGCCCGACCGCCCCCTCGCCGAGCCGGGCACCTTCTGGGAGCAGAACGAGGTGCGCGTGAACCGCCTCGCCCTCTCCCTGCTCCGCATCTGGCGCCAGCCGTTGCCGGACGTGCTCGAGGCCGGCATCATGGACCCCATCGGCGCGAGCGACCGGTGGGAATGGCACGGCTACCGCACCTCGTTCGTCGACCTGGACGGCCGGCCCGTGCAGTCCGTCACCGGCAGCGGATACTGGGGCGGCGGCCTCCGGATCAGCGCCCGGGACATGGCCCGCTTCGGGCTCCTGCACCTGCGCCAGGGGCAGTGGCAGAACACGCGGGTCCTCTCCCGCGAGTGGCTGCGCCGCGCCACGTCGCCTTCCAGCGTCAAGCCGACGTACGGCTACCTCTGGTGGCTGAACACGAACCAGGGCATCTACCCGAGCGCCCCGGCCACCAGCTACTTCGCCCGTGGATTGGGCGTGAACCTGATCTGGGTCGACCCGGAGCACGACCTCGTGGCCGTGGTCCGATGGATGGACCCGGACGCCGTGGATGGCTTCATCCGCCGCGTGCTCGCCGCGATCCGGCCGGCCGGGCCGGAAACGCCCGCTGAACCGACCAGTGACGAGGGGAGTGAATGAGCTCGAAGACGAAGCGGAGGACCCTGGCGGCGAGCCGGGAGGCGGTCGAAGCGACGTCGCCTGATTTCCCTGCCTGGCTCGCGCCCGCAGCGTACGCCCTGGTCACCCTCATCCTCTTCCGGGAGGTCGTGGCCGGCACCTCCACGCTGCTCGGCCAGGACTCCCTGGCGCTCTCGTACTTCGCCCGGAACTTCTACACGGAGTTCGTGCGCGCCTTCCACACGTTCCCTCTCTGGAACCCGTACCTGTTCGGCGGGCTCCCGTTCGTCGAGGGGATGCACGGCGACATCTTCTACCCGCCCTCCATCGCGCTCTTCTTCATGGACGCGAAGTGGATGTGGGGCTGGAAGATGCTGATCCACATCTGGCTCGCCGGCGTGTTCACCTACCTGTGGCTCCGGGGGCTCGGGCTGCGCCGCGAGATCTCGTTCTTCGGCGGCCTCGCCTACATGATGGGCGCGCACCTGGTGAGCCTCGTCCACCCCGGCGGGGACGGGAAGCTCTTCGTCTCCGCCCTAGCGCCGCTCGTGTTCTGGCTGACCGAACGCGCCATGACCCGCCGCGGGCTCCCGGACTTCGCCCTCTTCTCCCTCGGGGTCGCGGCCGCGATGCTGACCTCCCACATGCAGCTCGCGTACTACCTGGTCTGGGGGATCTCGCTGTACGCGATCTTCCGCATGGCGCAGATCTGGCGCGCGGAACGGCGGCCAGCGACCGTGGCCCGGCTCTTCGGCCTCTTCACCCTGGCGGGGCTCCTCGCCGTCGGCGCATCCGCCGTGCAGTTCTTCCCGCCGCTCGCCTACCTGCGCGAGTGGTCCCACCGCGCCGACCGCACCGTCCGCGCCGAGCAGCAGACCGGCTACGAGTTCTCCACGTCCTGGTCGATGCACCCCGAGGAGGCCATGTCCCTCATGGTCCCGGAGTTCGTGGGGGACAACGTCGAGACCGAGACGCGCTCCGGCACCACCTACTGGGGCCGCAACGCGATGAAGCTGAACTCCGAGTACACCGGCTTCATTACGCTCTTCCTCGCGCCGCTGGTGTTCCTCCGCCGGCGCGGCAGCCGGACCTGGTTCTTCGTCGTGCTCGCGCTCCTCTCCCTGAGCTTCGCGCTCGGGGCGACCACGCCGCTCTTCCGGCTCTACTACCTGATCCCCGGCGTGAGTCTCATGCGCGCGCCGTCGCTGATCATTTTCCTGTGGGGGCTCTCCCTCGTCACCCTGGCCGCCTTCGCCCTCCAGCGGTACCTGGACTGGGCGGTCGAGGGCACGGACGAGGAGCGCCGCGCGGTGCGCCGGTACCTCTGGATCGGCACCGCGGTCGTCGCCGGGCTCGCCGTGCTCGCCTCCGCCGGCGTCCTGACCGACCTCTGGCAGGCCGTGATCTACCGGGACATGGATCCCCGCCGGCTCGCCGCCCTCCAGGAGAACCTGCCGAGGATCCAGGCGGGCTTCTGGATCGTGACGCTCTTCGCCGCCGCCGTGGCCGGGCTCTGGGAGGCGCTGGCCCGCGGCCTGATCGGCCGCCGCGCCGTGCTCGTGGCGCTCGCGCTCCTCGCCGCCCTCGACCTGTACCGGGTGGGCCGGCCCTTCATCCGCGCCACGGAACTCCTGAACTCGATCCCCGCCCTGGGCGTGCTCTTCACGCCGGACGAGTCGATCCGCTTCCTGCAGGAGCGTCAGGCCGCGGGCGAGGTGTTCCGGGCGTACTCGTTCCAGCCGCCGTTCCTTCCGTACGACGCGTACCCGACGAACACGCTCGCCATCCACGGGATCGAGCAGTTCGCCGGGCACCACGGGAACGAGATCGGCCGCTACCGGACGCTGCTCGGCGGCGAGACGCCCTACAACCTGGCCACGTCGGAGCTGCGGCTCCTCGACCTGGCCAACGTCTCGTACGTGCTGACGCCGGGCCCGATCCAGCCGCCGGAGGGCTTCGTGGAGGCGTTCCGCGGCTCGCGCAGCGTCGTCTACCGCAACACGAACGCGCTGCCGCGGGCGTACCTGGTCGGGAATGTCGAGGTGGTGCCGGACGACGCCGCGGTCGAGCGGATCCTCGGCCCGGACTTCGATTACCGGACCACGGCCGCGCTCCCGGAGCCGCTCCCGCCGGGCATCGAGGTCCGGCCCGACCCGCAGGGCGGGGTGCGGTGGGTGGAGCGGGGGATCAACGCTTACACCCTCGAGGTGACGTCCGACCGGCCCGCGCTCCTGGTGATCGCCGAGAACTACTTCCCCGCCTGGCACGCGGAGGTGGACGGCGAGTCCGCGCCCGTCCTGCGCGCGAACTACACGTTCCGCGCGGTGCCGATCCCCGCGGGCACGCACACCGTCCGGCTCTACTACGAGTCGGAGCTGCTCCGCGCGTCCGCGGCCACCTCTGTCGGGCTCCTGCTCCTGCTCCTCGCGGTGGGCGTCGGCGGCACGGCGCTCCGGGCCCGGCGGGGTGCGGCGTCCGGTCCGGCTGCCGTAGCCGAGGAAGGAGGCGACGACGACGTCGCCTGAACCCGGCGAGCCCGAACCCGCCCGGCCCGGCAGCCCGCGCCGCGCCGGCGTGCGGGCTTGCGATGTCTGACTCTCGAGTCGCGCCGTCTCCATCCACCCACTTCACGGAGGCCATCGATGGTGAACGGTAGTCCGCGGCAGCGGTCGGTTT
>CALCID010000035.1 GCA_937907535.1 uncultured bacterium | reverse complement strand
CGAAGGCGGCCTTCACGGCCGCGGACTTCGGCGCGCTCTCCGGCACGCTCCTCGGCGCCGCGGAGACCCTCGCGCTCACCGTCCAGAAGATCTACCTGTTCGCCCGGGACTGGAAGGAGACGCGGGATGTCAACGCCCTGCTCGATCAGGGTATCTACGACCTGAACCTGTTCAGGACCTCGCCGATCGTCGGCTGCTACCTCATCGCGAACTCGGACACCGCCGCGATCATCAACATGGCCGTGGCGGACTACGGCAAGCCCGGCTGGAAGTTCGAGGTCGAGGCGATGGTCAGGAAGGCGCAGCCGGTGTTCGACAGGGCGCGGGAGGTGATCAAGGCGTCCCGCTTCGAGTTCGCCGGCCTCCGGGGCATGAAGGGCTCCGCGATCAACTGGAACCAGACGACGCTCGGCCTCCCGAGCGGCAAGCTGGCCGGGCTGGTCGAGGAGGCGAAGGAGAAGATCAACCGGGTAGCGGTGTAGCCGAGCCGGGCGACGGCCGTTCCGGGGCACGTCCTGCCGGGGTCATCGCCCGGCTCTGTTGGGCGCGCCCATTGCCTGGGCCATCGATGCGAGAGCGGGGCGGAGGCGCACCCCGCGCCCCCGCCCCGCAGCACCACCCCGCAGTCCGGCCGGCGACCGCCGCGGACTCAGTGCCCCGCGATCACCCCGGGGCTCCCGACCTGGATCAGGCCGACCGCGCCCTTCTCCGCGTCCGCGAACGCGTGGGTCACGAAGGCGTACACCCCCTCGCCGCTCGCGCCCTTCTCGAACACCGTCTCGAAGACCGCGCCGCCGCCCGCCGGCACCGACCACGTCTGCACGCTGTTCAGCGCGTTCTTCGGATTGCCGTCCGGGTAGACCCGGTCGAACACCGCGCCGACCACGTGGAAGTCGCTCCGCATGCTCGGACCCGCGTTCATCACGAAGAACCGCACCCGCTCACCCTCGTTCACCTTCAACGGATGCGCCTTGTACTGGAACGCCTTGCCGTTGAAGACCACGTGCGTCGGCTCCTTCCTCATTGCCGCGTTCCAGTCCGGCCCGTACACGCCGTTCGCGCCCTGCCGCGCATAGAACTCGCTCTGCGTCAGCACGAACTCCCGGTCCACCTCCGTGCCCCAGCCACCCTTCGGGTCAACGATGATCGGCAGATACATGCCCTGCATGATGTGCATCAGGACCGGCGCCGTGCCGCAGTGCACCATGTACGTGCCGGGGTCCCGGGCCACGAACTCGAACTCCAGCTCCTCGCCCGGCATCACGTTCCGGAACGCCACGTTCATCGGGATGCGCGCGGCGTGGAAGTCGATCGAGTGCGCCATCGGCGACTCGTTCACGAGCTTGATCCTCACCAGGTCGCCCTGGCGCACGCGGATCACCGGGCCGGGAACGGTTCCGCCGAACGTCCAGCCTTCATAGGTCACGCCCGGCGCGATCTCGATGGTCTCGTGCGTGATCGGGATCCGGAACTCCTTGACCGGCGCGCGGGAGGGCGGCGCGATCTCGGCGAGGAACGCCGGCTCGGTCGGCGTGACGGCGGCGCCGAAGTCCGTGTACTCGACGAGATCCGCCCGGGCAGCCGCCGAAAGGATGTAGGCGCCGCCGGCCACGAAGCCCAGCGCCGCCACCGCGATCAGGATCCTGCGTACCATCATCGCCTCCTGGCTCTTGTTCATCGACCCGCACCCCCAAGCTAGGGCCACGGGGCGCCCCCGTCTGTCGGGACGGGATAGACACTCTTGTGGGGGAACCTCTGTAATCTGCGGAGGATCGGGCGGGGAGCCGGAGGCCGGCCGGGGTTGACTCCCCGCCCGCTTCGGTCCACTATCATCGAAGCCGCCGACACGGCCGTGGCACGGCCGGATTGGCCTGGTTGGAAACCTCCCGCCCGGATCCCCAGATGAGCAGACCACGTCGGAACGGCGGACCGCGGGGGCTCGCGGTCCGGCGCCCACCCAGGGGCAGGATCGTCGATGCCAGCGCGCTGGAAGAGGTTCGCGCGCTGCTGGGTGACGCGCCCCGCCGCCGCGACCTGTTGATCGAGCACCTCCATCGCATCCAGGACGCGTACGGACACCTGTCGGCGGCGCACCTGACCGCGCTCGCCTACGAGATGGGGCTCACGACCGCGGAGGTCTACGAGGTCGCGAGCTTCTACCATCACTTCGACATCGTGAAGGAGGGGGAGACGCCGCCCCCGCCGATGACCGTGCGGGTCTGCGAGTCCCTGAGCTGCGAGCTGGCGGGCGGCCCGGCGCTCCTGGAGGAGCTCCGGGCCCGGCTCGGCCCCGGCGTGCGGGTGATCCCCGCGCCGTGCGTCGGCCGGTGCGACGTCGCACCCGTCGCCGTCGTCGGCCGCCGGCCGGTTCCGAACGCCACGCCGGAGGCGGTGGAGGAAGACGTCAGGGCCGAACGGACCGAGCCGGACGAGGTCGATTACATCGGCTACAAGGAATACCGCAGCCGGGGCGGGTACCAGATGCTCCGCGCGTGCGTGGGCGGGCTCCGCGCGGTGGAGGACATCATCTCCATCATCGACGACTCCCGCCTCCGCGGGCTGGGCGGCGCCGGGTTCCCGTCCGGCCGCAAGTGGCGCTTCGTGCGGCAAGGCCCGAAACCGCGCTACGCCGTGCTGAACGCCGACGAGGGCGAGCCGGGCACGTTCAAGGACCGGTTCTTCCTGTCCACCGACCCGCACCGCGTGTTGGAGGGGCTGCTCATCGCGGCCTGGGCGGTGGAGGCGGAGGCGGTCTACATCTACCTGCGGGACGAGTACGCGCTCATCCGCCGGATCCTGGCGCGGGAGATCGCGGCGCTCCAGGCGGACCCGCCCTGCGAGCTGCCGGAGATCCACCTGCGCCGCGGCGCGGGCGCGTACATCTGCGGCGAGGAGACGGCGCTGATCGAGTCGCTGGAGGGGAAGCGCGGCCAGCCGCGGCTCCGGCCGCCGTTCCCCGCCCAGGTCGGGCTCTTCGGCCGGCCCACGCTCGTCCACAACGTCGAGACCGTCTACTGGCTGCGGGAGATCCTCGAGAAGGGCGCGGCCCGGTTCGCCGCCCTCGGCCGCCGCGGACGCCAGGGGCTGCGCGCCTTCTCCATCAGCGGCCGCGTCAACAAGCCCGGCGTCTACCTGGCGCCGGCCGGCGTGACCGCCCGGGAGCTCGTCGAGGAGTTCGCGGGCGGCATGCTCCCGGGCCACGAGTTCTACGCCTACCTGCCCGGCGGCGCGTCCGGCGGGATCCTCCCGGCCAGCCTCGCCGACATCCCGCTGGACTTCGGCACCCTGGAGGAGTACGGCTGCTTCATCGGGTCCGCCGCGATCGTGATCCTCTCCCAGCACGACCGCGCCCGCGCCGCGGCGCTCAACCTGATGAAGTTCTTCGCCCACGAATCCTGCGGGAAATGCACGCCTTGCCGGGTCGGCACCTCCAAGGCCGTCGAGCTCCTGAAGCAGGATCGCTGGGACACGGCGCTCCTCTCCGAGCTCGGCGCCGTCATGTCCGACGCCTCCATCTGCGGGCTCGGCCAGGCCGCGCCCAACCCGGTCAGGTGCGTCATGCGCTACTTCCCCGCGGAGCTGGCCGAACCGGCCGCCGCGCCGGCCAGCCACGCCTCGCAGGAGCAGGACCTATGAGCTCGACCAACGGATCGACCGCCATTCAGGGTACGGCTCCGTCCGCCGAGACCATCCGCTTCACCCTCGACGGGCTCGAGATCGACGCCCGGCCGGACGAGACCATCCTCCAGGCCGCCGAGCGCCACGGCATCGAGATCCCGCGCCTCTGCTACACGGAAGGCATGCGCGCGGACGGGAACTGCCGCGCCTGCGTGGTCGAGAT
This sequence comes from uncultured bacterium, assembly GCA_937907535.1. GTDB lineage: Bacteria > Gemmatimonadota > Gemmatimonadetes > Longimicrobiales > RSA9 > CALCID01. The sequence continues at coordinate 25,062 of CALCID010000035.1, read as the reverse complement.
CGCGGGCGAGCGCGTCCTCGCGCCCTCCTGCTGCCGCAAGCCGGCACCCGGCATGGAGGTCCGCGCGACCAGCGAGCGCGCCCGCAAGTCCCAGCGCATGGTCGTCGAGTTGCTCCTCTCCGACATGCCGGCCGAGGCGCACCGCCACGACTCCGAGCTCGACTACTGGGCCCGCTTCCTGGAGGTCGGCCGGCCACGCTTCGCACCGCGGCCCCAGCCCGCGCCCGACGCGTCCCACCCGGCGATCCTCGTCCGCCTCGACGCCTGCATCCAGTGCACCCGCTGCGTCCGCGCGTGCCGCGAGGAGCAGGTGAACGACGTCATCGGCTACGCCGGCCGCGGCGCGAACGCCCGCATCGTCTTCGACCTCGAAGACCCCATGGGCCAGAGCTCGTGCGTGGGATGCGGCGAGTGCGTGCAGGCATGCCCGACCGGCGCGCTCATGCCTGCGGGCCTGGCCGCCGACGCCGTCCCGGAACGCAAGGTCGACTCCCTCTGCCCCTACTGCGGCGTGGGTTGCCAGACCACGTTCCACGTCCGGAACGGACGCATCATCCAGGTGGAGGGCCGGAACGGCCCGGCCAACCACGGCCGCCTCTGCGTCAAGGGCCGCTTCGGATTCGACTACGTGTACCACCCGGAGCGGCTCACGAAACCGCTGATCCGCCGGGAGGGCGTGCCCAAGGACCCGCACCGGCTGCTCGACCCCGCGAACCCGCTCGCCGCGTTCCGCGAGGCGACCTGGGAGGAGGCCCTCGACCTCGCCGCCCGCCGGCTGCGCGAAATCCGCGACACCTACGGCGGCGGCGCCCTCGCCGGCTTCGGCTCCGCCAAGGGGTCCAACGAGGAGGCCTACCTCTTCCAGAAGCTCGTCCGCACCGGGTTCGGCACGAACAACGTCGACCACTGCACCCGGCTCTGCCACGCATCCTCGGTGGCCGCGCTCCTCGAATGCATCGGGTCCGGCGCCGTGTCCAACCCCGTCTCGGACGTGCAGTACGCGGATGTGTTCATCGTGATCGGCTCGAATCCGACCGTGAACCATCCCGTCGCCGCCACGTTCATGAAGAACGCCATCGAGCGCGGCGCGAAGCTGATCCTCATGGATCCGCGGCGCTCCGAGCTCGCCCGGCTCGCCACCTACTCGCTCCAGTTCAAGCCGGGGACGGACGTGGCCGTGCTCAACGCGATGATCTACACGATCATCGAGGAGGGGCTGGTCAACGAGGAGTTCGTGGCGAACCGGACCGAGGGGTTCGAGGAGCTGAAGCGCCGGATCCGGCCCTACAGCCCGGAGGCCATGTCCGCAGTGTGCGGCATCCCCGCGGAGACGTTGCGCGAGGTGGCCCGGCTCTACGCGACGTCCCGCGCCTCCATGATCTTCTGGGGGATGGGCGTCTCCCAGCACACCCACGGCACGGACAACGCGCGCTGTCTCATCACCCTCGCGCTGATCACCGGCCAGATCGGCCGGCGGGGCACGGGGCTCCACCCGCTGCGCGGGCAGAACAACGTCCAGGGCGCGTCGGACGTGGGGCTGATCCCCATGGTCTACCCGGACTACCGCTCGGTGGAGAACCCCGAGACCCGGGCGTTCTTCGAGGAGCTCTGGGGCACGGAGCTCGACCCGAAGAAGGGGCTCACCGTCGTCGAGATCATGGACGCGGCGAAGGCGGGCCGGATCCGCGGGATGTACATCATGGGCGAGAATCCCGCCATGTCCGACCCGGACCTGAACCACGCCCGCGAAGCGCTCGCCTCCCTCGACTGGCTCGTGGTGCAGGATCTCTTCCTCACCGAGACCGCGTCCTTCGCGGACGTGATCCTGCCGGCGTCCGCGTTCCCGGAGAAGACCGGCACCTTCACGAACACGGACCGGCGGGTGCAGCTCGGGCGGCAGGCCATCGACCCGCCTGGCGACGCGCGCCAGGACCTCTGGATCATTCAGGAGATGGCACGCCGGCTCGGCCTGGACTGGAACTACGGCGGCCCGCGGGACGTGTTCGAGGAGATCCGCAAGGCCACGCCGAGCTACGCCGGCATTACGTGGGAGCGGCTGGAGCGCGAGTCGGCCGTCACCTTCCCCTGCCGCAACGAGGGCGACCCGGGCGAGGAGGTCCTCTTCACCGAGCGCTTCCCCACGCCGAGCGGGCGCGGCAAGATCGTGCCCGTGGACCTCACGCCGCCGGACGAGTTGCCGGACGACGAGTACCCGTACGTGCTCATCACCGGCCGTCTCCTGGAACACTGGCACACCGGCGCCATGACCCGCCGCTCGAACGTGCTGGACGCCATCGAGCCGGTGCCCACGGCGTATCTGCACCCCGCGGAGCTGGCCAGGCTCGGGATCGAGGAGAGCGACGGCGTCGCACTCGAAACGCGCCGGGGCAGGATCACCCTCGCGGCGAGGGCCGACCTCGCGGTCCCGAAGGGCGCCGTGTTCGTCCCATTCTGCTGGGTCGAGGCCGCCGCCAACATCCTCACGAACCCGGCGCTCGATCCGTTCGGCAAGATCCCGGAGTTCAAGTACTGCGCGGTGAAGATCAGCCGCGCGGAGCGCGTTCCGCAGGGCGAGGCCGCGATCGGGGAACACGAGCTCGCGACCCGCGCCTGATCCCGGCTCCGGACGGCCGGGCCGGCGCTCGCCGGACGAACGACGCAGCGGGGAGGTCTTTCCGACCTCCCCGTTTTCTTCCGGGGTTCTTCCAGGCCGCCCCGGGCCGCCGTAGACCCGGAAGCCTCCATGGGGGAACCGCCCGGGCGGGCCCGCCCGCGGCCGCGAGTCATGGCGGCTTCCCGGCATTCTCGCTATACTCCATTTGGGATCCGGATGACCCGGTCACCGTCTTCGGACGGGTCCCGGCCCCGCGCTCAGGCGCGTGGAACACCGTCGAGCATCGGCCCCGTGTCCACGGCATGGGGGACGGTCCGGCGGCGGAGGGCACCGGAGCGCTGGTCAGGTGGTACAAGGGACGCGGCAACGGCCTTCGCGATCACCGGCGCGAACTTCCGGCCGAACTGCCGGACGGCGCTGGCTCGTCGCGAAAGACCGCGTGCGCCCGAAGTCCGGGCCGGCTCGCCTGAGCGGGCCGGCGGCGCCACCGCCCCACTCGCGACGATCCCCGGGCACGGCACCGCCGGGGATCGCTCCTGAGAGATGGAGGTCTCGAGTTGTCTCTGATGGCTGAATCCCGGACCCCGGCCGAGCGGCCGGCGAGCTGTTCTCTGGCCATGGCTAGGGAACGCGCCCGGGACTTTTTCAACCTCACCAAGCCCGGCATCACCCGGCTGATCCTGATCACGACCGGCGTCGGCTTCTACATGGCACAGCGCGGCGCCGTCGATTTCGTGTTGCTCTTCCATACGCTCCTCGGCACCGCGCTCGCGTGCAGCGGCACGAACGCCCTGAACCAGTACGCCGAGCGGGACGTCGACGGGCTCATGCGCCGGACCTCGATGCGCCCGCTCCCTGCCGGCCGGCTCACCCCCCGGCAGGCGCTCTGGTTCGCCTGGACCACCGCCGTCCTCGGGATCATCTACCTCGTCCTGTTCGTCGGGTGGATCCCGGCCGCGCTCGTGCTCGCATCGCTCGTCAGCTACATCTACGTTTACACGCCGCTCAAGCGCCGCACGTCCCTCAACACGATCGTCGGCGCAGTACCCGGCGCGCTCCCGATCCTGGCGGGCTGGGTGGCGGGCGGGGGCTCCATGGGGCTCGCCGGCTGGACGCTGTTCGCGATCATGTTCCTCTGGCAGCTCCCACACTTCCTGGCGCTCGCCTGGATGTTCCGCGAGGACTATCTCCGTGGCGGCTTCGTCATGCTCAGCCGGAACGATCCCGACGGACGCCGGACCGGCCGCCAGATCTTCAACTACGCCCTCGCCCTGGTGCCCGTGAGCCTCATACCGACCGTGCTCGGGATGACCGGCAGCATCTACTTCATCGGCGCGCTCCTCCTCGGCCTCGCGTTCCTCGCCGCGGGTGCCGCCGTTGCCCTGAACCGGACCGACCGCGGCGCGCGCCGGCTCTTCTTCGCCTCCGTCCTGTACCTGCCGGCGCTGTTGATCCTCATGGTCTTCGACAAGCTGCCGGCCTGATCGGCGCGGAGGTTCCGGCATGCTGTACGAAGGAGCAGCCTGGATCCGTGAACTGCCCCACCTCAACGCGGGCTTCAACGCGGTGAGCGCGTTGCTCCTCGGGACCGGATACCTCCAGCTCCGGCGAGGCCGGAGGTCCGCGCACCGGACCTGCATGGTCGCGGCGCTCGGCTTCTCCGGCCTCTTCCTGGCATCCTACCTGGTCTACCACTTCCACGTCGGCTCCGTCCGCTTTACCGGAGACGGCTGGATCCGGACCCTGTACTTCACGATCCTGACCTCGCACACGATCTGCGCAATGGCCATCGTGCCGCTCGTCGCGGTCACCCTCTACAGAGCCGTGACAGGCCAGTACGAACGCCACCGGGCGGTGGCCCGCTGGACCCTGCCCGCCTGGCTCTACGTCTGCGTCAGCGGCGTGGCCGTATATTTGTTGCTCTACGTCCTGGGGTGAGACCCTGGAGTACGGTCTCACGAAGGGCAGGTACCGAGTTGCTTCGCTCCCGATGGCGCACCCGGTGACGGCGCTCGCGCCCGTCGCCCGCGCCTTCGACCTCCGCCCGTGCAGGGTGGAACAGGCTTCGCGGGACCCGTCCCGCGCCCGGGGCCGGGGCGCCCGGGCCTGAGTGCCGGCGCGACCCGGGCTCCGTGGGACGGGCTCTCGCCCCGGGCCGTCCCGAGAACACGGCCCGCCAGTGCGCCGGCTGTCACCAACGCGACCGGCCGCGCGGACGCGACCCGCGAGACCGCGGCCCGCGCGCCCTCATCACCCCGGACCGGGAGGTCACCATGCAACAACCCTGGAAGCTCGTGAGTCGCGGCGCCATTGCCGGCATCATCGGCGCAACCGCGATCGCCGCATGGTTCCTCATCGTCGATGCCCTGCGGGGTGAACCGTTCGGCACCCCCTCCTTCCTGGCTGGAGCGTTGCTCGGCGTCGACGCGCCGGCCCCCGACTTCCTCGCCGTCGCACTGTACACGCTCGTCCACTACGGCGTGTTCGTCCTGGTCGGGATCGCCGCGGCCTTGCTCTGCGCCTGGCTCGACACCGCGCCGACGTTCCTGCTCGGCCTCGTGGTCGGCATGTTCCTGTTCGACGTCGCCTTCTACCTCAGCCTCGTGACGACCGGCGCCGGCGTGATGCGCGCCCTCGGCTGGCCCCAGGTTCTGGTCGGCAACCTCCTCGCGGGCATCTCCATCATGGCGGTCCTCCACTTCGCCGCCCCGCTCCGAGTGGTGAACTGGTCCGACTTCCTGCGCGAGCACCCCGCGACCCGGGAAGGCATCGTCAGCGGCCTGATCGGCGCCGGCGCCGTGGCCCTCTGGTTCCTCGTCCTGGACACCGCGGAAGGCCGCGTCTTCTTCACTCCCGCGGCCCTCGGCTCCGCCATCTTCCACGGGGCCGCTTCCACCCAGCAGGTACAGATCGATGCCGGCACCGTGCTCGGCTACACCATCATCCACGTGGCCGCCTTCGTGTTCGTCGGACTGATCGCCTCCGCCCTCGTGAGGATCGCCGAGCGCGAGCCACGGATCATCCTCGCGATCGTGCTCCTCTTCGTCAGCTTCGAGACGTTCTTCGTCGGGCTGATCGCGATTGCCGCGAACTGGCTGCTCGATGCGCTGCGCTGGTGGACAATCGCCATCGGCAACCTCATCGCCGCGGCCAGCATGGGTCTCTATCTCTGGCGCAGGCACCCTGTATTGCGCAGGCAGTTGCGCAGGCGTCCATTCGAGGAGCTCGAGGAGCCGGTCGCCTGAGCGTGGATACGAACGGGCGTCCGGGGTACGCCGTCATCGACGCATCCCGGACGCCCGTGCATCGTGGGTTCGAAGCTCCGTAGGGGTACGCCCCCGCCAGCCGGTCGCAGGGGCCGGAAAAAGATCGGCGCCCGACCGGGGCGCCGATCCCTTCATCTCAGTTTCGCGCTGGCAGCGCGTCCGGTGCGCCGTGCTCGCCCGTCGGACGCATCCGCCGCGCGGCCTGCCGCTCCTTGCGCTCCTCGCTCCGCGCCCAGCGGAAGAAGACGAACGTCATCGCGGTCCAGAAGACCAGCATCCCCGGCACCCACATGATCGCGCCGCCGAGCCGCTGATCATCCAGCGCGCTCAGATCCCAGAGCCGCGGCGCCGCCTCGTACCACGTGTACAGCACCGTCTCCGAGAACGTGATGAACGCCGACACCACGGACATCGGGATCCCGAACGCAAAGATGTACAGTAGCTGACCCGGTCTGGACAGCCGATACAGGTCCGGGAGCGGACTCGCGATCGGCCACCACATCACCATCGCCGCCGCAATGAACATCAGGTGCTGAACGATGTGCACGTTGTGGTCGACCAGCGCCCAGTTGTAGAAGACCGGGAAGTGCCACCCCACGAACACGAGGTTGTACACCGCGTACGCGACGAGCGGCATGGTCAGGAACTTCGCCGTCCGCTCCACGATCCGCGGCCGCAGCAGCCACGCCATCAACCAGTCCGGGGTCCCGAGCAGGAAGAGCGGCGGCACGATCAAGGTGATCAGCATGTGCTGCACCATGTGCGCGCTGAACAGGTAATTGTCGCTCAGATCGTGGATCGGCCCGTTCAACGACACGAACAGCACAAGTACGCCCGAGAGCATGTACGCGAGCTTGTCCAGCCGCACGTGATCCGGTCCGCCGAGCCGTCGGCGCAGCGGACCGATCGCGGCGAGGTACGCGCCGAAGAAGAGCGTACAGCCGATCAGGACGCTCGGATGGATCTCGAACCGCGTCCAGGAGAAATCGCCCGCGCCATGCAGGACGATCCCGAGGAGTGCACTGCCAGGGACTACGGTCACGGTCATTACCACGGGTTGTACTTCGGCAGCACCTTGAACAGCAGGATCAGCGAGATGATGACGCCCACCGCCAGCGTCAGCGGCGCTACGAACACGCCCGTGAAGATCCGGCTGTCGAACTTCAGGTGCATGTAATACATCACGACAAGGCTGAACTTCGCGACCGTCAGCACGAGAAGGACCGGGACCATGACCGCCTCGAGCGCGGGAATGTGGATCACCGCGACCTCCGCTGCGGTCAGCACCGTGAGGATCAGCGCGATCCGCAGATACGTCCTGGTGCCCGGGTGCGCGTGCTCCTCCGCCGCAGCCACCTTGGTGGTCTCAGCCCTTCCTGGTTCGAACGACATGGATCCACTCTCCCTACTGGAGCAAGTACACGAGCGTGAAGATCGCGATCCAGACCACGTCCACGAAGTGCCAGTATAGCCCGGCGATCTCGACCTTGAGCGCATCCTGCGGCCCGAGCTGCCCCCGCAGCGCCATCACCCACAGGATCAGGAGCCACACGATCCCGACCATCACGTGCGCGCCGTGGAACCCGGTCAGGATGAAGAACGACGACCCGAACAGGTTCGTCTGCAGCGTGAGCCCCACGTGATAGAAGTGCGTGAACTCGTAGGCCTGGCAGCCCAGGAAGATCGCGCCGAAGAACGCCGTGCCGAACAACCAGAGGATCGAGCCCCGCCGGTCGCCCCGCTGGACCGCGTTCAGCGCCAGCACCATGAGCAGACTGCTCATGAGGAGCACGAAGGTGCTAAGGGTCGTCAACGGGATGGAGAATACGTCCGGCGGGTACGGCCCCACCAGGCTCCGGCCCTTGTAGACCATGTAGGTCGAGATCAGCGTTCCGAAGAACAGGCTCTCCGACCCGATGAACGTCCAGAACCCGATCTTCCACGTGGGAAGCCCGGTGGACGTGTGGTGCGCGTCGGCTGCAGCGGCGTGACTCAAGGTGCTAACTCCCGCTCTCAGAATCCGGTAACGGACGCGTACGGGCGCGTCCCGACCTCAGTTCTTCTCGAATGCCCAGTTGACCACACCGAAGAAGGTGAGCAGGACACCGACCAGCGGCGCCCACCAGGCGTCGACCATGAACAGCGCCATGGAGAGGAAGATCCCGATCGCCACGACCAGCGGCCAGAACGACGGGCCGGGCATGTGGATCCCCTCGGGCGACGCCTCCTTGAGCTGCTTCTCGATCGACTCCGGCTCCGCCCACAGCGGCTCCCGGCTGCGGACCTCCGGGATCGCGGTGAAGTTGTAGACCGGTGGCGGCGACGGAATCGCCCACTCCAGCGTCAGCCCGCCCCACGGGTTCGGGCCCGCCAGCTCACCGCGCTTCACGCTCCGGAGCACGTTCGCCAGGAAGATCAGCACCGAGATCGCCTGGATGAACGCGCCGATCGTGACCACCATGTTCATGTCGGCCAGGCCCAGCTCCGCCGGATACGTGAAGATCCGGCGCGGCATCCCGAGCAGCCCGAGGAAGTGCATCGGGAAGAACGTCATGTTCACCCCGATGATGAACAGCCAGAAGTGCCACTTGCCGAGCGTCTCGTTCAGCAGCCGGCCGGTCACCTTCGGGAACCAGTAGTAGATCCCCGCGAAGATCGCGTTGATCAGCCCGCCGATCAGCACGTAGTGGAAGTGCGCCACCACGTAGTAGGTGTCCGTCTGCTGCAGGTTCGACGGCGCCACCGAGTGGTGGATCCCCGAGATCCCGCCGATCGTGAACATGCCGACCATCGCCACGGCGAAGAGCATCGCCGTCGTGAAGCGCAGCGAGCCGCCCCACATCGTGGCGAGCCAGTTGAAGATCTTCACCCCGGTCGGGATCGCGATGATCATGGTGCTCGCCGCGAAGAACGCGTCGGCGATCGGCCCCATCCCGACGGCGAACATGTGGTGCGCCCACACGCCCCAGCCGATGAAGCCGATCAGGATCCCGGAGTACACCATGATCGAGTAGCCGAACAGCGGCTTGCGGGAGAAGGTCGGGATCACCTCGGACACGATGCCGAAGCCCGGCAGGATCAGGATGTAGACCTCCGGATGCCCGAACAGCCAGAAGATGTGCTGCCAGAGCATCGGGTCCGCGCCCGCGGCCACGTTGTAGAAGTTCGTGCCCCACGCCCGGTCGAACGTCACGAAGAAGAGCCCCGTGGCGAAGACCGGCAGCGCGGTGATGAGCAGGAAGCTCGTCACGAACGCCATCCAGGTGAACAGCGGCATGCGCATGAGCGTCATGCCGGGCGCCCGGAGGTTGATGATCGTCGTGATGAAGTTGATGCCGCCCATGATGGACGCGACGCCCAGGATCTGGAGGCCGAGCGCCCAGAAGTCGACATTCGGGCCAGGCGAATACTGGGCGGACGTGAGCGGCGCGTAACCGAACCAGCCGACGTTCGGCGCGATCCCGGCGATCACGCTGTACGTCATGAACAGGCCGCCGATCAGGAAGATCCAGTACGACAGCGCGTTCAGCCGGGGGAACGCCACATCCCGCGCGCCGATCTGGAGCGGGATGATGTAGTTGAAGAACGCGACCGCGATGGGCATGCCGACCAGGAAGACCATGGTCGTGCCATGCATCGTGAAGAGCTGGTTGTACGTGTCCGGGTCGAGGAACGACATCTCCGGCCGCATGAGCTGGATGCGGATGAGCAGCGCCTCGATCCCACCGATCAGGAGGAAGATCAGCGAGGTGACGCCGTACAGGATGCCGATCCTCTTGTGGTCGACGGTCGTGATCCAGCTCCAGATCCCGGTCTGCGGTTTCGTCGACGCGTGCGTCGTGGCTTGCGCTATGGCCATTTAGGGTATCCTGCCCTCGTGCTGTGAATCCGACCCAATGAACCGCTTGGACCGCCCGCCCCCGATCAGCGCAGGCTGTGCAGGTACGCCGCGACGGCGGCGACTTCCTGGTCGCTGAGACCGGTCGGCGGCATCCCGGCCGCACCCTGGGTGGTGCCGGGCATCAGCGCGCCTGGCTTGATGCTCTGCGGATCGCGGATCCATTGCGCGATGTTCTCGAGCGTGTTGTCCGCGGCGCCGGCGCCGATGCTCCAGCGCGTACCGAACCGGGTCAGGTTCGGGCCGAGCACGCCCCGCGCCGTGGTACCCTCGATGGTGTGGCACGCGATGCACGTGCTCCGCAGGAAGATCTCCCGGCCCTGCGCTTCGAGCGAGCCCTCCGCCGGTTCGACGGGCGCGCGCATCTGCTGGACCCAGGCCTGGAACTCGGGCTCCGGCTGGGCAACGACCATCATGCGCATGAGGGCGTGCGCGACGCCGCAGAACTCCGCGCACTGCCCGGGATACTCGCCCGCCTCGTCGATCGTGAAGACGAGGAAGTTGTACCGCGGCTCCTCGCCGGGCCGCACCCGCTGCGGATAGTTGTACCGCTTCCCGCCCAGGCGCGGCACCCAGAAGTTGTGGAGCACGTCGTTGGAGCGGAGCCGGATCTCGACCTGCCGGCCGACCGGCAGATAGAGCTGGTTCGCGGTCGTGATCCCGTACTCCGGGTAGTGGAACTGCCACCACCACTGGTGCGCGACCGCCTCCACGATCAGCGCGTCCTCGCCCGCGGGCTCGTAAGTGTCGAAGATCGTCCGGATCGTCGGCACCGCGATGAACACCACGATCAGCGCCGGAATGATCGTCCAGACGATCTCGAGCAGGGCGTTCCCGTGGATCTGCTTCGGCTGCGGCTGACCGGGTCGCTGCCGGTAGCGCAGGATCACGAAGACCAGGATGACTTCGACGACGACGAGAATGACGATCGTCCACCAGAAGACGTGGGTGAACAGATTGTCGAGCGTCACGGCGAAGTCGGTTACCGGACGGAACACCGACTGCGGGTACTCACCGGCGCAACCGGCAAGCGCGAGCGCGCCCGCGAGCACGGCCAGCGCCAGCGCGCGCTGACCCGGGAATCCCCAACGACAGGACATTCGCCCCAATCTCCCTATCAACCGAAACGCAGTGGCCATCGGCCCGTGTTTTCGAAGAGCGCGTCAGCTTATAAAGATTCGTGCCCGGGGTCAAGCCATACGTTCGAACTGCCTGGCCAGGGAGGCCCAGTAGGCCAGCGACGCCCAGACCGCGGTCCCCACGGCCAGGTGGAACGCCTGGAGCCAGTCGGGCAGCCTCATAAGCACGAGGGCCGCGGCGCCGGCGATCTGGATCACGACGAGGGCCAGGCTCATGAGAGAGGCCCGGCGGATCGCGGCGGGCGCGCCGCGTTTCCAGGTCGTGACCGTTGCCGCGAGCACGTGGAAGAGGAGCAGGAACGCGAGGAGCCGGTGGGTCCAGTGGATGTGGACCCAGGACCCGCCGGACGGCAGCCACTTCCCGTTGCAGAGCGGGAAACCCTGGCACGCCCAGGCCGCGCCGGACGGCTGGCCCGCGGCCGGAGGCAGTCCGGTGTTCGCGGTCAGCGCGCCGAACGCGATGACGCAGATCCCGAGCGCGGCGGCGCCGACCGCCGCGGCAGCGAATTTCTTCTCAGTCCCGGTCGCGCCGCCCGCGGCAACACGCCGCCCTGCGCGCGCCATGGCGACGAGCAGGGTGGCGAGGATCGAGACGGCGGTCACGAAATGGAGCGCGGTCACGCCGGCCGGCAGCTCGAGCTTGACGGTGGTCGCGCCGAGCAGGACCTGGACCACGAGCAGTATGTACGCGAGCGCGACCGGCCGGTTCAGGCCGCCCGGGCCGGCGAAGCCGGGGCTGTTGCGGTGCCGGACGGCGTAGAAGGCGAGGGCGCCGAAGGGCACGATCAGCGCCGCGGCGAGCAGCCGGTGCACGTACTCGATGACCGTCTCGAAGGTCATGGGCGGGATCCAGTGACCGTTGCAGAGCGGCCAGTCGTCGCCGCAGCCGAGCCCGGACCCGGTGATCCGGACGATCCCGCCGAACACGATCAGGAGGTAGGTATAGAGCGCCGTCCCGCCGGCGATGCGGCCCATGCGCCGGCGCACGGTCTCCGATACGTCGGTCCCGGCGCCCGCGGCTCCGGGCGGGACCACAGTCTCCACGGACATTTTGCTTTCGTACCTGGGAAGATCTCGGTGATCACGCGGCGGGCGGCCGCCGCGTCTCGTTGCTGCACATATACCTGGCAATATCGCCAGGTTTCCTCCGATCCGCCACCCTTGCATCCCGTTGTGGCGCAGGGCGGACGCGGAGAGCGGCCGGACCGCCGCAGGTTCTGCGGCCGTGCGCGTTTGCCCGGCCGGGGGGAAGGGTGTATTCTCCGGCCATGACGCGGCGCTTCGACGTGCTCGTGATCGGCGGCGGGGCCGCCGGCGTGGCGGCCGCGCTGGCCGCTGCCGGGCGGGGGGCGCGGGCCGGGCTGGTGCGGCCGGGCCCGGGCGTGACCGCCATGGCCGGCGGCGGCTGGACCGGCCCCTTGCCGGACCCGCTGGCCGCGGCGTTCGCGGCCGCGGGCCTGCGGTTCGTGCCCGGCCCGGTTCGCGTGCCGCACCCCGTCGGGGACGTGCGGGTTTTCGATCATGCGCCCGCATCGCACGCGGACGCTGCGCCCGAGGACGGCGCGCTGGTGTGCGGGATCGAAGGACTGGCCGACTACGAGCCGTCGGTGCTCGCCGCGCTATGGTCGGATGCGGCCGGCGTCACGCTGGAGGCCGCGGAGGTGCGGGCGGGCGACCCGCCCCGGACCGGCTGGTCCCCCGTCGCGCTGGCGCACGCGCTCGACCGGGAGGCGGGCCCGCTGGCCGAGTCCGTGGCCGCCGCCGTCTCGCGGGCCGGCGCCCGCCGCGTGATCCTCCCGGCCGTGCTCGGGATCGCGCGATCGGAGGCGGCGCGCGCCGCGATCCGGGATGCGGCCGGCGTGCCCGTGGGCGAGGCGCTCGGCATGCCTCCCTCGGTGCCGGGCTGGCGGCTGGACCGGGCACTCCTCGCGGTCCTGGACCGCGCGGGCGTGACCGTCCTCTCCGGCCGGGTCACGGGCCGGGCGGCGGCGGAGGGGCGAGTCCGCTCCGTCACGGTTCAGGGCGCCGATGGAACGGCGGAGGAGGTGGAGGCCGGCGCCTTCGTCCTCGCGGCGGGGAAGTTCGCGGCCGGCGGGATCGTGGCGGACGGGGACGGGGCGCGCGAGCCCGCCCTCGGCTGCCCCGTCCGGCTCGAGTACCCGGGTGGGAACGGGCGGGACGTGGACCCCCTCGCCCTGACCCATGCCGACCGGACGCTGCCCCAGCCGCTCCTGCGCGCGGGCGTGGCGCGCGACGAACGGGCCAGGCCCGTGGAGGCGACGGGCGACGTCGCCTACCTCAACGTGTGCGTGGCTGGGAGCATAGCGGCGGGTGTGGAGACCGCCGCGCTGGGGCTCGGCCACGCGGCCGCGGACGGCTGGCGCGCGGGCGAGCTGGCCGTGGAGGCCGCCGCATGAGGGGCCGCGCCTTCGCCTGGCTGAACCTCGGGTACCGGTTCGCGCTCCACCTCCTGCGCCTGCCGGTCCGGGCGCTCCGGCGGGACCGGGACCTCCAGCGCCACCTCGGCGCGGTCCTGCCCGAGGGGTACGTCCCGCTCGCGGCCGATGAGCGCGAGGCGTTCCCCGCCTTCATGAACTGCATCCACTGCGGCCTCTGCTCCCTCGCGTGCCCGGCTCTCGCCGCGGCGCCGGCTCCGGCGTGGGAGGAGGCATGGACCTTCGTCGCCGGACCTTCCCGCGCCATTGATCGGGCCCGGCTCGTTGCCGAGGGGCCGGCAGCCTGTGCCGAATGCCACGAGTGCGCCGCCGTCTGCCCGACCGGGATCCCGATCCCGCGGCTCGCCGCCATGGTCCGCCGGCTCGCGAACGCCGGGGCGCCCGCCGCGAACGAACGACCGCCGCTCCACGTTGCGGCACCCGTTGGGGGAGAACCATCATGAGGCACGGCATCGCCATCACGTTCCTGCTGCTGGCCTGGACCGCACCGCTCATGAGTCAGACGACGGAGGCCGGGCGCCCCCGTGCGCGTGAAGCAGGCGTCGTCATCGGCGTCCTGCCTACCGGCCCGCTGAACGCGATCACGGATGTGCCCGACCTGCGGGTCGGCCAGGTCACGGTGCGCGAAGGAGATTCCGTCCGCACCGGCGTGACCGCGATCCTCCCGCACGGCGGGAATCCGTTCTTCGAGCGGGTGCCCGCCGCAATCCACGTGGGTAACGGGTTCGGCAAGCTGCTCGGCGTCACCCAGGTCCGGGAGCTCGGCGAGCTCGAGACCCCGATCCTCCTGACCTGCACGCTGTGCGTCTGGAACGCCGCGGACGCCATGGTCGCCTGGCTGCTCCGCCAGCCGGGGATGGAGGACGTCCGGTCCATCAACCCCGTGGTCGGCGAGACGAACGACGGCCTGCTGAACGACATCCGCGCCCGCCCGATCCGCCCCGAGCACGTGGAGCGCGCCCTGGAGTCCGCGAGCGGCGGGCCGGTCGAGGAGGGCGCGGTCGGCGCGGGTACGGGCACCGTGGCGTTCGGATGGAAGGGCGGGATCGGGACCAGCTCCCGCCGCCTGCCGGCGTCCATGGGAGGCTACACCGTCGGCGTCCTGGTCCAGAGCAACTTCGGCGGCGTGCTGACCATCAACGGCGCGCCCGTCGGCCGGGAGCTCGGGCGCTACGCGTTCCAGCGCGAGCTCGAGGCCGCCGAGCGCCCCGGTGCGGCGGGCGCCGCGGGGAGCGGCCGGGGCGCGTCGAGCCCCGCGCCCGGCCTGGACGCGGACGGGTTCTCGCCGGACGGCAGCATCATGATCGTGGTGGCCACGGACGCGCCGCTGGATCCCCGCAACCTCGACCGGCTCGCCACCCGCGCGCTGCTCGGGCTCGGGCGGACCGGCGCGACCATGAGCAACGGCTCCGGCGACTACGTCATCGCCTTCTCGACCTCGCCCGCGGTGCGCCGCAGGCCCGGCACCGCGCCCCGCTCCGTGCAGGAGCTCCCGAACGACGCCATGACGGGCCTCTTCCAGGCGGTTGCGGAGGCCACGGAGGAGGCGATCGTCAACTCCCTCTTCCGTGCGACGACGGTCGCCGGACACCGCGGCACGGTCGAAGCGCTCCCGATCCCCGAGACCCTCGATGTCCTGCGGAAGTACAACGCCCTGGAGTGGGACCGGACGCTGCCACCCGGCCGGGCCGGGGGCGTTTACTGAGCCCGCGGGCGCCAGCGGGAATCCTCGCGGCCGCCGGCCGGCGGGACGCTTCCCCGGCCTGCCACCGTGGCGTGCCGACAGTGACATAGCGCAACGACGGACGGTAGAGCGCCCGCTGCGGCCCGTGCCACCGGTCTTTCGACGAAGGGAGAGCCTGCAGGTGGGAGGTCGGGCGGGTGATCGGCCACGGTGCCGGGGCAGCGCCCGGCCGAGGATCACCGCAGGGCCCGGCAAGCTGGCCGGGGGGTCGGGAGGGCGCAGTCACGGAGCGCCGGGGTGCAGGGTTCTGCGCGCCCGGGCAAGGGCGGCGGAAAGAGCCGGCCTCACGCGGCGTATCGGTCGCGGCCGGCGACGTGGGTCAACGAACCGCGACCGACGGTCGGCAGCGCGGCGCGCCGGCCCGAGGCGCCCGGGTGGCCCGCCATCGCATGGGCCGGGATCCGGTCTGGCCCCCGACCGTGCCCGCTGCCCGGCCGGGGCCGGGCCGGACCCACGGCAGATCCCGGCACCGACCCTCGCAGCGTCCGCGCCTGACCGGTAGCACGCCTCCGTTGGTGCAACCTACACGTGTAAGTCGGCGTCCAGGCGCTGCCGGAGCGGTCCCGCCGGGCCCGACCACGGCGACCGCGCCCGGGCCCATCCGGAACCGCCGCGTCAGCCTTCCTCGCGCACCCGGGCGATGAGCGCCTCCAGCTCGTAGCGCCGTGCTTCCGCGTCCCGCTCCCCGATCTCGATCAGCCGCTCCAGGTAGTCGGACTGGAACATGAGCATACTCAGCGCGTCCGGGCTGCTCGCCTCCCGCGTGCCGAGGCCGCGCGTCAGCGTGCGGAACGCGCCCGGCAGCCGCGGCTCGAACTCCCTGGCCAGCCGGCCGAGATCCTCCGACGGCCGCAGCACGAGCAGGTCGATGATCCGCAGCCCGTCGCGCTTCTCTTCGGGCAGCTTCGCCAGCAGCGAGTTCAGCCTCTGCAACCGGAGCACGTCCTGGTCGATGAGGTCGAGGAAGACCGCGTTCAGGAGCACGCCCATCACCTGGGCGGGCGGCGGGTAGCCCATGACCAGCGGACGGTGTGCGGCCACGTGCGCGCCCCCGTGACGCGTCGATATGGCGATGATCCGCCTCGCCCCGAGGTGCAGAGCCGGAGAGAGCGGCGCCGTCTGCCGGATCCCGCCATCGCCGTAGTATTCGGTGCCGACCCGGACCGCGGGGAAGAAGAGCGGCAGCGCCGCCGACGCCATCACGTGGTCCACCGTCATCGTGGTCGCCACGCTCCGGCGCATAGGCCGGGCCCACGTCTCGACGTCCCGACCCTGGACCCAGACCACGGACTGGCCCGTGGCGTAGCGGGTCGCGCTGATGGCCAGCGCCTTCAGCGCGCCACGCCGGAGGTTGTAGTCGATCCCGGTGATGTGCCCGTCCGGCGCGCCCAGCGCCCGGACGAGCGTCTCCCGGAGCGGCGTGGTATCGACCAGCCCGCGCACCCGCGGCCCGCGCGTCAACCCGCCCGCCACGAGCCGCGCGCCCCACCTCGCCAGGTTCCGGGCGAGCCACCCGATGTCCACCCGGAAGACCTGCTCGGGCGAGAGCCCCTTCCACAGCTCCGCCAGCTCCAGCGCCGCCTCGCCGAACGTCCCCCGGTGCCCGGCCAGGTACGTGGCGTTCACCGCGCCGGCCGAGACGCCCGTCAGGATCGGGAAGCGCAGGTCCGGGAAGCGCTTCGCGAGCCAGACCAGGAGCCCGACCTGGTACGCGGCCCGCGCGCCGCCGCCCGTGAGCACGAGGGCGGTGTCGGCCAGCATCCCGGGTTCCGCCGCGGACGTTGCCTGAGGCGACGTCGCACGGGCGATGTCCCCGTGCTCCCCGTCCTCCTGCCGGGGCCCCGCACCCTGCCCGGCGTCGCGCCGCCACCGGAACATGGCTCTACCGCCCGGCCGCCGGCTCCGCCGCCCCCGCCGGCACGAGAACGCCGGCGAACGGATCCAGCCGCGCGTCCGCCTTCGGGTTCGGCGGCAGACCGAGCAGCTCCATGACCAGCGCATAGACGTGCACGTTGTCGAACGCCGGGATCCGGCTCCCCGGCTTCAGCCGCGGACCCATCGCCATGAACACGCCCCGCATGGCCGGATGCTCCGGGTCGAACCCGTGCTCCCCACGCGTCCACCCCGGACCCCGCGCCCGCGTCCCGATCAGCTCCGGCGGCTCCGCGAGCACCAGCAGGTCCGAGCTCCGGGGGTGCGACCGGTACCGGAACCGCTCCGGGATCTCCTCCCGCCGGAAGACCCGCACCCCGGGCAGCCCATCCCGCAACGCGCGGTACGTGGCCTCGAGCCTGGCCTCATCCCCGTCGAAGTCCAGCACCGCGTACGGACCGCCGAACCGGACCCGGATCCCGGTCAGGTCGATCACGTCGTCCAGGAACCGTATGCGCGACTGGTCCACCGGCGCCATCCCGTGGTCCGAGACCACGATGAAGTACGTCCGGTCCGCAATCGGCAGCGATTCGATCCCGTCCAGCAGCCGACCGACCAGCGCGTCCACCCTCTGCACCGCCTCCGTGGCCTCGGGCGAGTCCGGACCGTACCGGTGGCCCACATCGTCCGGGTCCGACATGTACATCACCACCACGTGCGGCCGGAGCCGCTCCGGAAGCGAGAGCCACTCCAGCACCTGGTCGATCCGGGCCTCGTTCGGCACGCTGGCGTCGAACATCCGGAAGTGCGTCGGGCGCACCCCGCCGACCGGCGCCTCGGTCCCGATCCAGTAGAACGCGGCGGTCACGATCCCGGCCTTCTCCGCCGTCACCCAGAACGGCTCACCGCCGTACCACCGCCCATCCTCCACCGCGGCCCGGTCGTTGATCCGGTACCACGCGTCCCATTCCCTGTCGTAGAACGAGTTGTCGATCAGCCCGTGATTGTCCACGTACATCCCGGTGGCCATCGAGTAGTGGTTCGGGAACGTCTTCGATGGGAACACCGGGTTCAGCCAGTCCGCGCGCACCCCCCGGGCGATCAACCGGTCGAAGTTCGGCGTCGGCGCCCGGTCCAGGTAGTCCGCCCGCATGCCGTCGAACGAAAGCAGCACGATGTACGGCCGGTCCACGTGCTCCGGCCGGTTCCACCCGCCCGACCCCGCCACCTGCGCCCGGGCATCCGCCTCCGCGACGAGCAGCGCGGCCACCGCGGCGAGCGCCACGCACCACGCCCGCGCCCCCGCCCTCCACCTCCGCCCGGCGGTCCCGCGGCGCACACCGCCCATCGGCGAATCCATCCCCCCGCCGTTCCAGCCCACGACATCCACGCGCATATATGCTCCTTCGGGTTCCACCCGCTCGGGATAACCCGCGTCTCTCCGTACCATCTCCGGCATACCCGGCTTCGGCCGGGATCCGCGCGAACGTTATCATCCCCGACCGGCACGGGCCAGTGGGTACCCCCACCTTATCTTCATCTTCGCACGGGCACCCGATTATCTTTTCGTCGTATACACGAAGGAGGGCCCGCGACCTGGCCGCTGGCTCCCGCGCACCGATCTCCGGACCACATCCATGTTGGAATCGCTCGACATCCTGCTGGCCGGCCCCTGGGGGCCGATCGTCATTTTCGTCCTGCGGATCTTCGACGTCTCGCTCCAGACGCTCCGCGTCGTTCTGTCCGTCCGGAACGCCCGGCTCGCCGTCCCCATCATCGGGTTCTTCGAGGTCCTGATCTGGATCTTCGCCGTCGGTTCCGCGATCCGGAACCTCGAGAGCGGATGGCACATCCTGGGCTACGCCGGCGGCTTCGCGTGCGGCTCCGCGGTCGGGCTCTGGATCGAGGAAAAGCTCGCCATCGGCCTCTCCTCGGTCCGGATCATCTCGACCCACGGCGGCGTGGAACTCGCCGAGGCCCTCCGCGAACGCGGGTTCGGCGTCACCGAGTTCGCCGGTCAAGGACGGGATGGCCCCGTCGAGATCGTATACACGGTGCTCCGCCGCCGCCAGGTCCCGGAGCTCCTGGAGGAGGTCGATCGCTGGGATCCCGGCGCGTTCGTTACCGTCGAGGAGCCGCGCGCGATCCGCAAAGGGTGGATGATGGCCCGCAGGTCCCGCCGCCCCGCCCGCGCCCGGATCGGCGAGACCGACCGCCGCTGACGGACCGCGGACCACCCGCCACGGGTCCGGAGAATCGACGGCCCCGGCGTCTCTTTGGACGCCGGGGCCGTCGCATTGCGTGCAGCCCGATCGTGCCCGCAGGCGCCCCCCCGGGCGCCGGGCCGGGCGAAGGATGAACCCTACGGGCCCGAACCCGCCGTATGCCCGACCCCCCGAAGGGTCGGCCGCCGACGCCTAGTCGAGCTGGACCTGGTGGACCTCGAAGATCTCCGGGATCGCCCGGAGCGCTTCGACCACATCGGGGTCGAGCCGCGCATCCACGCTGATCGTGGCCAGCGCTTCGCCGCCCGCCTCCCGCCGGGACTGGTGATACTCCGCAATGTTGATCCCGGCCCGGCCGAGCAGCGTGCCCACCCGTCCGATCACGCCGGGCACGTCCCGGTTGCGCAGCACCACGATCGGCCCGCGCGGCGCCATGTCCACCCGGTACTCGCCGATCCTGATGACCCGCGCGTACCCCTCCGCCAGCACCGCGCCCGCAACCCGGCCCACGCCCTCGTCCCCGGCCACGACCACCTCCACGTACTCGGCGTAGCCGCCGCGCGGGTCGCGCTGCACCTGCTTCAGGTCGATCCCCCGCGCCAGCGCCAGGTGCTCGGCGTTCACGTAGTTCACCGCGCCCCGGCCCAGCATGTCCGAGAGCACCCCGATGAGCGCCGAGGCGGTCACCGGCCGCAGCCCGTGCGCCGCGGGCCCGGCATAGTGGACCTCCACCCGCCGGACGGACCCGCCGCTCAACGCACAGGCAAGGCGCCCGATCCGCTGGCTCAGGTCCAGCACCGGCCGCAGCCGCCTCATCTCCTCGCCCCCGAGCGCCGGCGCGTTCACCGCCCGCGAATAATCCCCGTCGATCAGCGCGGCCCGGATCGCTTCCGCGATCTCCAGCGCGACGTTCTGCTGCGCCTCCTCCGTCGCCGCGCCCAGATGCGGCGTCAGCACCACGTTGTCCAGCTTGCGCAGCGGATGGTCCGCCGGGAGCGGCTCCTGCTCGAACACGTCCAGCGCCGCTCCGGCCAGCTTCCCCTCCACCAGCGCACGGTGCAGCGCGGCCTCGTCCACCACGCCACCCCGCGCCGCGTTCACCAGGAACGCGCCCGGCTTCATCATCGCCAGCTCGCGCTCCCCGATCATCCCCGCGGTCGAATCGGTGAGCGGTACATGCAACGAGACCACGTCGGACCGGCGGAGCAGCTCCTCCAGCCCGACCCGCTCGATCTGCCGCGCCCGCGCCTGCTCGTCGCTCAGGTATGGATCGAACGCGATGACCTGCATCCCGAACGCCCGCGCCCGCCGGCCGACCTCGCTCCCGATCCGGCCCGCGCCGACCAGCCCCAGCGTCTTCCCGTACAGCTCGATCCCGTTGAAGCTCTTGCGGTCCCACGCGCCCGCCTTCATCGACCGGTCCGCCGCCGGCACACGACGCACGACCGCCAGCAGCAGCGCGAACGCCAGCTCCGCGGCCGAAATCGTGTTCCCCATCGGCGCGTTGAGCACCGCAACACCCCGCTCCGTCGCCGCTTCCACATCGATGTTGTCCACGCCCACCCCGGCGCGGCCAATCACCTTCAACCGGTCCGCGCGAACGAGCGACTCCCGCGTGATCCGCGTGCCGCTCCGCACGATCACGCCATCCACGTCCGAAAGCGCGTCCGCGAGCGCCTCCCCCTTCAAGCCCGACCGCTCGATCAGCTCGAACCGTCCATTCGCACGGAGCGGCTCGAGCCCCGCCGGCGCGATCGCGTCCGCGATCAGGATCCTGTATCTCTCGCTCACGAGACCAACACCTCCTCCAGCACGGCCAGCAGCTCGTTCAGCTCCTCCACCGTGTGGTCACCCATGTGGCCGATCCGGAACGTCTCATCCTTCAACTTCCCGTACCCCGGCGAGATCGTGTACCCCCGCTCCCGCATCGCGGCGGCCAGCGACGGACCCGTCCACCCCTCCGGCACCCGGATCGTCGTCACCGTCGGCGACCGGTAGCCCTCCGGCGCGAGCACCGACATCTCCACCCCATGATCCCGCATCTCATCCACCCACGCCCACGTCCGCTCCGCCATCGCCGCGTGGCGCGCCCACCGCGCCTCCAGCGTCTCCGCCCGGATCCTCTCGAGCTGCACGGCCAGCGCGTACAACAACGATACCGCAGGCGTGTTCGGCGTCTGGTTCTTCTGGATGTTCTTCTCGAACTCCAGGAAATCGAAGTAGACCCCCCGCCCGGGCTTCGACTCCGCCCGCCGCAGCACGTTCTCCTGCGCCACCCCGAACGCCAGCCCCGGCGGCAGCGCGAGCGCCTTCTGCCCGCCCGTCAGCACGAAGTCCAGCGCCCACTCGTCCGTCTCCACCGGCGCGCCCGCCAGCCCGCTCACGCTGTCCACCAGCAGCACCACATCCCCAGCCGCGTGCGCCACCCGCGCCAGCTCCGCGATCGGATTCAGAACGCCCGTCGACGTCTCCGAATGGACGACCGTGACGGCGTCGTAATCCCCCCGCCGCAGCGCCTCCTCGAGCTGCTCCGGCGTGTTCGCCTCGCCCCACGGGACCTCCAGCGCGTCCGCCTCCAACCCGCACGCCAGCGCGATCTTCCAGAACCGCTCGCTGAACGCTCCGTTCACCAGCGACAGCACCCGGCGCCGCGCCCCGTTGCGCACCGCCGCCTCCATCAACCCCGTGGCCGATGACGTCGAGATGTACACCGGCCGCTTCGTCCGGAACACGTACTGCAGCAGCGGCTGGATCCTGCTGATCAGCTCGACCGCGTCCTTCCCCCGGTGCCCGATCATCGGGCGGACCTGCGCCTCCAACACTTCGGGCAACACTTCCGTCGGCCCGGGCAGGAAGAACCGCCCGAACCCGTTCGTGCGCGCCGCGCTCTCCTCGCCTTGCGGCATGCTCGCTCCCAGTGGTTACAAGTTCAACAACGATCGGTACTTAGGTTCAAGTAGGCGTATACCCTCGTCGAACACCGCGCGTGCCCCGGGGTCCGCCGGCCGCTCACCCCCGAGCGCCAGCGGCACCACCGGCGCCAGCGATGCCGCCCGGATCACCACCTCCGCCGCCTCGACCACCTGCGGCCGCTCGATCACGCCCGCGAACGCGACGAAGAGGTCCACGTACGGCGCGGCTTCCAGATCGGTCGCGCCATCCCCGACCAGCATGACCGGGGAGCGCAGCGCCGGCGCCCACTCCCGCACGACCTCGGCCTTGCCGCCCGCACGGGCGAGGGGTGAGCACTCGTCGAATCCGGCGTAACGGCCGTCCGCGTCGAACCGGACCTCCACCGCCGCCACCGCTTCATCCGGAATGCCGAGGTGGCGGGCCAGCGCGGCCACGGCCGGACGCAGCCCGCCGCTGATCACCCGTACGTCGATCCCCGCCCCGAGCAGCGCGGCCACGGTTTCCCGCGCGTCCGGCACCAGCGCGGCGATGTACCGCTCGGCCAGCGCCTCGACCTGGCTCCGGTCCGGGCGCACCAGCTCCAGGCGCCGGCCATAGACTTCCTCGAGCGGAACCTCGCCACGCATGGCCGCTTCGGTCAGCGCGACCACTTCCTCACGATGCCGCTCGGCCAGCTCTTCGATCCCCTCGATGGCCGAGAGTGTGGAGTCGCAATCGAAGATGACGGTGCGGAAAGAGCCCAGGAGTCGCATTCAGGAACCACCTACGGATGCCGCGACGCGGGGGCGTGCGCCGGCCGGGTTTCGGACGGGACGAATCGGATCGGGTGCCGCCCTGGGACCGCTTGGGACGCGTTGTTCCGGTTGAGCTACCATGATGCAGAGTCAGGCGACGACGGGCAAGCGACCGTTCCCGGCAGATCGCTCCCCTCGCGTGCGCACGCCGGCCTCCCGACCGTGGTTGCAGGAACCGGGAGGAGGACACACTTTTCATCCGTGCAGTCTACCCACCAGCCCGACCCACGATCGATGGTGCAGACCGGGAGCCGGGTGGGCCACTGGAACCCCTGGACGCGTTCGCGCGTCCATCGCCGGATACCAGCGATGAAATCTCGTCGATCCATTCCCGCGCTCGGGAGCGTTCTGGCCTGCGGGCTCGCGCTCCTGCTCCCTTCGGCCGTGGCCGCGCGCCAGGCCGAGTCACAGGATCCGGACCCCAAGCGCTGGGAAGCCCGGATCGACTTCGGCCTGACCGCCGCGAGCGGCAATCAGGAGCTGACCGTACTGACGTCCGGGGTGCAGCTCACGCACCTCCGGACCGAATCCATGGAGTTCGAGCTGACCGGCCAGGCCCGGTACGGCCGTAGCGAGGGGGAAGAGGTGGCCCGCAACCTCCGCGGCGGAATCCGCGTCGACCTCCAGCCGAAGGCCGTCTGGTCTCCGTTCCTCTTCGTGACCGCGGAGCGCGATCCGTTCCGCAGGCTCGACCTGCGCGCGAACGGCGGCGCGGGGGTCAAGCGCGTGCTCGTGAACACCGCGCAGAGCAACCTCTCCATCAGCATGGCCGCGCTCTACAGCCACCAGCAGCTCCGCGCGGAACCCGGCCTGCCCCCCGAGCCCCGGGAGGACATGGCCCGCTGGAGCTGGCGGCTCAAAGGCGCCCACGAGCTCCAGTCCGGCGTGCGCCTCGAAGGCATCGTCTTTTACCAGCCGATCTGGGACCGCGCTGCGGACTACCTGCTCGACGCCGACGCCGCCGTCCGCGTCCGGCTCAGCCAGCGCCTCGGCCTGAACGTGACCTATTCGTACAACCGGGACTCCACTCCGCCGACGGACGTCCGCCCCGACGACCACCTGCTCCAGGTCGGGCTGTCCGTGGATCTCTGAGGGTAACCTTCGCGGTTAGGCTGCGTTTCCGGGTCGAGCACGAGCACGAGCACGTGCACGTGCACGGAACCTCCACAACAGGCCGGGCGGCGCTGGCGCGTCTGCCCGGCCGTTCCACACATGTAGACGACCAGCCCGGCCATGGATTCCTGAGCCTCGCAGTGTAGTCTTCTCGACGTGGCCCGGGGGAGAGGAGCGCTCAATGCCTGCGGGGCTCGATCATGAACGGCTGGATGTCTACCGGGTGTCCCGCGAGCTGAGCCGGGAGGTTGCCCGGATCGCCAGGCAGGTGAGGCGCAAGCGGCCGGACCTGGCGGGCCAGCTCCAGCGGGCTACGTCCTCCGTCGCGCTGAACATCGCGGAAGCGTGCGGCAAGCCGACCTTCCGGCGCCGGGCGTACTTCCTTCGCGTAGCCCGGGCTTCGGCCACCAACGCCGCCTCGGCCCTCGATCACATGGTCGACATCGGGCTGCTAGACGCAACCGACATCCGGACCAGCAAAGCCCTCATTGTGCGCATCGTGTCGATGCTGGTCAGGATGCTGGGGCGGTGAGGCGGGATTGGCCGAGTGGGTTGGCGCGCTCGGATATGCGGGGGAGCGCGTTCGCTAAGCCTCGCACCCGCGCTCGACCCGGTAAGGTAGCCCCGCCGCGAAGGCTGCCCCGTGCTCGTGCACGTGCTCGTGCACGACCCGGCGAGGTGGCCCTACGACGAAGGTTACCTCCTACCCGTACTCGTGCTCGTGCTCGTGCTCGTGCACGACCCGGCAAGGTAGCCTTACGACGAAGGTTGCCCCCGTGTACGACCCGGCTAGGTAGCCCCAGCGCGAAGGTTGCCCCGTGCTCGCGCTCGACCCGGCTAGGTAGCCCCGCCGCGAAGGTCGCCCCGTGCTCGTGCACGTGCTCGACCCGGCAAGGTGGCCCTACGACGAAGGTTGCCTCCTACCCGTGCTCGTGCTCGTGCTCGTGCTCGTGCACGACCCGGCAAGGTAGCATTACGACGAAGGTTGCCCTCACAACTCCACCACGAACTCCACCCCCCAGTACCGC
>CALCID010000034.1 GCA_937907535.1 uncultured bacterium | reverse complement strand
CGGGCGTCGGAAGGTGGCGCTTCCGACCTATCCCTTCCAGCGGGAGCGGTACTGGTTCACCCCGAAGGCGAAGGATCCGGTCCGGCGTCGGCCGAGCGTGCATCCGCTCCTCGGCGAACGGCTGCGGTCGCCGGTCCTGCATGGGACGGTCTTCGAGAACGACGTCGGTGTCGACTCGCCGCGCTATCTGACGGACCATCGGATCTACGACTCGCCGCTCTTCCCCGGGGCAGGCTTTCTCGAGATGGGGATCGCGGCGGCGCGCCAGGTCTTCGGGGAGGGTGCCCACACGCTGGAGGGTGTGACGGTCGAGGACGCGCTGGTCCTGCCGGAGGCCGGTACCTGCACGGTCCAGGTCGTCGTGACGGCCGAGGAGGATGGCCTGGCGAAGTTCGAGGTATTCAGCCAGGCCGATGGCAATGCGGACACATGGCGGAGGCACGCTTCGGGCCGGATCCGGCGGGGTGCTCGGGACGCGAGCCCGGCCGAGCCGGAGCCGCTGGATGGCGTGCGTGCGCGGTGCACGGACGAGATCGCGGTCGATCGGTATTACGAGACGTTGGCGGAGGTCGGCGTTTCGTACGGCCCGACGTTCCGGGGGCTCGCGTCGATCCGGCGGCGGGACGGCGAAGCGCTGGCGATGATCGAGGTCCCGCAGGGGATCGGGGCGAGCGCGAAGGAATATCTGCTCCACCCGGCGCTGCTGGATGCGTGCATTCAGCTCATCGGCGCGGCGCTCCCGGGTGCGGGGGAGGCGGCCGAAGGTGGGGAAGGGAGCGTGTACGTGCCGGTGGAGATGGGGAGCTACCGGTTGTACCGGCCGCATGCGGGGAGCTTCGCGTGCCGGGTGGTCATTGTCGAGGGGCGGGCCTCGGCTCCCGTGTTGAGGGGCGACCTGGAGTTGTACGATCCCGACGGGCGGCTCTTCGCCGAGGTGCGCGGTGTGCGGCTGCAGCGGGTCAATCGGGAGCTGATCGGGCGGCTCGTGCGGCGCGCGGCGCCTCGGAAGCTCGAAGACTGGCTGTACCGGCTGGACTGGCAAGCGGTGTCGGCACCGGCCGGCGCGGCGTCCGTGCAGCAGGGCACGTGGCTGGTGGTGGGGGATCGGGGTGGGGTCGCGGATGCGCTGGTGGAGCGGCTGGAGCGTTCGGGCCACGCGGCGATCGTCATCCGACCGGACGAAGGCGGCTATGATCCGGAGCGCTTGGAAGCCGCGCTCGACGTGGCGTGCAGTGTTCCCGGCCTGCCCTTCCGGGGCGCGATCCACCTCGCGGGCCTGGATGCCGCGCCCGTGCCCACGGTGTCTTCGCTGAACGCCGATCATGAGCACGTGTGCGGGAGCGCGCTGGCGCTGGTACAGGCGCTGGCGGCCGCGGATCTGCGGGGCGTCAGGACGTTGTTCGTGACACGGGGCGCGCAGGCGGTGACGGGAGGGGAGAGGCAGATCGCCGTGGCGCAGGCGCCGTTGTGGGGTCTCGTGCACACCGTCCAGCTCGAGCACGGCGATCTCGGCGCCGTTTGTCTGGATCTGGACCCGCAGGGCCCGGCCGACGCGGTGGACGCCGTGCTCGCGGAGCTCGGCGCCGATGATGGCGAGGACCACGTTGCGTGGCGGGACGGGACGCGGTATGTGGCGCGGCTCGCGAGTTATGTGGCGCCCACGGGCGGGTTGGAGGTGCCGGCAGATCGTCCGTTCGAGGTCACGGTCCGGGAGCGGGGGGTGCTGGACAACCTTGTGGTGCGGGCGGTGGGCCGGCCGAAGCCGGGGCCGGGCGAGGTGGAGATCGAGGTGCGGGCGGCCGGGATGAACTTCCGGGACGTGCTGAACGTGCTGGGCATGTACCCGGGCGACCCGGGCCCGATCGGGAACGAGTGCGCGGGCGTGATCAGCGCAGTCGGCGAGGGCGTGACGGAGTTCGCGGTGGGCGACGAGGTCATGGCCATCGGGGCGACCGGGTACAGGTCCTACGCGATTGCGCCGGTGCGCCTGGTCTACCGGAAGCCGGCCGGCCTGAGCTTCGCGGAGGCGGCCACGATCCCGGTCGCGTTCCTCACCGCGTGGTACGGCCTGCACGAGCTGGCGCGGATCCGGGAGGGCGACCGGGTGCTGATCCACGCCGCAGCGGGTGGGGTGGGGATCGCGGCGGTGCAGATCGCGCTGCGGGCGGGCGCCGAGGTGTTCGGCACCGCGGGCAGTCCGGAGAAGCGGGCGTTCCTGAAGTCGATCGGCGTGCATCACACGCTGAACTCCCGGACGCTCGACTTCGCGGACGAGATCATGGAGCTGACCGGCGGGCGGGGCGTGGACATCGTGCTCAACTCGCTCGCGGACGACTTCATCCCGCGAAGCCTGGGGGTGCTGGCTGATGGCGGGCGCTTCCTGGAGATCGGCAAGCGCGGCGTCTGGACGGCGGAGCAGGTGGCGGCATTCAACCCGACGATCGAGTACCACCTGTACGACCTGGGTCTGGAGATGATCGCGGACGCCGGGCTGGCTCGCCGACTGTTCGACCAGGTGGTGCCGCAGGTCGAGTCCGGCGCGTTGCGTCCGTTGCCGCTGCGGATCTTCCCCGTCCGCCGGGTGGTGGATGCGTTCCGGTACATGGCCCACGCGAAGCACATCGGCAAGATCGTGGTGGTCTTCGACCGTGTGGGCACGGGGGTGCCGGTCCGGGAAGACGGCACGTACCTGATCACCGGCGGGCTCGGCGGGATCGGTCTCGTGGTGGCGCGCTGGCTCGTGGACCAGGGCGCACGGCACCTGGTGCTCATGGGCAGGCGCGAGCCGGGTCCCGAGGCGCAGGCGGTCATCGCGGATCTCGAGCGAGCCGGCGCCCGCGTGGAAGTCTTCCAGGGCGACGTGGGTGAGGCGGATGACGTCGCCCGGCTCATGGCGCGCATCCGGGAGACGATGCCGCCGCTCCGGGGCGTGATGCACGCCGCGGGCGTGATCGACGACGGGATGCTCGTCCATCAGACGTGGCCCCGGTTCGAGAAGGTGGCGCGGCCGAAGATCGCGGGCGCGTGGAATCTGCATATGGCCACGCGGGCCGTGCCGCTGGATTTCTTCGTGCTCTTCTCGACCGGCTCGGCGGTGCTCGGTTCCGCGGGGCAAGGCAACTACTCTGCGGCCAACGCGTTCCTGGATGCCGTGGCGCATCAGCGGAGCGTGGAAGGCCAGCCGGCGCTGAGCATCAACTGGGGCGGCTGGGCCGGGGTCGGCATGGTCACGACGCTGAGCGACCACGATCGCCAGCGGTGGGAGGAGATGGGGGTCGGCCTCATCGAGCCGAACGAGGGCGTGCAGATCATCGAGCGGCTGCTGCGGGACGGTGCCACGCAGGTGGCGGCCCTGCCGTTCGAGTGGGAGCGGTATTTCATGCAGCCGGGCGTTGCGGACCGTCCGATCCTGCAAGCTCTGCGCGAGCAGAAGAAGGCGGTGTCGGCCAGGGCGGCTGGCCGGACCGGCTCGGGGGATGAGGCCGGGTCGAATTTCCTGGAGACGCTCGAGGCCGCCGACCCGTCGCGGCGGTACCAGATCCTGCTCGATCACGTGCGGAGCCGGGTGCTCAAGGTATTGGGCCTGAATCCGAGCACGACGGTCGACCCGCTGCAGCCGCTGACCGAGGTGGGTATGGATTCGCTCGTTGCGGTGGAACTGAGCAACCACCTGCAGGGGAGTCTGGGCCGCAAGCTCCCGCCCACGCTGGCGTTCGAGTATCCGACGATCCGTGCGCTGACCGATTACCTGGCGAAGGAGGTGCTCGGTCTCGCGCCCGGGGGGCACAGGCAGGGCGGGGAGGTGGTGTCTGCCGGGGGCGCGGCAGCGTCAGAGGCCGGCACGCCCGCCGGGGAAGCGTGAGCTCCGCATGGTCGGGGAGCTGAAGCAGGCGGACTCCTGATCCCTGCGAACGCGGCGCGGCCGGGCCCGGGGACGATCCCGGGCCCGGCCGTTTTCATTGAGCCACGCACGGTCCCGCAACGGTGTGGAGGTTCGGCCATGGCACCCGCGGCCGGGGCCTCGCCGAATCATGCGGGACCGGGCGGGCACGGTCTCGCGCCGTTCCATGCAATGACCGACGGTGCGGGCTGGACCGGAGCTCGAACCGGAACCATGGGCCGGGCGAGGATGGGCTGCCCCGGTCGCCGGTTGTCGAGGCGCGGGCCCGAGCACTGGAGGGGTCCGGCCGGTGCCCGAAGCCGGGCGCGAAGCGGTTCGGGTGACCGGGACGTGTCACGGGCGCGATCCCGGCGACCCCAGCGCCCGGCGCACCGAACGCCGCTATTCCTCCAACCGGAGCCTCACCACCCGTTCCACGTCCAGCTCGTCCCGCTGGACGCCCAGCGCCACGTCCCGGTAGACGGCCCAGCCGTTCGTCAGGACGATGCCGGCGGGCCACGTCACGATGGCCGCGCGTTTGCCGGATGCCTCGTAGACGTCCGCTTCGTTCGGCGCGCCCTGGGGCACGTACCGCACCACCCAGAGGCGGCCGACCCGGTCGAAGAAGAGCTCCCGGATCGGCGGCTTCTCGGTCGGTACCCCGAAGGGCAGGTCGCGGCGGGACACGCTGAGCCGGCGCACCATGTCGTCCAGCGTGGAGTCCGCGCGAGCGCGCTCCGCGTCGGTCAGGGGCGGGCCGGCCAGCGCGCGTTCGATCGTGCGCAAGGGCTTGCCGTCCGGAGCGTACCACGTAAGGGCGTAGCGGGAGGTCACCGTGCGCGCCCATTCGCCGTGCGGGGCGTGGGCCACGAGATGGCGGGGGCCGAACGGCTGATATACGAACAGGACCGTGCGCTGGTTGGGCGCCTCACGCCGGATGGTGAACATTCCAATGCTGTCCGGCGTCGGTTCGGGGACGGCGAGCTCGAAAGCGACGTCGCTCGTCGCCCCGTCCCGGTGGT
The DNA here is from genome assembly GCA_937907535.1 of uncultured bacterium. GTDB lineage: Bacteria > Gemmatimonadota > Gemmatimonadetes > Longimicrobiales > RSA9 > CALCID01. Next base: position 598 of record CALCID010000034.1, on the reverse strand, counting down.
AGCGCACCGTCCGGGGCAGGCCGGTCTTCGGGTCGGGCGCCGTGCCGACATCGATCAGGCGGCCGTCGGGGTCGAAGGTGAGCGGCGCCGCCATGGCCGCACCGCCGTGCTCGATGCGGACCGAGGTCCGGAACTCCGCACCGGCCTCGCCGAGCGCGAAGGCGCTGTAGCGGGCGTTCCCCGCCTCCCGAATCCAGAGCAGGCCATCCGGGCCGAAGGCGGCGCAGCAGGGGGTGCGCAGCTCGCCCGGCCCCGCGCCTTCCCGACCGAAGCGGAAGAGGAACCGGCCTTCGGGGTCGAACACCCGGACCTCGTGGGCCAGTTGGTCTACCACGATGATGCGGCCGGCCTCGTCCAGGGCGAGTCCACCGACCCGGCCGAACACGTACGCGTCCTCGCCGTCCAGGGTGCCGATCGAGAGGTCGACCACGCTGGTCAGACGGCGCGCCTCGGCATCGTCTCCTGAGTCGGCGGACGGACGGTCCGCGGCGCAGGCGGCGGAAAGAAGGAGTGCAGCGGTCAGGGCGGCACTACGCGTGCGGAAAACCGACCGCTGCCGCGGACTACCGTTCACCATCGATGGCCTCCGTGAAGTGGG
>CALCID010000033.1 GCA_937907535.1 uncultured bacterium | reverse complement strand
GAGGCCGAGTACCAACGCCTCTCCAGGGTGGGTCAGGATGTACCCGGGCTTGACGCGGGGGCACGGCCGGGCCGTTGAGCCGCCGCCCGGCTTTCATTAACTTAAAGGGCTATTCCCGATTCCGGGTATTCGTGATTCCTCGAATTGGCCAATCCCGCCGGGAAGGACGGGCGGACACCGAATGATTCGAAACATCGCGATCATCGCGCACGTCGACCACGGGAAGACGACGCTGGTCGACCAGTTGCTCCGGCAGACGGGCACGTTCCGGGAGAACCAGGCCGTGCAGGAGCGGGTCATGGATTCGAACCCGCTCGAGCGGGAGCGGGGGATCACGATCCTGGCGAAGAACACGGCGGTCCGCTGGCGGGGGCACAAGATCAACATCGTGGACACGCCCGGGCACGCGGACTTCGGGGGCGAGGTCGAGCGCATCCTGCGGATGGTGGACGGGGTGCTCCTGCTGGTGGATGCGTTCGAGGGCCCCATGCCGCAGACGCGGTTCGTGACGCGCAAGGCGTTGGGGATGGGGCTCAAGCCGATCGTGGTGATCAACAAGATCGACCGCCCGGACGCGGAGCCCCTGCGGGTGCACGACGAGGTGCTCGAGCTGTTCATGGAGCTGGACGCGGATGATGCGGTGCTGGATGCGCCGGTGCTGTACGCGTCCGGACGGCACGGGTACGCGGTGCGGTCGCTGGAGGACGAGCCCCGGGATCTGACGCCGTTGCTGGAGACGGTGCTGGAGGCGGTTCCGCCGCCCCCGGCGGACACGACGTCGCCGTTCCAGATGCTGGTTTCGACCATCGACTACTCGCCGTATCTCGGGCGGCTGGCCATCGGCCGGATCGAGCGCGGCAAGGTCCGGGTCGGCGATCCGGTGGTGCTGCTGGCGCCGCTGGCGGCGGTCGACGGGGAGGGGGCGGAGGCGGCGCCGGCGGACCGGCAGGGCCGGGTCGTGCGGCTGTACTCGTTCGAGGGCCTGGAGCGGGTGGAGGTGGAGGAGGCGGGCGCGGGGGAGATCGTGGCGCTCGCGGGCCTGGATGGGGTCGAGATCGGGAACACGGTGGCGGACGTCGCCAGGCCGGAGCGGCTCGCCGGGATCACGGTGGAGGAGCCCACGATCTCGGTGGACTTCGTGGTGAACACCTCGCCGTTCGCGGGGCGCGAGGGGCGCTTCGTGACGAGCCGGCAGCTCCGGGAGCGGCTCTACCGGGAGCTGGAGCGGAACGTGGCGCTCCGGGTCGAGGACACGGATTCGCCCGACACGTTCACGGTTTCGGGGCGGGGCGAGCTGCACCTGAGCATCCTGATCGAGACCATGCGCCGGGAGGGCTACGAGTTCGCGGTGTCCCGGCCGCGGATCATCACGCGCCGGTCGGCGGATGGCGAGCTGCTGGAGCCGTACGAGGAGGTCGTGATCGACGTCCCGGAGACGTTCATGGGCGTCGTGATCGAGAAGCTCGGCCAGCGCCGGGGCGAGATGATCGAGATGCGGGGCGCCGGGACCGAGGGCGGCCTCGTCCGGATGGTCTATCGGATCCCGGCCCGCGGACTGTTCGGGTACACGAGCGAGTTCCAGACGGACACCCGGGGCGAGGGCGTGCTGCATCACCGGTTCGCGGGGTACGGGCCGTGGGCGGGGCCGATCCGGTCGCGGGAGCGCGGGGTCATGGTGAGCATGGTGGACGGCGTGTCCGTGGCCTACGCGCTGTACAACCTCCAGGAGCGCGGGACGCTCTTCATCGGCCCCGGCGTCGAGGTCTACGAGGGGATGATCGTGGGCGAGAACTCCCGGACGGGGGACATGGAGGTCAACGTCTGCAAGGGGAAGAAGCTCACGAACATCCGGGCGGCCGGCGCGGATGAGAACATTATCCTGGAGCCGCCCCGGATCCTGACGCTGGAAGCGGCGCTCGAGTTCATTGCGGACGACGAGCTCGTGGAGGTGACGCCCTCCGCGATCCGGCTCCGGAAGCGGCACCTCAAGGCGCACGAAAGGAAGAAGGCGGCGCGGATCGCGGGTTGACGCCGGGACGCGATCCGCGCGAACGGGTGGGTCTCCGTGGGGTGCGGCCTCGATCGGCATCCGACCGGCGCACAGAACCCTTGACAGTTTTCGTTCGGCGTTTACCTTGGGGCCGCGTTCTTTTTTGCGGTACCTTGTGCATACCTTCGGGTTGCGCCTGGACTCATTCCAAACCGCCTCGTTTAAGGAGGGGCTGCAATGGTGGACGTGCTGGCTCGGCGCTGGCGCGCGAGTTGGGAGGAGGAGCCGAGCCTCCTCGCGTTCGGCTTTGGGGGCGAGGACGATTGGGACGAGGATGATTGGGAGGAGGATGAGGACGAGTGGGATGAGGATGAGGACGACTGGGATGAGGATGAGGAGTGGGAGGATGAGGACTGGGAGGACGAGTGGGACGAGGACCTCGACTACGATGACGAGGATCTAGCGCGCCGGCCGCGGCGGAGTGACTGGGAGTGATGCACTCCGCATCGGGGGCGGGCCGGGAGTCGTCCGACCGCAGGCACTGACCCGAACGTAAAGGGGAGTCGACCCGGCCCGGAGGGGGGTTGACTACGGAGCCGGGCCAGGTTATCTTAACAGTCTGCCGACCAGCAGTTCGAGGTCGGCGCCGTTTTTTGACAATCGAGGTCGAGGGCGTCCGTGTGGGCCCTGCCCGTGGGCATACCTTCCCATGGGCGAGCGTCGGCCGGTGAGCGGGAGGCGAGGCGTGAGCCGAGCCGGGTCGTGAGCTGGCGACGCGAGGGGGAAGCAAAGGTAGATTCCGAACGGCGTCATATTGGACGCGTTTGGGTTGGGCTTGATCGACTCT
>CALCID010000032.1 GCA_937907535.1 uncultured bacterium | reverse complement strand
ACGACGGGTCATCGGACCGCACGGCCGAGGCGGCCGCCGCGGCGGGCGCGCGGGTCGTGCGGCTGGAGGGCTCGGATGGGAACCCGGCGGCCGCGCGGAACCGGGCGGCGGAGGTCTCGACGGGCGATCCGCTGGTTTTCCTCGACGCGGACTGCATGCCGGCCCCGGGCTGGCTGGACGCGATCCTGGAGGCCCATGACCGGGGCGCCACGATCGTCGGTGGCGCGCTCGGCATGCCGCCGGGGCTCCCGGCGACCGCTCGTTGCGATTACTACTGCGGCTGGTATCTCGTCCACTCCGGCAGGCCCGCCGGGTACGTGCCCCATCACCCGCCGCCGAACCTGAGCGTTCGACGGGACGCGTTCTTTTCCACGTCCCGTTTCACCGAGCGGCAGCCGTTCTCGTACACGAACGAGGAGCGCCACTGGCAGGCGGAGCTGCGACGCGCGGGGCACCGGATCTGGTTCGAGCCCAACGCCGTCGCTTACCACGAGAACCGGCCCGGCTTCCTGAACCTGCTGCGCCGGAACTACCGCTGGGCGTACACGGCGATCGAGGCCAAGTCGGTGACCGGCACGGCGCGCCTCGCGTGGCTCTACCGGTTCCCGCTCCTCACGATCGCCGCAAGCTTCCCTCTGGCGATCGCCCACGCATTCTATATCCTCGGATGCTGGGCTCGGGCCGGGGTCTGGGAACCGGTGCTCATGGCGCCGGCGATCCTCGCGTCCCGGTTCGCCTATGCCGCGGGCATGGCCGTGGGCGGGCTACGCTGGCTGCGCAGCCGCGGTCGTCCTTCGCTGGAGTACAGACCGCAGTGGGAGTGAAGAGCCCGGACGTTCACGTACCGTTGACTCCGTTTTCATCCCGCATGGAAGGGTCGACCCACTCCGCGAGCCCCGGGGTTACGGTGCTGCTACCCGTGTACAACGGAGAGGCTTATCTCCGGGAAGCGGTCGACAGCGTCTTGCGCCAGACCTATCCGGATTTCGAGCTCCTGGTGATCGACGACGGCTCCACGGACGGCACGCCGGACATCTTGCGGAGCTACGAGGATCCGAGACTGCGTGTCGTCCGCAATGAGGTGAATCAGGGGCTCGCGCGGACGCTGAACCGAGGACTTCAGCTGGCCCGGGGCGAGTACGTCGCGAGGCAGGACGCCGACGATGTTTGGGAGCCCGAACTGCTGGCCGTCCAGGTGGCATTCCTCGATCGGAACCCGGACATCGCCATGGTCGGCTGCGCCTTCCGGGAAATCGACCAACACGGTACACCGGGGCGCACCCGGACTCTGCCTTGCTCGCCGGACGAAATCCACTGGGATCTACACTTTCACAACACGTTCATCCACAGCGGGGTCACGATCCGGCGCGAGGTGCTGCTCAGGGCTGGTGGTTACAACGAGAATTGTGCGTACGGCGAGGACTACGAGCTCTGGTTGCGCCTGGCGCGCACCCATCGCCTCGCCAACCTCAAGACCGTTCTCGCGCGGGTTCGAACCACATCCACCGGCATGAGGGCGACACACCCGGACCGTGAACGTGTGCCCCGTGAGTTGTCCTGTCGCGCGATCGCGGGGCTGGCCGGGTGGCAGGATAACGATCCCGGCAGCCACGAGCGTATCCTGCGCATGTGGGCGCTCTACGTCGTTCGGGCCAGGCCGCTCACGCCAGCCGAGGCCAGCCGGGCCGCTTCCGATGTGATGGCTCTCCACGACCGCTATTGTGCACTCCAGGGGATCTCCGGCGCTCGGAAGGCGCTGCTGCGCTACCGCCTGCGACGACGGCTCGGCCGTCACCTGATCGAGCAGGCTGTGGCCGCCCAACGCCGCCGGGAACCGGGCAATGCGCGTCGGCTCCTCTGGAGCGCACTCCGTATTCGGCCCTGGCTCGTCGTCATGCCACAACGGGCCCCGACGATCGCGGCAATTCTTGCCGGCCGCTGACCCATGGAACGCGACGCTCCTCGGGCCTCTGATCGTTCCATTCCCCAAGGGCGGGCGATAACCCCGAGCCGTCGCTCGCCTCGAGTCCTCGCGTTCAGGTTCGCCTGCACCGCCGGCATGTCCATGGGAGGGATCCGCTGGCTGCGCAACCGAAGGAGTCCTTCACCGGAGTACAGACCACCGTGGGAGTAAGGATCTCGGCATCGGCCGCTGCGGATCGTTCGCGCGCGCAAAGCCAGGGGGAGCCCGGCATCACTTACATTCGTCCCTCGCGCGGTTGGCGCGCCCTCGACCTCCGTGAGCTCTGGCGCTACAGGGAGCTGCTGTACTTCCTGGTCTGGCGCGACGTCAAGGTCCGCTACAAGCAGACGGTGCTGGGCGCGAGCTGGGCCATCATCCAGCC
>CALCID010000031.1 GCA_937907535.1 uncultured bacterium | reverse complement strand
ACGTGCACGTGCACGTGCTCGTGCTCGACCCGGAAAGGTAGCCCCGCCGCGAAGGTCACTTGCTCGGACTACGACCGGAGGTTGCGCCATGACCGCAGGGGTCGGGCAGCATCCTGGGCGGGGTTCGGGACGGGGTGGGTCCACGCGCGGGTGTCACGTTGGCGGAGTGTTCGACGACCGTCCCCGCTCCGCGCGATGCCGGGCGTGGAGGCGGCGTGCAGGCCGGGCATGGTTCCGGGGTCCCCGGCGGGCCAGGGCCGGGCTGGCGGGCTCGCTGATCGCCTCGCTCCTCGGCTGCGCGGCCGGGGATTCGTCCGCGCCAGGGTTCGATGCGCCGCGGCTCGCCCTCGAGGCAGAGCTCCGCATCGGGAGCGTGGATGACCCCGAGCTCGCGTTCACCTGGTTCCGGGGACTCGTGGTCGGCCCGGACGGGCGGATCTACACGGCCCACCCCCAGGAGAACGCCATCCGCGTGCACGATGCCGAGGGCAGGCCGGTCGGGCGGATCGGGCGGGCGGGCGAGGGCCCCGGCGAGTTCCGCTCGCTCGGGCCGATCGGGATCCTCGGTGACACACTGCTCTGGGCGCTGGACTACGGGACCTACCGCTTCAGCTTCTTCGACCTGGACGGCACGCTGGTCCGGAGCCTCAACGTGCCGACGAGGATGGGCGCGACGCTCGAAGAGCGGCCACCCCGGGCGTCCGGGCTGTTCAGTGACGGCTCGATCATGGCCAGCCCGCCCGCATGGGACAACCTGGTCGCGGACGGAACGATCTCCCAGGACTCGATCCTGCGGATGGACAGCACGGGCGCGGTGCTGGAGCTGGTCACGACGATTCCGCTGCACAACACGACCCTCGCCGTGACCGACCCCAGGGATCCCCGCGGGTTCGGCGCGTATTTCCCGCAGCCGTATTCGGATACGGAGCTCGTGAAGATCTCGCCGTTCGACTCCTCGATCGTGCGCGTTGACCGGCGTGCGGCCGAGGACGCGCGAGTCGGCGCGTTCCGGGTGACTCGCCTCCATTTCCGGGGCGATACGATCTTCTCCCGGGAATACCGATACTCGCCCATCCCGCTGGACCCGGCGCGCCCGGACAGCATCGTGCGGGAATACACCGAGCGGGTCGGCCGCGTACCCAGCCCCCCCGCGCCGACCGTGGCCGAGGCGGAGCGCATCCTCCGGGAACGGATCTACACGCCTCGCTTCCTCCCGCCGGTCACCGGGCTGGTGGTGGGCCGGGACGGCACGATCTGGCTGCGGCGCGAGGAACGTGGGGAAAGCGACGTCGACTGGCTCATCCTCGCGGCGGATGGAGAACCGCTCGGCTTGGCCGCGACCCCGGCCGGCTTCAACGGCATGGCAGCCGACCGCAGCGCGATCTGGGGGATGGAGCTGGACTCCCTGGACGTGCCGTACATCGTGAAGTACCGCATCGCGGCGCAGCGCGACTGACCGCCCCGGCCCGGCGAGTCCACGGGGATACGCGGCCCGCGCGGATCGTGATCCGTGGCGGGCCTGCCCCGGCGGCCCGGGCCGGTCATCCACCTACCCGCCACCTTCCCGCGCCCTCCGCCCTCCACGGCCCAAAGTCGGCCAGAATAGGGGCCCCGGAGCGTTCGAGTGTCGTACGGCAGGTTCGATGCGGATCGTGTCGCGGAGGAGTCGATGCGGAAACGGAGCCTAGCGCTGCGGCAACCGGCGCTCGGGCGAACGGCCTGGCGGCTTTTCGCGTCCACCGTGCTAATCGGGTTCGCGCTCGCGCTCGCGTGCGGAGGGTCGGACACGCTGGTAGACCCTGCGGACGACGGAGACGAGGTGAACGGGCCGCCGCCCCCGCCGCCGCCCCCCGGGACGTGGGAGCACCGGGCGCCGACGCCGACCTCACGGGCGGAGGTGGCCGGCGCCGAGCTGGGCGGCAAGATCTACGTGGCCGGCGGGCTCACGACGCTGACCGACGCCCTCGCCGCGTTCGAGGTCTACGATCCGGCAACGGACACGTGGACGAAGCTGCCCGACCTGCCCGAGCCGCGGCACCACGCCGGGCTCGCGGCGCTGGACGGGAAGCTCTACCTGACCGGCGGGTATCCGGCCGGAGGTTGGCCCTGGACGCCCTCGGACCGGGTGTTCCGGTACGACCCGGAGACGGGCGAATGGGAGGAGGCCACGCCGATGCGGCGGCCGCGCGCGGCGCACACGAGCGCGGTGGTGGACGGGAAGCTCTACGTGATCGGCGGGGTCACGATCGATGTGACCGACGTGGATGCGACGGTGGAGGTGTACGATCCGGCGACGGACCGATGGGAGGTGCGGGCCCCGATGCCGACGGCGCGGGAGCACCTCGCGTCCGCCGTGATCGACGGGCGGATCTACGTGGTCGGCGGCCGCCGGGTCAACTTCAACTTCGCAACACTCGAGGTCTACTCACCCGAAACCGACTCCTGGGCCACGCTGCCGGCCATGCCGACGCCCCGGGGCGGGATCGCCGCCGCGGCTCTCCGTGGGAAGCTGTATGTGTTCGGCGGAGAGCTGCTCGGCGGGTCCACGTTCAAGGCCACGGAGGAGTTCGATCCGAGCACGAGCACGTGGCTGCAAATGGCGGACATGCCCACAGGGCGGCACGGGATCGCGGCCGCTGCGGTCGGGGACTGGATCTACGTCATCGCCGGCGGATTGGTGGCCGGCGCCTCCCACTCGACGACGAACGAGGCGTTCCGGCCCTGACCTCGCAGCCACGAGGCGATAGCGCCCAGCGGGCGCGTCCCCGAGCGCAGGATCGGCCCGCGGGCTCGCCCACCGGCGGTTGCCGGTAAGCCCCGAGTTCCATACGGGCCGACCCGGCTGGTCGGCCGTGGCGGGCCGCCGGCAAAGCCTCCCTCTGCAGTCCTCTTCCTCACCTGGCGGCACGCAGCCCGCGGACCTCGCCCGTGGAGCCCTTCTCATCCCCCAGTGCGGTGTAGGGGAGCGGCGGGCGATCGGCCCGGATGTCGCTCCAGGGAGTGACAGCCGCTCCGGGCTGTGCCCCATGGGTCGATGTCCGGGCCGACGCGCTGGCGCCCGTTGGGAGGCCAGCGCCCCGGCGGGGCGGCCGGGCGCGTGGCCTGCCAGGCGCTACTCGTCGCGCAGCGTCCACGCCGGGTCCACGGCTGCCGCCCGCCGCGCGGGCATCCAGCTCGCTGCAGCTGCAATGGCGGCGAGCAGCGTCGCGACCACGGCGTAGGTGACCGGATCGACCGGCCGGACGCCGAAGAGCAGCGAGGACATGAGCCGGGTCAGCCCGAGCGACGCGGCGAGGCCGAGCCCGACACCCCCCGCGGCCAGGAGCATGGCCTGGCCGATCACCATGCGTCCGACATCCGAGCTCTGCGCGCCGAGCGCCATGCGTACGCCGATCTCGCGCCGTCGCTGGGTCACGGCGTACGAGATCACGCCGTAGACCCCGATGGCGCTGAGGAGCAGCGCGACGGCCGCGGCAATGGCGAGCATGACCAGGGTGAACGACGTGCGGGCCAGCGACCGCTCGAGAACCTCGTCCAGGGTCCGGACGTCCGCCAGCGGGATGTCCGGACGCACGGACCAGACCGCCTGCTGGATCTCCGGGAGGAGCGACGCCATGGACTGGCGCGCGGACCGGATCGTGAAGAAGATCATACGCGGGACGAAGAGCTCGTTCTCCCAATAGCCCGGTTTCGCGGCCGGCCAGTGCACCGTGGGCACCGTGGGTTGGTCCACCCCATTGTCGGGCACGGACGCCACCACCCCGACGACCTCGTGCCAGCGCGGCGCCTCGATAGGCCCGGAGGAGATGCGCTTACCGATGGCTTGCGCCGGGTCGCCCCAGACCTCCCGCGCGAGGTCCTCAGTCACCACGGCGACCGGCGCCCGGCCGTGAACGTCGGCCCATTCGATCGACCGGCCGACGATCAGGCGCTGGCCCATGGTCTCGAAGTAGCCGGGGAACACCCACTTGAGCCGCCGGATCGGAGGCAGCTCACCCGGGTCGACCGGCGCGTCCTGGATGTAGATGGGATCGTTCCAGTTGTGGCCGCCCATGGTGATGCCGGACGAGGCGCCGACCGAGACCACCCCCGGGATGGACTCCAGGTTCCGATAGATCTGCTCGTACACGACCAGGAGCTGCTCCGGATCCTCGATCACCGTGCTCGGGATCGCGATCCGGAAGGTGAGCACCTCGTGCGGGCGGGTGACGCCCGGGTCGACCCGGCGCAGCGCCTGGAAGCTCCGGATCATGAGGCCGGATCCGATCAGCAGGACGAGGGCAATGGCGATCTGTGCGACGACGAGCCCGTTCCGCGCGCGGTGCCGTTCCCGCCCCATGCTCGAACCGCGGCCGCCCTCTTTCAGCGCGGTGACCAGTGACGGGCGAGCGTGCCGGAAGACCGGGAACGCGCCGAAGAGGAGGCCGGCGAAGACGCTGACGGCCGCGGTGAAGGCCAGCACCTCCGGAGTTATGGCGATCTCCTCGAGGCGTGGGAGCGCCGGCGCCATGGCGAGGAGGAGCTTCAACCCGCCCCAGGCGATGCCGAGGCCGAGCACCCCGCCGGCCAGGCCGAGGAGAACGCTCTCCGTCAGGAACTGGAGCGCCACGTGGCCCTGTCTCGCGCCGAGGGCAGTCCGCACCGCCACCTCCCGCACCCGCCCCTCCGCCCGGACCAGGAACAGGTTCGCCACGTTCGCGCAGGCGAGGAGCAGGATCATGCCGACGCTCCCGAGGAGCACCCAGAGGAGCGGCCGGACGTCCCCGACGACGTCCTCCTTGAGCGGCCGGGTCACCGCCGCGAAGCGCGCATGATCCAGCATGGACTGGGTCAGCGGGCCGGGGAACCGCTCCACCGCGACCGGGATCAGACGGTCCAGCTCCGTCGTGACCTGCTCCAGCGTGACGCCCGGGCGCAGCCGGCCGATGGCCCGGAAGGAGAAGTTGCCCATGGAAACCTGGGCAGGGTCGAAGCGGGTAGGGAAGTAGATCGCGGCATCGTAGCGCAGGAAGCGGAAATCCTGCGGCAGCACGCCGATGATCTCCGCGGGCATCCCACCCACCGTGAGCGTACGGCCGATCACGCCGGGATCGCCGCCGAAGGCGCGCTGCCAGTAGCCATAGGACAGAATGACCGTCAGCGGAGCGCCCGGGCTGTCATCCTCCGGGGTGAACCGACGGCCCAGGATCGGCTCGACCCGCAGGATGGGCAGGAAGCCATCGCTGACCATGAGGGTCGGCACCTCCTCGGGGCGGTCCAGACCGGTCACCGAGACGGTGGTGTTGATCCACAGCGCCACATCTTCCAGGGTGCGCGTCTCCGCACGGTACGTGAGGTACGTGGCCGGCGACTGCTCCACGAGATCGATCCCCAGTCCCGGCGCCGTATGCCACAGGGCCACGAGCGCGTCCGGGTCGGCGAAGGGGAGCGGTTTCAGCAGCACGCCGTTCACCACGCTGAAGATCGCCGTGTTCGCGCCGATTCCGATACCGAGCGTGAGCGCCGCCGTGACCGCGAAGGCCGGCGCACGCACCAGCCGCCGCACGGCCTGACGAAGGGATTGCCCGAATGTATCCATGCATCGCCTCCGGGCAGGTGGATTCGGTAGGCCGACGGGGGACCGTACGGGGGAGCGGGGGGCGGGGTTTCGGGGGATGGCGTGGATCGGTCAGCAGGTCGTGCATGGCGGCGCTCCGCACTGGTGCCCGCAGGCGGGCCAGCCCGCTGCGCCGTCGAGGGAAGCCCCTTCGCCAGTGCGGTTCGGGGCATCAGCGGCGCACGCGCCCAGCGTAAGAGCGATGACAACGATCCGGCAGGTCCCTGCGTGCGGCATCACTCGCCTCCCTCCTGATCCATGACGGCGGTGAGGAGTCGACTGACAGCGTAATCTCGAAACCGCCGGAGCAATGGTGTCGAGCCGGCGGAGCGTGGACCCGGCTATGGCCGCCGGCGGCGCGGTAATGGCTGCGGCGCGGGCCGCTGGCGGGCTCAGAAGGCGGTCGTGCGGACCGTTCAGCGGCCTGATCCGAGCGCGGCGCCGTGTCCCCGTGGGAGGCTGTGGCCGTGCGCCTCGCGGCCACGCCCCGGCCGGCGCCGCGCCCTGTAGACTGGAGCGTGTTTCCTACTCGGCCTCGTTCCCGGCCGAGCGGCCGACGGCCATGGCTTTGGCGATGTATTCCATCAGCTCGCGCATGGCGCCAACGTCCACCCCGGCCACGTTCGTCTCCTGCTCATACATGCGATTCAGCGACCGCTCGATCCCCGGGTCGCCGCCGGTGAACTCCCGGACCAGGGCCCGCCACCGGGCCGCGAGTCGCTGGACGCGCTCGTCCGCCGGGTCCGTGCCCTTTTCCATCTCGGCGCGGACCTCCGCCATCAGCCGCGGCCATTCCGCCTCGACCTCCCGGATCCGCTCTTCGCCGAGCTCCCGGCGCCTGGCCTCGAGCTGCTCCAGCTGCTCGGGCGTGTAGTACTTCTCGAACATGGTCATGGCCTCCATGGTTCGGATGAGCTCTTCCGCGGGGGCCGTACCGGCCGCGCGGAGCCGGGCGGCGAGGGCCTCCAGCCGACCG
>CALCID010000030.1 GCA_937907535.1 uncultured bacterium | reverse complement strand
AAACACTCCACAGCGCCCCAGGAGCAACACCGCTCCAGGGGCGCTCGTGCATCTATGGAAGAAGGTTCCTGACGCCGATCGAAGGTGTGGCGGCTACGTTGCTTGCGCGTTCTCCAGACGCGCGTCTACATTGCGACATGGTAGGGGAATCGAAGGAGCTGAACGCGGTTCGGATGCGCGCCGGATACGTGGCCCTGGTGGGTCGCCCGAACGTGGGGAAGTCGAGCTTGCTGAACGCCATGGTCGGCGAGCGCCTGAGTATCGTGACGCCGCGGGCGCAGACGACGCGTGAGCGCGTCATGGGGATCCTGACCACGGATGACGCGCAGATCGTGTTCGTGGACACGCCGGGGATCCTCGAGCCGCGGTACCTGCTCCAGGAGGCCATGCTGCAAGCGGCGCTCACGGCGATCGAGGATGCGGACCTGGTGCTCCTGCTCCTGGATGGGTCGAGGCCGGAGGACCTGGTTCCGGAAGGCCCGGCCCTCGATGCGCTGGAGGCGCGTCGTCACGGACTCTTCGTCGCGATCAACAAGATCGATGTGGCGTCGGCGGAGGGCGTGCAGCGCCTGGCGGACTGGAGCGAAACGAAGCTGGGCGTTCGCCCGGCGCGGATCTCGGCCCTGACCGGGGAAGGGGTGCTGGAGCTCAGGGATGCCCTGATCGCCGCGCTCCCCGAGTCCCCCTTCCTGTATCCGGCGGACGAGATCGCCACGCAACCGGTGCGGTTCTTCGTGGCGGAGCTGATCCGGGAGACGATCTTCGAGCAGTACCATGAAGAGATCCCGTACAGCAGCTTCGTGGCGATCGAGGAATACCGGGAGGCGGCGACGCCCGTCTACATTCGGGCGACGGTATTCGTCGAGAGGGAGAGCCAGAAGGCGATCCTGATCGGACGACAGGGCAGTGCGATCCGGGAGCTCGGGCGGCGGGCGCGGGAGAAGGTGGAAGCGTTCATCCAGGCGCCCGTCTACCTGGACCTGTGGGTCAAGACGATGCCCGGGTGGCGCCGTAAGCGGTCGGCATTGAAACACCTGGGGTTCCCGGTGCCGGGGGAGCTGTAGGCGGTCCCCGGGGGGACGCGGTCCACACTGAGCCGCGCCGGTCGGCGGCACGCGGTGGATTCGCGTCTGGCCGTGCAGCCCCGCATGACGGGGGAGTGCCCGTTGCCTGGCCCGGCCCAGGCCGGCCGACGAACGCTCGAGGATGGAGCGAGCCTCATGCTGGACAAGGAACTGCTGGACATACTCGTTTGCCCGCAATGCAAGGGTGAGCTGGAGTACCGGCCGGACGCGAACGAGCTGATCTGCCACGCCTGCCGACTGCGCTTCGAGGTCCGGGACGACATCCCCATCATGCTGCTGGATGAGGCGAAGCCGCTCTGACTCCGGGTGCAAGGGCGCATCCGGCGGCGCTCGGTTCCGTCGCGGGACGTGGCTCGTCGCGGGGGTCGCGTTCGTGGCGGGGCTGTGCGTGGCTCCTGCGGCTGTCCACGCTCAGGGCTCCGATGCGGTGCCCGCGAACGAGTGCTGCCTGCCGCTCCTGCTCCCAGTGGGAGCCCGTACCGTTGCGGTAGGGCAGACGCTCGCGGCCAGGGCAGGGGCGGAGGAGGCGGTGTTCGTGAATCCCGCCGGGCTGGTCGGGATCCGGGGCGACCAGTTCATGATCCACCGCTCGTCGGGAATCGCGGGCGAGGGCAGTACGTTTTCGGTGCTGTTCTCGCGGGAGGCCATCGGCACGATCGGGCTCACCTACCACATACTGGACGGCGGTGAGATCCAGGCCACGGACATGAATGGGCGCCCGGTGGGCACCCTGCTCATCCGTGACCACGTCCTCGTTGCGTCGTTCGCCACGCACGTGGGGTACGGCCTCTCCGCGGGCTTCAACTACAAGCTCTACCACTTCGCCAACACGTGCCGCGGCTCGTGCGGGGGGGAATCGACGAGCGGCACGACACACGCGGTGGATGTGGGCGCGCACTTCAGTCCGCGCTGGCTCCCGGCTCTCCAGGTCGGCGCATCCGTCCTGAGCGTCGGCTTCCCCCTGCAGGTCGTCAACTTCGAGCAGGCGGACGTGCTCCCGTCCCGCCTGCGCCTGGGGCTGGCCTACAACGCGCTGAGCCATTCGGCGCTGGACAGCATTGCCGATCTCTGGGTATCGGCCGAGATCGTACAGAGCCTCCGGCATTCGGCCAGGAGGGTCCCCTCGATCGGGGTCGAGCTCGCGTTCGACGACGCGCTGTTCCTCCGGGCAGGGTATGTCCACGGCCAGGCGCTGGAGGGCTGGACCGCGATCGGGCTGGGAGTGAGGTACCAGCGGTTCCATGTATCCGTCGCGAAACCGTTCGCCGGGATGTCCGGTGACCCGGATCTCGAGCTGTTCGAGATGACCTTCGGCATCCGGTTCTGATCATGGTCGTTCGGAGGATCGCTGGATGCTTCGGGCTCCTGGTCGGGCTCGCCCTCCTCGCCGCCGGACCGGCTGAAGGACAAGGGCCCGAGGCGAGCGACCGGTTCGCGGAGGCTTCGCCCCATCTGGACCCCGCCGTGGGCTCTGCCGGCCGGGCGTTTTTCGTTTCCGCGCTCGTCCCGGGGGGCGGGCAATGGTTGCTCGGCCAGGGGCGCTGGGTGCCCTACCTCGCCGTAGAATCCTGGGCGTGGCTCCAGTACAGGAGCCGGCACCAGACGGGCCGGCAACTCGCTCGACGGTACCGGGAGCTCGCGCGGCAGGTGCCGCGCCGGATCAGCCCGGGCCCGAGGCCGGATGGCCCGTTCGAGTACTACGAGGCCATGAGCAAATATTCCGCGAGCGGCGCATTCGATGCGGACCCATGGGAGCCCGGCGTGCAGCCCGAGCAGAATCCCAACACGTACAACGGGATGATCTGGAAGCTGGCGCGAGACATGTTCCTGCCCGCCGGAAGCGGCCCGCCGGACCCGGACTCTCCGGAGTATCAGCTTGCCCTGCAATACTATATGGAGCGGGCAACACCGCAGGAGTATGCGTGGTCGTGGGGGGAGCACAGGCTGGAGCAGCAGGCCTTCGCCGACCTCATCCGCCAGAGCGACGAGGCCTTCCGGTCCGCGACCATGGCGCTCGGTCTGATCCTTGCAAACCACCTCGTGAGTGCCGTTGACGCCTTCGTGACGGCCCGGCTACGGTCCGCGCGCGAGGGTCTGGCTCCCGTCGAAATCGAAAGTGGTCTCGATCCACAGGGTGGTACGCTCCGCTGGACTGCCTCGGTCCGCGTGCCGTTGCCGCAGAGGTGAAAGTGCCCGTTAGTCCCGAGCGCATCGTCGAGTATCTCCGAACGGAGGCCGGGCGGCCGCTGAAGGCCAAGGAGCTCGCCCGAGGACTGGGCGTGTCGACCGCCGATTATGCGGACTTCCGCGCCCTGCTGGCGCGCCTGGAGGATCAGGGCACGGTGTACCGGGTGCAGCGGCAGCGGTACGCCGTGCCGGAGAAGATCAGTCTGGTGGTGGGCCGGCTCCAGACGATCAAGAGCGGGGCCGGGTTCGTGGTTCCGGAGGACGGCGGGCCGGACCTGTACATCAGCCCGGAGGGGCTGGGCTCGGCCGTGGATGGAGACCGGGTCGTGGCCCGGGTCGAGCGGCGGCGGCGGGCGCAACGGAGGGAAGGGCGGATCATCAAGGTCCTCGAGCGGGCCCGGGAATTCATCGTCGGCTCGTATCACCCCGCCCGGAACTTCGGGTTCGTCGTGCCCGATGAGCGCAAACTGACGCGGGACGTATTCATCCCGCCGGGGCTGGACGGCGGCGCATCGGAAGGCGACGTCGTCGTGGTGCGGGTCACGAACTGGGGGGATGAGTACCGGGGCCCGGCCGGGGAGGTGCATCGGGTGCTCGGGCCGGCAAGTGCGGCCGGGGTGGACGTTCTGGCGGTCATCTAC
Organism: uncultured bacterium; assembly: GCA_937907535.1. Lineage (GTDB taxonomy): Bacteria > Gemmatimonadota > Gemmatimonadetes > Longimicrobiales > RSA9 > CALCID01. Next base: position 45,766 of record CALCID010000030.1, on the reverse strand, counting down.
GGGCACGGACTCCCGCTGGACTTCCCGCCCGAGGTGATCGCCGAGGCAGAGGCGGTCCGCGACCGGGGGATCACTGCCGAGGACTTCGCCGGCCGACGCGATCTGCGGGATCGGCTCATCTTCACGATCGATCCCGCGGATGCGCGGGACCACGATGACGCCCTCTCCGTCGAGCCGGCGGGGGATGGTCTCTGGAAGGTGGGGGTCCACATCGCGGACGTCAGCGCGTACGTCCCCGATGGCAGCGCGCTCGACGTCGAGGCGATGCGCCGCGGGACCAGCATCTACCTCGTCGACCGGGTCATCCCCATGCTGCCGGAGGCCCTGTCGAACGAGCTCTGCTCCCTCAAACCGGACCAGGATCGGCTGGCGGTCTCCGTATTCATCACCGTCGACGACGAAGGCGAGGTGCGGGACAGCGAGGTGGTGCGGAGCGTGATCCGGAGCCGCCATCGGCTCTCCTACGACGAAGCCCAGGCGGTCCTCGACAACGACGCCTCGATCGACCCGGAGACGGACGAGTCGTTGCGCCGGCTCCTGGAACTGAGCCGTGCGCTCCGTCGGAAACGTGAGAAGCGGGGGAGTCTGGACTTCGACCTCCCGGAGGCGCGCGTCATTCTGAACACGCGTGGAGAGCCGACGGACATCCAGCGGGTGCTGCGGTTGGAGAGCCACCGGCTCATCGAGGACTTCATGCTCCTGGCGAACGAGACCATCGCCCGGACCGCCGTCCGCGCAAAGATCCCGTTCCTGTTCCGGATCCACGAACGCCCCGACCTCGACCGGATGGAGCAGCTCCGCGAGTTCGTCTCTTCCTTCGGCTACCGGGTCGGCGGACGCACGGAGATCCGGCCGAAGGATCTCCAGCGGTTGCTCAAGCAGGTCCGGGGACGCCCGGAGGAGGGCCTGATCTCGACCGTCGTGCTGCGGTCCATGAAGCAGGCCCGCTACAGTCACGAGAACCTCGGTCACTTCGGCCTGGCCGCCACCCATTACACGCACTTCACGTCGCCGATCCGGCGGTACCCCGACCTCGTCGTCCATCGCCTGGTCAAGCGCGCGTTCATTGACGGAGAGCGGATTCCGGAGGAGCTGAACGATGAAGCGCTGCCCGCGGTGGCTCGCCTGAGCAGCGAACGGGAACGGGTCGCCGTGGAGGCGGAACGGGACAGCGTCGCCCTGAAGAAGGTGGAGTTCATGGAGCGCCACCTCGGGGCGGTCTTCGAGGGCACGATCAGCGGCGTGGTCCCGTTCGGGTTCTTCGTCCTCCTGGACGATTTCTTCGTCGAAGGCCTCGTCCACGTCAGCTCGCTGGACGACGACTACTATGTGTACCTGGAGGAACAGTTCGCCCTGGTGGGGGAGCACCGGCGTCGCCGGTTCCAACTGGGCGGACGCGTGAAGGTCCAGGTGGCCCGGGTGGACCGGCTGGAGCGTGCCATCGATTTCGTCCTCGTGGACGGATCACCGTGACCGCGCTCCGCGGCGCGCTCCGGGCAGCCCGCAAGTGCGGTGAGTGGTTTGACTTGAGCTGCTGACGGCGATAACTTCGAGATCGGTGGACCAGCGCCTCCTTCCCCGAAGCCATGCATTTTCAACCGTACCTGATCTACCATTCGCCCCTTGCGCGGGAGATCCCTGATATCGTGCGCGCGTTCGCACGAGATCAGGACTTCCGCATTGTGCAGATCGCGAGTCCGGAAGAGGTGGTGGCGCGGGTCAACCGCAGCTTCCCGGCGTGCATCATGGTCGACAGCGACCCGGCCGGCCGGTGCCTGGAGCTTTGCCGGACTCTGAAGCGCGATACGTTCTGCGCGATCGTGCCGGTGATCCTACTCATGGAGCGGGACTCGGCGCACGAGATGGCGCTGGCGGGGCTGGATGCGGGCGCGGATGAGGTGCTCACGCCCGGCATGGACGACCGGGAACGCCTGCTCCGGCTGAAGACGGTGCTCCGCCGGGCGGACCGGGACGTCAGTGTGCACCCGACCACCCGGCTTCCGGGTACGGTCCAGATCGAACGGGACATCGCGGAGCGGGTTCGGTCCGGCGACCTCTTCGCGGTGTGCTACGCCGACCTCGATCACTTCAAGGAATACAACGACCGCTACGGCTACACGGAGGGTGACCGCGTCATCCTGCTGCTCTCGCACATCCTGCGGGATGTGGTCAAGGGCATATCGCCGAGCGGCTTCATCGGGCACATTGGCGGCGACGACTTCATCTTCAACGTGCCGCTTGAAGACATGCGGCGTTGCTGCGAAGAGGTCATCGAGGTCTTCGACGAGCTGATCCCGTACCAGTACAGCGAAGCGGACCGGCGCGCGGGGTATTTCCTGGGGAAGGACAGGCGCGGGAACCTGTTGAAGATCCCGATCATGACGCTGTCGATCGGGGTCGTCACGAACCAGTACCGGCGCTACACGCACACGGCGCGGGTGAGCGAGCACGCGACGGAGATGAAGACGTACGCGAAGAGCCTGCCGGGTTCGGTTTACGCGGTGGACCGGCGGCGGGACTTGCCGCCCGTGCCCGCGGGTAGCGGATCGAAGGACGAACAACAGGATCAGGTCGGCGAATGAACGTCCGGTGCCCATCCTGTGAGACGCTGTACCGGGTCGACCCGGCCCGGGTGCCGGAGGGCGGCGTGCGGGCGCGGTGCTCCACGTGCCGGAGCACGTTCGAGGTCCGTCGGCCGGAAGAACGCCCGGCCGCTGCGGTCCTCGCCTCGGCGCAGGCCGCCCGGCCGACTGCGCAGCCGATGGCGGGGGCGCGCGTGGAGCCGGCGGAGCCCATCGTCGGGACCGGTGCTCCGGAGCCGCGCGTTGCGGACTCGGCGCCCGGGACCGGTCAGGAGCGTGGCTGGGCGCACACTCCGGGAATGGCGCCCGCGGCGCCGGACGTGCCCGGGCCGACCGTGGTCGGCGGCGCAGGGGGCGCCCGGACACCCGCTCCGCCGGCCGCGCCCTCCGGCGTGGTGACGCAGCCCCCGAGCCCGGGACCGCAGCCTCCAGCCGTTCCCAGGGAAGCTCCGCGGGGGCCGGCCGAGCGGCCGATCGCCGCCCGTGCGGCCGCGCCCGCCGGCCCTCCGGGATTCGTACGCTCGGACCCCCACACCCGGGCGAGGCGGATCGCGCGCGCGCTCGTGTCGGACATCGTGGTGTACAACCGCGAGCGGCGGGATCGTGCGCTGCAGCACGGCACGCTGCGTACGGAGTTGCGCGAGGAGATCCTCAAGAGCTGGGAGGAGTACGTGGCGCAGGTGGGGGAGGAGATCGCGAAGTCGACGCCGTACTTCCGGGACGCGCTGAATGCGATCCTCGCCGAGGGCAAGCGGGTGTTCTGAGGCCGCCGGTGCGCGCGTGGATGCGTGGGTCGAACGCGGTCGTTCCCAGCGGAATCGGGGGCATGCGACGAGCCGGAACGCGGTTGCCCGGTGGCGTATGTTGCGCTAAATTTGATATGTGGAGATGCCTTCGAGGCCGTCCTTCCGGGACGGCCTCTGTCGTTAACTGGTGGAGGTGAGCAGAATGGCGGCCACGGAAATGCGGGCGCGGGTGGACGCGCTGCGTGAGCGCATCGATGCGCTCGGAGGTTATCTTTGACGTCGATCGCAAGCGCGAACGCCTAGCGGTCCTCGAAGCCAGGATGGCGGAGCCCGGGTTCTGGGACGACGCCCAGGCCACGAAGACCGTCATCGACGAGGTCAAGGAACTGCGCAGCTGGATCGAGCCCTGGGAGAAGCTCGACCGGAAGGCGGTCGAACTGGAGGAGCTCGCCGAGCTGCTGGTCGCGGAGTCCGACCCGGAGCTCGAAGCGGAGTGGGCGAAGGAGGCGGAGTCCCTGGACGCCGAGCTGGAGCGTCTCGAACTCCGGAACATGCTGCGCGACCCGGATGACGTGCGGGACGCGCTGGTGACCATCACGCCCGGCGCCGGGGGCACGGAGGCCCAGGACTGGGCGGAGATGCTCCTCAGGATGTACACGCGCTGGGCGCAGGACCACGGGTTCGAGGTCGAGCTGCTGGACCACCAGCCGGGCGAAGAGGCCGGGATCAAGAGCGCGACGCTCGAAGTGCGTGGCCCCTACTCATACGGCTACCTGAAGGCGGAGAAGGGTGTGCACCGGCTCGTGCGGATCTCGCCGTTCGATGCGCAGGCCCGGCGGCACACCTCGTTCGCGAGCGTGTTCGTGTACCCGGTCGTCGACGACAACATCGAGATCGAGATCGACGAGAAGGATCTCCGCGTCGACGTGTTCCGCGCTTCGGGCGCCGGCGGCCAGCACGTGAACAAGACGAGCTCCGCGGTCCGGATCACGCACATTCCGACCGGGATCGTGGTCACGTGCCAGAACGAGCGGAGCCAGCACCAGAACCGCGCAACGGCGATGAAGATGCTGCGCGCCGCCCTGTACCAGCGCGAGCTGGAGCGGCGTGAGGCGGAGCGGCAGAAGCTCGAGGCGGAGAAGACAGAAATCGCGTGGGGGAACCAGATCCGGTCGTACGTCTTCCAGCCGTACACGATGGTCACGGACCACCGGACCGAGTTGAAGGTGGGTGACGTACACGCGGTCATGGACGGCGACCTGGATCCGTTCATCGAGGCGTATCTGAAGGAGCAAGCGGCGCGAGTCGCTTGAGGAGGGGTGATGTCGGGCAGGGGCAGTCAGGTCATCCGGACGCGCCACCAGAAGCTGGAAGAACTGCGGCGGCTCGGGATCGAGCCGTTTGCGTACGAATACGACGTGACGGCGCATGCCGCCGAGGCGCGTGCGGCGTTCGAGGCCGCCGAAGCCGCGGGCGAGCTGGTCGATGGGAAGGGCCAGGACGTGCGGCTCGGCGGCCGGCTCGTGTCGTTCCGCACGCACGGCAAGGTGACCTTCGCCGATCTGCAGGATGCCAGCGGACGAATCCAGCTCTACTTCCGCCGCAACGACCTGGGCGAGAAGGCGTACGACCGGCTGGACCTGCTCGACATCGGGGACTGGATCGGGGTGGCCGGACATCTGTTCCGGACGCGCATGGGCGAGGTCACGGTGCACGTGACGTCGTACGAGCTGCTGGCGAAGTCGCTGCGGCCACTCCCCCTGGGCAAGGAAGAGGTGGACCCCGAGACCGGGGAGCGGATCGTCCACGGCGGCTTCGCCGACATCGAGCAGCGCTATCGCCAGCGGTACGCGGATCTCGCGGTCAACCCGCACGTGCGCGAGGTGTTCATCAAGCGCACCCGGATCGTGCGGGCGATGCGGGAGTTCCTCGATGCGCGGGGCTACCTCGAGGTGGAGACGCCGATCCTGCAGCCGTTGTACGGGGGGGCGTCGGCAAGACCGTTCATTACGCACCACAATGCGCTGGACATGCCCCTCTACCTGCGGATCGCCGATGAGCTCTACCTCAAGCGGCTGATCGTCGGGGGGCTCGAGCGGGTGTACGAGATCGGCAAGGACTTCCGGAACGAGGGGATCGACCGCACGCACAACCCCGAGTTCACCATGCTGGAGTTCTACGAGGCGTTCGCCGACTACCGGCGAATGATGACCGTCGTGGAGGACCTCATGGTGCACCTCGTCCGGACGGTGACCGGCGGGCCCCTCGAGATCACGTACCAGGGCATCACGCTGAACTTCCAACCGCCGTATCCACGGCTCCCGTACCTGGATGCCCTGAAGGAGTACGGGAACATCGACGTCAACGCGATGGATGACGCGGCGCTGCGGGACGCGGTCAAGTCGTTCGGGGCCGAGGACGTGGAGAGCATGAGCCGTCCGAAGCTCATGGACGAGCTCTTCAAGGAGCTCGTGGAACCGCATCTCCAGCAGCCGGTATTCATCATCGACTTCCCGCTCGAGCTTTCCCCCCTTGCGAAGCCCAAGCGGGGCGCGCCGGACCTCGTCGAAAGATTCGAGCTGATGGTGGCTGGACGCGAGATCGCGAACGCGTTCAGCGAGCTGAACGATCCGATCGACCAGCGGCAGCGGTTCGAGGCGCAGGTCCGGCTGCGGGAGCAGGGTGACGAGGAAGCCCAGACGCTCGACGAGGATTACATTCGGGCGCTGGAGTACGGCATGCCTCCGACGGGCGGCGTCGGGATCGGCGTCGACCGCCTGGTGATGCTCTTGACCGACCAACCTTCCATACGCGATGTGATCCTTTTCCCGACCATGCGGCCGGAGTGATGGAGGGCGATTGAAGCGGCTGGAGTGGTACATCGCGCGGCGCTATCTCGCGTCGCGGCGGAAAGGACGTTTCCTGTCGCTGATCACTCTGATCGCCGTGGGCGGGGTGTTCCTGGGAGTCACGGCGCTCATCACCGTCGTAGCGGTCATGACGGGGCTCCAGCGGGATCTGCAGGCGAAGATCCTGGGCTCGAACCCGCACGTATACGTGTTCGAGCACGGTGACGGCCTGCGGATGTCCGGCTGGCGGCCGGTCCGCGACCGGATCGCGCCGATCGAGGGCGTGGTGGCGGCCGCGCCGTTCATCATGACGCACGTCGCGGTGAGCCCCGGGGGCGATTACGCCCAGCCGGGCACGCTGTTCGGGATCGACCTGGAGCCCGGGCAGGCGCCGCTCACGAGCATCGAGGCCCAGATCCGGCGTGGCGAGCTCGGGCTGGGTCCGACCCGGAGCGGGCTCCCGGGCGTGCTGGTCGGCCGGCGGCTCGCGGAGAAGCTCAACGTCTTCCCCGGCGACGAGCTGCTCGTCGTCTCGTTCGAGAACATCAAGTACGGTCCGCTCGGCGACCTGGTCCCGAAGATCGTGAAGTTCGAGGTGACCGGGACCTTTTCGACCGGGATGTACGAGTACGACGCGCAGAACCTGTATGCCGAGATGGCGGCGGTCCAGGAGCTCCTGGACCTGAACGAGGACCAGGTCGGCGGGATTGCGATCCACCTCGCGAACGCCTGGGAGGCGACCCGGGTGCGCAGGGAAGTGGACGCGATGCTCGGGTACCCGTACTGGACGAGCGACTGGATGACGTTGAACCAGTCGCTCTTCTCGGCGCTGAAGCTGGAGAAGCTAGCGATGACCGTGATCCTGTTCCTGATCGTGCTGGTGGCGGCGTTCAACATCATCAGCACGCTGATCATGGTGGTCACGGACAAGACGCGGGAGATCGGGATCCTGAAGTCGATGGGGATGACGGACGGTCGGGTGCTGCGGATCTTCATGCTCCAGGGGCTGGCGATCGGGGTGATCGGGACGCTGCTCGGCGCAGCCGGGGGCCTGACGCTCGTATGGCTGCTGGACCGGTACGAGTTCATTACGCTGCCGGGCGACGTCTACTTCATCGACACGCTGCCGGTGGCGCTCGATCCGCTGGACATGATCCTGATCCTGGCGGTCAGCGTGCTGATCGCGTTCGCGGCGACGATCTACCCTGCGCGGCAGGCGTCGCAGCTCATGCCGGTCGAGGCGATCCGCCATGAGTGACGCGATCGGCGGACCGGTGGCGGAGCGGCCCGAGCCGGCACGACCGAAGGTCGTACTGGAAGCGTACGACCTCCGGAAGGTGTATATCGGTGGGGACGGCAGCGAACTCACGGTACTGGACGGGGTAGAGATCCGCGTGGCGGCCGGCGAGGCCGTGGCGATCGTGGGGGCCAGTGGGGCGGGGAAGTCGACCCTGCTCCACATCCTCGGGGGGCTGGACCGGCCGACGGCCGGACGGGTGATCGTCGGCGGGCAGGATCTGTCCGGTCTGAACGACCGCCAGCTCGCGGCGCTGCGGAACACGCAGATCGGCTTCGTGTTCCAGTTCCATCACCTGCTTCGCGAGTTCACGGCGCTGGAGAACGTCATGATGCCGATGCTGATCGCTGGCCGGGACCGGGCGTCGTCCGCGAAGCGGGCCCAAGAGTTGCTCGAAGAGGTAGGCCTGGGCGCGCGAGCCGCCCACAAACCGTGGCAGCTCAGCGGCGGCGAGCAGCAGCGCGTAGCGGTCGCGCGGGCGCTTGCGAACCAGCCCCTCTTGCTCCTGGCGGACGAGCCGAGCGGGAACCTCGACACGCATACCAGCGAGCACCTGCACGACCTGTTCTTCCGGCTGAGGACCGATCACGGCGTGGCCATCGTGGTGGCGACGCACAATCGGGAACTCGCCGACCGTGCCGATCGGGTCCTCCTCGTCAAGGAGGGTCGGCTGCAGAGCTTCTATCCGGCGTAGCACGATTATGCTGTGCGATCACTGCGGCGAAAACGAAGCGGTCATCCACCTGACCCAGATCGAGAACAACCAGATGAGCACGTTTCATCTGTGTGAGTCGTGTGCCGCCGCGAAGGGGCTCGAGCCGGCCGCCAACGTGGGGAACCTGCCGTTGACCGAGTTCCTTGCCCAGATGGGGAAGGGGATGCTCCCGGAAGTGAGCGTGGATGCGGGCGGGTGCGCTTACTGCGGGATGAGGCTCGAGGAGTTCAAGCAGTCGGGACGCCTCGGGTGCCCGCACTGCTACGTGACGTTCGAGTCCCAGCTCAAGACGTTGCTGCGGAGGCTGCACGGGAGCACGCAGCACGTGGGCAAGGTGTATCTACCGCCGGATCCGAGCGAAGCGAGCCGTCAGGAGCGCCTCGCGGGGCTACGGCGCAAGCTCGAGAAGGCGGTGGCCAGCGAGGACTTCGAACGAGCCGCTCAGATCAGGGATCAGATCCGGTCCATGGAGGCGGCGCGTTGATGTTGGATTTCCTGACGCTCCCGGATTTCGGCCTCGGGTGGCTCGACGCGAGCGGTCCGTACGCGGACATCGTGCTCTCGACCCGCGTGCGCCTCGCCCGCAACCTGCAGGGGCACCGGTTCGGCTCCCGCATGCAGGACAGCGAGCGGGAGCAGATCTTCGAGCGGGTCCAGCAGGCGACGGAAAAGTCCTCGATGCTGAAGTCCGGGGTGCGGCTGGACATGGCCTCGTTGACCCCCCTCTCCCGCCAGATCCTCCTGGAGCGCCACCTCATCTCCCGGGAGCTGTCGGGCGATGGGCGGGACGGTCCGCCGCGCGGCGCCGGGCTGATCCTCGGCATCCACGAGTCCGTCGGCGTGATGGTCAACGAGGAGGACCACCTGCGCCTCCAGAGCCTCTTCTCTGGTCTGCGCCTTGCCGAAGCCTACCGGGCGGTGGACCGCCTGGACGAGGAGCTCGGCAGCGAACTGCCGTATGCCTACCACCACGACTTCGGGTATCTCACCACCTGCCCGACGAACGTGGGGACGGGGCTCCGGGCCTCCGTGCTGATCCACCTGCCGGGGCTGGTGCTGACCAAGGAGATCGGCAGGGTGCTCCAGGGCATCAACCAGGTGGGGCTGACGTTCCGCGGGCTCTACGGGGAGGGCTCGGAGGTCGTCGGAAATTTCTTCCAGATCTCGAACCAAACGACGCTCGGCAAGAGTGAGGACGACCTCATCGAACACCTGGAGCGTATCGTGCAGCAAGTCATACAGCACGAGCTCCAGGCACGAGGCGTGCTTATGCGGGATGCGCCGGCGGTGATCGAGGACAAGATCTGGAGGGCTTACGGGTTGCTACGTTACGCGCGGTCGCTGTCCTTCGAGGAGGTCATGAACCTGTTGAGCGGACTGCGAATGGGCGCCAGTATGAAACTCATACCCGGGCTCAGTGTATACACGCTCAACAAGATAATGATCTACGCGCAGGCCGCTCACCTCGAGCAGGCGGCGGGCCGCCCCTTGTCGGAGGCGGAGAGCGACTTGCATCGTGCCTCGTACGTTCGCCGTATCCTGGCCACGGAGGGCGACGTGGCCCCGGAAGGGGATGAGTAGGGTGGATCAAGGCCGGGTCGAGCGACTGGAATCAGCATTGGGACGTCTCGGGCGACGAGGACTTCCATGAATTACAATTTTACGGACCGGGTCAGGAAAGTCCTGGCGATGGCGCGGGAAGAGGCGATCCGACTCCAACACGACTATGTTGGTACGGAGCATATTCTTCTCGGCTTGATCCGCGAGGGCGAGGGAGTTGCCGCCGCAGTCCTCATGAATCTGAACGTGGATTTGGAGCAGATCCATGAGAGGGTGGAGGAGTCGGTCCGCAAGGGGAAGGCGACGATCGCCCTGGGCGAGCTGCCGTACACTTCGCGGGCGAAGAAGGTGCTCGAGTACGCCATGGCGGAGGCCCGGGAGCTGAACCACTCCTACGTGGGGACCGAGCATCTGCTGCTGGGGCTGCTGCGTGAGGAGAAGGGCATTGCGGCGCAGGTCCTGAACTCGCTCGGGGTGACGCTGGAGGAGGCGCGGGCGCAGACGCTGAAGCTGCTGGGGAGCGACATCAACCCGCCGCAGCCGTCGGGCACCGGCAGCGGCGGTGCGGCGCCGAAGGGCGAGAAGAAGTCGAAGACGCCGGCGCTGGATCACTTCTGCCGTGATCTGACGGAGCTGGCCCGGGCGGGCCAGCTCGACCCGACCATTGGCCGGGCCAAGGAGATCGAGCGGGTGATCGAGGTGCTCTGCCGGCGGAAGAAGAACAACCCGGTGCTGATCGGCGAGCCGGGCGTCGGGAAGACGGCGATCGTGGAGGGGCTCGCGCAGCTCATTGCGAAGGGCGAGGTCGCGGACAGTCTGAAGGACCACCGGGTCCTGGCGCTGGACATGGCGGCCGTGATCGCGGGCACGAAGTACCGGGGGCAGTTCGAGGAGCGGCTCAAGGCGATCATGAACGAGATCGCGCAGAACAGGAACATCATCCTGTTCATCGACGAGCTGCACACGCTGGTGGGCGCGGGGGCGGCGGAGGGCGCGATCGACGCGTCGAACATGCTCAAGCCGGCGCTGGCGCGGGGTGAGCTGCAGTGCGTGGGTGCGTCCACCCTGAACGAGTACCGGAAGTACATCGAGAAGGATGGGGCCCTGGAGCGGCGGTTCCAGACGGTGATCGTGGACCCGCCGACGATCGAGGAGACGGTCGAGATCCTGAAGGGGCTCCGGAAGCACTACGAGGAGCACCACAAGGTGGTGATCCCGGACGAGGCGCTGGAGGCCGCGGCCCGGCTGTCCGAGCGCTACATCACGGACCGGTTCCTCCCGGACAAGGCCATCGACGTGATCGACGAGGCCGGGGCGCGGGCCCGGCTGGCGGCCCAGGTTCCGCCGCCGGAGGTGGCCCAGCTCAAGGAGAAGCTGGAGGAGCTGAACAAGGCCAAGGACGCGGCGATCCGGGATCAGGACTTCGAGCGTGCGGCGGAGCTGCGCGACCAGGAGCGGGAGCTCCAGGCCGAGATCCGGCGCAAGCAGGAGGAGTGGGAGCACGAGCGCCGCACGCATCGGCCGGTGATCACGGAGGAAGACATCTCCTTCATCGTGAGCCGGTGGACGGGCATTCCGGTCACGCGGCTGAAGGAGGCGGAGACGGAGCGGCTCATCCGCATGGAGGAGGAGCTGCACAAGCGGGTGGTGGGCCAGGACGAGGCGATCCGGGCGATCAGCCGTGCGATCCGGCGGAGCCGCGCCGGCCTGAAGGACCCGCGCCGGCCGATCGGGAGCTTCATCTTCAGCGGGCCGACGGGCGTCGGGAAGACGGAGCTGGCCCGCGCGCTCGCCGAGTTCCTGTTCGCCGACCGGGACGCGCTGATCCGGGTCGACATGAGCGAGTACATGGAGAAGTTCTCGGTGTCTCGCCTGATCGGCGCGCCTCCGGGCTACGTCGGCTACGAGGACTCGGGCACGCTCACGAAGGCGGTGCGGCGCAAGCCGTATTCGGTGGTGCTGCTCGATGAGATCGAGAAGGCGCACCCGGACGTCTTCAACATCCTGCTGCAGGTGCTCGACGAGGGTCACCTGACGGACAACTACGGCCGTGTGATCGACTTCAAGAACACGGTCATCATCATGACGTCGAACCTTGGCGCCCGCGACATCACGAAGGGACGGACGCTCGGGTTCCACCAGCGGGAGTCGGCGGCCACGTTCGAGCTCATGCAGCAGAAGGTGCGCGAGGAGATCGAGCGGGCGTTCAACCCGGAGTTCCTGAACCGGGTCGACGACATCATCGTCTTCCACCCGCTGAGCCGCGAGCAGATCAGCCAGATCGTGCACATCATGCTGAAGGACGTGCACGAGCGGCTCGCCGAGGAGGATCTCAAGATCCGGCTCACGGAAGAGGCGGTCAACTTCCTGGTCGACCGCGGGTACGACGAGTCGTTCGGGGCGCGGCCGTTGCGGCGCGCGATCCAGCGGTACCTCGAGGATCCGCTGTCGGAGAAGATCCTGATGGCCGATTTCACGGCCGGCGACGAGATCGAAGTCGACGTCGCGCCCGAGGGCGAGGCGCTGGAGTTCCGGGCACTGTCGTCGACGAAGACATGAAGTCGGCATTGCCAGTGGACCTGCGGGCCGGGAGCGGCTTGATGAGCGCGACCGGCTCGCAGTTCGCGATGCGCCGATCGGGAAGTCGTGCAATGTGGGCCGGACGTGCGGTGGCGGTGATTGGCGCCGTCGCGGCTACCTTCCTGGCCGCGGCCCCGGCGGCGGCCCAGGATCCGGGCGCTGCCGAGGCCGCGCCGCCGCCCGTCGTCATTGACAGCGTCATCGTACGCGGGCTGGTCCGTCAGCCGGAGGCGGTGGTACGGGCGGAGATCGGGATCCGCTCCGGAGACACCATCACGATCCGGACGGTGCAGCGCGCGCAGCGGCGCTTGTGGGCGTCGGGCAACTACCGGGACATCCAGGTCCGGATCGTGGAGCCGGAGGGCCAGCCGGGCGCTCCGGTCCAGATCATCTTCGAGCTCGCCGAGCAGCCGTTCATCAGCGAAATCGTGTTCGAAGGGCTGGAGAACGTACGGCCCTCGGTGGTCCGGGACACCGTAGGTCTCCGGGCGCGAACGCCGTATCAGCCCGCCCGTGCGGTGGAGGCTGAGGCGATGATCCGCAAGATGCTCAGCGAGAAGGGCATTCGGGTCGCCCAGCTGAGCCACCGGGTGGAAGAGATCCCGGATCGCCCCGGCGAATACCGCCTCCGTTTCGACGTGGCCGAGGGACATCGCGTTTCCATCGCCCGGATCGACTTCGAGGGGAACACGGTCTTCTCGGACGAACGCCTCCGCAAGGTCATCGACACCAAGGCCGAAGGCTTCTTCTGGTTCCGTGGCGGCGAGTTCGACGAGGAGAAGCTGCGCGCGGACCTGCGGGAGAAGCTGCCCGAATTCTACGCCCAGAACGGGTACATCGATTTCACGGTCGTCGGCGACTCGTTGATCGTGGACCCGGAGACCGGGAAGGCGCACCTCATCATCACGGTGAGGGAGGGCGACCAGTACCGGCTCGCCGACTTCGAAGTCGAAGGGAACAAGCAATTTGCGGCTGCGGACCTGCGGCAGTACTTCGAGCGTGACCGCGGGGGGATCCTGAGCGGGTTCGGGCTGGGCGGCGGGACGCGGTCGACGAGCGGCACGCCGGTGTTCGACCAGCGGGCGTTCCTGGAAGCCACGGACGAAGTCCGGCGCCTGTACACGAACAGCGGCTACCTCTATGCGCAGGTCGAGCCGGTGGTCGAGCGGATCACGGGGGAGAACGGCGAGAAGCTGGTCCGGGCCTCGTGGCAGATCCGTGAAGGCGACCCGGCGTACGTGAACCGTGTGACGATCAAGGGGAACACGTTCACGCACGAGGACGTGATCCGCGAGCGGATCTACCTGCTGCCCGGAGACGTCTACAACGAGCAGCTCCTGATCCAGAGCTACCAGAGCATCATGGCGCTCGGGTTCTTCGAGACGCCGCTGCCGATGCCGAAGATCGAGCCGACCGAGACCGGGGACGTGAACATCACGTTCGAGGTGAAGGAGAAGCAGACCGGTTCGATCAACTTCGGCACGGCGGTGGGGGGCGGCACGGGGCTGTCCGGGTTCCTGGGCTACGACCAGCCGAATCTGTTCGGGCAGGCGAAGGCCGGCCATCTGCGTTGGGAGTTCGGGCGGTACCTGAACAACCTGGAGGCGAGCTACAGCGACCCGGCGATCTTCGGGACCCGGACGAGCGGTTCGATTTCGGTGTTCAGCGCGCGGGACCGGTTCTTCCAGTTCGCGGAGGGGCAGAGGCGGCGGACAGGGGCGGGGCTCCGGTTCGGGTTCCCGCTGCCGCTGGACCGGTTCACCCGGCTGAACGTGGGGTACTCGCTCTCCCGCACGACGTACGAGCAGTTCGACCAGGAGCAGACGTCATCCCTGTTCAGCCTGCCGCCGGGCGTGCAGAGCACCGTGACGCTCGGGATCGCGAGGAACACGCTCGACCATCCGATGTTCCCGGTGTCGGGCACACGGCAGTTCGTGGAGGCCGGGCTGAGCGGCGGGCTGCTCGGCGGGGATGGGCATTTCCAAAAGTACATCGTCGGTGGGAGCTGGTACGTACCCGTGGGCCAGGTGGGCGGGCGGCAGCCGGGCACGCGGCCGATCCGCTTCACGCTCGGTCTGACCGCAGAAGCCGGGACCCTGTTCGGGGACGCGAGCCGGTTCCCCTTCGAGCGGTTCTGGATGGGCGGCGTTCAGTTCGGGCAGCCGCTGCGCGGGTACGACGAGACGACCGTGACCCCGTTCGGTTACCGGCCGCGGGGCGTCGGGTCGCTCGAGGACCGGTTCGGGGACGCGTATCTGCGCCTGAGCGCGGAGTACGCCGTGCGATTGAACGACAACATTTCCCTGTCCCTGTTCTACGATGCCGGCAACACCTGGCGCTCGCCGGGTGAAATGAACCCGACGAAGCTCCTGCGTGGTGCGGGGATCGGCGTGACGCTCGTGACACCGTTCGGGCCGTTGGGCCTCGACTACGCGTACGGCTTCGATCGAACCGATCCGGGCTGGCAGCTGCACTTCAAGCTCGGACCAGGATTCTAACCTCAGACAGCGAGTTGCAGCGGATGCGCAGAGTACGATCGTTCCTGGTTGCGGCTGTCGGCCTGATCGCGCTGACCGGCCCCGTCCATGCCCAGGGTGCCATGAAAATCGGGTTTGTGGACACCCGGCGGCTCATTACGGAGGCGCCGGGCGCGCAGGAAGCGCGACAGGCGATGGAGCAGGACATGGTGAAGTTCCAGTCCGAGCTCCAGCAGCTGGAGGACTCGCTGAAGGCGATGATCACGAACTACGAGCAGCGGGCGGTGGTGCTCTCGCCGGAGGCGCGGCAGCAGCAGGAGGAGGCGATCCGCCAGAAGCAGCGGGCGTATCAGCAGCGCGCCGGTGAGCTGGAGGATCAGGCGGGGCGCCGCCAGGCCGAGCTGTTCGAACCGATCATGGCCCGGATCTCCCAGGCGATCAACGAGGTCCGGGCGGAGGGCGGCTATGCCGTGATCCTGGACGCGGCCGCCGGGGGGATCGTTGCCGCCGATCCTTCGCTCGATCTCACCGAGCAGGTCCTGACCCGACTGAAAGCGATGGCAACGGCCGGGAACCGGCAGCAGCGCTAGCGAAACACGAACCCGTCCAGCAAGGGAAAGAGCGAAGCGGTGCGTGCATCCGAAATCGCCGAGCTGACGGGAGGCAGGTTGGAAGGGGGGGGCGACCCGGAAATCACGGGGGTCGCTCCCCTTGACCGTGCCGGGCCGACCGAGCTCTCGTTTCTTGCGAACCCCCGGTACCTGCGGTATGTTCCGCGCGCCCGGGCCGGCGCGATCCTGGTGACGGAAGCGCTGGCGGCGCGGGAGGAGCTGGCGCTTCCCCGGATCGTCGTGAAGGATGTCCACCGGGCGCTCGCCGAGGTCCTCTCGCGGCTGTATCCCGAGCCGGCGCCGGTGCCTGGCGTACACGAGACGGCGATCATCGGCGAGGGCGCGGTTCTCGGGGAAGGCGTCTCCATCGGTCCCTACGCGGTCATCGGCGCGAACGTGCGGATCGGAGCCCGTGCATGGATCGGGCCGCACGTGGTCATCGGAGACAACTGCGTCGTGGCCGAGGACGTGAGGCTCCACCCGCACGTGACGCTGTACCCGGGCACGAGCATTGGAGCGCGCACCATCGTCCACAGCGGTGCGCGGCTGGGCGTGGACGGCTTCGGCTACGTCCAGGTGGATGGCCGGCACCGGAAGGTGCCGCAGGTCGGGAGCTGCGTGATCGGGCCCGACGTCGAGATCGGGGCGAATACCACCATCGACCGCGGGTCGATCGGTGTGACCGAGATCGGCGAAGGCGTCAAGATCGACAACCTGGTCCACATCGCCCACAACGTCCGGGTCGGGGCGCACTCCGTGATCGTGGCCCAGGTCGGGATCGCCGGCAGCAGCACGATCGGCCAACGGGTGACACTGGCGGGCCAGGTCGGAATCCCTGGCCATGTGAACATTGGGGACGGCGCCGTGCTTGCCGCGCAGGCGGGCGTCTTCGGGGACGTGCCGGCGAATGCCCGCTACAGCGGGTATCCGGCGCGGCCCCACAACGAAGCGCTCCGGGCGCAGGCGGCGCTCTTCAAGCTCCCCTCGATCGTCAAACGCATACGCGCCCTCGAGCGGGCGCTTTTCGGGCGAGAGACCCCGGACGAATGACCGTATCCAACCAGCAATCGATCCGTGGCGAGGCCGAGCTGGAAGGGATCGGCCTGCACACGGGTGAACCGACGCGAATCCGGTTCCGGCCGGCGCCCGCGAACACGGGGATCCGGTTTCGGCGGGTGGATCTGGAGGGCGAACCGGAGATCCGGGCCACACTGGAGAACGTCGTCTCGGCGGAGCGTGGTACGACGCTCGCCGTGGGCGAGGCCCGGGTCCATACCGTGGAGCATGTCCTTGCGGCGGCTGCCGCGCTCGGGTTGGACAATCTGTTCATCGATGTCCACGGCCCCGAGATTCCGATACTCGACGGCAGCTTCCTGCCTTTCTACGAAGCCCTGAGCGCGGCGGGGCCGGTGGCGCAGGATGCGCCGGCCGCGGTGCTCGAGATCGGGCGGACCATTTCGGTGAGCGACGTGGGGGGCGCCTCGTACGTCGCGCTCCCTGCGCGGTCGTACCGGATCAGCGCGACGATCGAATTCGATCATCCCCTGGTGCGCCGCCAGTTCGCGTCCTTCGACCTGGGGACCGACGGGTTCCGGGAGGAGATCGCGCCGGCGCGGACGTTCGGGTTCATGGCGGAGGCGGAGCAGCTCCGGGCCCGGGGCCTGGCGCTGGGCGCGACGCTGGAGAACGCCGTGATCCTGGACGAGGAAGGCGTCGCTTCGGGCGAGCTGAGGTTCCGGGATGAGTTCGTCCGCCACAAGATCGGCGATGTGGTCGGCGATCTGGCGCTTCTGGGGAAGCGCGTCCGGGGGCACGTGATCGCGGACCGGCCGAGCCACGCCGGCAACCTGGCCCTGGCGCGGGAAATCCAGGCGTCGGAACGGGGTGCGGCCCAGCCGATCGTCGACATCCAGAAGATCATGCAGTACCTGCCGCATCGGTATCCGATGCTGCTGGTGGATCGGATCGTCGAGTTCGAGGCGGGGAAGCGGATCGTCGGGATCAAGAACGTGACCATCAACGAGCCGTTCTTCCAGGGCCATTATCCCGGGCACCCGATCATGCCGGGCGTCCTGATCATCGAGGCGATGGCGCAGGTGGGCGGCTTGCTGCTGATGGATTCCATAGAGAATCCGGAAGACAAGGTTGTTTATTTCATGTCTCTCGACAACGTGAAGTGGAGGCGGCCCGTGACGCCCGGCGATCAGATCCGGTTCGAGCTGGAGATGCTCCAGCTGCGCCGGCACGTTTGCCGGATGCGGGGAGTCGGGACGGTAGACGGGCATCTGGTGGCCGAGGCCGAAATGATGGCGAGGATCGTGGACCGGTGAAGGGGGCAACGATGCTCGAAGCGAAGGCGTGGCCGGCCACGGAGATCCACCCGACGTCGATCATCGATCCGAGCGCGGAGATCGGCTCGGACGTGGTGATCGGGCCGTACTCGGTGATCGGGCCGAACGTGGTGATCGGGGACGGGACCCGACTCGGCCCGCACGTGCTGATCGAGCGGGACACGGTGATCGGCCCGGGCTGCGTGATCCACAAGGGGGCGGTGCTCGGCTCGGATCCGCAGGACCTGAAGTACCGGGGTGAGTCGACGCAGCTCGTGATCGGCGCCCGGACGGTGGTGCGGGAGTTCGCGACGCTGAACCGGGGCACGGCTGCCCGGGGCCGGACGGAGGTGGGGAGCGACTGCCTCCTCATGGCGTACTGCCATGTCGCGCACGACTGCGTGATCGGGAACCACGTGGTTATCGCGAATGCGGTGAACATGGGCGGCCACGTGGTGATCGAGGACTGGGCGAGCGTGGGCGGGCTCACGGCGATCCATCAGTTCGTGCGGATCGGAGCCCATGCGTTCGTGGGCGGTGCGTCCCGGGTGCAGAAGGACGTGCCGCCGTACGTGCGGGCTGCGGGGAATCCCATCGAGCTGGCGGGGCTGAACACCGTCGGGCTGCAGCGTCGGGGCTTCCCGGAGGAAGTGCGGCGGGAGCTGAAGCGGGCGTACAAGCTCTTCTTCGCGTCGACGTACAACGTGAGCCAGGCGATCGAGCGGGCGAAAGCCGAGCTGACGCCGTACCCCGAGATCGTCCATTTCCTCGAGTTCGTCCAGGCGAGCGAGCGCGGGATCCTTGTCTGAGTCACGATGGCTCGCGGGTTGAGAGTCGGTGTGATCGGCGTCGGCAGCCTGGGCTTCCACCATGCCCGTCTGCTGCGCGACCTGCCGGGCGCGGAGCTGGTGGGCATTCATGACACGAATGCCGCCCGGCTGGCGGAGGTCAGCGAGCAGCTCGGCGTCCGGCCCTTCCAGGAGCTGGGCGCGCTGCTGGGGGAGGTGGAGGCGGTGGTGGTGGCGGTGCCGACCACGGCGCACGAGGAAGTGGCGTGCGAGGCGCTCGACCGTGGGATCCACGTTCTGATCGAGAAGCCGATCGCGCCGACGCTGGAAGCCGCCGACCGGATCCTGGAGGTGGCGGAACGGCGGGGCGCGGTGGTGCAGATCGGGCACGTGGAGCGGTTCAACGGGGCGTTGCGGGCGTGCGAGCCGTACCTGGAGCGCCCGCTGTTCGTGGAGAGCCATCGACTGGCGCCGTTCGGGCCGCGCGGCACGGATGTGGCCGTTGTCCTGGATCTCATGATCCACGACCTGGACCTGGTCTTGAGCCTGGTTCGGCGGCCGGTGACGTCCATTGCGGCGGCCGGGGTGCCGGTGCTGACGCCGAGCCCGGACATTGCGAACGCCCGTATCGAGTTCGAGGGGGGCTGCGTGGCGAACGTGACGGCGAGCCGGGTCTCCCTCGAGCGGATGCGGAAGATCCGATTCTTCCAGCGGTCCGGTTACATCAGCCTGGATCTGGCGGCGGGGCGGGGGGAGTTCCTCCGCCTGCGGGACGGGATCCGGTTCGAGCCCGGGGTTCCGCTGCCAGGGACGGGGCTCCAGGATGTCGTGGAGCGGATCCCGCTCGAAAGCGACGGCGTGGAGCCCCTCCGCTGCGAACTGGAGAGCTTCGTGGCCGCGGCCTCGGGCGCCGGACCGGTTGCGGTATCGGGGCGGGACGGGCGCGAGGCGCTCGCCGTCGCGCTGGAGATCATGGAGAGGATCGCGAAGCATGTCGCAGGTCAACATCCGGCGTGACCGGAGTCGGGGCCCCCGGGGGCCGGTCCGCCCGCCGTCGCTGGGGAAGCTGGTTGCCGCGCTGGTGCTCGTTCTGCTGGCGCTCTGGTATCTGAGCCAGTACACATGACGGGGGCAGCGCCCACGATCCTGCTGTCAGCGGGCGAACCATCGGGTGATCTCCACGGGGCAGCCGTCGCCCGGGCCCTTCGGCGCCGATGGCCGAACGTTCGGTTGTTCGGCCTCGGTGGGCCGAAGATGGCGGAGGCGGGCGTCGAGCTGCTCGCGGACATGAACGAGCTGGCTGTCATGGGATTCGCCGAGGTGGTCGGGCGGATCCCGTTCTTCTTGGGGCTTCTTCGGCGCATCCGGGGCGAGCTGCGGGAGCGCGGCGCGGACCTGGTCGTTCCGATCGACTACCCGGGGTTCAACCTCCGATTGGCGCGGGCCGCGCGGGAGCTCGGGACACCGGTGCTCTACTACATCGCGCCGCAGGTCTGGGCGTGGCATCGCAGCCGGATCCACCAGCTCGCCCGGACGGCGGACCACCTGGCCGTGATCCTGCCGTTCGAGGAGCCGCTCTTCCGGGAGGCCGGCGCCCGGGTGACGTTCGTGGGGCATCCGCTGCTGGACGCAGTCCCCGAGATCCGGTCCCGGGAGGCGTTCTGCGCGGAGCTCGGGCTCGATCCGCGTCGGCCGATCCTGGCGCTGTTCCCGGGGTCCCGGGCGCAGGAGGTGGAGCGCCACCTGACCGTGTTCACGGAGGCGGCGCTGTGGGCGATGGAGGGGCACCCCGGGGTGCAGCCGGTGATCGCCGCCGCGGAGAGCCTGGACGCCGCGGCGTACGCCGGCGCGCCGTTCCCTGTGGTGCGGAGGTCGGCGGAGCTCCTGGCGCACGCCCGGGCGGCGCTCGTGAAGTCGGGGACGACGACGTTGCAGGCCGCGCTCGCCGGCGTGCCCATCGTGATCGCGTACCGCACGCACCCGGTCACGTTCTGGTTGGCGAAGCGGCTGGTCAGGGTGGACCACATCGGTCTCGCGAACCTGGTGGCGGGGCGGCGGGTGGCGCCGGAGTTCCTGCAGGACGAGGCGGAGCCGGCGGCCCTGGCGGCGGCGCTCCTGCCGCTCCTGAGCGATGGCCCGGAGCGTCGGGCCATGGTCGAGGCGTTCGGCCAGGTTCGAGCCTCGCTCACGGTCCCGGATGGGAGCGGAGCGAGCACGGCGGATCGGGTCGTTGCGCTGGCCGCGGAGCTGCTCGATCGAAGGGGATGAAGGTCAAGCCGACGCGCAAACGCGTGCTCGGCCGTGTCGGCGGCGTCCTCCTCGACGCGCTCATGGCGAGCACGCGGTACGAGGTGCAGCGGAGCGAGCCGCTCGAAGCGCTCCGAGGTCGGGGGCAGCCGGTGATCTTCGTGCTGTGGCACGGCCGGTTGCTGCCGCTGGCGTACCTGCATCGTGCGCAGGGGATCGTGGCGCTGATCAGCCGCTCCGGCGACGGCGAGTACATCACGGGCGTGCTCGAGCGGTGGGGGTACGTACCGGTCCGGGGATCGAGCAGCCGAGGGGGAACGGCGGCGCTTCGCGAGCTCGTGCGCCTCGGGCGGGCGGGCCGCTCCATTGCGGTGACACCGGACGGGCCGAGGGGGCCGCGTCAGACCATGAAGCCCGGCCCGCTGATCGCCGCGCAATTGACAGGCATGCCGGTACTACCGATCGCGGCGGGCACGCGGCGCGCCTGGTGGGCGGAATCCTGGGACCGGTTCCTCGTGCCCAAGCCTTTCGCCACGATCCACGTAGCGTACGGTGAGCCGACGTTCGTGCCGAGGGAGGCGGATGAAGCGGAGATCGAGCGGCTCGCCCGGGTGGTGGAAGGCGAGCTGAACCGACTCGTAGCCGAGGTGGATGCACGTGCCGCCGCGGACCGGTGATGGGGGCGTCGTTACCAGGGACGTCGGACCCGCGCGATGGGTGGAGCGGTGGTGGCGGGGGGAGGCGGGCTGGCCGGGGGCCGTGCTCGACTGGACCATGGCGCCTGCGGAACTCCTGTTCCGAGGCGCTGTCCGGTTTCGCGGGTGGCTGTACGACCGCAGGGTGCTCGCCGTACGGCGGGTGGGGGTCCCGGTCGTGAGCGTGGGGAACATCGGGGTCGGGGGGACGGGGAAGACGCCGGTGGTGCGGTGGTTGGTCGGCGAGCTTCGCCGCCGCGGGGCCACGCCCGGCGTCCTTCACGGTGGCTACGCGATGGACGAGCCCGAGCTTCACCGCCGGTGGTACGGGGAGCTCCCGGTCGTGGCGAACCGGGATCGGTTCGCGGGTGCGGCCCGGGCCATCGAGGCCGGGGCGACGGTCCTGGTACTCGACGACGGGTTCCAGCATCGCAAGCTGCATCGCGATCTGGACATCGTCCTCGTGGCGGTGGAGAGCTGGACCGGAGTCCCGCGGCTGCTCCCTCGCGGACCGTGGCGCGAGTCTCCGGCCGCCCTTGCCCGGGCCAACGTGGTCGCGGTCACGCGCAAGACCGCCGGTTTCGACGACGCCCGGCGCGTGGCCGGCGAGCTCGCCGGGTTCGCGGGCCACGACAGGATCGTGCACCTGCACATCCGACCAGGGCGGTGGGTCCGGTGGGGAACGGCAGGCGACGGCGATGCCGCGCCGGCGGAGGCCATTGCCGTGGCCGGGATCGCGCGGCCGGATCTGTTCGTGGAGAACGCGGCAGAGACCGGGGTGCACGTCTCGGAGGTCCTGGTCTTTCCGGACCACCATGACTACGGACCCGAGGACTGGTCCCGGATCCAGGCGGCCGCAGCGGGCAAGCCGGTGGTGACCACGGAGAAGGACGCGGTCAAGCTGGGCCCGCTGGCGAACGATACTGAGTTATGGTATCTCGAACAGGAAGTCGGGGTCGAGGCCGGCGCGGAACGCCTGTTCGAGCACCTGGACGCACTCGTTACATGATGTTGTGGCTACCCCCCCCAACCCCGCCCGGCCGCCGCGGCCGGGCGATCCGGACGCTCCGGGCGCCCCGCCGTGCTCGGCACGAGGGCGGGTGGCGTGGGGGGTGTGAACCGCCCCCGTCGGGGGCACCATGTCGTACCTATTGTGCCGGGACGCCATGGCGGCGTTCCCGGCGTGGCAGGAGGCCATAGGCCGATGGAGCCCGCACAGCAGATCGCGCATCCGGTGATGGATGCGCCGATCCACGAAGAGAACCCGTTCGAAGCCATGATGCGGCGTTTCGATCGCGCCGCGGAACTGCTCGACCTGGACCCGGGCCTGTACCGGATCCTGCGGCACCCGGAAAAGCAGGTGATCACGTCCATCCCTGTGATGATGGACAACGGTGAGATCGAGGTCTTCCAGGGTTATCGGGTGCACTACAACACCTCCCGCGGTCCGGCCAAGGGCGGGATCCGTTTCGACACGAACGTCACCCTGGAGGAGGTCACCGCGCTGGCCGCGTGGATGACGTGGAAGTGCGCCGTGGTCAACGTCCCCTTCGGCGGCGCGAAGGGCGGCGTCGTCTGCGACCCGTTCCGCCTCTCCACCGGCGAGCTCGAACGGCTCACCCGCCGGTACACGGCGTCCATCCTCGAGATCCTCGGCCCCGAGTCCGATGTGCCCGCGCCCGACGTGAACACGAACGAGCAGGTGATGGCCTGGATCATGGACACCTACTCGATGCACAAGCGGCACACCGTGACCGCGGTGGTGACCGGTAAGCCGGTGGCGCTGGGCGGGTCCCTCGGCCGGCGCGAAGCGACGGGGCGCGGCGTCCAGATCGTGGTCAACGAGGCGCTCCGGCTGCTCGACATGCCGCGCGAGGGAACGCGCGTCGCGATCCAGGGATTCGGTAACGTGGGCTCCGTGGCCGCCCGCCTCCTGGAGAACGACGGCCTGACCGTCGTGGCGATCAGCGACAAGACGGGCGGGATCTACAACCCGAACGGGATCGACATCGACGAGGCCCTGAAGTGGGTCCGGGAGCATCGCTTCCTCGAGGGCTTCCCGCACGGCGATGCGATCACGAACGAGGAGCTCATCGAGCTCGATGTCGACGTGCTGATCCCGGCCGCCGTGGAGAACGTCATCACGAGCCGGAACGCGCCGTGGATCAAGGCGAAGGTGATCGCCGAGGCGGCGAACGGCCCGACCACCTCGGGGGCCGACCAGATCCTCGAGGACAGGGGCGTGTTCGTCATCCCGGACATCCTCGCCAACGCCGGGGGCGTGACCGTCAGCTACTTCGAGTGGGTCCAGGACCGGGAGGGGTACTTCTGGTCGGAGGAGCTGGTGAACGAGCGGCTCCGCGACGTCATGGTCCGCTCGTTCCACAGCGTGCGCGAGTACTCGGAGCAGCACGGCGTGAACATGAGGACCGCAGCGTACATGCTGGCGATCGACCGGGTCGCCGCCGTGCACCGCATGCGGGGCATCTACGCCTGAGCGAACCGTGTCTTGAAAGTCTGGATCCTGGCAGTGGGGCGACCGGGGCGCCTGCTCGGCGCGGCGATCGAGGAGTACGAGCGCCGGGCAGCGCGCTACTGGTCGCTGGCCACTCTGGAGGTGAAGGAAGAGCGGGCCACCGGCGGCCGCCCGGCTGACCAGGTGAGGGAGGCCGAGTCGGCGAGGCTGCTCGAGCGCGTGCCGCCGGGGGCCGAACTCATCGCCTTGACCCGGGCCGGCGAGCGCTGGAGCTCGGACGAGCTCGCGGCTTACCTCGACCGGCTCGCGGTCCAGGCGCGGCCGGGCGCGGCGTTCGTGATCGGCGGGGCGTACGGCCTCGGCCCCGCGGTGCTGCGCGCCGCCCGACACCGGCTCTCCCTGTCCACCTTCACGTTGCCGCACGACATGGCGCGCCTGCTCCTGGCGGAGCAGCTCTATCGCGCCGGAACGATCGTTCGAGGGGAACCATACCACAAGGCGGCGGGCTGACAGCGCCCGTCGCGCGCGCCGGGAGAGGATACGCTGAATCTCGAAATCCACGTTCAACCGCTTCCGGGCCCGCGCCTCGTGCAGGACTACCTGGCGGGCGCGCCGACCCTCGCCCCGTTCTTCACGGGCTCGCCCTGGGACCCGGATGCGTACCGCCGCAAGGCCGAGGAGGTGGACCGCCGGTTCGGCCTTTCGCGCCGCATGTCCATGGCCGAGGCGATCCGGCCCACGTCCGCGGCCGCTGCCGCCAAGCTGGACAGGATCACGTCCGGCGATGGCTTCTTCGTCACCACGGGCCAGCAGGCCGGGCTGTTCACCGGACCGCTGTTCACGATCTACAAGGCCCTGACCGCCGTGCGCCTCGCGGCGGCGCTCGAGGAGCTGCTGGGCTGCCCGGTCGCGCCGCTGTTCTGGGTGGCGTCCGACGATCACGACTGGGAGGAAGTCAACCACGTCCACGTGATCGACAGCGCGAACCGGTTGGCGCGGATCGAGGTGCAGGACGACGCGGACACGCCCCTGTCGTCCATGGCCCGGCGGCGGTGGGGCCCGGGGCTCGAGGCCGCGCTGGAACAACTGACCGCCTCCGTGCCGCCGACCGAATTCGCGGGGCCGTTGTTCGAAGAGCTGCGGGCGGCCTACCAGGTCGGCTCGACGGTGGCGGAGTCTTTCGGCGACGCCGTCGCCTCGCTCCTCTCGCGCTTCGACCTCCTCATCGTGGACGCCAGCCACCCGGCGCTCAAGATGCTGGCGCTGGACGTGCTGGTCCCGGAGCTCGACCACTGGGCGAAGCACGTGGAGCTCCTGGCGGCGCAGACGGCGCGGCTGGAGGCGGCCGGGTACCACGCCCAGGTCCCGGTACTGCCGGACGCCGCGAACCTCTTCGTGGAGGACGAAACCGGGCGCGACCGGCTGGCCCGGGAGGGTTCCCACTGGGTGCTCCGCAGGAGCGGACGCCGGATCGGCGACGCGGACTTGCGGGCGCTCCTTCAGCTCGACCCCAGCCGGTTCTCGCCGAACGTGGTCCTCAGGCCCGTGGTGGAGAGCGCCTCGTTCCCGACCCTGGCCTACGTTGCGGGGCCGGGCGAGCTCAGCTACTACGCCCAGATCGGGTGCCTCTTCCGCGCCCACGGCATCGAGATGCCGCTCGTCTACCCGCGCGCGAGCATCACGCTCGTGGAGCCG
Source organism: uncultured bacterium (assembly GCA_937907535.1). Classification (GTDB taxonomy): domain Bacteria; phylum Gemmatimonadota; class Gemmatimonadetes; order Longimicrobiales; family RSA9; genus CALCID01. The sequence continues at coordinate 20,118 of CALCID010000030.1, read as the reverse complement.
AAGGTGCGGAAGGTCATGTCCAAGTTCGGCCTCGCCATCGAGGATCTGCGGCGGCCGGCCCACGAGGTCGCCGCCCGGGTCTTCCGGGATGAGCTGCCGGAAGGCATCCAATCCGCGCTGCGGGAGCTGCGGCGCTCGCTGAACGAGGGGTACGAGCGCCTGGCCGCGGCGGTGCCGGAGGTGGATCCCACGCTGAAGGGGCCGGCGCTCGGCGCCCGGAACGCGGCAATGGTCGGGCTGGAGGAGCTGGAGAAGAAGATCGTCCAGCACCTGAAGCGGCGTAACGCCATTGGCCTGGAGCAGCTCGAGAAGGCCGTGGTGAACATCGGACCGCTCGGCCAGCCGCAGGAGCGGGTGGTCAACGTATACCCATACCTCGCCCGTTACGGGCCGGATCTGCTGGGGGCGATCGCGGATGCGATCCCCGTCCGGCTCGGCGCTCCGGCCCCCGCCTGGGAAGGGGTGAAGTGCTCGTGACGCGAGGGGCGTGGCCGGCCTGACCGCGGGCCGGCCGATCGGGCCTTTGCCCTCGTCGTCCCGGCAAGACAGGTTGGCTTCGGGCACGGCCCCGACACCGGTTGGACGGCGGGAGCGCGGCCCGGGCCGGCAGCGGGCCACCGGGCACGGAGGCGGGCCGTGCGACGTCGCGTATCGCCTTGCCCCGCAGTGATGTGCGTGGGTATCTTTGGTCGTACCATGCTGGGCATCATTATCATCCTCGTGCTGCTGATCCCGCTCAGCGCCGTCATCCTCGACTCCCACGTCGGCCGTGCCCTGGCCGCGCGGATCGAGCGTGGTAGGGCACCCGTGGATGAGGGCCTGAGCCGCCGGGTCGCGGCGCTCGAGGCGGAAGTGGAACGCCTGTCGAAGGAACTCCAGCGGCTCGAAGACGAGAGCGATTTCCTGCGCAAGCTGCTGGAGGGCAGGTCCTCGGCCGGCGGAGCGTTGCCGTCTGGTGAGAAGGGAAGCTGACGCGCCGGTAGGCGAGCCGCATGCCCGCTCCGCCCGGTGGGTGGCAGCGGGCATTCTTTTCAGCCGGATCTCGGGGCTGGCCCGGGAGATGGCGTTCGCCGGCTTTTTCGGCACATCCCTGTACGCGGACGCATTCCGGGCGGCGCTCCGCATGCCGAACGTGCTCCAGAACCTGCTTGGGGAGGGCACGCTCAGCGCGTCCTTCATCCCGGTCTACTCGCGGCTCCTGGGGCAGGGGAGGGAGGAGGAGGCGGGGCGGGTGGCCGGCGTGGTGTTCGCGTTCCTCGTGGCGGTCGCGGGCGCGCTGGCCCTGATCGGCATTCTCCTGGCCCCGGTCCTGGTGGACATCTTCCTCGTCGGGTTCGAGGGCGAGCGTCGGGACGTGACGGTGGCGCTGGTCCGGATCATGTTCCCGATGACCGGCTTCTTCGTGCTCGCCGCGTGGGCTCTCGGGATCCTCAACAGCCACCGCCGCTTCTTCATCCCTTACGTGGCGCCGGTGCTCTGGAACGGGGCGATGATCGCCACGCTCCTCCTGCTCGGCCGGCGCCTCGACGTCGAGAGCCTCGTCATGGCGCTCGGCTGGGGCGCGCTGATCGGGGGAATCCTCCAGTTCGCCATCCAGCTCCCGTGGGTGTTTCGGCTGGAGCGCCACCTGTCGGTGCGGTGGGATCCGGGGCTCGAGGGGGTGAAGCAGGCGGCACGGAATGCCGGGCCGGCGATCCTCGGGCGGGGCGTGGTCCAGCTCAGCGGGTGGGCGGACCTGATCCTCGCGTCGCTGCTCGCCCAGGGCGCGGTGGCCGCGCTCGGATACGCCCAGACGCTCTACATGCTGCCCGTGAGCCTGTTCGGGATGTCCGTCGCGGCGGCGGAGCTACCCGAGCTGGCGCGGCGGGGCGGGGAGCGGGCGGAGGAGCTGCGCCACCGGGTGAACGCCGGGCTCCGGCAGATCGCGTTCTTCGTGGTGCCCGCCGTGGCCGGGTACCTCGTCCTGGGCGACGTCGTCGTGGCCGCCCTCTACCAGCGGGGAACCTTCGAGCGCGCGGACACGCTCCTCGTCTATCTGGTGCTCCTCGGGTACACGATCGGCCTCCTGGCCTCCACGGGCACCCGGCTCTTCTCCTCCGCGTCCTTCGCGCTCCACGACACGAAGACGCCCGCGAAATACGCGCTCGCCCGGGTCACGCTGGCGGCCGCCGCGGGGTACCTGCTCATGTTCCGGTTCGACACCCTCAGCGTGGATGGGAGGTTCCTCGGTCCGCTCGGTCTGAGCCTCGCCGCCGGCCTCGCCGCGTGGGTCGAGTGGGTACTGTTGCGACGTCATCTCCGCCGCCTCATCGGCCACGTCACGATCCCGGGCGGCGTCCTGATCCGCATGCTCTTCGCGGCCGCCGTCGCGGCCGCTCTGGGACGCGTCCTCGATGCGTTCCTCCCCGCCATGGACCCGATCGTCGAGGCGGCCATCGTCCTCCCGGTCTTCGGGATCCTGTATCTGGCGCTCGCCCTGCTCCTGGGACTCCCGGAGGCCGGGCGTCTCCTGCGCCGGTTCGGCCGCCTCGGCCGCCCGGGCTGACGCTCCAGCGATCCACGCACCGCCGCGCGGAAACGTCGGTTCGGCCAGGGGTACAAAGAGAGGTGTGGCCGCGCAGGCGGATCCCCGCCTGCGCACCGTGCAGGAAGGGCGGAACCGAAGTGATTCCCGAGACGCTCGAGAAGAAGCTGCGGCATCTGCCGTCCAGTCCGGGGGTCTACCTGTTCAAGGACGCGGACGGCACGATCCTCTACATCGGCAAGGCGAAGTCGCTCCGTTCACGGGTACGGAGCCACTTCGCCCAGGATCCGCGCATCTCCCTCAAGAACCGGGAACTGATCCGGCGGGTCGCGGACGTGGATACGATCGTGGTCGGCTCCGAGGCCGAAGCGCTGCTCCTCGAAGCCAACCTGATCAAGACGCACAAGCCGCGGTTCAACATCCAGCTCCGTGACGACAAGCGCTATCCGTACATCAAGGTCACGGTCCAGGAGCCGTTCCCGCGGGTTTTCGTCACCCGCACGCTGGCGAACGACGGCGCGAAGTATTTCGGCCCCTACACCGACGTGGGGCCGATGCGGCAGGCGCTGGAGCTGATCAAGCGCATGTACACGGTGCGGAGCTGCCGCTACGACCTCCCCCGCGAGGCGCCTCCGCGGCCGTGCCTGGACTACCACATCGGGCGGTGCAAGGCGCCGTGCGTCGGACTGCAGTCCGAGGCCGAGTACCGGGCCATGATCGATGAGATCCTCGAGATCCTCGGAGGCCGCGTCGCGGATGTGCGCGCCCGGGTGCAGGAGGAGATGGCGAAGGCCGTCGCGGCGCTGGAGTTCGAGCGTGCGGCCACGTTGCGGGACGTGCTGGCGGGGCTGGACGCCATCGAACGGCGGCAGCGGGCGCTGGATGTGCGGGGCGGGGACGCGGACGTCCTCGGCATCGCCCGGGACGGCGACCGCGCGTGCGCGGTGCTCCTCCGCATCCGGTCGGGGAAGCTCCTCGGCCGGGAGACCAGCTTCTTCGAGAACCTCTCGGAGGAGGACGACGATGCGGCGCTCGTCGCCGCGGCGGCCAGCCGGTTCTATCTCGGCCGCGGCGAGCTGGGGACGACCGATCTCCCGCGGGAGGTGCTGTTCCCGGTGGAGTTCGAGGACCGGCCGCTGGTGGAGGAGCTGCTCGGACGGGCGGCCGGCGTCCGGGTCCGGACCCTCGTGCCGCAGCGCGGCGACAAGCTCCGGCTGGTGGAGCTCGCCGGCCAGAACGCACGCCACCTGCTGGAAGAGCACATGGTGCTCTCGGCGGACGCCCGCGAGCGGGCGGACGACACGCTCTACGACCTCGCCGAAGCGCTGGAGCTCAAGATCGTGCCACGCTTCATCGTGTGCTTCGACATCTCGCACATGCAGGGGAGCGAGGTGGTCGGGAGCGCCGTGGCATTCCAGAACGGGGAGCCGGCCAAGGGCGAGTACCGCCGCTTCCGGATCAAGGGCGACTGGGGCAACGACGACTTCCGCTCGATGGCCGAGGTCGTGGCCCGCTATTTCCGTCGCCGGCTGGACGAGGGCGCGCCGCTCCCCGACCTCGTGGTGATCGACGGCGGCCGGGGCCAGCTCAATGCGGCGGTGGCGGCGCTCGAGTCCGTGGGCGTGTCGGATGTGGCGATCTGCGCCCTGGCGAAGCGTGAGGAGGAGGTCTACCTTGTCGGGCGCGCCGCGCCGTTGCGCCTGCCCAGGACGAGCCGCGCGCTGCGGCTCCTCCAGCGCGTTCGCAACGAGGCGCACCGGTTCGCGCACGGCTACAACCGGAAGCTCGGCACGCGGCGCGCGCTGGCCAGCGAGCTCGCCGAGGTTCCCGGGATCGGGCCGGTCCGCCAGCGGGCGCTCCTCGCACGGTTCGGCAGCGTCCGGGCGCTCCGCGCGGCCAGCCCTGAAGAGATCGCGGCGATCCCCGGTTTCTCCATGAAGCTCGCCGAGCAGATCTGCCGAGCTCTCGCACGCAAGGACTGATGGTTCGTACACGATTCGCGCCCAGTCCGACGGGCAGCCTGCACGTCGGCAACGCTCGCATCGCCGTGCTGAACTGGCTCTTCGCCCGGAAGCACGGCGGCGCTTTCGTTCTGCGCATAGAGGACACGGACGCGGAGCGCACGGTGCCCGGGTCCGAAGCCGAGATCCTCGAGGACCTGGCCTGGCTCGGGCTCGAATGGGATGAGGGCCCCGGGGTGGAAGGGCCGTACGGCGAGGGTCCGTACGGGCCGTACCGGCAGAGCCAGCGCGGCGCCATCTACCGACAGTACGTGGATCGCCTGGTCGAGGCCGGCCTGGCTTTTCCCTGTTACTGCACGGCCGAGGAGATCGAGGCCCGCCGCGCGCAGGCGATCGCGGAAGGTCGCCCCGCCCGGTACGATGGGACCTGCCGGCGGCTCACCGCTGCCGACGTCGCCCGATACACCCGCGAGGGGCGCCAGCCGGCCTACCGGTTCCACGTCCCGCCCGAGGGAGAGATCGTGGTCGAGGACGTGGTGCGCGGCCAGGTCCGCTTCGCGGCCGAGGAGATCGGGGACTTCATCATCCTCCGCTCGGACGGCGTGCCCACCTACAACTTCGCGGTCGTGGTGGACGACCTCGAGATGCGGATCACCCACGTGATCCGTGGCGCGGGGCACCTCTCCAACACGCCGCGGCAGGTGGCGCTGTACCGCGCGCTGGGCCACGAGCCGCCGGTCTTCGCCCACGCGCCGCAGGTGCTCGGGCCGGACCGGCAGAAGCTCTCCAAGCGGCACGGCGCGCGGCCCCTCGCCGAGTACCGCCGGGAGGGCTACCACCCCGACGCGCTCGTCAACTACCTGTCGCTCCTGGGGTGGTCGAGCCGGTCCGGGGACGAGTTCCTGGTCCGGGAGCGCCTGATCAACGAAATCTCCCTGGAGCGGATCGGCACGGCGGACGTGGTGTTCGATCCGGTGAAGCTGCGCTGGCTCTCCGGCCGGCACATCGAACGCATGGAGCTCCCGGAGCTCGTGGCGGCCGTCGAGCCGTTCGTGGATCGGGAACGGTTCCCGATCCCTGACGACGTCCTGCCCACCGCGGTGGCCGCGGTGCGCTCGCACCTGACGTACCTCGCGGAGATCAACGAGCACCTGAATCCGTTCATTCCGGTGCTGGACGCCGCCGGGCGGGAGGCCCGGGACCGGCTCCGGGATGACCCGTCGGCGGTGGCCGTGCTCCGCGCGGTCCGGCAGCGCCTTGCCGGGCTGGAACCGTGGTCCGCGGACGCGATCACGGACGCGATCCGAGCGGTGGGTCAGGAGCTCGGCGCGCGCGGCCGGGCGCTGTACGAGCCGGTGCGGGTGGCGCTCACCGGCGAGCCGCACGGTCCTCCCATCGCCGCCGTGCTCGAGGTCCAGGGACGCGGCCCCGCGCTCGCGCTCCTGGATGAGGTCCTGGGCGAGGCATAGAGCGCCCCGGGCACCGGGCCGGACGACGCCTGACCGTACCGGCCCGGCGGCCCCCCGCAACTCCCACGCCCTCCCGGGTTTGACCCCGCTTCGCGCATCCGCTTATATTTTCCGGCATTTCGTTCCAACACCATGGGAGGACTGGATGCGCGGGCTGATCTTCGATCCTTTCGCCGGTATCAGCGGCGATATGGTGCTCGGCGCGCTGCTGGACGCCGGGCTGGAGGACCGGTGGTTCACCGAGTTCGTGAAGTCGCTAGAACTCGGGGACATATCGGTGGAGATCGGGCGGGTCGATCGACGGGGCATCTCCTGTGGCCGCGTCGAGTTCCGGCTCCCGCACGAGCACGCGCACCGGCACCTGCCGGACGTCCTCCGGATCGTGGAGCGGAGTGGCGCGTCCCCGACCGTGAAGGCCCTGGCAGCGGAGGTGTTCCGCACCCTGGCCGAAGCGGAGGCCAGAGTGCACGGCGTGAGCATCGATCGCGTGCACTTCCACGAGGTCGGCGCGCTGGACGCGATCCTGGACGTGCTGTGCGCCGTGGCCGGCATCGAAGAGCTCGGCATCGAACGGTGCTACTCGCGACCGGTGGCCGTGGGGTCCGGCTACGTCGACATCCAACATGGACGCTACCCGCTCCCCGCGCCGGCCACGCTCAACCTGCTGGCTGGCTTCCCGGTTCGCGAGACCGGGTACCCCGAGGAGTGCACCACGCCGACCGGCGCCGCACTCCTGTCCGTGCTCACCGGCAAGCGCACGCCGCCGGCCGAGTACACGGTGGTGCGTAGCGCGTACGGCGCCGGCACCCGGGACCCCAAGGACCGGCCGAACTGCCTGCGCATCATTCTGTGCGAACTCGAGCCGGACGCCGATTCCCGCCTCTTCATGGTCCAGGCCGACATCGACGACATGGCCCCGGAGTACCTGGCATCCGCGCAGGATGCGCTCTTCGCCGCGGGCGCACTGGACGTGGTGGTCAGCCCGGTCGCCATGAAGAAGGGGAGGCCAGGCATGCGCCTGGAGGCGCTCGTCGGAGAGGCGAAGCGGGAGGCCGTTCTCGCCGCTGTCTTCCAGGCGACGTCCACGATCGGCGCCCGCGTCTGGCCGGTCGAACGTCCTGCTTTGCAGCGCGCCGAAGAGGTCGTGGAGTGGCGAGGGCAGCGGATCCGCAGGAAGCGGGTCCGACTGCCCGATGGCACAGAACGGTCGAAACCCGAGTATGAAGATGTGCTTCGAGCCGCCCATGCCCTCGGCCTCGCGCCGTTCCAGGTTCGGCTGGCACTCGAATCGGAAGGCGTCGCCTTGATCGACCCCGACAATTGAACGTGTGCCGGGAGGCGAACGATGTATTCTAACCGTGGAGGTCCCCGAATGAGCCGTTTGACCGGTGTGCTGCTCGCGCTCCTGGTCGGCGCCATGTTCCTGCCCGAGGACGCGGTGGCGCAACGCCGGCCGTCGAACAACATGTGGACGCGCAGCGCGAAGCTGTACCTCGACCGCGCGCGGACGAACCCCCGGCCGGAAGAGAAGCGGGCTCTCTATCAGCAGGCGCTGGAGGCCGCGCTCGAGGGCATCGAGAACGACCCGTCCAACCCGCAGATCTACCTGATCGCCGGGCAGGCCTATGTCCGTCTGGGCGAGTACTACCGGGCGGACACGATGTTCACGAAGGCCACGGCGATGTACCCGGACTACGAGAAAGAGGTCAATCAGGAGCGGAATAACGGTTGGGTCCAGGCCTACAACCTGGGCATCAACATGCTCCAGCAGGGGAACATCGAGGACGCGATCGCGCAGTTCGAGAAGGCCGACGCCATCTACAAGGGTCGCCCGGATGCTCGCCTCCAGTTGGGTGCCGCCTACGCCCGCAAGAACGACCTCGAGAAGGCGATCGAGGCGTATCGGGGCGCCCTGGAGATCCTGCGCGGCCCGGCGCGGGAAAAGGTGCCGCCGCAGCAGCGGGCCCAGTGGGCGGAGCAGGAGGAGATCGCGGCCTTCAATATGGCCCAGATGCTCGCGAGCCTCGGGCGGGACGAGGAGGCCGCGCAGGCCTATCGGGACTTCCTCGCCCGTGAGCCGAACAACACGACGGCCAAGATCAATCTCGCGGTGGTGCTCTCCCGGCAGGAGAAGGACGAAGAGGCCTCGAAGCTCTACGCGGAGCTCCTGGCGGACCAGAATCTCGGCGCGGGCGAGTACCAGCTGATCGGCGTCGGGCTGTTCCGTTCGAAGCTGTACGACCAGGCGCGGGACGCGTTCCGGAAGGCGCTCGAGCGCAATCCGTACATGCGTGATGCGAAGTACAACCTCGCCCAGGCGTTGAACGCCCAGAGCACGGAGTTGGAGGAGAAGCGGCAGGCGGCGTCGGGCGCCGAGGCAGCTTCGTACGCCGAGCAGCTCAAGCAGCTCTACGATGAGCTGGCCAAGGTCTCGGAAGAGGTCGTGCAGATGGATCCGTACAACCGGAACGCGCGGCTCCTCCTGGTCCGTGGCTACCGCGGTCTCGCGGACGTGGATGACGCCGGGGCCGAACAGTGGCGCAACAAGGCGCTGGAGGTGCTCCGGGCGCAGGAGGCGATGGAGTTCGAGGTGGACGGGATCCGCATGACCGGCCAGGACAAGCAGGCGCAGGTCCAGGGCCAGTTCCGCAACCTGAAGCTCGAGGCGGGTCAGCCGGTCAAGATCGTGTTCACCTTCCTCGGCGAGGGCGGCACCACCGTCGCGACGAAGGAGGTGCAGGTGGTGACCCCGCCGGCGGAGTCTGCGTCGTCGTTCCAGCTCGACGTGGAAGCCTCGGGCACGATCCTCGGTTGGAAGTACGACGTCAGCCGTTGACCTTCGCGGCCCGGCGCCCGGCTTCCGGGCGGGGCCAGGTCCGCAGGGAGGGCGGCCGCGGCGCGCGGCCGCCCTTCTCCGTTTCCGGCACGATCGCGGCGCGAGGATCGGCGCAGCCCGGGGCACGGCGCTCCCGGGTCGTACGCTCCGGCTTTCCCGTGTGGCGAGGGGCTCGGCTTGAAGCGTCGCATGCGCGCGGTTATCTTAAAAGATTGCGCGCTCACGCACTTCGCGGGGCGGCCGCCAAACGGCCGCCCCCTGCGCTTGGAGGGAAATGGTCAGGATCGCGGAAGTCGTCCCGGGCAGCATCGCCGATGCGCTCCAGCTGGAGATCGGCAGCCGCATCATCCGGATCAACGGAGAGGCGGTGCGGGACGGGATCGACTACCGATTCTACGAGGCCGACGGCTACCTGGAGCTGGAGGTCTCCCCACCCTGCGGCGGCGACCGCGTCATCTACGAGATCGAGAAGGACGCGGGCGAGCCGCTCGGGATCGTGCTCGCTCCCGATGCGGTCAGGGAATGCGCCAACAAGTGCGTGTTCTGCTTCGTGGACGGCAATCCGGAAGGGGTCCGGCGCTCGCTGTACCTCCGGGACGACGACTTCCGTCTCTCGTTCACGTACGGGAGCTACGTGACGCTGACGAACCTGGGTCCGCGCGGGTTCCAGCGGTTGATCGACCAGCGGCTCTCGCCGCTGTACGTGAGCGTGCACGCGACGGAGCCGGAGGTGCGCATGCGCCTCCTCGGCGTGCCGCGGGGCGGGGAGATCGTGGATCAGCTGCGCCGGCTCACGGAGGCGGGGATCGAGGTGCATACGCAGGTCGTGCTCTGCCCGGGCTGGAACGACGGCGCCCATCTCGACCGGACGATCGAGGACCTCTGGGCGCTGGGGCCCGGGGTACTCTCTCTGTCGGTGGTTCCGGTCGGGCTCACGCGCTACAACCTGGGTCGGCCGGTCCGTTTGCTGACCCCGGAGGAGGGGCGGGAGGCGATCCGTCAGGTGGATGCGGCCCGGGCCCGGGCGCTCGAGGAGCGGGGGCACGGCTGGGTGTACGCGGCGGACGAGATGTTCTTCATCGCGGGCGAACCGATCCCGGAGGCCGAGTACTACGATGACTGGCCCCTCACCGAGAACGGCGTGGGCGCAGTGCGGCGGTTCCTCGATGAGTTCGAGGCCGGGCTACCGCAGGTGCCCAGGCTGCCGGGTCGGCGCATCGCCATCGTGACCGGGACGCGCATGGCGTCCGTCATGGAACCGCTCGTTCCGCGGCTGGAGCGGGTCACGGCCGCTCGTTTCGAGATCCTGGGCGTGGAGAACACGCTCTTCGGGGAGACGGTGACCACGGCCGGCCTCCTCCCCGGCCGCGCCATGCTCGATGCGATCCTGGCCCGCGGTCCCTTCGACGCCGTCCTGATCCCGGCCGAATCGCTGAACGGGGACCAGGTCTTCATCGATGACCTGCCGTTCGCCGGGATGCAGGACGCCCTCGGCGGCACGCCCGTGCTGCCGGGCTACGAGCTCACCGCAACCCTGTGCGAGCTGTGAAGCGCTCGCTGCCTGTCGTCGCGGTCATCGGGCGCCCGAACGTCGGGAAGTCGACGTTCTTCAATCGCATTCTCGGGCGCCGGGTCGCCATCGTCGAGGACATGCCGGGCGTGACCCGGGACCGGAACTTCGCCCGCGCCGAATGGGGAGGGCGCGCGTTCTACCTGGTGGACACGGGCGGGCTCGAAACCGAGTCCGACGAACCGATGGCCGTCGCCATTCGGCAGCAGGTCATGGCGGCCATCGAGGAGTCGGACGTCATCGTGTTCCTGGTGGACGGCAAGGCCGGTCCGCACCCGGTGGACTACCGGATCGCGGAACACCTGCGCCGGACCGACCGGCCCGTCATCCTCGTCGTGAACAAGCTGGACCGTCTGCCGGAAGAGCTCGGTCACCACGACTTTTGGGCCCTTGGGCTGGGCGAGCCGCTCCCGGTCAGCGCCCTGTCCGGGAAGGGGTCCGGCGAGGTGCTGGACGCGATCGTGTCCCGGCTCCCGGAGGTGGAAGGCGAGGAGCCCGACGATGCGCTCTACGTGGCCGTGATCGGCAAGCCGAACGTGGGCAAGTCGAGCCTGGTGAACAGGCTGATCGGCGAAGAGCGCATGGTGGTGACGGACGTGGCGGGCACCACGCGGGACAGCGTGGACACGCCGCTGCGCTACCACGGCCGGACGCTCGTGTTCATCGACACGGCGGGTTTGAGGCGGCAGTCGCGCATCGAGCCCGGCCTGGAGTTCTACAGCGCATTGCGCACCGAACGCTCGATCGAGCGGGCGGACGTGTGTCTCCTCGTGATCGATGCCACGGAGCCGCTCCACGCCCAGGACCTCCGGATCGCGCAGAAGGCGTGGGAGGCGGGGTGCGGTCTGATCCTGGTCGCGAACAAGTGGGACCTGGTCGAAAAGGACGCGCGCACCGCGACCGCGTACGAGGCGCACATCCATGAGCGGGCGCCGTGGCTGCGATCGGTCCCGGTGGTCTTCACCTCCGCGTTGACGGGGCAGCGCGTGCGCCGTACCCTGGACCTGATCCTGGCGGTGGCGGTGGAGCGGTCGCGGCGGGTGCCGACCCACGAGGTCAACGAGGTGGTGCAGGCCCTGGTGGAGCGGCAGCCGCCTCCACACTATCGTGGGCAGCCGGTCAAGGTGTACTATGCCACGCAGGCGGAGTCGGCTCCGCCCACCTTCGTGATCTTCGTCAATCATCCGGAAGGGATCACGGAGAACTACGAGCGGTTCCTCCTCAATGGATTCCGCGAGCGGTGGGGTTTCACGGGTTCGCCGCTCCGGCTCCGGGTCCGACGGCGCAGGGAGAAGCGCGGGGAGCAGTCGTGACGGTATTCGGCCTCCTCCTGTTGAGTTACCTGCTCGGGGCGTTTCCGACCAGCTACGTGGCGGGCCGGATCACCCGGGGCATCGACCTGCGTGAGCACGGCAGCGGGAACCTCGGGGCGACGAACGCGTTCCGCGTGCTCGGCTGGCGGGTCGCGGTGGTCGTCTTCCTCGTCGACATCGCGAAGGGCTTCGTTCCCGCCCATTTCTTCCCGCAGTTCGATGGTGGGGCGTCCCCGGACCTGGCGCTCGCGTACGGCGCGGCGGCGATCATCGGGCACATCTACTCGGTGTTCGTGGGCTTCCGGGGAGGCAAGGGGGTCGCGACCGGGGCGGGTGTATTCCTCGCGGTTGCGCCGCTCGCCACGCTCGCGGGCCTGGCCGTGTGGATCGCGGTGGTGGCGGCGACCCGAACGGTGTCGCTCGGATCGATCCTCGCGGCGCTGGTCGTTCCCATCGTCGTGGCGGCCACGGCCGGGGCCTCGGCCGTGCTCTGGTTCTCGCTGGGCGTGTCGGCGTTCGTGATCTTTGCGCACCGGTCGAACATCCGGCGGCTGCTGCGAGGCGAGGAGCATCGGTTCGGCAAGCGTCCGGAGCATGCGGGATGAAGGAGACGATCGCGGTTCTGGGGGCCGGGAGCTGGGGGACCACGCTGGCGAACCTGCTGGCGAAGAAGGGGCATCCCGTACGGATCTGGGCGTACGAGGCCGATGTGGCGGCGGCCATCAACGAGCGGCATGAGAACCTGACGTACCTGCGGGGCGTCCGCCTCGACCCTCGGCTCACGGCCGACACGTCGGTACAGGCGGTCGTATCGGGCGCGGATGTGGTGCTGTCCGTGACCCCGTCCCAGCACGTGCGGCGGATCATGGCCGAAGCGGCGCCGTGGATCGGCCCGGAAGCGCTGGTGGTGAGCGCGTCGAAGGGAATCGAGACGACGTCGCTCAAGACCATGGCCGAAGTCCTTGCCGAGGTCCTGCCCGGCGCGGTCTCGGCCCCGGCGTGCTTCCTGTCCGGCCCGAGCTTCGCGCTCGAGGTCGCGCGCGAGCAGCCGACCGCGGTGGCGGTGGCGAGCCGCTCGCGGGAGGCGGCGCTCCGGGCGCAGCAGCTCTTCCAGACGGACTACTTCCGCGTGTACACGAACGCGGACGTGACCGGCGTGGAGCTCGGCGGCGCGCTCAAGAACGTGATCGCGCTGGCCGCAGGGATGGCTGTCGGCCTCGAACTCGGCCACAACGCCCTCGCCGCGCTGATCACCCGCGGGCTCGCCGAGATCACCCGCCTGGGCGTCACCCTCGGAGCGAACCCGCTCACCTTCGCCGGGCTGGCGGGGATGGGGGACCTGATCCTGACCTGCACGGGGGAGTTGAGCCGGAACCGGAAGGTGGGCATCGAGATCGGGCGAGGCCGGAAGCTGGCGGAGATCCTCGAAGGGATGAAGACGGTGGCGGAGGGCGTGGAAACCACCCGGGCCGCCCACGCGCTCGCCGGCCGCCACGGCGTCGAGATGCCGATCGTGGCGCAGGTCCATGCGGTACTCTTCGAGGGCGCGGACCCGCGCGCGGCCGTTGAGAACCTCATGTTGCGCGAGCCCAAAGCGGAGCTGTGGCGATGACGGAACTCGAGGGGCAGGTCACCGACGCGGACGGTACCCGGGACGGGGACCGGACGGGCGAGGCCGACGAGCGGGCGCCGGTCGTGCCGCGCGAGTACTACTCCATCGGCGAGGTCTGTGAACTCGTGGGCGTGAAGCCGCACGTGCTGCGGTACTGGGAGACGCAGTTCCCGTCGCTCAGCCCGTCGAAGAACCGGTCCGGCAACCGGGTGTACCGTCGGAAGGAGATCAAGCTCATTCTCCTCGTGAAGCACCTGCTGTACAAGGAGAAGTACACCATCGAGGGCGCGCGGAAGCGGATCGAGCAGCTCCGTCGGGGCGGGGGCCTGCCCGAGGCGACGGACCGGGCGCTGGACTCGGAGATGATCGCCATGCTCCGCAGCGAGCTGCGCCACGTCCTGGATTTGCTGAACCCGGAGCTCGGCGGTTGAGACACATCCTCGTCACGAACGATGACGGCTACCTGTCGGAAGGGATCCGGACGCTCGCCAGCGCGGCGTCGGAGCTCGGGACCGTTCACGTCGTGGCTCCGGACCGGGAACAGAGCGCAACGAGCCATTCCCTGACCCTCCATTATCCGTTGCGCGTCCGCACGGCGGGGGATGGGATCAGCGTCGTGGACGGCACGCCGACGGACTGCGTGATGCTGGCGGTGGGGGAGCTGCTGCCGCAGCGGCCGGATTTCGTGCTGAGCGGCGTGAACCTCGGGGCGAACCTCGGGGACGACGTGCTCTATTCGGGGACGGTCGCGGCGGCCATGGAGGCCACCATGCTGGGCATCCCCGCGGTGGCCCTCTCGTACGCGGGCAAGGACTTCGAATCGATCCCCGCCTGGCGGGACGTGCTCGTGGAGCTGCTCCGGCAGCTCATCGAGCGCGAGAGTTTCCCGTCGGACACGCTCCTGAACGTGAACCTCCCCCCGGTCCCGCCGGACCAGGTGGCGGGCGTGCGGGTCACGACGCTCGGACGCCGCGTCTACGTGGATTCGCTCACGCGGGCCCGGGATCCGAGCGGGCGGGAGTATTTCTGGATCGGTGGGGGCGAGAGCCGCTGGTGGGGAGGGCCGAACTCGGACTTCCGCGCCGTGCACTCCGGCTACATCTCGGTGACGCCGCTCCACCTGGACCTGACGAACTATCGGTTGCTCGAGGAGATCGGACAATGGGGCCTGACCCTCTGAGCGACACCCGGTACGTGGCGCAGCGCCGGCGGTTGATCGAGAAGATCCGCGAGCGCGGGATCGACGATCTCGAAGTGCTCCGGGCCTTCGACCTCGTGCCGCGCCATATCTTCGTGCCGGAGGCGGTGCGGCACCGGGCATACGAGGATGCGGCGTTGCCCATCGGGTTCGGCCAGACCGCCTCGCAGCCCTCGCTCCAGGCGCTGTACCTGCAGCTCCTTGCCTTGAACCCGACGGACAAGGTCCTGGAGATCGGCACCGGCAGCGGCTATCTGACGGCCCTCCTGGCCCAGCTGGCGGGGAACGTGTTCTCCGTCGAGCGGGTGAGGGAGCTCTCCGTGCGGGCTCGCCAGGCGCTGGATCAGCTCCGGATCAGCCGGGTGGCGCTGCTGGTGGGGGACGGCACCATCGGATGGGCACGATTCGCGCCCTACGATGCGATCCTGGTGAGCGCTGGGGCGCCGGCCGTGCCGCCGGCGCTCGTCGAGCAGCTCGCGGTCGGCGGGCGCATGTTGATCCCCATCGGGGACCGTGAGCAGCAGACGCTGACCCTCGTGCGGCGGACCGAGAACGGCACGGTCAGTGAGCCGATCACGGCGTGCGTTTTCGTTCCCCTGATCGGCCGGTTCGCCTGGCCGGACTGATACGTGAGGCCCATGTGAGGGAGGTCGAAGTGGCGGCGGCACCGGATCCCGTGATGTCCGGGCAGACGAACGAGAAGAGAGGGCCGTTCCGTCGGCTCTATGATTGGGTGCTCTCCTGGGCGGGGCGCCCGCAAGGGCCGGCCGCCCTGGGCACGCTGTCCATGGCGGAGTCCACGTTCTTCCCGGTGCCGCCGGATCCGCTCCTCATGGCGCTGGCGATGGGAGCGCCGAGGCGTTCCTTCTATTTCGCCGCGATTTGCACGCTCGGGTCCGTGGTCGGCGGGGTGATCGGCTACGGGATCGGGTGGGGCGTGTGGTCGGCGGTCAGCGAGTTCTTCTACACGTACGTGCCGGGCGTGACCCCGGAGTCCTTCGAGCGCGTGCGCGCCCTGTACGACCGATGGGACTTCTGGGCGGTCTTCGTGGCGGGGTTCACGCCGATCCCCTATAAGGTCTTCACGCTATCCTCCGGCGCGTTCCACATCTCCTTCCCGGTTTTCCTGATCGCCAGCGTGCTGAGCCGCGGCGCCCGGTTCTTCCTGGTGGCGGGGCTGATCTATGCGTTCGGCCCGGGCATCCAGGGGTTCATAGACCGATACTTCGACAAGCTCATCTGGTTGTTCCTCGCCCTGCTCATCGGCGGCTTCGTCGTGGTCAAGTACCTGATCTGATGTCGCGGCGGCACGGGCGTGGAGAGGGCCCCATGCGAACGACCCGAGCACTCTTGATCGCGATCCTGGCCGTCGCGGGTCCTGCCGCGGCGCAGGAGCGCCCTGGGGAAGCGGTCCGGGATACGGCCGGGACCCCCTTCTATCTCCTCCCCGGCCTCGGCGTGGAAGTGACGCGCGGGTTGACGTCGGCCGAGCGCGTCCCGGCGGCTCTGTCGATCGTGGATCGGGAATCGATCCAGAAGGGGCGGCTCACGGTCGGTCTGGAAGAGGCCCTCGCGGCCGTGCCCGGCGTGGTCGTGAGCAACCGTCACACCTTTGCCCTGGACACCCGGGTCTCGATCCGTGGATTCGGTGCGCGGGCGGGGTTCGGTGTGCGAGGGATCCGCCTCCTGGTGGACGGGATCCCGTTGACCATGCCGGACGGGCAGGCGGCCCTGACGAACCTGGATCTCGGAAGCGCCGGGCGGATCGAGGTGATCCGCGGACCCACATCCGCGCTCTACGGGAACGCGGCAGGCGGGGTGATCTCCGTTACCACGGAGGAGGCGCCGGTCACGCCGTTCTTCGGGGAGGCGCGGGTGCTCGTCGGGGACTACGGCACGGAGCGGCGGAACAACCTGCGCAAGGCCCAGGCGAAGGTCGGCGGGGTGTTCGGGAGCGGCACCTATTACGCATCGGTGTCCCGGCTCGATCTCGCGGGGTACCGGGAGCATTCGCGCACCGAGCAGACCCAGTTCAACGGGCGGCTCCGCTACGGGCTCGACGACCGGTCCTACGTAACGCTCCACCTGAGCGCGGCCGACGTCCCCGTGGCGGACAACCCCGGCGCCTTGCCGCGCGATTCCCTCGACCGGGATCCGCGCATGGCGTGGGCGGACAACGTGCGGCTCGGCGCGGGGAAATCGACGCGGCAGGTGCAGGCCGGACTCACGTACGTGCGCCGGATCGACCAGGGCCGCCTGGACGTGACCGTCTACGGCATCGACCGCGAGCTGGAAAACCCGCTCACCTTCGGGGTGATCGGGCTGGACCGCACGGCCGCCGGCGTCCGGACCAGTGTCCGTGCGCCGGTCCGGGTCGCGGGGCGGGAGCTGGCGCTCGCCGCCGGCGTGGACCTGGAGATGCAGCGCGATGAGCGGCGGGAGTACAACAACGCCGGAGGGCGCCCGGGCGACGAGCTGCGCCGCAACCAGCGGGATGACGTGACGTCGGCGGGACCCTTCGTCCAGGGCCAGGTCGAGCTCGTTCCGGGGCTGGAGCTCACCGTCGGGACCCGCCTCGATGCGGTGCGGTTCCGGGTCACGGACCGTTTCCTGGAGGATGGGCGCGACGACTCGGGAGAGCGGACCCTCAGCGCCGTGAGCCCGATGGCGGGCATCGCTTACGCGGTCCGGCCCGACCTCACGCTCTACGCGAACTTCGCCTCCTCCTTCCAGACGCCGACCACGACGGAGCTCATCAACGCGCCGCCGGCGCCCGGCCAGACCACGACGCCCGGCGGATTCAACAACGCGCTCGAGCCGCAGCGGGCCCGGAGCTTCGAGCTGGGCGTGCGCGGCGGGTTCGGCGGCGCCCTCCGGTACGACGTCGCCGCGTACACCATGCGCGTCACGGGCGAGCTGATCTCCTACCGGATCCCCGAGGTCCCCGGCCGGGACTTCTTCCGGAACGCGGGCGAATCCCGCCACAGGGGGATCGAGCTCGCCGTGAACTGGCGGCCCATGGACCCGTTCGCCGCACGGCTGGCGTACGCGTACAGCGATTTCGCCTTCGTCGAGGACGGCCTACCCGAAGAGGACTACGAGGGGAACCGCCTGCCGGGAGTGGCGCCGCACCGGCTGCTCCTGGGCGGGGAGTACGCGCATCCGTCCGGCGTCTTCCTCGGCGCGGAAGCCGAGCACGTCGGGCGCGTGTACGTCAACGACGCGAACGACGAGTGGGCCGATCCGTACACGGTGGTCAACGTGCGGCTCGGGTTCGAGCGCCGGATCGGCGGCGTCGCCGTGCAGCCGGTGGTGGGCGTGAACAACGTGCTGGACCGGCGCTACGTGGCTTCGGTGGTCACGAACGCGGCCCGGCGCCAGTACTTCGAGCCGGGCCCGGGCCGCAGCGTCTACCTCGGACTGACGGTGCCCTACGCGCGGTGAGGGGCGTTCCGGAGCCCGGTCACGCGGATCCGGGCTCCACGAACGGGCTGGCGGGCCCCTCCAGCGCCGACTCCGGGCCGGGCGCCCAGCGGATGGACTCCTCGATGCGGCGCGCGAGCTCGAGATCCTTCCCCGTGATCCCCGGAGGCTCGTGGGTCCGCAGCCGGACTTCCACCCGATTCCAGCCGAGGACCATCTCGGGGTGGTGGTCGGCCGCTTCCGCGAGGAACGCAATGTGATTGGCGACCATGAGGGTGTGGCTCCAGCCGTCGGTCTGGTAGACCCGTCGGATCACGCCATCGGAGAGGGTCCAGCCCTCGAGCTCGGTGCCGAGGCGTGCACAGAGGGCTTCATCGGTCAGCGGTTCGACCGGTTTGCGAGCCATGGGCCCTCCTGGGGAGCAGGTAACCAGCCACGGGCAAGGGGCATGACGTCGGAGGAAGATAGGGGAGGGGGCGTTGCTCGCGCGACGTCGCGTCGGGACAGTACGCGTGCTCGGCCGGCCACCGGCCCCGGCACGATCCGCTTGCGAATGCCGCCGCCCGTGGATATGCTTGCCCCACGTTGACCTCGAATGAGGCCGAGCGCCCGTTCGACCACGTTGCGAGGAAGCCGCAATGCCCGATGAAGCCCTTTTCCGCGATCCCGGCGCGAGCGATTCTGTTCCTCTCCCGCCGGTCTACACCCGGTTCCAGACCGATGGGTCCGGGCCCGAACCGGCCCTGGTTCCGGCGCCGCCGTTCCCGCGGCTGACGGGGGCACTGGCGAGCGCTCCGGCCGCGGCGGCGCCTGCCGACGTGACCGCGACCGGGTCGGAGAACGCCGGGGCGGGCTGGATCGCCGAGCTGGAAGCGGACGCCGCGGAGGCTGGGGTCTACGACGTCGCAGAACTCGTGGCCGACGCTGGCCCTGGCGACCCGTGGGAAGCCGGCGCGCCGGAGACCGAGTTCCCGGTCGATTCCCTGTTCCTGCCCGGCGAGGCCGAGCCCCGGCCATGGCCCGGGGAGGCCGATGAGCCGGCGCCGTTCGACGTGTGGGATTCGGTGCTCGGCCGGATCGATGAGGTGGCCGACTGCCTCGAAGACCTGGCCCGCCGACTGCGCGACGACGCCTCGACGCTCCTGGGCACGGAGTTCGGCGACGACCGGCCCCTCGAACGGCTGCTGGTGGACGCGGTCCGCCGCTACCTCGAGGGCGCCTGATGACCCATCCGGCCGGGACCACGCTCGAAGACCGGCTCCGCACCCGCATCCGCGATGTCCCGGACTTCCCACAGCCCGGCATAGTCTTCAAGGACATCACCCCCGTCCTCGCCGATGGCGGCCTTTTCGCCGAGGTGGTCGAGCGGCTCGCGGAGCCGTTCGCAGGGCAGGGGATCGACGTCGTCGTCGGGATCGAGGCCCGGGGGTTCATCTTCGCGGCGCCGATCGCGCTGCGGCTTGGGGCGGGTCTCGCGCCGGTGCGCAAGCCCGGCAAGCTGCCCCACCACACCATCCGGGTGGACTACGAGCTAGAGTATGGAACCGACGCCCTCGAGGTCCACGCGGATGCGGTGGCCGCGGGCCAGCGGGTCCTGATCGTGGACGACGTGCTCGCCACCGGCGGCACCGCCGCGGCCGCCGCGCGCTTGCTCGAACGGCTGGGCGGCCAGGTCGTGGGCATGGCGTTCGTGGTCGAGCTGGCCTTTCTCCACGGCCGCGGGCGGCTCGCCGGCCGACCGGTCGTCTCCCTCGTGCGATTCTGATTCTCTCCACTCCTGGCGCCGTGAAGGGCGGGTGGGTGTCGCCCCGGCCATGGAGGGCACCCGTGCCGGACGGGGAATCGCTCTGCCGGACACGGGACAGGTCGAGGCGGCCTCCGCCAGGCGCAGTGGAATGGGCGACGTCGGCCGGGGTCCGTGCGTCGCCCCGACAACGCTCGACGCCTGAGCCCCGACGGGTGTCGGCGAGGTCGGCCGGGGATCGGGCCGGGGAATCCTCGGATCCGACCCGTACGCCCCGGCGCCGGATGTGCCTCCCACATTCCAGATCCAGCGATTCAGGGCCGTCCACCGGGTTCTCGGTAGCCGGCGGCCCCACGGACGGGTGCCCGGCGACCCGGCGCCACCAGAGCGCATGGTCGGGCGGTGTCTATCCCGCGGCCGGATCCCGTTCGGGTTGAGAAAGCCGGGGAGTTTCGTTAGATTTTACAT
>CALCID010000029.1 GCA_937907535.1 uncultured bacterium | reverse complement strand
ATCTGGTCCGAGGGCCCGCGTACGTCCCGCCGCGTCAGCGCCCGCATGATGCTGTCGGGGTGCGGGTCGTAGGCGCGCACGAACACGTACAGGTTGCGCTCGTCGTACGAGACGAGGAACTCCGTCCGGAACGACGGCTCCGCGCCTTCCACGGGGTCGTACTGCACGAAATCCGAGACGCGTTCCGCGGTGCGCCAGACCGCGTCGTCGTCCCGGCCATCGATGACCGGCGGCTGGCTCGCCCGCTGGGCGATCACGGTGCGCCGCGCGGGGATCGGGTCCGGCCCGGGCGGCATCGTGGACCCGTCGAGCCCCGGGCCGGCCGGGGCGAACGCGAGCATGAGGGCGATGATGGAATGCGTGAAAACCATGAGCTCCCTTCCCTGTGAGGACTGCCCGGTTGGACATGGGAAGCCCGCGGAAGGGTTGCATTCGGAGGGACGCGGCATCGGCGCCGGGTGCGATCCACGCTGCCCGGGGCCCGGCCCGCACGAGCGCGGCGCTTGCAGCGCGGATCCGGTGTGTACGGCCTCCGCCCACATGGGCGTCCAGTCGGCGGAATGCCGCCCGCCGGCCGGAGGCTCCCGGGACGCAGGCGCCGGAAGCGTTTGCGCTTGCCTCCCGCCCCGCGCCCGGACCAGATTGCACGCGTACCGCAAGCGCTGGCGGGCGTTCGGGGGCCGCTCCGGGGCCCCGCAACGACCCCGCCCCCGTTCGACCACGGCCCCGGTCCCGCTCCCGATCCGGAATTCGCGCGCGCGACGAACGCCTCGAACCCGGGGCTGGAGCCGGAGCCCCGGGCCTAAGGCACGACCGAGGAGGTACGCATGACGACTCGCGCCGAGCCCGACCCCGGCATCGCGAGCGCGAGCCCGGTCGGCGCCGCCGCGGCGCTCTGGACCGGCCCCGCGGCCACGGCCATCCTCACCCTCGAGGACGTGCACAAGACGTTCGGTCAGATCCGCGCCGTGGACGGCATCTCACTGGCCGTGTCCCCGGGCGAGATCGTGGCGCTGCTCGGGCCGAACGGCGCGGGCAAGACCACGCTCCTCAGGATCGCGCTCGGCCTCATCCGCCCGGACCGGGGCAGCGTCCGCTACCGGCTCGGCGGCATGGCGTCGGACCGCCTGGACACCACCCGCATCGGGTACCTCCCCGAGGAGCGCGGCCTCTACCAGGACGTCCCGGTCCGCCGCTACCTCATGTATTTCGCGGCGCTGCGCGGAATGCGCCGACCGGATGCGCGCCGGGAATCGGACCGCTGGCTCGAGCGGCTCGGCCTGGCCGACCGCGCGAACGACCCGCTGCGAACCCTGTCCCAGGGCAACCAGCAGAAGATCCAGTTCATCTCGTCGGTCGTGCACCGCCCCGAGCTCGCCTTCCTGGACGAGCCGTTCAGCGGGCTCGATCCCCTGAACCAGGAGCTCTTCCTCACCCTGATCCGGGAACTGCGGGACGCCGGCACCACGGTCGTCTTGAGCGCCCACCACATGCAGCTCGTCGAGCGGCTCGCGGATCGCATCATCCTGGTCCGCGCCGGCCGGATCGCGGACGCGGGCACCATCGGACAGCTCCGCGAACGCTGGCGCGCCGGGCGACGGCTCCAGCTCCGGGTGGGAGGCGACGTCGACGTCGCCTCCCTCGAGGCGATCCCCGGCGTGCGCCGCGTGCGCCGCACCGCCGGCGACGAATTCGAGATCGAGGTCGAGCCGGACACCTCGTTGAGCCGGCTCCTCACGGAGATCGGGCAACGGGTCGAGGTGCTGGACCTCCGGTCCGAGGAGGTGACGCTGCACGACATCTACGTCCGCACCGTGGGCGGCGTGGTGGACCGGACCGAGGAGGTGACGCCGTGACCCGCGCGACCGCGAACCGCCCCGATGCCCCCCGCTACGGCCAGATCCACCCCGCGCCCGCTGCCGGAGGCCGGCCATGAGCGCGCTCCGCCCCGTCCTCGAGGTCGCGCGCTGGGAGTTCCGGCGCTACCTCAAGCCGAAGGAGCAGGTGATCAGCATGGTGGTGATGCTGGCCATGCTGATGCTGGGCGTGTTCTTCAGCCGCCTGGGCTCCGGGCCGTCCACGATCGAGCTGGCCGTGGTCGGCGCCGAGCACCTCGCCCTCCCGCCGGAGCTCGGCCGGTTCCGCCTCGAGTTCCATGACGCCTCGGGGCTGGACCGGCTCCTGGGCGAGGTCGAGAACCGGGACCGGCAGGCCGTGCTCGTGATCACCAGTACGGACGCCGGCGAGCTCATCGCCCGGCAGACCCCGGGCTGGCGCAGCGCGCTCGCGGGCGCGCTGAGCGAGGCCGCCTTGCGACGTCGCCTGGAAACCTCCGGGCTCGACCTGGCCCACCTCGCCGCGCTCCAGCGGCCGTTCGAGCTCACCGTGCACGAACGCGCGCCCCGGGCGGGACCGTCCGAGAGGGTCGCCGCCTTCATCGCCCTCGGCCTCGGCATGGTCGGCTTCTTCATCGGGCTCGGCTACATCTTCATCAGCGTGACCGGCGAGAAGCAGAACCGGCTCTCCGAGCAGGTCATCTCCGCGATCCCGCCCCAGGCCTGGATCGATGGCAAGATCCTCGGGCTCGGCGCGGCAGCGATCGTCGGCGTCCTCAACTTCGTCGTGACCGGGCTGATCGGGATCTGGCTGGGCCGCCGGATCTGGGGGTGGTCGATCACCCTCCCCACGACCGTCGAGCGGCCCGACCTCTTGATCCTGGCGATCACGTTCATCTTCATGGGGTACCTCTTCTGGTTCGCGTTCCTCGCGGCCGTGGCCGCGATCGTGGATGACCCCCACACGTCGAACCGGAACCAGCTCATGATGCTGCCGATGCTCGCCGCCGTGCCCGCGGCCATCGCGGTCGTGAACCCGGATGCCGTCTGGATGCAGGTGCTCTCCATCGCGCCGCCCACCTCCAGCGTCGTGCTCCCGGCGAGGCTCCTCGTCTCCGAGGTGCCCGCCTGGCACGTGCTCCTCGCCGCGGCGCTGCTCGTGGCCGCGATCGCGTTCATGCGGCGCATGGCCGGCCGCGTGTTCCGGCTGGGCATGCTCATGTACGGCAAGGAACCGAGCTGGGCCGAGATCCGCCGCTGGCTGAGGGAGGCATAGATTCGTGGGATACCGTAGCCTGGCCGAATGCGTCCGGGACCTGGAGGCGCACGGCCACCTGATCCGCGTCCGCGAGGAGGTCGACCCGTACCTCGAGATCGCCGCGATCCACCGCCGGGTCTTCGAACGGAACGGCCCCGCGCTCCTCTTCGAGAACATCAAGGGCTCCCGTTTCCCCGCCGTCTCGAACCTGTTCGGCACGAAGGAGCGCGCCCGGTTCATCTTCCGGGACACCATCGACCGCGTGCGCACCCTGGTCGGGCTGAAGTACGACCCGGCCGCGGCCATGAAGCGTCCGTTCCACCACCTCCCCGCCCTCCTCACCGCCTTCGCCGCGCTCCCCATGCGCTCCCGGCGAGGCGCGCCCATCCTCCACGGCCGCACGCGCGTGAGCGAGCTGCCCCAGATCGTGTGCTGGCCCATGGACGGCGGGCCGTTCATCCTGCTCCCCCAGGTCTACACCGAGGACGTGACCCGTCCCGGCATCATGAACGCGAACCTGGGGATGTACCGCATCCAGATGGCCGGGAACGAGTACGTGCAGGACCAGGAGGTCGGGCTCCACTACCAGATCCATCGCGGGATCGGCGTCCACCAGGCACGGGCCATCGAGGCCGGCGTCCCCCTCAAGGTCAGCATCTTCGTCGGCGGGCCGCCCGCCCACACCTTCGCCGCCGTCATGCCGCTCCCCGAAGGGCTCCCCGAGCCGGTCTTCGCCGGCGCCCTCGGCAACCGCCGGTTCCGTTACTTCTACGACGACGAAGGCTTCTGCATCTCCGCCGACGCGGACTTCGTCATCACCGGAACCGTCCACCCGGGGGAGCTCAAGCCCGAGGGCCCCTTCGGCGACCACCTCGGCTACTACAGCCTCCGGCACCCGTTCCCGGTCCTGCGCGTCCGCCGCGTCTACCACCGCAAGGACGCCATCTGGCCCTTCACCGTGGTCGGCCGGCCGCCCCAGGAGGACACCACCTTCGGCTGGCTCGTCCACGAGCTGACCGGCGACGCCATACCCGGCGAGATCCCCGGGCTCCGCGAGGTCCACGCCGTCGACGCCGCCGGCGTCCACCCGCTCTGCCTCGCCATCGGCAGCGAGCGCTACACGCCGTTCCTCGACCCGTCCGAGCGCCGGCCCCAGGAGATCCTGACCATCGCGAACCACGTGCTCGGCACGAACCAGCTCTCCCTGGCCAAATACCTCCTCATCTGCGCCCGGGAGGACGATCCGTCCCTCAGCGTGTACGACATCCCCGCGTTCCTGCGCCACCTGCTCGAACGCTTCGACCCGGCGCGGGACCTGCACTTCCAGACCTGCACCACCATCGACACCCTCGACTACAGCGGGACCGCCCTGAACGAGGGGTCCAAGGTCGTGATCGCCGCCGCCGGCCCGAAGCGCCGCGAGCTCTGGACCGAACTCCCCGCCGGCTTCGAGCTGCCGCCGCCGTTCCACCACGCCCGGCTCGCGCTCCCCGGCATCCTCGCCGTACAGGCACCCGCCTTCTCCAGCTACGAAGAGGCGCAGCGCGAGATCGACGCCCTCGACGCCCGCCTCCGGGACCAGGATGCCTCCGGGATCCCGCTCCTCGTCCTGTGCGACGACGCGGACTTCACCGCCGCGTCCCTCGACAACCTCCTCTGGGTCGCCTTCACCCGGAGCAACCCGTCCCACGACCTGCACGGCGTGAACGCCTTCACCAGGCACAAGCACTGGGGGTGCTACGGGCCGCTCATCCTCGACGCCCGGATCAAGCCGCACCACGCGCCGCCCCTCGAGGAGGACCCGGACGTGATCCGCAGGATCGAACGCCTCGGCGTCAAGGGCGCGTCGCTGCACGGTTGGCTGTGATCGCGCCGCGCCGGGGCCGTCGTCGGAGCGAGCCGGTGGGTGAAGCCGCTCTTGGCCTCACCCGCCGGCGTGTGATTCAGGCCCACCGGCCGACATCGGCCCCGTCCCGTTGACTTCCAATACCGGAAGTTCCA
>CALCID010000028.1 GCA_937907535.1 uncultured bacterium | reverse complement strand
GCAGGTCCCGATTCACCAAATGTGCGGGAGAACCCATTTTCAACCGCCGCTAACACCATACCGATCGGTGTCGGTCCGGGGGTGGCGATCGCCGCGGCCGGCGTCCGGTGCGGAATCGGGCGCATGGGCGGCCGGACGCCGGCCCCGCGACCCTGGAGCAGGTGTGCTCCGGCCGTCGCTGGCGGAAGTGGAGCGTTCGCGGTGCCACGGTGTGCTCCGGGAGCATTGGCGCGGCGCGCGGCGCACCGGGCGGGGATTCGAGGGCCGGTGCTCCGACGCGGGGGATGTGCTGTTCCTGGGGCTGATACGAACGGGCCGGTCGCGGGTGGCATCGCGCGGGGGCGGCCGGCGGTTCGATGGCGTCCAGGGGAGGCATGTGGTGCGGCGGGGCATGGTGTGGGATGCCGCCGGTGGCATCGATGGCGCACGCCCGGCCGGCGATCGGTCTCCGGACAGGGGTGGCGGGTGGCGCTCGGCTTGCTGTAGAAAGGGATCGGGCGCTAACCTGAGACAGGGAAGGCGAACGCCGTATGCAGGAGGACGAGCCGCCGAGCTGGGGGTTCACGCTGGGCGTGGAGGAGGAGTACCAGCTCATCGACGGTGTCACGGGAGCACTGCGCAGTTGCGCCAGGGAGGTTCGGGAGGAGGACTGGAGCGCTGAGGTTCGGCCGGAGCTGCAGGAGACGACGGTAGAGGTCGGGACCGGGGTGTGCCGCAACGGCGCCGAGCTCGAGCGGGAGCTGAGGCGGCTGCGGGCGCAGGTCGCGGCGGGAGCGGAGGCACGGGGGCTGTCGATCGTGGCGGCGGGGGTGCATCCTTTCAGCCGGTGGGAAGGGCACTGCCGGACGGCGGAGGAGCGGTACCGACAGATCGAGGAGCGGTACGGGCGGATCGCGCGTGACGAGCACAACTTCGGGATGCACGTGCACGTGGGCGTGCCGCCGTCGCTGGACAGGATCCGGCTGCTGGACGTGGTGCGGTGGTACGCGCCGATGCTCCTGGCGCTGGCGAGCAGTTCGCCGATCTACGAGGGGGAGGATACCGGGTACGCGTCGTACCGGATGGTGCTGTGGCGGCGGTGGCCGGGCACGGGCGCGCCGCCGCGCCTTGGGGCCGAGTCGGAGTATCGCCGGCTCGTCGGGCTGCTTCTCGCCGCGGGCGCGATCACGGATGAGTGGGCGATCTACTGGAGCGTCCGGCCGCACGCGGTGTATCCGACACTGGAGTTCCGGGTGACGGACGTCTGTCCGAGCGTGGACGACGCGGTCGCGATCGGCGCTCTGGCGCAGGCGGTGGTGGTGGCGGCGGCGGAGGGCGTGCTGGCCGAGCCGGTCGGGGGCGGGTTCTCGGAAGCGGTCGTGCACGGGCTGCTCGTGGACAACGAGTGGCGGGCCATGCGGTACGGCCTCGATGCCGTCCTGGTGGACCCCGGGTCGGCCGAGGGCAAGGTCGACATGCGCACCGCGATCTGCCGCCTCTTGGACGAAGTGTCGGATGTCGCGGAGCGGCTCGGGAACGGGCCGTACCTGGCCCGGATCGGGGCGATTCTCGAACGGGGCACGGCCGCGGACCGGATACGGAGCGTGTATCGGCGGACCGGACGGCTCGGCCCGGTGGTGCGGTGGCTTGCCGCGGAGACGGTGCTGGGCACGGGAATGGACCGCCGCCGATCGCAGCGTGATTTGGCTGCCTGAAGCGGGGGGCGGCGCTGTGCGGGCCATAGGGAGCGAAGGAGCTGGCAGGGAAGCGTGCAGCGTTTGACGGTTGGGTGTCCGGTCGCTGGCATCGATCGATACGACATCCTCATTGGTAACGGTCTACTCGACGACCTCGGGCGTCTGGTCGCGGAGGCGGCGCCCGCGGCACGTTACGCCATCATCACGGATTCAACGGTTGCGGGGCTCTACGGCCCCCGGGTCACGGCCTCGTTCGAGGGGGCGGGGCAGCAGGCGACGCTCATCACCTTTCCCGCCGGTGAATCGCACAAGACCCGGGCCACGTGGGGCGAGGTCACGGATGCGCTGCTGGCGGCGGGGTTCGGGCGGGATTCGTGTGTGGTGGCGCTGGGCGGTGGCGTGGTCGGGGATCTGGCGGGCTTCGTGGCCGCCACCTACATGCGCGGTGTGCCGCTCGTCCAGGTGCCGACGACGCTGCTGGCCATGGTGGACGCATCGATCGGCGGCAAGGTCGGCGTGGACACCGCTGCGGGGAAGAACCTGGTGGGCGCATTCCACCAGCCGCGGGCGGTGATCGCGGATCCGACGGTGCTGACGACGTTGCCGATGGACGAGCTCCGCTCAGGGCTCGCGGAGGCCGTGAAGCATGCGGCGATCGCGGACGCCGAGCACCTGAGCTGGATCCGGGAATCGACCACGTCGATCCTCACGTACGACCCGGGATCCCTCGAGGCCCTGGTGCGGCGCTCCGCGGCCATCAAAGCCGAGACCGTTGCCGCCGATCCGCTCGAGACCGGCAAGCGCAAGATCCTGAACTTCGGGCACACCATCGGCCACGCCATCGAATCGCTGTCCGGGTATTGCATCCCGCATGGCTTCGCCATCGCCATGGGGATGGTGGCGGAGGCGGAGCTCGGGGAGTCGATCGGGGTGACGGCAGCGGGCACCGGCAACGGCATTCGCACGGTGCTTTCCGCGCTCGGGCTGCCCGTGCTTCCGCCGAGCGCGCTGGACCCGGCCGCCGTCGTGGCGGCGGCGCGCACCGACAAGAAGAACCGGCAGGGGCGGACCCGGTACACGCTGTTGGAAGCAATCGGGCGCGCGGCGCGGGACCCGTCCGGCGATTGGAGTCATGCCATCGATGATGCGCACGCCGTCGCCGTCCTGCGCAGCATCTGGTCCTCGTGAGGTGCGCCGCAGGACCAGGCGCTCGGCCATGCGCGAGCATGGAAGCGGCGGCCCTGTTCATTCCCCGGGACCCAGGGAGGGTCCCGGCCGATGGACGGATGGGAGCCGGACCGCGGCAACTCCGTGATGGCTCCGGGGTATCTATAGGTGCCAGCGTCGTTTGACGTTCGTGGTCCGCACCACTATCTTTGTTACGGGTGCGAGCCCAAGGATTGCCCAACGGCAAGAGGGCGTTGCGCAAAGACCCGGATGGAGGATTGATGGCGCTCGCGGAGCGCTACGCGGGCCGGACGATCGCACAGGCCTTGGAGGCGCAGGCCGCCGAAGGTCCGGACCGTGTCTTTCTATTGTACGGTGACCGCCGGTTCACCTACGGCCAGATCGAAGCGAAGGCCTCCGCGCTCGCGGCGGCCCTGCACGAACTCGGCATCGGAGCCGGGGATCGGATCGCGCTGAGCCTGCCCAACTGGCCGGAATTCGTGATCTCCGTCTTCGCGGCCGCCAAGCTGGGTGCGGTCGTCGTTCCGCTCAATCCGCGATACACGGTGCCGGAGCTGCAGTACATGCTGCGGCATTCGGAGGCGGCGGTCGTCATCAGCGCGGAGACGTACGACGGCACGGACTACCTCGAACTCTTCGAGGGCTTCCTCACCACCTTGCCGGAATTGCAGTACCTGGTGACGGTTGGCGAGGAAGACCTCTGGTACGATGACCGGGTGTACCAGTTCGAGGACCTGTTGTCGAGCGGCGAACGGAGGGCGCTCCCGCAGGCGGACGTCCAGCCGGACGATGTGTTCACGATCCTGTACACGTCCGGCACCATGGGCAAGCCGAAGGGCGTGGAGCTGACGCACACGAACCTGCTCGACACGGCGTGCAAGACGGTGGACGCCATCCGGCTCGGCCCGCAGGACGTGGTTTTCGGCGTCACGACCGTCTTTCACGTGTTCGGCCTCGGTCCGGGGATCATCGGGACGATGTGCGCGGGCGCCTCGCTCGTGCTCCAGGAGCAGTTCAATCCGGCCGAGGCGCTGGAGCTGATCGAGCGGCATCGCGTGACGGTGCATTACGGGGTGCCGACCGTGTTCGTGACGGAGCTGCACGAGTCGTCGCGGACGCGGCGCAACCTCTCCTCGCTGCGGGCGGGGATCGTGGCGGGCGCGCCGATCGGCGACGACATGGTTCGCCGGATCCGGGAGCGGCTCTGTCCGGGCCTGCAGGTCGCCTACTCCCTGACGGAGACGGCGTCCACGGTCGCGATCACGCGGCCGGAGGATCCGGAGGAGAAGCAGCTCTTCACGGTGGGCCGCCCTCTGGAAGGGACGGAGATTCGCGTCCTTGGTCTGGATGGGGAGGTGCTCCCGGTCGAGAGCCTGGGCGAGATCGGGGTGCGCGGGCCGGGCGTGATGAAGGGGTATTACCGGCAGCCGGGCGAAACCGCACAGGTCAAGGAGCGGGATGGCTTCTTCCGGACCGGGGACCTGGGCATGGTGGACGAAGACGGCTACGTGCACGTGGTGGGCCGGCGCAAGGAGCTGATCATTCGTGGCGGATTCAACGTGTATCCGCGCGAGGTCGAAGATCGGATCCAGGCCCACCCGGCGGTGCTGGACGTGGCGGTGGTCGGCATGCCCCACGAGGTCCTCGGAGAAGCGGTTTGCGCGTGTATCGTCCCGGTGGAGGGGGCGATCGTGACCGGCGAAGAGATTCGGGAATGGTGCCGGGGCGCGCTGGCGGACTACAAGGTTCCGGACCTGGTCCGCTTCTTCGATTCACTCCCGCTCACGGGGAGCGGGAAGGTCCGGCGGGTCGAACTGGCGCGCATGGTGAGCGCCGAGGAGTCGAGCCGTCGGTCGTGAAAGTCAGCAGGCGAGACACGTTCGGACGTCTCGTGAGCCGTATGCGGCCGTGTTCGGCCGGGCTCCGGGTCGAATGGGCCCCAATGAGGGAGAGGGAACGAGCGGGGCGCCCGGAGGCGGGAACCGAGCGACGGCGCTGCGGCCCGCGCAGAGACGAACCTGCCTCGCGACAGAGGACAATCAGAACACAGCGAGGGAAATGAGCGCACAATTTGCGCGGGCCCCCCATCAGGGGCGGCCGGTCGTAACGACGCAGAACGCGCCGAACGCTGCGCTGCTCATCGACTTCGACAACGTCACGATGGGCATTCGCAGCGACCTGACGAAGGAGCTCAAGAAGCTACTCAACAGCGATATCATCAAGGGGAAGGTCGCGGTTCAGCGGGCGTACGCGGACTGGAGGAGATACCCACAGTACATCGTGCCGCTGGCCGAGGCGTCGGTGGACCTGATCTTCGCGCCGGCGTACGGGAGCTCGAAGAAGAACGCGACCGACATACGCCTGGCCATCGACGCACTGGAGCTGGTCTTCACTCGCCCGGAGATCGGCGTCTTCATTCTCCTGTCGGGCGATTCCGATTTCAGCAGTCTCGTTCTCAAGCTCAAGGAATACGGCAAGTACGTCATTGGCGTCGGGATCCGGGAGTCGACGTCGGACCTGCTCGTGCAGAACTGCGACGAGTACTACTCGTACTCGGCGCTTTCGGGGCTGACGCGGGCGGGCGACGAGGAGGACCTGCCGAGCGAGGACCCGTGGGTGCTCGTGGAGCGGGCGGTCCGGTTCATGGCCAGCCACAACGAGGTCATGCGTTCGGACCGGCTGAAGCAGGTCATGCTGGAGCTGGACCCGAACTTCAACGAGCGGGACTTGGGTTACAGTAAGTTCAGCAAGTTCCTGGTCGAGGCCGCCACGCGTGGCCGGCTGGTCCTGAAGAAGCTGGAGAACGGCCAGTTCGAGGTGGCGCCTCCACCGGTCGATGAGGAGGCGGGGGCGGAGGTCGTGGAAGCGACGCCGGCGGTGGCGGCTCGGGTCGAGGAGCGGCGGCCGAAGGAAGATCGTCGTTCCCGGGAGCGCGGGGAGCGGGCCGAGCGCGGCGAGCGCGCTGGCGAGCGGGCGCGGACGGCGCGGGAGCCGGCGAGCCGGGAGCCGGCGGTCCGGGAGGCGGTGGTTCGGGAGCCGGCGGCGCCCGTGGCGGCTCCGCGGGCGGCGGAAGCCGCGCCGGTCGACCCGCTCGCGGCGGCGTACGATCTCCTCCAGCGGGCGGTGGCGGACCTCACCCGGGGCGGTGCCGCTGCGGCGCGTGACTCGGACGTGAAGCGTCGCATGCTGGAGCTCGAGCCGGGCTGGGACGAGGCGACGGTCGGTTTCAGCAAGTTCAGCCGGTTCCTGCGCCAGGCGCACGACGCCGAGGTCATCGACCTGCGCAAGCTGGAGAACGGCGTCTACGAGGTGGTCCTGGCGAACGGGCGGGATCGTGCGGCAGCCGCAGTGCAGCGGGCCGCGGCGACGGAGCCGGATCGGCAGACGTCGCGTAAGGAGCGAGGCCGTCCGGAGCGGGGCGCCGAGGCTCGGGCCGCTCAGCCGGAAGAGGTGAAGCCGTCGGCGGAGGCCGGTGCCGCGCCCGAAGCGGAGGAGGTCGTCCAGGCCGAGGCGGAGCGGACCGTTGAGCCCGAAGCCGCCGGGCAGGAAGTGAAGGAGCCCGAGGCGGAGGCGACGCCGCGCGCGGAGACTCCCGAAGCGTCCGCAGCCAGCGGGGGCGCGGTCCCGGTTCCGGGCGTGCTCCGGTTCCGGCGCGGGACGCGGGGTCGCGTCCGGGTGTTCGAGGGGCCGCCGCCGCTCCTGGAAGGCCAGGCGGTGGCGCGGGTCGGCGAGCTCAACGGCGCGGTCAGCGGCGTGTCGAAGCCCGTCGAGGCCGCGGAGCCGACCGAGCCGGCGGCCGTCGAGCCCGAGCCGGTAGAGGCCAGGGCGACGGTGGAGGCGGAGGCGGCGGCGACGGCTGTCGTCGAGACGGCGGCGGAGGTCATGGCGGAGCCGACTGAAGCCGGAGAGGCTGCTACGGTCGAAGCTGGGCGGCCGGCCCGCAAGCGGAAGAGCGGCGCGGCGAGGCGGAAGGAGCGGAAGGCGAAGCAGGCCGCCCGGAGCCTCGAGAGTCTCGGCCTGCCGACCGAGCGCGAAGCGGTGGCCGCCCATCTCACCGGGTACAAGGGAGTGGGCCAGAAGACCGCGGAGGCGCTGATCGAAGCGTTCGGCGCTGCGGGAGTGTTCGCGGCGCTGCACGGGCAGCCGGACCGGGTCCGGGAGGTCCTGGGTGCCCGGCGCGCGGAGGCGGTGCTCGAGGCGTGGCAGGCGGACTACCGGGCCCGGACGGAGAGTCAGGCCGCTCCGGCCGAGGCCGAGCCCGCGCCGGAATCCGCGCCGCAAGCCGACCGCGCCGGCCGGCCTGAGCCGAAGAAGGCTGGCGGGGGAGCCAGAGCCGCGTCGAAGGAGACGGCCGAGGAGCCCGCGGGACCGGAGGCCGTAGCGGCGGTCGCGGAGTCGCCGGTTGAGGCGGAGGCCGCGTCGCCGGCGGCCGAACAGCCGGAAGCCCAGGCCGAGGCGCCGGCCATCGAGGCCGCCAGGCCCGCGAAGGCCAGCCGGTCCCGGTCGCGGGGCCGGTCCCGGTCGAAGAAGAGCCAGACCGGCACGGCGGCACCGAAGGTAGAGGCCGCTGCCCAGGAGGCGGGAGCTCCGTCGGGAAAGGCGGCTGCGGCGGAGTCGTCCGCGGAGGTCGTCGCCTCGGAAACAGCCGCTGAGGCGGTTCCGGCCGAGCCGGCCGCCCAGGCGGACGCGGCCAGGCCGCGCTCCGGCAGCCGCCGGGGCGGGCGCCGTGGAGGACGCAAGCGGAAGCCGGCGCCGGCCGAGAGTTGATCGCGCAACTCGCGGCGTACGAGCCGTTGCCGGCCGGGTTCTATGACCGGCCGGCGGAGGTCGTTGCCCGGGAGCTCCTGGGGGCGATCCTCGTATCGGTCGTTGACGGCGAGTTGACAACGGGCCGGATCGTGGAGACCGAGGCCTACCCCGGTCCCCACGATCCGGCTTCGCATGCTGCGGAGCGGATCGGCCGGACGGCCCGCAACGAGCCGATGTTCGGTCCGCCGGGGATCGCGTACGTCTACCGGATCTACGGGATCCACTGGTGCCTGAACGCCGTGACCGGGCGCGTCGGCTACCCGGCTGCGGTGTTGATCCGGGCCGTCGAGCCGCTGGAAGGCGTGGAGGTCATGCGGCGTCGTCGGTTCGGGGTCGGCGGCCGCGCAGAGGGCCGGGGCAGGGAGGGGCGCGCCCGGAAGGACCGGGAGCTCACCTCGGGGCCGGGCAGGCTCGCACAAGCCTTCGCGATCACGGGAGCGCTGGACCGCCACCCGCTGCAGGCACCGCCGCTCCTGATCACCGCCGGCACGCCGGTCGACCCGTCCTCGGTGGCCACCGGTCCGCGCATTGGAATCACGCGCGCCGTGGACCTGCCGTTGCGTTTCTATGTACGCGCGAACCCCTGGGTCTCACGATGAACAGCGCATCCAACGACACTGGTCCGGCTGATCGCCCCGCGGACATGGACTACGCCGGGCGCGCCCGCGAGTTGCACCGCGCATGCATCGTGATCGACGGGCATGCCGATACGCCCACCGAGTTCTTCCTCCAGCCCGGTTACGATTTCGGGGCGCGCCACGACGAAGGGCACATCGATCTCCCGCGCATGCGTGAGGGCGGCCTGGACGCCGAGTTCTTCATCGCCTGGGTGCCGGCGGAGTACGCGGAGCGCCCCGGCGCGTCGCTCGAGCACGCGCTCCGCTTGATCCAGGCGATCCACGGGGTCGTGGCGCGCACGCCGGGAGTCCGGATCGCCACGAATGCGGATGAGATCACCGCAGCGGCCGGCGCCGGCGAAGTGGCGGTGCTCATCGGCGTGGAAGGGGGCCACGCCATCGAGAACTCGCTGGACAATCTCCGGCGGTTCCACGAGCTGGGCGTCCGCTACATGACGCTGACGTGGAACAACACGAACGACTGGGCGGACGCCTGCTGTTCTCCTCCGCGCCACGGGGGGCTCACCGCCTTCGGCCGGGGCGTGGTCCGGGAGATGAATCGGCTCGGCATGCTCGTGGATGTCTCGCACCTGGCGGAATCCGCGTTCTGGCACGTGATCGACACCACGGCCGCGCCGATCATCGCAAGCCACTCCTGCGCCCGGGCGCTCGCCGACCACCCCAGGAACCTGACGGACGACCAGCTCCGGGCCATAGCGGCGTCCGGAGGCTGGATCGGCGTGAACTTCTTCCCCACGTTCCTCGACGAACGATACTCCGCCGAGTACTACCGGATCGAGGCGGAGGCGGCTGCCATGGAGGATCGACTCCACCGGGAGTACGGGGACCGGGAGCGCGCCCGGGCCGAGGCCCGGGCGTGGAGCGACGCGGCGCGCGCCACCATCCCACCCGTGCCGATCGACACGCTCGTGGACCACATCGAGCACATCGCGAACGTGGCCGGCATCGACCACGTCGGCCTCGGGAGCGATTTCGACGGCATCAAGGTCCTGCCGTCCGGAATCCGCCACGCCGGGGACCTGCCCCGCATCACCGAGCTCCTCCTCCAACGCGGCTTCGACGACGACGCAGTGCGCAAGATCCTGGGCGAGAACTTCCTCCGCGTGTTCCGGGCGGTCGCCGGCTGACGGGGGCGATAGGCCATCCGTCCCCGGCCCGCCCGCCCGCGGCGGCTGCACCGTGACCGGACGCGCGTCCAGCCGACGCGCGCGACGGATTGTGCGCCTCGCCACGGCAGCACCACGCTTCGCGGGTGCGTGACCCGCGCGGCTGCCTGCCTGCCAGCGGGCACGGGGTCTTGCGGTGCGATCCGTGGTTTGCACCAAGGTCGTGGCGTGGAATCATTTACGTCGATTCTTCCGCCAGGCTGGTGGTGGCACGGCGTCTGCGCCATTTGTTTCCCGGTCGGTGACGTGCTGTTGTCGGAAGGAGGTTGCACATGGCGACCGTTCCGGGACCCAGGCCGGACAAGCCGTTGCCCCGCCCGGGGGCGCCCGCGGAGGAGCCGCCCTACGAGCCGGAAGAAGAGCCGGAGCCCGTTGGGCCGGAACGGCACGAGGATCCGGATTGGTTGCCGAAGCCGTACGATCCGGAGCGGGAGTTCGTGGAGCCGGGGATACCGATCGGCGTCGATCCGTAGGGCTCCCGGGTCCGGTGCCGGGGAGCCGGGCCGAAGGCGTGCTGGCGGGGTCGTGTGGGTGCGGGTGGACCGGGCGGCAGGGTTCGTGAAGCCGCGGGCGCGCGCGGGCGTTCCGTGCGGGTGACGGTGGTACGGAAATTGAAACCCGGCGAGATCGAGCGATCATCCGAGAACCCGGCCTGGGCGAACGCGGCGCCCGCTGGCGGAAGCGTTGCCGCGTTCGCGAAGGCCATCCGGGAGACGCCGCGGCCATTGCGGAGGGTGGCGAAACGTCCGGCCTGATTCCTGCGACATCGCGGACCCATGCGAATCCTGATGACAACTGACGTAGCGGGCGGCGTCTGGAGCTATACGGAAGAGCTGGTGGATTTGCTCATCGAGCGGGGCCATCGGGTGACGCTGGTCTCGTTCGGCGGGGATCCAGGCGCGGCGCACGAGGCGTGGCTCGCGAACCGTGGCGAGCTGGATTTCCGAGCGTATCCGCATCCACTCGAATGGATGCCCGAGCCGGAGCCCGGGCTTTCGGCGTCGGTGGAGGCGCTGCGGCGGGAGGTGGTGCGGTTCTCCCCGGACGTGCTGCACCTGAACCAGTTCCATTGCGGAGCGTACGACTTCGGCCCGCCGAAGCTGGTCGTGGCGCACAGCGATGTACTGACGTGGTGGCGGCACGTGAAGGGTGAGGAGCCACCGCGCGATAGCTGGTTCCAGCGCTACCGGGACGGGGTGGAGGCGGGGTTGCGCGGCGCGCAGGCGCGGCTGGCGCCGTCCGCGTGGATGGCGGCGCAGATCGAAGCGGAGTACGGCGTCGAACCGGTCGGGGTGGTCTACAACGCACGCTCGCCGGAGCGGTTCCGGGTGAGGCGGCGGGGGGTGCGTGAACCGCTGGTGGTCACGATCGGGCGGTTGTGGGATGAGGGGAAGGGCGTTCGGGACCTGATCGAGGCGGCGCCGGAGCTGAGCGGGGCCGCGCAGGTCGTGGTGGCGGGTCCTGTGGAGCATCCAGGCGGGGGCGAAGGTTTTCCGGTGGACGTCCCGGGCGTGCACTGGGCCGGCGAGTTGGGCGGGGAGGAGATCCGGGCGCTGCTCGGCCGGGCCCGGGTGTACGCGGCGACGTCGCGCTACGAGCCATTCGGTCTCGCGCTCGTGGAAGCCGCGCTCGCGGGGTGCGCGCTGGTTGCCACGGACATCGGGACGTTCCGCGAACTGTGGGACGGCTGCGCGGTGTTCTACCCGCCGGGCGATTCCCGCGCACTGGCCGAGGCGGTGAAATCGCTCATGGCCGATGAATCGCGTCGTACCGCGCTTGCGGAGGCGGCGCGCGCGCGAGCGCTCGAGCGCTACCACCCGGAGCGGATGGTGGACGAATACGAGGCGCTGTACCGTCGGCTCGCGGCACGGTCTTCGGCCGTGCAGCGGGTTCCGGCCCGATGAGTCCATCGGGCGCTCGCCGGCCGCGGCTCGCGTTCGTGGGCCTGGGCTGGATCGGTGCCATGCGGCTCGAGGCGGTGGCGGAGCGGGGCGCGGCGGAGGTCGCGGCGCTCTGCGATACGGGTAGAGCGCGCCTCGAGCAGGTGGGCCAGCGGCACCCGGGGGCGCTCGGGTTCGAGCATTACGACGAGTTGCTCGACGCCGCGCCGGAGCTCGGCCTGGATGGAGTGGTCATCGCGACGCCGAACACCGATCACCCGGCGCAGACGATCCCGGCGCTGGAACGGGGCCTGGCCGTGTTCTGCCAGAAGCCGCTCGCCACGCGGAGCGCGGACGCGGCGGCCATGGTGGCGGCCGCCCGTGCCGCGGACCGGCTCCTCGGTGTGGACTACTCCTACCGGCACACGGACGGGCTCCTCGCCTTGCGCCGCATGGTCCGGGACGGCGAACTGGGCCGCGTGTTCATGATCCGGGCCGTGTTCCACAACGCCTACGGCCCGGACAAAGCGTGGTGCCGCGACCCGGAGCGGTCCGGCGGCGGTGCGCTGATCGATCTGGGCGTTCACCTGGTGGACCAGGCGCTCTGGCTCCTGGAGCGGGACGATGTGCGCGCCGCGCACGGTCGCGTGTTCCGCGGCGGCGTCCCCATCGAGTCGGCGCCCGTCATCGACGATTTTGCGACTGCGGCCCTGCACCTGGAGGACGGTCCGGCCGTGGAGCTGGCCGTGAGCTGGAACGCGCACGCCGGGCGGGACTGCGTGATCCGAACCACCGTGTACGGGACGGCCGGCGGCGCGGAGTTCCGGAACGTGGACAGCAGTTTCTACGACTTCGAGGTGGAGCGCTTCACGGGCCGGGAGGGCAGGATCGTGCTCCGGGAATCGAGAGACTGGCTCGGACGCTGCATCCTGGACTGGACCGAGCGCCTCGCGCGCTCGCCGGGGTACGATCCGGAGATCGAACGGAGCGTGCGCGTGGCCGAGATCATCGAGGCGGTCTACGCCGGAGGCCGCGCGCCGGCGGCCGTGACGTAGACCGCCCCGGATTCGGGCACGTCATTCCGACCGGCTCTCCCGGGCCTCACGCATCTCGCGGAGCTGCTCCTCGCTACGCTCCTCGCCGATGTCCAGGTTCGTCCCGGTCCGCTTGCGTTCACCCTCTTCGACGAGCTCACGGCTCGTCTCGTAAGGGCGGCCGATCTGCTCCGGCTTGCCCTTTTCCCGGAGTTCCTCGCGCTTCTTCTCCAGCTCGCGCCGAATGTCCCGTTCGGCCATGGGCTCCTCCTCTCGCGTCGTTTTCGGGGCGTCGGCGGCCCGGGGGCGCAGCCGGTCCCCCCGGAACGAGATCGGGCAATAATCACGCCTCGTGCGGCCTGGCCGCAGTGCCGAGCCGACCGTACATTCCCCGTAGCCGTTCGGAGCCCGGACGGCGGACCTCCGGACGTTCGCGGGCCGGGGGGGCCTGCGGGCCGGCGGAAGGCCGTTCGAGCGGTCGGGAGACGTCGTTCCACCGTGACGTCACCGCGGGTTCCCGGCGCGTGGAAGGAGGGGAGACAACGGAAGGGTGTTCATGCGACGTCGCGTACGATACCTCACCGGGCTCGCCGCCCTGCTCGTGCTGGCCGCCGCACCGCAACCGGGGAGCGGGCAATCGGCCGGGCTCATGACCATCCCGGCCGGCGCGCGCGGCCTCCCTCGCCGAAGCCGTGACCGCGGCGGTCGGCGGACTGGAGGTGGGCGCCTACAACCCCGCGAGCCTGGCACCGGTCACTGGTCTCGGCGTGCTCGTGAGCCGGCTCGACGCGCCCGATCTCTACAGGCAGCATTTCCTCGCGCTCGGGATGAGGCGGCGCTCGGGGACCGTGCTCGCGGCCACGGTGCGCGTGGCCAGGACCGAGCCGTTCCCGCTCCCCGACGGCTCCGGCCTCGCCGGCGGGGACGTGTCGTCGCGGGCTGCGGTTGTCGGGGTGAGTGCCGCGCGGACGCTGGGCGAGATGCTGGACGTGGGCGCGTCGGCTCGGTGGGTCTCGCTGGCGGAGCCCACGGCCATGAGCGCGTTCGAGGTGGGCAGGGCGCGTGCGGGCACCGTCGCCGTGGACCTGGGCGTGATCTTCCGGCCTCTTCCGCGTCGACCGGTCCGGGTCGGCGCGACGATCCTCGACCTCGGCCCCGACCTGGAGTCCGACGCGTTCACCGAGTCGCTCCCGACGCGGTTCCGCTTCGGGGTCGCCGTCGAACCCCTCGCCTGGCTCGATCCGGATGGCGACCGCCCGGTCGACCTCCTCCTGCTCGCCGACCGGGTCGTGTTCACGGACGATACGGAGAGCGACTCCGATGATGCCCGGTTCCTGTTCGGTGCGGAAGCCGTGCTCTTCGGCCGGGTCGCGCTCCGGGGCGGTTACGGCCCGGCGACATCCGACTTCCGACGCTCGTACCGCCGGCTCGGGCTCGGTGTCCTGTTCTCCCGGGCACATGTCGATGTTGCCTACGCATATCCGGACATACCGGGGCTGGACGGCCAGACCGAGGTCACACTCGGGCTGAGGTTCTGAGCGAGGTCGGCCGTGGGCCGGTCGTTCGCTAGACACGGGGTGTG
This sequence comes from uncultured bacterium, assembly GCA_937907535.1. GTDB lineage: Bacteria > Gemmatimonadota > Gemmatimonadetes > Longimicrobiales > RSA9 > CALCID01. Next base: position 55,041 of record CALCID010000028.1, on the reverse strand, counting down.
GATGGGGGTAGATTTTCAACGTTTTCGGGATCGCCTCCGCAACCAAGGAGCGAGTCAGTGAAGACTGTCGTCTGCATCAAGCGCGTGCCGGACACGGAGGCACGCATTCGGATCCTAGAGGATCGTAACGCCATCGACACGGCGGGCCTCAAGTTCATCGTCAGCCCGTACGACGAGTTCGCGGTCGAGGCGGCGTTGAGGCTGAAGGAGTCGCGGGGCGAGGGAGAGGTCACGGTGGTGACCGTGGGGGACCCTGCGGCCGGGGAGCAGCTCCGTTCGGCGCTGGCGATGGGTGCGGACCGCGCGGTGCTGGTCAAGGGCGAGTCGTCGGTGGACGGGCTCGCCACGGCCCGGGCGCTGGCGGCCGAGCTGAAGGACATGGGCGCGGACCTGATCCTCTTCGGGATGAAGGCCGTGGATGATGACCAGCAGCAGGTCGGTCCGATGGTGGCCGAGCTGCTCGGGCTGCCGTGTGTCACGGTGGTGACGAAGTTCGAGGTCGCGGATGGGCGGGTGGTTTGCCATCGGGAGGTCGAGGGCGGCTACGAGGTGGTCGAAGCGCCGCTCCCGGCCGTGCTCACGATCACGAAGGGCGAGTACGAGCCGCGCTACGCGTCTCTGAAGGGGATCATGGCGGCGAAGAAGAAGCCGCTGGAGGAGAAGGACGCGGCGAGCGTGGAGAGCCGGATCGGGGTCCAGGCGATGAGCTATCCGTCGGAGCGGCCGGCGGGGCGGATCGTGGGCGAGGGGCCGGACGCCGTTCCGGAGCTGGTACGGCTGCTGCGCGAGGAAGCGAAGGTTCTGTGAGCTAGAGTCAGCCGTGGCCGGGGGTATGTCTCGGCCGCGCCTGCCAGGGAGATCGTAATGGGAGCCAACGTACTGGCACTGGTAGAGTTCCGCGACGGCGCGGTGCGCCGCGTGTCGTACGAGGTGTTGTCGGCCGCGCGGACGGTGGCGGATGCGGTGGGCGGACAGGTCCATGCGCTGGCGATCGGGCCAGCGGGGATCGAGGCCGCGGCGCCGGAGCTGGGCCGTTACGGTGCGGACCGGGTCCGGGTCGTGGCGAACGATGCGTTCGGGAAGTACACGCCGGAGGGCTTCACGGACGTGGTGGCGGAGGTGTTGCGGGGTGGGGGCTACTACGCGGCGTTCTTCGGCGCCACGGCCATGGGCAAGGACCTTGCGCCGCGGGTGGCCGCGCGCGTGGATCTGCCGCTGGCGGGCGATGCCACGGAGCTCGACGTTCAGGGTGGGGAGCTCTACGTCACGCGACCGGTCTACGCGGGGAAGGCGCTGGTCCGGGTCACGCTGAAGGGCGAGCCGCGGCTCGTCTCGCTCCGGCCGAACGTGTTCCTGCCGCAGGAGCGGCCGGCCAGCGGCGAGGTCGAGACGGTGGCGGTGGACGTGCAGCCGGACCGGTGGCGGGTGCGCGTGCGGGAGTTCGTGGCCGCCGCGGGTGAGCGGCCGGACGTGGCCGAGGCGCCGATCGTGGTGGCCGGCGGGCGCGGCATGCGCGGCCCCGAGAACTGGCAGCTCCTCGAGGACCTGTGCGAGGCGCTCGGGCCGAACGCGTCGTTGGGTGCGTCCCGGGCGGTAGTGGATGCCGGCTGGCGCCCGCACGGCGAGCAGGTCGGCCAGACGGGGAAGACGGTTTCCCCGCAGCTCTACATCGCGGTCGGGATCAGCGGTGCGATCCAGCACCTGGCGGGGATGCGGACCGCGAAGACGATCGTGGCCATCAACAAGGATCCGGACGCGCCGATCTTCAAGGTCGCCGACTACGGGATCGTGGGCGACGCGTTCGAGATCCTGCCGAGGCTTACGAAGGAGATCCGGGCCCTGAGAGAGGGCGGCTGAGCGGCGGCGCGGCGGCCCGGAGCGCGACGGACTCTCCAAACATTCGGAGCCGAGCCAGATGCGAAAGCACAGGATGGGCCGGGTCGTTCCGGTCGTGCTCGCGGGGATTGCGATCGTTGCGCTGCTCGTCGGGAGCTCCGTACTGCGCAGGGAGTCGGGCGGGTCGGAGCTCCCGCCCTCCGGCGTGCTGCTGCCGGATGATGCGCCGGGTGCCCGGATCGTGGAGGCCGCTGGGGGCAGGGAACTCGTCGTCCTCTACGGCCCCATCGAGCTGCCCGCAAACGCTTCACATCACGATGTCGTGCAGGCCGGTCCGCACGTCGTGCCGTTCCCGGCGGACGGCTGGGTGCACGGCTACGAGGTGGAGGTCGTGGACGCGGAGGACCGACCGGTCCCGCGGGAGGTCCTGCACCACATCAACCTCATCATGCCGGAGGACCGGGAGCTGTTCAGCAACATCATGCGCCGGATCGGGGCGGCGGGTCACGAGACGGGCGCGGTTCGGCTGCCGCGTCTGCTGGGGATGCCGGTCCAACGGGGCCAGCAGCTCATGGTCACGGCCATGATGCACAACCCCACGGATCAGAGCTACGAACGGGTCTACGTCCGCACGCGGATCCCGTTCACGCCCCGCGGCGGGGTGCTGCCGCGGCTGGACGTTTATCCCTTCTATATGGACGTGATGCCGCCGGCCGGGAAGCATGCATATGACCTGCCGCCCGGTTACTCTGAGCAGAGCTGGGAAGGGCGGCCGGCGGTGGCCGGGAGGCTGCTCGGCGTTGGTGGGCACCTGCACAAGTACGGCAAGGTCCTGCGTTTCGAGGACGTCACTGCCGGGAAGGTGCTCTGGGAGGTGGTGCCACGCCTGGACGAGAACGGCGAGGTGATCGGGATGCCGACGCGCAGATGGTTCTGGCCGTTCGGCCCCCGCCTCCGTCCCGACCACGTCTATCGCCTGACCGCGGTGTACGAGAATCCCACCGGCGAGGTGATTCCGGAGGGCGCGATGGGCGCTCTGGGCGGGGTGATCATCGTCGGCAGGGGGGGGCGCTGGCCGGAAGCGGACCAGGATCACCCGGAGTACGTGCGGGACGTGGAGGTCACATACGAGTCGGCCCCGTCGGATCACGACCACGGTGCCCACGGCGGTCATTCCGGGGACCACGCGGATCACTCCGCCACGGGCCAGCCGGACGAGGACCACGGCCACCACCATTGACCGCGCCGCCGGGACCCGGGCGGGCTCTCGCGGAGCCCGGGTCGACCGACTGGCGAGGTCCATCCAGGAGAAGAGACGGCCGCCCGGGGCTCCGGGCGGCCGTCGTCATTCCCGGCAGGATTCGCGTGGAAGCCGTCACATCCGACGATATTGCGGCCCGCTCCCGCCCTCCCGGGGTGTCCAGCGCGGGCCGAGCACGTCCGTGGCCTTGCAGTCCACGCAGTTCGGGGCGTTGACCACGAGGGTGTCCCCCTGCCGCTCGTAGACGCCCGCAGGGCAGAGATGCACGTACATCTCCGCCACCTCCGGCGGGATGTCCTTCCCCACGATCAGGTGGGACGGGATCGTGTCCCGCGTTGCGTTCCCCGACTTGAACACCGCATCCACCTTCGCGAAGGTCAGTTTGCCGTCGGGGGTGAAGGTGGGGAGCGGCCGCACCCGCTTGGGGACCCGGGCGTCCGGCTCCATGGCGATCCGCCCGCCCGGGAACGCGCCGCCGGTGAGCGTCATGAGGCCTGCCTTCAAGCCGCCGGCGTAGAAGCCGTCCTTGAAGGCCAGCCTCATGTTCCGCGTGCGGTGCAGATCGCGCATGATGTAGCTCTCATCGACCATGCGATCGTACGCCGCGAGGGAGGCGGCGGAGACGTCGCCTGCCTTGAGCGCCTGGAAAATGGCCCGTGCCGCGTAGATGCCGGACTGCATGGCGTAATGGATCCCCTTGAGCGACGGCACGTCCACGTAGCCGACCGAGTCGCCGAGGATCACGACGCCGTCTCCGGTCCTGCGCTTCGGGATCGCGTAGTACCCTCCCTCCGGGATGGTCTTCGCGCCCCACTCGACCATCTCGCCCCCCTCGAGATACTGGCGGAAGAGCGGGTGGAGCTTCATGCGCTGGAGGAGTCCGTGGACGTCGAGGTTCGCGTCCCGGTAGTCGAGGCCCACCACGAGGCCGATGGCCACGAGGTTCGGCTCCAGTGGATACATGAAGCTCCCGCCGAACGCATCCGAGGGGAGCGGCCAGCCCATGGTGTGAATGATCCGGTCCAGGGGCACCCTCGTCTCCCACAACTCCTTGACCCCGAGCGCGTAGATTTGCGGGTTCTCGGCGCGGATCCCCTGCCAGTCGAAGTACGCCTGGGAGAGCATGCCGCGGGTGCCTTCAGCGAGCGCGGTGACCCGGGCCACGATGTCCGTCGGGGGCATGTAGTTGCCCGTCGGCTCGCCGGAGCGGTCGAGGCCCGTCGGCGTGGTGCGGACGCCGATCACGCGGCCGTTCTCCACGAGCAGCGCGTCCGCGGGGAAGCCGGTGAAGACGTTGACGCCCAGCTCTTCCGCCTTCTCCCCGAGCCAGCGGACGATCTCGCAGATCGATGCCACGTAGTTCCCGTGGTTCCGCATCGTGGGCGGGGTCGGGATCTTGAGCGCCCGGGACTCGTTGGTCAGCAGGTAGACCGCTTCGTCCTTGACGGGGGCGCGGAACGGGAAGTCCTCGTCCTTCAGCTCCGGGAAGAGCTCCCGGAACGCGCGGGGGTTCACGACCGCACCGGAGAGATTGTGCTCTCCGAGACCCGAGGCCTTGTCCAAGACGGCGATCTCGATGTCTCCCAGTCCGCCGCCGGCCTCGTTGTCCTGCCGAACGAGCCGCGCCAGCTCGATGGCGCCGGCGAGCCCGGCCGGGCCCGCGCCCACGAAGACCACGTCCATGGGGACGTGCTCTTCTTGCGGCTGCTCCTCGAGAATGAGCCGGTCCTTGGGAAGCGGCGGCTGGTAATCCGCGGGGATCACCGGCCCCGATCCGAGGCGTCCGTCGTCGGTCATTCGGGATCTCCTTGCTTTGTCCGGGGCCGGGACCCGGGCCGCCGGTATCGGTGGCGGCGGGGAGAACGGCCCCGATCAGGATTCGCGCGGCGGGCGCCCGGAACACGGACGCCGACGCCGTCTGTTCAGAGTTCGAAAACGGCCCGACCGGGATCCGCGGACCCGATCGGGATTGCACGCGCGGCCTCGCCGGCCTCGATGGCCGGCTCACCCTCCGGCACGACGAGCAGTGCATCCGCCGCCGCCACGGAGGTCAGGATCCCCGAGCCCTGCGGGCCCGTAAGCCGCGCGAACCACCCCCCATCCTCCCCGCGCGTCAGCCGGACGCGCAGGAACAGGGTCAGATTCGGGCTCGCGGACTCGATCCGTTCCGCGGCCCGGACCACGACCGTGGGCGGGTAGACGTCCGGCCGGCCGAGCATGCGCCGGATCGCGGGCCGGACCAGGACCTCGAAGGTCACCAGGGCGGACACCGGGTTGCCCGGCAGCCCGAACACCGGCATCCCGCCCAATCGGCCGAACGAAACAGGGCTGCCGGGCCGCATCCGGACGCGCCAGAAGTCCAGCTCGAACCCGGCCTCCTCCAGCACGTCCTTGAGCAGGTCGTGGTCTCCCACGCTCGCGCCCGCGGTGGTGATCAGGGCGTCGAGGCCGCGCGCCCGCTCCAGATGCTCCCGGATGCCCGCCCGGTCGTCCGGCGCGATGCCGAGGAGCACCGGCTCGCCGCCGGCAGCCAGAACCGCGCCCGCGAGCCCGTAGGAGTTGGAGTTCACGATCCGGCGGCCGCGGCGGACCTCGTCGAATCGGTCGAGGTCCACGAGCTCGTCCCCGTTCGCGAGGATCCCGATCCGGGGACGCCGGCGCACGACCACGCTCGCGCGGCCCACCGTCGCGAGCACACCCATCTCCGCGGGGCGCACCACGCGACCGGCTTCCAGCACGCACTCGCCGGCTCTCAGGTCCTCGCCCCGGGCACGCACGTTACGGCGCGCGTCAGAGTCGCGCAGGATCAGGACGGAAACCGGCTCCTCCGGCACGGCCGGACCGGGTCCTCCACCCGTGCGCTCCGCGCCCGCTTCGCCGCCCGGGCCGACCCGCCACGCATCCGTGTGCTCGAGCCGCACCACGCTGTCCGCGCCCGGCGGTATGGGCGCGCCGGTCATGATCCGGATCGCCGTGCCGGGCGTGACCTCGTGGCGCGCGAACCCGCCAGCCGGGACCTCCTCCAAAACGCGAAGGCGGACCGGAGCGTCCGGTGTCGCGCCGAGGATGTCCTCGGCCCGCACCGCGAACCCGTCCATGGCGCTGTTGTCCCACGGCGGTTGGTCAATGGGCGAGACCACCGGCTCGGCCAGCGTCCGGCCGAGCGATTCCAGGATCGGCACCGTCTCCGCCGACATGAGCGGGACCGCCCGGAGGATCCGCTCCAGCGCCTCCGGGATCGACAGCCAGTCGGGCTTTCGCTGCCGACGGCCGACCGTGTCGGCAAGGCCGCGTGCGTCAGCCACGGGTGAGCGCCTCCGCGCGCTCTCGCTCCTCGGGCGTGTTCACGTTGAGGAACAGGATCTCGGGATCACCGAACGTCAGCACTTCGGCGAGCGGGATCGTTCGTACCTGCACGTCGTCGAAGAACCCGATCATGCGCCGGTCGCCCCGGGCCAGCGCTGCTTCGATGGCCTCGTACGCGCCGACGGCGTAGTACGCACAGAGCGGCTCCACGCCCCGCCGCCCCCCACTCTCCGGCACCACCACGTCCACCCCCTCCCGCTCCGCCAGGATCCGGGCGAGCAGCGCCGTGGAAAGGAACGGCATGTCGCACGCGACCGCGAGCACCCCCGGCCGCCCCGCCTCCCGCGCCCAGGCGAGCGCCGTGAGCACACCGCCCAGCGCGCCGAGCCCCGGCCGCAGATCCGGCCGCATCGGGAGCCCGACCGATGCGTACACCTCTGGGTCGTTCGCGATCAGGATCAGCTCATCGGTCACCGCTTCCAGCGCGCGCCGGACGCGGTCGATGATCCGCACCCCGCCGACTTCGGTCAGCGCCTTCGGCGCCCCGTAGCGTACGTTGCGCCCTCCGGCCAGGATCGCGCCGAACGGCCCGACCGCCCTGGCGTCCGTCATGACTGCGGCCTCCGGGTCGTGTCGGGCACGTACACGTGCGCCTGCCGGCTCCCGCCGCGCGCAACGATCGGCATGCCCGCCGCCTCCGCCACCTGCACGGCCAGTGTCGTCGGGATCGATCGGCTCACGATCCAGGCGACGCCGCAACGCGCACCCTTCCACGCGATCTCCCCGCTGATCCTCGAGCTGATCACCAGCCCGAGGCGGGCCAGGTCCGCCTCCGCGAGCACCGCCAGCCCGATCGCCTTGTCCACGGCCGCGTGCCGACTCACATCCGTCACCGCATGGACGAGCGATGTCCCGTCGCTCAGCGCAGCGGCGTGCATTCCGCCGGTATCGCGGAACCGGTCCGTGGTTCCGAACAGCGCCTGCAGCAGTCCGGGCACGAGTTCCGGGGCAGGGAGGGCGAGGGAGCGCGCCGGCCCGTGCAGCACCGACGGGTCGCATTTCACGCCGTACAGCGGGCCGCAGCCGTGCTCACCCCGGTGCCGCCGCACCGCGTCCGCAGCCGCCGCGAGGTATGGGTCGCACTCGGCCCGGACCGTGAACAGGCCGTCGCTCGTGGCCTCCGACGAGAGCGAGGCGAGATCCGCCGCGCTCCGGATGTAGCCTTCGGCGAGCAGCCATCCCGCAGCCAGCGCCTCGAGCCGGTCCGGCGTGCACGACGTGACGCTCGTGATCCGGCCGTTCACCACGATCCGGACCGGCGCCTCATCCACGGTCGGAAGTGTAGCTTCCATGCTCCCAATAGTATGCGACGACGCGGCCGGGGTTTCATCTTGCCACGGCTGCCGGCCCGCGACCCGCAGCACGTCCGCATTCGGCTCACGCACCGCTTCGAGACCGCAACCGTCGGTCGGATCCGGCCGATGGCTCGGCGAATCGTCGCGCCACGGCCGCCTGCCGCTCGCGATCCGCCGTGCGGCGACAGACCCGGGTGAACGGGTCCGGTCGCCCGCTCGCCGCAAGCCCCCCAAACTCCGCGGCGGCAGACGGCGCCGCGAGGCTCGGCTTCGATCCGGACCCGTACCGGCCCCGGTAGCGGTGAACCCGGGACCGGCACCCGGGGATCGGCCCTCGGACGATCGATCTCGTGCGCGGTGGGGCAGGTCTACGGCACCATGACGCCCGCCACGCCCATGAGCACGGCGCCCAGGATCAGGTACGCGATCCACCCGAGGACCGCGGTGAGGATCGCCCGCCCGGTCGAGAAGTCCAGCGCCTGGCGGATGGCGATGATCCCCGCGATCAGCACCCAGATCGCGACCACCAGGCGGACCAGCCAGCCGAGCAGCGGAATCACGGCCAGCACGTAGAGCACGCCCGGGGACTGCGCGAAGCCCAGCGTGCGGAGCAGCTCGCCCCAGGTGGCGGTGCCGCCGAGCAGCTTGTCCCCGATCACGTACGTGACGGCGGACCAGAGGAGCCAGCCGACGTACGCCGCGATCAGCCCCACGAAGAACCCCGTGGCGCCGGCCTGGGCCCCGCCGATCGCGCTGGCGATGGCGACGAGCCCGACCACGACCGCGGCCTGGCCCGTCGCAGTGGCGTCGGCTTCGACCTCCTCGTACACATCGACCTTCAACAGCGATGCTCCCTGCATGCGCGCGATTAGCGAGCGACCTCGCCCGAGCTCCATGCTGGCCTCCGCGCTGAGGTGAGTGTGTCATCCAGTCGGCGCTAAGATACGTCGAAAATCGCCGCCCAGAAAGGCGACCGCGTGCGGCATTCCGGGGCGTGGTCCGCGGACTGCCGCGTCCGGCGCGAATGTTGCACCCAGGCCGCACCGCTTCCGAATCCGTTCCGGATCTTGGGTCGACCTCAGCGGTCCGAGCAGGAGGACTCCAGATGGCGCGCTACTGGGAAGAGTACCGGAGGGGCTCCCGTTACGCCGGCGGCCGAGAACAGCGCCCCAGTCGCTACGATTGGCTGTACCGCCGCGGCACCGGGCCGAGCCGAGAGGAGGAGTTCGGCCCGGAGGAGTACGGTCGTGAGTACCGCTCCCAGGGGCGGCGTGGTCGGGGGCTCCGGGAGTACGGCGGCGAGTTCCGCGAGCGCAGAGTCGGCTGGCACGGCTACGGCGAAGACTACTCGCTGGGATGGCCCGAGCGCAGGGAAGGGCGCCGCCGAGGCGGCCGGGGCCGTTTCGGGGAGCGCGGCGCGTACTACGGCTACGAGGAAGAGTACAGCGGCCGTCGCGGCCGTCGGCGGATGGGCGGCGAGTTCTACGGCGAAGAGCTCTACGGTCCGGCCGAGCCGCCGGTCGAGGAACGGTACGGCCGCACGCCGCCGGACCGCTGGCCGGGGGTGGGCCACGACCTCCGGGCGCAGCGCAACGCGAGCCGCCTCATGAACGATGAGGACATCCGGGACGCCGTGCTGGAGAACCTGTTCCAGGACGAGTGGATCGATCCGGACCGTATTGAGGTGGACGTGGAAGACGGGGTCGTGCACCTCTCCGGCGAGGTGAACGACTTCATGGAGGCGCGCTACGCGTGGGATGATGCGTGGGAGACCCCGGGCGTGCGCGGCGTGATCAACAACCTGACGGTGCGTACCGACGTGCCGCACCGGAGCATGGACATGCCGCAGACGACCGGGGGAACGCGCCGCCGCTCCATGCGGGGCGGGCGCTGACCGGCCCCGTCGGCAGCGGGCCACGCCGGGAGTCAGCGTTCCGGCGCCGGGTAGGCTCTGAGCGCCGTCGCCTTGAGATGAGCGATCACGGGCCGACCCGGTGCGAGGCCAAGCCGCTCCGCGCTCTCCCGGGTGACGAGCGCGGCCAGTTCGACGCCGCCCTCCAGGCGGACCCGGATCAGGGATCCGGCCGGCACCAGGGACGCCACCCGGAGGGACAGGCGGTTGCGGGCGCTCGTTTCCGCCTCCCCGGTGCTGAGCACAATGTCTTCCGGGCGGTAGGCCACGTGTACCGGCGCCCCGGGACGGAACCCGTGCCCGGGGGCCGCCACGGCGTGGAGTTGCACCCCGCCCGGCAATTGGACGGTCAACAGCTCGTCGGCATACCCGGTCACGCGGGCATCCAGTAGCAGCTCCGCGCCGGTGAACGCCGCCACGAAGGGCGTGGCCGGATCCATGACCACGTCGGTCGGCGTTCCGACCTGTACGATCCGCCCCTCCTGGATCACCGCGACCCGGTCCGCGATCGCAAAGGCTTCGGCCGGGTCGTGGGTGATCAGGACGACCGCGCCGGCCCGCTGACGGACGAGCCGTTCCAGGTCCTCCCGGAACCGCCGCCGCACCGTGACGTCCAGGTTCGCCGTGGGTTCGTCCAGCAGCAGGACGTCCGGCTCGACCACGAGCGCCCGGGCCAGCGCCACCCGCTGCGCCTCGCCGCCGGAGAGCGTGCCGACCGGGACGTGGGCCAGCCGTTCAAGGCCGACCCACGCGAGCGCTTCGGCCACGCGTCTCGCTCGCTCGCGCCGCGGAACGCCCCGCGCCCTGAGCCCCAGGGCCACGTTGGATTCGACCGAGCCGGCAAAGAGCAGGGGCCGCTGGAAAACGCCCGCCATCCGGCGCATCGCCGCGCGATCGCCCGGGGAGACCGCCCGGCCCTCGAAATGGATCCGGCCGGCGTCCGGGCGCTCGAGGAGGAGGAGCAGCCGGAAGAGCGTGGACTTGCCCGCACCGTTCGGGCCCAGCACCGCCAGTACCTCGGAGCGGCGCACGTCGATGCGGTCCACGTCCAACACCAGGCGGCCGCCGTATCGGCGCTGGAGCCCCTCCGCGCTGAGCACGGGGGACTCCGGCCGGGCAGTCGGCTCCCCGGGACCGCCCCGGTCGGTCGGATGCGCCACCCGGGTCACCGCCGCTCCAGCGCCCGGGCCAGGCCGGACGGCCTCCGGCCCTGCTGCACCCGGGTGAGGAAGAGGTTCACGGCGAACGCGATCGACAGGAGGATCAGCCCGAGGGCCATGGCTACGGCGAAATTGCCCCGGCGCGTCTCCAGCACGATGGCCGTCGTCATGACCCGCGTCTCGCCGTAGATGTTGCCGCCCACGAGCATCACCGCGCCGACTTCCGAGATCACGGCGCCGAACCCCGCGACCACCGCCGCCACGATCCCCAGCCGCGCTTCCCGAAGGTGCACGAGGAGCGCGCCGAGCGGCGACAACCCCAGCGCACGGGCCTGGAGGCGCGCATCCTCCGGCACCGCCTGCACCGCGGCCAGCGTGATCCCGGCCACGTACGGCGCGGCGAGGAGCGCCTGGGCCAGGATCATGGCCGTGGGGGTGAAGAGGAGCTCCAGCCCGCCGGCCGGGCCCTCCCGCGAGAGCAGCATGTACACGAACAGCCCGACCACCACGGGCGGCAGCGCGAACCCCGTGTGGATCAGCGCCACCGCGAGCCGCCGGCCGGGGAAGCGGCCGAGCCCCACGGCAACCCCCACGGGGATCCCGAGGAGCAGCGCGACCAGCACGGCCGTGCCCGACACGCGCAGGGAGAGCAGCACGATGTCGAGCACGTACGGGTCCAGCCGGAGGAACAGCACGGCGGCCTCTCTCAATGCATCGACGAAGACGTCCATCGAGACCGTCTACCGGTTGCGATCCTGCCCATGCCGACGCCCGGAAATCCCCGGACGCGGCCCATCCGGTCGTGGGTGATCAATCACCGGACGCACCATGGATCGGTACTCAGGAGGATGCCGGTCTCTGCGGCCGGAGGGCAAGCCCGGGAGGGGCTGCGCGCCGATCTGCGGTCGGATACCTCGGGGAACACACCGGATCCTGTAGGCGACGTCGCAGCGGGCACCCCACCGTCCATCCGCACGCCTCGCGGGCCCGGCCGCCTCCGATGCCGGATCGCGCCGCCCGCGTGGCGCACCACCCGCTGGACGGGCCGGGGTGGGCGGCACCCGGGGCCGTTCCGCGAGCACGGGAAACCCAGCGGGTTCGGCACACGAGCCCTGCCGTGTCCGGGCTACACGGCGAGAACGACCTGGCGCTGAGCACGTCATCGGCGAGGCCTTGAGACCGGCGCCACCCCCCGGAGCCCATGGCGGCGCGGATCTCCGCGAACCGAACACGTGGCCGGCGATCGGGGCCGGAGCGTCGTCGCCGAGGTCAGCGGCCCCCGGGCCGAGACACCACCCCGCCTGCGCCGGCCGGGCCCCCGCGCCGGCCCCGGGCCGCGCCGGGCGAAGCATCGATCCCGTACCCCGAGGGCCGCGCAGGGAGCCGAACGAAAAGCGGGCGCCCGGCCCGGGCGCCCGCCATCTCCTCGGATTCGCTTGGCAGCGCGGCCTTACGGCATGCGCAGACGATCGCCGCCGGCGATGATGTGGAACTCGGCGCGACGGTTCTTCGCCCACGCGGCCTCGTTGCTCCCCGGATCCAGCGGACGGTCCTCGCCGAAGCTCACCACCTCCATGCGCGACGCGTCGATCCCGAGACCGACCAGGTACTCCTTAACGGAGTTCGCGCGACGCATGCCCAGCGCCAGGTTGTACTCCTGCGAGCCACGCTCGTCCGCGTGCCCCTCGATCCGGATCCGGACATCCGGGTTCGCCCGCAGCACCTCCGCCTTCCGCTGCAGCACCGCCTGCGCATCCTGGCGGATGTTGAAGCGGTCGAAGTCGAAGTGCACCATCTCCATGATGATCTCGCGCGCACGCGCCGCCGCCGCTTCGGCAGCCTCATCCCGCGCCGGCGGCTGCGGCTGCGGCTGCGGCTCGGCCGCACGCGTCTCCGTCTGCGGCTCCGGCTGCGGCGCCGCAATCACCACCGGAGTCTCGCGACCCGGACGCAGCATGAGACTCACACCGGCCTGCAGGCCGTAGTGCACCTGGCTCTTGAACTCCTCGCTCCGCGGATTGCCCGGTTGCAGACGACCACGCTGCGAGTTCCACGTGGCCGGCATGACGTCCACCGTGCCGTCCACCCGGAACGCCCACCGGTCGCCCATCCCGATCCGCAGCCCGACCAGCCCACCGAGCCCGTCCTGCGGGTTCGGCGGACCATCGTAGTCACCGAAGTTGATGCGCGAGTAGCCGAGCCCGAGAATCAGATCGCTCCGGCTGCCCACCGGATGATTATAGTTCAGCCGCGCATGGATCGGCGTCACATTGTACGTCTCGCCATCCGCCGCCTCCGCGCGGCCCCACGAGATGTCGCCCTCCAACGAGATCCGCGGCAGCACGAACAGCCCCAACCGTCCGCTCAGCCCAAGCACGTTGTCGAACGGATTCGCGTCATCGAGGGTGGCGAACCGGCCGAACGTGCCGATCTCCAGCGTACCCGGCCGTTGCGCCACCACCGGGTGCACCAGTAGCAGGCTGCCCACCCCGAGCGTGATCAACCACCGCACTGCCATAGCAACCTCCTTGTTGCTGTATGCATGCGTCGTCCCCAACTGCGGACGGGCCGAAAAAATTACAACCCGCCGCAGAGGATTGTCAATTGAGCACTTCCCCACGTTACGCGAGGTTTTGTTGCGGCAAATATTACAATGGTGGCAACAAGCGCGCCAGGCGCACCGGCCCTCTCGGCAGGCGGCCTGGCGGTTTCTTAAATGATTGCGAAATAATGTGTTGTACTCGTCGGCGAAAGGACCCGGGAGCGATCAGCGCACGTCGGATTCGACTGCCATGTTGGCAGGATTGAAGAGTGGATGCCCAGATCTGTCGCGTCCGAACCGCGCAATCACCGCCTGGCCACGGGGCCCGATGAGCCAGTCCGCGAAGATTCGGGCGCCGGTGGGATTGGACGCGCCGCGGACGGTGATCACGCTGTACGGGTTCGCGAGCGCGGCGTCGCCCTCGAAAATGACCTCGAGGCGGAGTGTGGCCTGGAGCGCGGTGAAGGTCGCGCGGTCGGTGAGCGTGTACGCCTGGCGTTCGCTGGCGATGCGCAGCACATCGGCCATGCCCTGACCTGCGTCGAGGTACCAGTCGGCGGCCTTTCGTGCCGGAGCCGCGTCCTGTTGCTCTCTTGCCACAGGGGAGAGGGGGGCGCCGGGCACAGCGATGCCGGCGGCGTTCCAGAGGGCGAGCTCCGCCATGTGGGTCCCGCTCTCGTCGCCACGGGAGACGAAGACGGCCCGCGCCTCGGCGATGCGGCGGAGCGCGTCGGCCGCGCTGGCCGCGGTTCGGGCCCCCGCCGGATCCTCCGCAGGCCCGACGATGATGAAGTCGTTGTGCATCACGGGATGCCTTGCCTCCGCGTGGCCCTGGGCCACGAACACCGACTCCGCGGCGGGCGAGTGTACGAGGAGGACGTCGGCGTCCCGGCGCCGGCCGATCTCCAGGGCCTGTCCGGACCCCACCGCGATGACCCGGACGCGGATCCCGGGGTGGTCCTCCTGGAACGCCGGGATCAGCTCGTCGAACAGCCCCGAGTCTTCGGTGGACGTGGTGGATGCCAGGGTGATCGTGACGGCCTCGCCCGGCCGGTCCGCGGCGCACCCCGCGAAGGAGGCGGCGAGGCACGCGACGATGGCGAGCGCGGCGCGACGCGCCCGAGGTGACGTCGTCGTCATTCTTAGGTCCTTCCGTGGGCCCATTCCAGAACGTGCGCCGTGTTGATCAGCGCGATGTGCGTGAAGGCCTGCGGTATGTTGCCGAGGAACTCCCCCGTCTCCGGATCGATCTCCTCGCTGTACAGGCCGACATGGTTGGCGTATCGGAGCATGCGCTTGAAGATCCGCTCCCCTCGCTCCGTGTCCCCGGAGAGCAGGAGCGCGTCCGCGAGCCAGAACGTGCAGATGGAGAACACGCCCTCGCTCCCCGGCAATCCGTCCGGGTTGATGTACCGGTAGACCAGCTCCTGGTTCGCGGTGGTCAGTTCCCGGATCGTGGCCTCGATTGTGGATCGGACCCGGGGGTGGTCCCGGGGAAGGAACCGGACGACCGGGATCAGGAGGTTGGAGGCGTCGAGGGCGTCGGTCCCGTAGTACTGCACGAAGGACTGTTTGCTCTCGCTCCACCCCTTCTCCATGACCTCGGCGTGGATCGCGTCCCGCTCGGCCTTCCAGCGGGCGATGTTTCCCGGCAGGTCGAGCCGCTCGGCCATCTGGATCGCCCGGTCGAGGGCGACCCAGCACATGACCTTGCTGTAGACGTAGTGCTGGACGCCGGCCCGGACCTCCCAGATCCCGGAATCCTTGCGCCGCCAGTTCGCCGCGACCCAGTCCGCGAGATCCGAGAGCAGCGCCCACAACCCTTCGGTCATGGGATTGTTGTGGTGCCACAGGAACGCGGTCTCGAGGACCTCCCCGTAGACGTCGAGCTGGAGCTGATCGTAAGCGCCGTTCCCGATGCGGACCGGGCCGGAGCCCCGGTACCCCTCGAAGTGATCGAGGGTTCGCTCGGTCAGATCGCGCTCGCCGCCGATCCCGTACATGATCTGGAGGTGGTCGGCGGACTTGCGGGTCACGCGCTTGAGGTAGTTCATGAACCGGTCCGCCTCGTCGTACTGGCCGAGCACGTGCAGCGCGTAGAGCGTGAAGGACGCGTCCCGCAGCCAGCAGTAGCGGTAGTCCCAGTTCCGGACGCCGCCCAGCTCCTCAGGGAGGGAGGCGGTGGCCGCGGCGACCACGGCGCCGGTCGGTGCGTAGAAGAGCAGCTTCAGGACGAGGGCGCTGCGCTCCACCTCCGCGCGGTACGGGCCCGAGTACTGGATCCGGCTGACCCATTCATCCCAGAACTGGGCCGTGGCGTCCAGTTTGGCCTGGGACTCGTAGGAGCCCACGGGGTGGACCTCGTCGTCGTCGTAGCGGAGCACGACCCAGGCGGACTCGCCGGCGGAGAGGCGGAGCGTGGCGGTCGCGCGCCGCCGGTCGTGGTCGATCACCCACCAGAGATCCTCGATGGAGGACAGGGCCACGGCCTCGTCTTCCCGGTCGGTGGCGAGGACGCCGTGGCGCCGGGCGCGGAGGTCGACGGCGGAGAGCCCGTAGTCGAAGCGCGGCTCGAACAGGATCTCGACCTCCACGCTCCCCCTCGTGCAGTGCACGCGCCGGTGGATCTCGTGGTAGGCCGAGAGCTCCCGGCCGCGCTCGAGGGAGGGCATGAAGTCCGTCACCTCCACCACGCCCCCGCGGTCGGTGTGGAACGAGGTGACCAGGATGTTCGTTGCCGGAAGATAGCGCTGCGTGGAGGTGTACGGCGCCGTGGGCTCGATCCGGAACCGTCCGCCCTTCTCGTGATCGAGGATCGCGGCGAACAGGCTCGCGGAATCGAAGCGTGGGAAGCAGCACCAGTCGATGGAGCCGTCCAGCCCGACGAGCGCCGCGGTGCGCATGTCGCCGATGATCCCGTAGTCCGAGATCGGCTTGTACTTCGGCCTCCGCAGCTCGTCCCGGGGGTCCCGCCTCGTCTCCGCGCCGGGCGTTTCCCTCAATGATCCTCCTCCGACCAGGTGCCTTCCTGGATCGGCCGGTCCGGCGGCTCGTAGGCGGTGCCTCGGCTGATGGCCTGCTGGATGTCGTGGGTGCCGTAGAGATCGGCGGCCACGTCCTCGATCAGGTGATCCGCCTCGGGATCCGTCAGGTCCGTGCCGCCGCCCAGGAATGCCTCGGCCTCGGCCGCCTCGGCGACCGCCTCGTCCGCGGCCTCGCTGAAGCCCATCCTGACCAGCTCGTCGACCACGATCTCGTTGGAGTACTCGGTCACGCCGATCACGTCGGTCAGGATGTGCTCGATCTCCTGCAGCTCCTCCTCGACGCCGACCCTGCCGGTCAGGGTCACGAACCCGTCCTCGACGAGGACGTCGACCCCTTCGGCATCGATGTCCGGGTACTCCTCCAGCGCCTGGACGATGAGGTCGCGCAGCTCATCGTCGTCCATGTCCTCCAGGCGGAAGAGGTCTTCGAAGTCGTGGGTCCCGTCCACCATGTCGCTCCCCCCCTCTCGGTCGGGCGTCGGGCGGGAGCGACGTCTGTGCGGCTACGGGCCTCGGCGAGGCGAGTCCCGGCGGGTACGGCGGTGCCTCGGCCCCGGCCTCAGAAGCGGTACGACGCTCCCACCGACACCGTGTAGTTCTGGACCCATTCCTCCGGTGCGATGTCCTGCGACGTCACGAAGGCTCCGGGCGCCTTGAGCTGCCAGAACAGGACACGCGCATCGGTTCGGATGGCCAGTCGACGGCGCAGGAACAGTTCCACGCCGCCGCCGACCTGCCCGGCGAAACTCGTGCCGAAGTTGTAGCGCTGGTCGGCCGGCAGTTGCGCGTTCGCGTCCGGATCGCTCGAGAGCCGGATCGCCGCGCCCGCGGAGGCCATGAGGTACGGCAGCAGGTTCCGGTAGGTCCGTGGACCGGTGAGGTCGAAGCGCAGCCCTCCGCTCAGCCCGAGCAGCGTGAGATCCGTCTCGCCGACCTTGGTGGTGATCGTGTCGCTGCCGACTTCCTGGAGGCGCATCATCCACCGGGAAGTCGGGAAGACCAGGGCCTCGCCTTCGGCCACGAACGGGCCGCTGATCCGGATCGAGTACCGGGCGCCGAACGCGATCCCCGAATTCGGCCCGAGATCGACGATTCCGCGGTCCGTCCAGATGTGCGAGACGAACGCGCCCAGGGACTGGGTTTCGTCGACGAAGCGGTAATGGGAAGGGATCCGCTGCGCGGCCGCTTGACGAGCGTCGGCCATGACCAGGCCGGCCGCCGCGAGCGCCGCTATGGTGAACGTTCGGAACGTCATCGAGATCTTGCCAGCGATGGGTGAACGAAAGTCCGCGTTGCGCTCGAAAGCTAGACAGGACCAGAACATGGCGCAAGCGACGCTGCGAATTGACATTCCCCGGGCAGTGCGCGAACTTTGGCCGGTGGATCCGGCTTCCGACCGCTGATTCTTCCTATGCGTAACGGTATCATCGTGTTGTTCCTGGCGCTCCTGTGCGCGGGTCCGGCGAGCGGCCAGACGGCGCGCGTCAGCGCCGCTGTCGCGAACTTCCGCTCGGCCCCGAACGGCTCGTTGCTGGCCGCGATCTCCCGCGGCACCGAGCTCCGGCTCGGGGCGGCGGACGGCGAGTGGCGGGAAGCGACGCTGGAGGGGTGGATCTGGTCGGCGTCGGTGCGGCCGCGCAGCGGCGGACAGCTCGACCTCGCCGTCTCCGCGCAGGGTGGCGAGAATCTCCGCGCGGAGCCGAACGGCCCCGTGATCGCGAAGCTGCAGCCGGGGATGCTGCTCCAGCAGGTGGAGCGGCGGGGTACGTGGACCCGGGTGCGGCGGACGGGTTGGGTCTGGGGATCGGCCCTGGAGGTGAAGAGTGACGCGGCTCAGGCCGTGGCCTCCGGCGGGACCGAACGGGCCGAGCCGGCCGGCCGCGCCGAGCCCGGTGCCGGTCAGCCCTCCGGCGCGAGGCCGGCCGGAGCCGCCGACACCGTTGCGGCCGCAGGCGAAATGCGTCTGGGCCCGGCCGGCGGCTTCGTCCTGGATGGCCGGGCGGGGGACACCATCGCGGCGTTGCGGCCGCGAATTCCGGTGGAGGTCCTGGCGCGGGACGGGGACTGGGTCCGGGTCCGACTCGAGGGGTGGGTCCGCGCCACGTCCCTGGCCACGTCGGCGGATACCGGCGAGGTCCTGGTGGACCTGGAGCCCGCGGCGCTGCTCGGCAACCCGGGCGCGTACGAGAATCGTCTCATCGAGTGGACCATCCAGTACATCTCGCTCGACCGCGCCGAGCGGATCCGCACGGACTTCCGCGAGGGCGAGCCGTTCATGCTCGCGCGGGGACCGGGACAGGGCGGGGGATTCGTCTACATCGCGGTGCCCGAGGACATGGTGGAGGTGGTGCGCCGCCTCGCGCCGCTGAGCCGGGTCCGGGTCCTGGCCCGGGTGAGGGTCGGCCGGTCGGCGCTGCTCGGGGCACCGGTGCTCGATCTCGTCGAACTGCGATGACGGGGCGCCGCGGTGGGGATGTGCCGCGCCGGCACGTGGCCGAACTCGGCTGGCGCCCGTGGGGCGCCGGGCGACGTCGCCCCGGACGCATGAGCGCGTCCCGGATCGGGCCGGGCGGGGATCGTCCACCGCCCGAACGCCCGACCCGCCGGTTCGCGGGGGACCGATCCCGGACCGACGTGTATAACGTTTCGCGTCGGAGGCGTTCCTACTCTACGGGATCATCGGCGCCGGCGGTCGGCGGTCGGCGTTGGAGGACTGGTTCGTTGTTCTCCGGACCGGTGGAGCGATGGGCGGGTCGAGGCTGCGCCCGATCGCGGGCGGCGCCGCACGGTGTCCGCCCGCTCCGTTAGCCCGCCAGTTCCGAAGCTTTCAAGAGACGAGCCTGCCGGCTCGAGGTAGGACCATGCGGATCAGCCAGAAGCGGACCGGCCCACTTGCCATCTTCCTGGCCGCCCTCACGATCGTCGTCCACGCGGCGTGCGGGGACCCCGCCGGGCCCGCGGACAGCGGACTCACCCTCGCCGTGCGGTCGGGGGATGCCCAGTTCGGCTCGCCGGGCATGATGCTCGTCGACCCGCTGGAGGTGCTCGTTCTCGATCGCCGTGGCGAGCCGCTCCCGGGCGCGAGCGTGACGTGGCGGGTCGTGGAAGGCACGGGGGCGAAGGTGGACCCGGCGACGTCGACCACGGACTCGGCCGGCTTGGCCAGGACCCGCCTGACGCTCGGGCCCGGACTCGGCGAGTACCGGGTGGAAGCGGTCATGAACCGGTCTGAGGCGCGCGTGGTCTTCGTGGCGAAGTCGGTACTCACGCCGGCCATCGCCGGCGTCGAGCCCGCATCGGTGAACGCGGGCGAGACCGTCCGCATCACCGGCGAGAACTTCAGCCCCGAGCCGGCGGACAACGTGGTCCTGTTCGGCGGGATGCGGGGCGAGGTGCGGAGCGCATCGAGCACGGAGCTCGAGGTCGAGGTCCCGCGTTGCGTGCCCGGGCGCTCCGTGCCGGTGACCGTGCAGCTCGGACCCGTCACGAGCGACCCGGTACAGATCGAGGTGAACGGCGCCGCCGGCCCCGTCCTCGGGCTTGCCGTCGGTCAGAGCGTAACGCTGTCCAGCGCCCAGGATCTCGGGTGCTTGCGCTTGCCGGGCAGTCAGCCGAACGCGGCGTACCTGCTGGTCCTGCAGAACGTGGCCGACGTGCCCGACCGGCCCATGTTGTTCCAACTGGCCGGGTTGACCGGCCAGGCGACGTCGCCGCCGCAGGTCCGTCTCGTGACCGAGGTGCCCGGCGGGGAGCTGCAGCCCGCCGGCCTCGGGGCCTTCTCTTCGGCGTGGGAGCTGGAACTGCGCGCCCGGGAGCTCGAGATCGACCCCCGGGACGTCATCCGTCCGCCGGAGGATGTCGGCCTCCTGGCCACGACCGCGCCGCCGGCCGTGGGCGACCGGCGCAACTTCCGCGTGCTCGACAAGAACGGGCGGCTCGTCACGGTCACGGCGGAGGTCAAGCACGTGAGCGAGCGCGCGATCCTGTACCAGGACCTGGACGCGCCCGCGGGCGGCTTCACTCCCCAGGATTTCGCGGCCTTCGGCCAGTTCTTCGATGATCCGATCTACGACGCCGTGGTCTCGGTCTTCGGCGAGCCATCGGACATCGACCAGAACGGCAGGATCATCATCCTCTTCACCCCGGTCGTCAACGCAATGACGCCGCGGGGCTCCGACGGGTTCATCTCCGGCTTCTTCTACGGGCTCGACCTGACGACCCAGTCCGGGAGCAACCGCGCGGAGATCTTCTACAGCATGGTGCCGGACCCTGCCGGCAAGTTCAGCGACAGCCGCAGCGCGGAGCAGGTGCTCCGGGTCACTCCGCCGGTCCTCGCCCACGAGTTCCAGCACATGATCCACTTCAACCAGCGGGTCATGAAGCGTGGGGTGGGCGTGGAGCTGCTGTGGCTGTCCGAGGCTCTGGCGCACATGGCCGAGGACGTGGTGGGTCAGGTGTTCCGGGCCCGCGGAGACAACGCGAACGCGGATCGGTTCCAGACCCCCAACTACGTGCGGGCGAGCCGCTTCCTGGTGGGGCCGCACCAGCACAGCGTCATCTCCGTGCTGTCGCCCGGCACCCTGGAGGAGCGCGGAGCGCAGTGGCTCCTGCTCAAGTATCTCGCCGGGCACTACGGCGGGAACGATTTCCTGCGCCGGATCACCCAGACGACCCGGTCGGGCGTCAACAACCTCACGAGCGAGACCGGGCAGACGTGGAGCAGGCTCTTCGGCGACTGGGCCACGGCGATCTGGGCGTCGGGCGCGCCGGAGTTCCAGGGCGTCGAGGTCGAGCCGCGGCACAGCTACGTCGATTTCGAACTGCGGCGGGAGCTCGCCCGTTTCCAGCTCCCGAGCATCCGGTACGGGCAGGTCGGGTTCGACGACTTCGTGATCCGGGAGACCCTCGGCTCCTCGTCCGCGATGCACCTGCTCGTGCGGGCGCCACAGAATCAGCCCCGGCCGCTTCACCTGCATCTCGGCGCGCGGTGGGGCGGAGCATTCGGCCCGGATGACAGGCCTCAGCTCACGGTGATCCGGGTTCGTTGAGGCTCGGCGGGACGCCGGCCGGAGCGTGAGCGGGGCGCAGCGCATCCTCGACCGGCGTCCCCTCCCAGCCGGAGGGCACTTCCAGCCCGAGCAGCCGCAGCACCGTCGCGGCCGTGTCGGTCGTGCGGATCCCTTCCGGCAGCACGGCGCCCCGTGTGACGCCGCGGCCCCAGATGATCCATGGGATGAATACGTCCTGCGGGGCGTCGCTCCCGTGCTTGCGGCCGTGCCCGCCGTGGTCCGCGGTGACGATCACCGTGTAGTTGCCCGGGCCGAACGCTTCGTCCGCCTCGATCAGGATCCTCGCCACGGCCGCGTCCGCGCGCCGGACGGCCCAGCCGTAGACCCGTCCCATCCAGCCCACCGTGTGGCCCGCAACATCCGGCTCCGAGAGGTGCACGAAGAGGAGGTTCGGGCGACGATGCGCGAGGTAGTCCGCCACGGCATCCGCAACCTCCGCGGCGGAGCGCGTCCCCAGGCCTCGCGGCGCGGCGGCGTGGTCGAGGGTTCCGGGCTTCTGGAGATGGCGCAGCTTCGACTTGCTCACGAACGCGGCGGTGTGGTACCCGTGCCGGGCAGCCAGCTCGAACACCGTGGCCGCGCCCACGAAACCCTCGCCCTCGGTCCGATCCTCGTTCCAGGCGATTCCGTGAACCTCGGGCGGGACGCCGGTGAGCATGGAGACATGGGACGGCAAGGTGTAGCTCGGCAGCACCGTCCGGGCCGCGAGGGTGTGGCTGCCTTCGCGCATGAGCCGCTGGAGCGTGGTGGCCCGGTGGGCCTCGATGGCGTCCGGCCGAAGCCCGTCGATCGAGATCACGATCACGTGGCGCGTGATCGCCTGGGCAGGCCATCCGGGGGCCTGACGAGCCTCCCTCGGTGCGGGATAGGAGGAACCGAGGGCCAGGGCCGCCGAATCCGGGCCGGCGCACCCGGGTCGGGCGGAGGCGAGGGCGGCGAGGAGAACCAGGAGTCGTCCTGCACGGATGGGCGATCTCGTTCTACGCATCCAGCAGCCTGATCGGTGGGTGGTGCTCGCGAACCGCGGCCGGCCCCCGGTGGCCCCATCATCGCCGGCGGGCGGCGCACGGCCGGGCTGCGGCCTCGTCCGGCGTACGCCTCGGATCGGACACCGCGCCGGAGGAGCCCGGCGTGGATCCCGGGCTCTCACGGCCAGGCGCCAGATCCGGGCCAACGGCAGACGCGCCGCGGTCCCCGCCGCGACTGTGGGCTGGGGCCCGCGGAATGCCCGCGGCTATGCCTCCAGGGGTCCTCTCCCATGGGGCAGGCGACCCGTCATGTGACCCGCTCCAGGCGGGGATTCGGCTGGTAGCGCCGCCCCGCCTTCGCGAGCGGCTTCCCTTCCACCATGACGATGTCGCCCGTGAAGTCGTAGCTCCCCTTGAACAGCGAGGAGCCCACCCCGTACATGTCCACGGGCACGCCGAGCTCTTCGAAACGCCGGATCTTCTCGGCGTCGAACCCGCCGGACACCACGATCTGCACGTGCTGGAAGCCCTCCGCATCCAGCGCGTGGCGCACGTTCCAG
This sequence comes from uncultured bacterium, assembly GCA_937907535.1. GTDB lineage: Bacteria > Gemmatimonadota > Gemmatimonadetes > Longimicrobiales > RSA9 > CALCID01. The sequence goes on along the minus strand of CALCID010000028.1, from coordinate 32,028 downwards.
ACGAGCTGCGGATTCACGCCCCGCGGGTCGAAGCGGCCCATCTGCGGAACGATGGACCGGTCGACCATGGTCTCGGACGTGTCCAGCCGGACGCCGTGGAGCCGCGGCCCGAGCGCCCGGGCGACCGCGAGCGCGGTGCCCACGCAGTCGTTGTCGAAGTCGACCAGGCTGATCACCCGCACGTCCGGCGGCAGGGTGTCCGCCATGGCCTTCGTGGCCCGGACCGTGTCGCCACCGTAGCAGGCGATCAGGGCGTGCGGCACGGTGCCGATCCCCTCCGAGCCCCACCAGGACGCCTGGGCGTCCGTGGACACGCCGATGGCGCCCGCAATGTGCGCGGCGTACCCGTCTCCGGTCTGGACCAGCCAGTGGTCGTGCCGCGCCGGGAAGAACATCACCGGCTTCGGCCACGCCGCCTCCACCACCGCCCGCGTGTTCGTGGCCACCTTCGTCCGGCGGCTGAGCACGCCGAGGAGCAGCGTCTCGAGATGCGCGAACGCCGCGTACGGGCCGGTGATCTGGAGGACGGGCTCCCAGGGTTCGATGCGGTCGCCGTCGTAGAGCGCCAGGACCTCGAGATCCTCCCAGCGATAGCCCTTGGTCAGGCACAGCTTGAGGATGGCGATCGCCTCATCGATGCCGCCGAGCCACGCACGCTTCTTCTGGAAGATCTGCATGGTCACGTGCGGGTCGAAACCGGTGGCGAGGAGCACGTCCCGGGACCGGGTGAAGTATTTGTCCGAGTAGTAGCCCCTGCGCATCTTCTCGACCGGGAGCTGGAAGATCTCCGGGTCGAGGCGCTTCCTGGATCGGAGCGGCGGCGGCGGTCCCGGGCGGTCGCCGGGAGCGTTGTTCACGTCGTCGCGCATGGAATCGGCTCGGTTCACGTTCGGGTGAAGTGTATGCCGGGCAGCGTGTTGCCGCAATCAGACGCGGGCTGCCCGAACGGCGCGGTGGAAGACCCAGGCGCCGACGAGCGCCATGCCGCCGGCGATGGGCCACATGAAGGGATACCCCTCGTACGCCGGGAAGGCTCGCGTGCCGACGTCGATGGCCGCGCCGATGACGAGGGGCGCGAAGAGCCGCCCGATCCCCGCGCTGAGCACGAAGAGGCCGGTATAGCGGCCGGCGGCGCCTCCGCTCGCCAACCTGGAGAACACGGGGTAGGGGAGGGCCACGAAGGTCGCGGCGCCGAAGCCCGCGGCGAGCAGGACCAGGAACGCCGTGGGCAGATCCCGGATGATGATGCCGAACGCCATGGCGACGCCGGTGACGACGCTTCCGGCGATGAGGAGGCGGGCGCGGCCGTAACGGTCGCCGAGGCGGCCGACGAGCACGGCCCCCGCCCCCACGCCCGCGATCAGGAAGAAGAGAACGAGGGACGCCTCCGCGATGGTGATCCCGAGCACCGCGGTGGCGAAGAGGAAGACGTACGGACGGATCCCATCCACGGCGCCGGTCCAGAGCACGTTCGCGGTGAGGAAGCCCCGGACCTCCGGGCGCCCCCGGACTTCGCGCCACACCCGCGCGGTCTCCTCCCGGGCCGGGCCGACCGGCGGCTCGTGGTTCCGGGTCGGGCGGGGTGCGGCGGCTATGGTCCAAACGGTCGTGACCACGACGAGGGCGGCGGCGACCAGGAAGGGCAGGGGCGTCCAGATGGCGAAGAGCAGCCCGCCCGCCACGAGGCCGTATCCGAGGCCGATCGCGTGGAGTGCGCCGCGCACGCCGTGCACCCGGCCCCGCCGCCGGTCCGGCACCGCGTCCACCATCAGGGTCCAGAGCGGCGTGAGGTACGCGTGCAGCGCCGCGAAGAACAGGGACGCGACGACCACGAGGGGCCAGTACCCGCGGACGAAGGGTACGGCGACCAGCGTGCCGGCGAGCACGGGAGCGAACAGTGCGAGGAAGAAGGTGCGGCGCCCGAACCGGTCCGCGAGCCGTACCGGGAGCCTGTCACTGAGGTGTCCGATCCAGTACGGGATCAGCATGGCGAACAGCCCTTCGCTGCCGACGGCCAGGCCGATCGCGACGGCGGACGGCGCGTACGAGGCCAGCAACACGGGCATGAGCGCCACCATGAGCGTCTGCCCGGCGGATGAGCCGAGCGTACCCACGGTCAGCCCGTATTCGCGCCACCGGCGGCGGCGCCGCTCCATCCTCGGCTTCACCTCTTTCCGTACGTCCATGACCGGTCCCGGATCGCGCGCCCGTGGCGGAAGAGGCGCGGCGCGGGGAACGGCGATCCATGCGGTCGGGGGCTCAGGCGGCGCGACGTCGCTCCGCCTGGACCCGCTCCAGACTCTCCCGTAGCCGTTCGGCCAGATCGACCACGGAGGTGGGTTCGGGGGGCGGGGGCGGCGCCAGGCCCGGGGGGAGCTGGCCCGCGGCCTTGTTCCGGATCAATTCCAGCACCCTAGCCCGGTACTCGTTCCGGTACGCCGACGGATCGAACGTTGTGGCCTGGTTCCGGATGAGCTCCACGGCCATCCGGATCTCGCCCTCCCGGAGCTGCGTTTCCGCCGGGAGATCGAGTTCCTGCTCGTCGATGATCTCCTCGGGGTAGTGCATGGTCTCCAGCACGAGCGCTTCGCCCATTGCCCGGATCGCCGCGAGGTGCTCCCGGTGCATGAGCACGAAGGTCGCGATCCCGACCTTGTCGCTCCGCCGCAGCGCTTCCCTCAGCATCACGTACAGCTCGGCCGCGCCTTCCGCCGGCGCCAGATAATATGGCTTGCGGAACAGGATCGGGTCGATGCCGTGCAGGTCCACGAAGTCCCGGATCTCGATCGTCCGGGTCAGCACCGGCGCGGCCGCATGCAGCTCCTCGTCCCTGAGCACGATCCACTCGCCGTTCGTCCGGTAGCCGCGCACGATCTCCTCGTCCGGGACGGGCCGGTCCTCGACCGTGCACACCTTCCGATATCCGATCGGCCCCTGATCCGGCTCGTGCAGTAGCCGGAACTCGATCCGCCGCTTGCGCGTTGCGGGGAGCAAACGGACCGGGATGTGGACCAGCCCGAACGTGACCGTCCCCTGCCAGAGCATCTCCATGGACCCTCCGCCGCTGCGGTGGCACACCGGGCGTGGGCGCAAGAGCCGTTCCTCGGGCTGCTCCGGCGTGGGCGCCCGGCCTCATGAATCGCCCCGGGCCAGGCTCACGCCGCCGATGATCACCGCGGCGCCGACGGCCTGCCACAGCGACGGCACCTCCCCGAGCATGAACCACGCGACCACCAGCGCCAGGACCGGGACGAGATTCGAATACGTGGCCGTGCGGGTGCTGCCGATGACGCGGATGCCCTGGTTCCAGATGATGTAGGCCAGGCCGATGGCGAGGCCGCCGGCGTACACCACGCCGAGCCAGGTCGTGCCCGGCACCTCGGACCATCGCAGGGAGAGCAGATCCGGTATGCCGGCGAGGAACAGCACGATGGTCCCGGACCACAACGTCCACGCCGTGACCGGGATGGAGCCGTAGCGCTCGACCATGGGCCGTGACCCGATGGTGTAGATCGACCAGGCGACGGAGGCCACGATCAGGATCAGGTCCCCGGCCAGCGTCTCCTGGCCCAGACCCACCTGCGAGCCGCCCGCCACGACGAGCGCGATCCCGGCGATCGTGGCGAGGACCCCGAGCCAGATGCGAGGCTGCAACCGCTCGTGCCCGATGGCCGCCGATCCGACCGCGACCAGGATCGGCGTGATGGCCAGGAGCAGGCTGGCGTTCCCGGCCCGGGTCCGGTCCGCCCCGAAGATGAAGAACATCTGATAGACCACGTTGCCGACCAGGCCGAGCAGGAGGATTCGCGGCACGTCCCGCCGCTCGGGCAACGGAAGCGGACCCCGCCACCGCAGCGCGGCCCACACCACCACCGACGCCACCGGAAAGCGCAGGGCGTTCAGCGCCAGCGGCGTCAGGTCGTCCAGCACCACCTTGATGATCGAGAAGTTGACGGCCCAGATCACGACCATCAGGAGAAGGCCCGCATCCGTCTGGATGCGGGCGGTGACCGGCCCGCCCGGGGCCGGGTGGATGACGGGAGTGTTCTTCTTCATGGCCGATAAGATACCGAGGCCTCCACCGGTGGCAAACCCTCGGGAGGAAGCGGACGCTCCGCGCGGATCGGCCCGCGGCGACCGGTTCGCTTGCGGCGCCGCGCCCGATCGCGATACCTTCGCGTCACGGTCATGGGGACCGTGGTGGAGACCCGACGATCGGGACCTTTTTTCCGGGGTAGCGAAATGGCGGGAGCAGGACTTTTCGAAGGCAAGCGCGTCCTCGTCTTCGGGGTCGCGAACGAGCGGAGCATTGCGTGGGGCATTGCCCAGGCCATGCACGAGCAGGGTGCCACGCTGGGCTTCACCTATGCGGGCGAGGCGCTGGAGCGCCGGGTCCGGCCGCTGGCCGAGAGCGTCGGTTCCGACCTCATCGTGCCCTGTGACGTCAGGGACGACGCGCAGATCGCCGAGGTGTTCCGGCAGGTGTCCGAGAAGTGGGGCGGGCTGGACGTGCTCGTCCACTCGGTCGCGTTCGCGAACCGCGAGGATCTCGAAGGCAGGTTCGTGGACACCAGCCGGGACGGATTCCTCCTCGCGCTCGAGGTCAGCGCGTACTCGCTGGTCGCCCTCGTCCGGGCGGCCGCGCCGCTGCTCGCGGAGAGCAAGGGGAACGTGGTCACGCTGACGTACTACGGCGCGGAGAAGGTCGTCCCGAACTACAACGTGATGGGCGTGGCGAAGGCCGCGCTCGAGGCGAGCGTCCGCTACCTCGCCGCGGACCTCGGCCCGGACGGGATCCGCGTCAACGCCATCAGCGCCGGGCCGATCAAGACGCTGGCCGCCTCCGCGGTGCGCGGGCTCAAGGGGATGATGTCCAGCTTCGAAGAGCGCGCGCCGCTGCGCCGCAACGTCACGCAGCAGGACGTCGCGAACGCGGCCCTCTTCCTCTGCAGCTCCCTCGGTGCCGGCGTGACCGGGGAGGTCATCTACGTGGATGCGGGCTTCAACATTATGGGCATGTGACATTGGTGGGTGAAGGCGCCGCCGCGCCGGGTCCGCGGACCTCGGACCTGAACGTGCTGGTGCTCAACGTCGGGTCGGCGACGTTGAAGTTCCAGCTCATCCGGACGGACCCGGAGCGCATGGCGCACGATCGGGATGAGCGCCTGGCCCGGGGCGCCGTGGAGCGCATCGGCGGGGAAGCACTCCTGACCCTGGGGGCGGCGGGCCGGCCGATGCGCCGGCTGGCCGCCCCGCTCCGGGACGAACGGGAAGCCATCGGATGGATCCTCCGCTGGCTCACGGATCCGGATTCCGGCGTCGGTCTGGACGCGATCGGCTCGATCCACGCCGTCGGGCACCGGGTGGTCCACGGCGGAGAGGCGTTCCGCCGTTCGGTCCTGATCGACGACGACGTGCTGCGCAAGATCGAGGAGGCGATCGACTTCGCGCCGCTCCACAACCCGTACAACCTGCGCGGCATCCACATCATGCGCGAGGTGCTGGGGCCGGGCGTGCCGCAGGCCGCGGTCTTCGATACGGCGTTCCACCTGACGCTCCCGGAGGCCGCGTACCTATACGCGATCCCGTACTGGCTGTACCGCAGGCACCGGATCCGGCGCTACGGGTTCCACGGGACCTCCCACCGGTACGTGGCGTACCGTTACCGGCGGTTGACCGGCACGCCGCGGGAGGCGTGTCGCCTGATCACCCTGCACCTCGGCAACGGTTGTTCGGCCTGCGCGATCTCGGGCGGCGACTCGGTGGACACGTCCATGGGCTTCACGCCGCTCGAGGGGCTGGTCATGGGCACCCGTTCCGGAGACGTGGACCCGGCCGTGCTGGAGGTGATCGCGTACAAGGAGGGGATGAGCCTCGGCGAGGTCCAGACGCTGCTGAACAAGCAATCCGGGCTCCTGGGGATCTCCGGGCTGACGAACGACATGCGGGAGCTGCTCGAGGAGGCGGTCGAGCACGCGGACCGGCGGGCGCGGCTCGCCATCGAGATGTTCTGCTATCGTGCCCGGAAGTACATCGGTGCGTACCTGGCCGCCATGGGGGGAGCGGACGCGGTCATCTTCACCGGCGGGATCGGCGAGAACGCTCCCCAGATCCGCGCCCGGATCTGCGAAGGGCTGCAGTGGTTCGGTTTGGAGCTCGACCCCGAGCTGAACGCCGGGGCCGTGGGCGGCGCGGAGCGCCGGATCAGCAGCGAGGGCTCTCGCCTGGCCGCGTGGGTGATCCCCACGGACGAGGAGCTGCTCATTGCCCGGGACACCGCCCGGCTCGTCCTCGGCCTGGAGCCTCGCTACTGAGCCGGACCGGTCTGCTCCCCCTCGTTGGCAGGGGGCGTGGAGTCCGATGGGTCGGGGGGCGGCGGCGCGGCCGACCCGGCCGCCTGGGGAGGGGAACCCGTGTGCCGCGCCCCCGGCGCACGCTGGTTGACCGCCCGCCACTGGGACCGCTCGTACCAGTCGCGCAGGAGCTCGGCCGCCACGTCCCGTCCGCCCAGCCCGAACGCGATCCCGGCCGCCAGCGCCGCCGCGCCCACGACCGCGATGAACGCCACCAGCACCACGTCCTGGGCGATCGCCGACTGCTCCAGCGCCATGAAGATCGCGAGGATGATGACCGCCGCCTTCGCCGCGCGGGCCAGGATCGGGACCCCCCGGATCGCGCCCGCCGACGCGAGCACCAGGTTCTTCACGAACTCGCCCAGCATGATCCCGAGGATCAGGATGATCACCGCGGCGATCACGTTGGGTATATAATTCAGCAGCTCGGTGAAGAGCTGGCTGATCATGTACAGGCCGAGCGCGTTGGAGGCCAGGAGGATGGCCAGCAGGATCACGATCCAGTACACGAACTTCGCCAGGACCGACGACGGGTCCAGGTTCGTGCCCGCGCGCTCCAGCGCCTCGGTCACGCCGCCCTCGCGCATCCAGCGGTCGAAGCCGATGCGGTGCAGGAACACGTCCGTGCCCCGCTCGATCATGCGCGCGATGGCGTAGCCTGCGAGCAGGATGCCGAGTGCCATGCCGAGTTGCGGCAGGAACGCGAGGATCTGGGAGATCCCTTCCTCTAGCCGATCGAGGAGCGACGGCGGCATTGGGCATTCCTCCTTCTCACGAGACCGTCTAGCCTGACGGCCGGACGCGGTTTGCGCAAGGGGGAGCGGAAAGGATCGAAGATGCGTAAATTCATCGATGCGGGCGGCAAGGAGTGGGACGTGGTGGTCGGGCGCGAGTCCTGGGGCGCGCTGTACGCCCTCTTCGTGCCGGCCGGACCCGGCCGTTCCGAGCCGATCCGGCAGACCATGCTGCGCGCTTCGGGGTACGATGCCGCGCAGTTCGAGCTGGAGGAGATGGACGACGCGGCGCTCGCCGCGCTGTTCGAGAAGTCGACACCGAAGCCGGATTGAAGGATGATCGAAGAACGCGTGTTCAAGGACCAGGCCGGCCGCGAGTGGATCGCCACGGTGCGGGAGGAGGATACGCCCCGGCACCACAGCCGCTGGTACCTGGTTTTCCGCCCGGCCGACGCGCCGGACGTGGAGTACCCGATGCACGAGATCCGGTGGAAGACCGCGGAGAGCGCGGCACGGATCATCGCGACCATGTCGCCGATGGAGCTGGAGAGGCGGCTGGCCATCGTGCGCAAGCGCCGGGGCGAGCTGCTCACGGGGAACTCGGCGCGCTGACCGACGCGGACGCGAGCGGGATGGCCGGACAGCGGCGGGCCCTGCGGGTTCCCGGCCCGGGCCGGCCATCGCCGTGGATCGGGAACGCACCTTGCACCGGGGCGGTCCCGTAGCGGTGAGGAGAAGGAGGCCTGAGATGAGACGTCGGATAGGGTGTCGAGCGTGGAAAGCGTTCGACGAGCGCGATCGTCAGGCCATCCGTTCTCAACTCGCGGCGGGCCTCGCGGCCCGTTGCCCCCGCTGCCACACCGTGCTCGAAGCCCGGCCCGATTCCCGGCTCTTCGCCGCCTTCCCGGCCGGGGTCGACGGCTTCGACCTCGACTGCCGTTCGTGCCGCCTGTTCCACGCGGAGATCCGCCACACGGACCGGTCGCTGTACGCCCTCCGACTCCGTCGCCTGGCGGCCGCCGTATTGCGCGCATGAGTCATTCGACGTCCCTGGAGGCGGAGATCGCCGCTCGCCTGGCCACGCTGCGGGTCACGCTGGAGGCCGTGCGCGCGGAGCTGGCGCTGGATCCCCGGAGCACGGTCTTCGACGTGGATCTCGTACCGGATCCCGAGGGGCTCGTGCTCTCCGGCCAGACGACGGATCCGGATGCCCTGGCCGCGCTCATCCGGAGGCTCGGGGTGGTGGCCGGCGCACCGCTGGTCGACCGGGTGGTCCGACTGCCGGACGCGGAAGCCGCCGGCCTCCACGCGGCCGTGCGAGCCTCCATCGCGCCGCTCCACGGCGAGCCGCGGATCAGCTCCGCCCAGGTGTCCCAGTACCTGATCGGAGACCGGCTCGAGCTCCTGGGGCGCAGGGACGACTGGTGGCGCGTCCGGGGGTACGATGGCTACCATGGCTGGATCCACGCCGGGTACCTCACGACCGGCGATGCCGCCTGGGCGCGGGATTGGAATCCGGATTCGGAGTCGGACGGGGTCGTGTCCCTGGGCGTGGATCTGGTGGATGACGCGGGCGAACCGCTGGCCCGTCTCCCGTGGGGTGCACGCGTGATGCGCGCGGGGACGGACCGGGTCCGTCTGCCGGACGGCCGGGTCGGGCAGGTCGCGCACGGGGAGCTCGTGCCCCGGGGACAGCTCGCGCAACGCTTCCCGGCCAGCGGCCCCGAGCTCGCCCGGACGGCCCTGCGCTGGCTCGGGACGCCCTACCTGTGGGGCGGGATCACGCCCGCGGGAGCGGACTGCTCCGGCTTCGTGAAGGCGGTGTGCCGCCTCCACGGGATCGACCTGCCGCGGGATTCGGACCAGCAGGCCCGGGTCGGGTCAGCGGTCGAGCCGGGCCACGACTTCTCCGGCTGCCTCCCCGGGGACCTCCTCTTCTTCGCCGAACGACGGGAACGGGTCACCCACGTCGCCCTGTCGCTCGGCGGAAGCCGCATCGTCCACTCGGCGTTGTCCAACGGGGGCGTGAAGATCGATGACCTGCGGGACGACGGCGAGCTGGCCCGCCGCCTCTCGAGCACGTTCGTCGCGGCACGCCGGATCGTCCCCTCCTGAGGCCTCCCGGACCGCCGGGCGTCAGTCCGGGAGCCGGATCGTCCGGCCGGGGATGAGGCGCCGCGGGTTCAACCCGGGGTTCGCGGCGCGCAGGGCGGCAACGGTCGTGCCGTGCCGGCGCGCAATCGCCTCCAGCGTATCCCCGCGCCGGATCACGTAGGTGCGCCCACCGTCGCGGCCCGAATCCGCGGACGCGGCGGGGGCCCGGGGTGTGTCGGCTCTCGCTGCGGAGGGCGGAGGCGACGTCGTCGCCTCACCCTCCCCGGTGCTCACCCCGTTCTCCGCGAGGGCATACATCTGCCCACCCTGAGGACGGCTGAACCGCGCCAGCCGCGCGCCGATGGCGTCCTCGACCCGCTTCGCGCGCCAGGTGGAAGGCACGTTGTTGCTGATGATGCTGAACGCGAGCTGCTCACCGTTCCCCGCCGTGACATAGCCGGAGAGCGCCGAGACGCGGTCGATCGTGCCGGTCTTCGCCCGCAGGTTGCCGGCCGCCGGCGTGCCGCCCATCCGCCGGAGCCCGTCGGACCGGCCGGCCTCCGGCAGGGTGTTCCAGAACGACTCCCACATGGGGGACTCGCGCATGTACGCCAGGAGGTGGATGAGCGTGCGGGCGCTCACCCGGTTCAGCGCCGAGAGGCCCGAACCGTCGTCGATCCAGATTTCCGTGGAGTCCGACCGGGTCTCCCGCTGGATCATGTAGCGCACCGCGTACGCGCCAGCTTCGACGGAGCCGTCGCCCACCGCGATCCGGCCGATGGTGCGCAGCACCTGCTCCGCGGACAGGTTGTGGCTGCGCTGATTGATCAGCTCCAGCACCTGCTGGAGCGGGGGAGACCGGTGCACCGCGAGGACCCGCAGCGGCGGCCGATCGTCGAACGCGGGCGCGAAGACCGAGCGCCCGGTCAACGGGGACGACTCCGGGTCGCCCACGGACCGGATGCCGCCCTCCACCTCGATCCCGCGGCGCTGTAGCGCCTGGCGGAACACCGCGGCCGCGTAGCGCGCCGGGTCCGCTACGGGAACGGCGCGCCACACGCCCTGGTGGCCGGGAGCGATCTGGCCACGCACCACGATCGGCCCGGAGTACGCGAGCCGGCCCACGTCGATGCGCGTCTGGCCGCTCCGCGTCGTCGCCTGGTTCACGATCGCGATCCCGTCCCCGCCCGGGAGCAGCTCCACGCGGGGGCGCCACCCGACCTGCGCGCCCGGCAGGATCCGCAGCGTCGCGATGTTGTCGTTCACGGAGAGCGCGCTCGCCTGTGCCGCGTACGAGGCGTTCATGTAGCTCTCCTGCCACCCCGTGCCAATGGGAGAGCCGGTGAAATAGCTGGCGTCTCCGACCACGTCCCCGAGGATGCGCGTCACGCCCCGGGCGGCCAGCGTGTCGGCCAGCGCCTCCCACGCGGCGGTCCGGGTGCCGAAGAACCGGTCCGTGAGCGTCGGGTCCCCGGTCCCGTACACGATCAGGTCGCCGGTCAGCACTCCCGCTTCGATGGCGCCGTCCGTCATCAGGTAGGTGGCGTAGCGAAATTGCGGGCCCAGGTAGTAGAGCGCCGCGGCGGTGGTGAACAGCTTCATGTTCGAGGCGGGCGCCAGCGCCAGGTCGGGCTCGTGCGCGAAGAGCGTGTCGCCCCGGTCCAGTGACACGACCATCACGCTCCACTGGGCGTTCCGCCAGCCGGTCTGCTGGATCAGCCGGGTGAGGTCCGCCCGCAGCGCGAGGACTTCCGCGCTCGGTTCACCGGGGACGTTCGCTCGGCCGACCGCCCGCGCCGCCGCAGGGGCCGCGCCCGCTCCGCCGCCGGACGGCCCGCTCTCCGAGCGGACCAGACGCTGCGGCACGCCCGGCAACGCATGCGGCGCCGCTTCACCGATCGACTGCGCAACGCGCTCCGCCCGCTCGCCCGCCGCCGGGCCCGCCACCCTTGCGTGGGCCTGCCGCGCGAGGTCCGCCAGCGGCACCAGCAGGACCAGCAGGATCAGGGCACGGATCACGCTCAATCTCGAGATGCTCGTTACTGCGTTGGTTTCTCCAGGATACTGGTACCAATACGGCACGGCCCCCGGCGGTGCAAGTCAGGGGCCGGCCCGTACCGTCGTTTCCGGAGTCGCGTGCTCTACCGTCACCGGGCGCCCGAGGTTCCGGACGCATTCCGCAGCATGCCGCGTGGGGCACGGCCCAGGACGATCCGGACCCCGGGGCTTGGTCCGCGGCCGCGCGATGCCGCGGACAGAGTGGGGGCGGCGCCGCACGTCACGTGCGGACAAGGGGCAGGGACCGGCCCCGGCCCGCGGGGAACGGTGCCCCGTGCCCCTTGCGTAGACGACTCGCACGTGCCACTATTGGATCAACTACACGGGTGCGTAGTACGACAGCGATCGGAAGAGGTCACGGCGCGCCTCCCCGTTCAGAACGGGCGCGCCTTTCTCTTTCCTGGCTTGGAGTAGGCGTGCACGGCAAGTCGTGATCGTTCACGGATAGCACGAACCCCCTCCACCGGAAGGAGTACTGCGCATGGCCGAATCCCTACGCGTCCTGATCGCGGATGACGAAGCGCTCCACAACCTCTCGCTGACGAGCCAGCTGGAATCGCTCGGACACCAGATCGTGGCCACGGCGTCCAACGGGCGCGAAGCCGTCGAACTCGCCCGGGAGACGAAGCCGGATCTCGCGATCCTCGACATCCGCATGCCGGGGATGACCGGTCCGGAGGCGGCCCACCAGATCGCAGCTGACCGACCCATCCCGATCATCATCCTCTCCGCATACAGCGATGAGCGCACGGTGGAGGAGGCTACCCGCTCTCCGATCTTCCATTACCTGGTCAAGCCGGTGGACCCGGATGACCTCGGGCCGGCGATCGCGGTGGCGCGCGCCCGGTTCGAAGAGTGGATGGAGGCGCGGCGCCAGCGGGACCAGCTCGAGATCAAGCTCGAGGAGCGGAAGATCATCGAGCGGGCGAAGGGGCTGCTCATGGACACGCGCGGGCTCTCCGAGCGGGAGGCGTACCGGTTCCTGCAGAAGACGAGTCAGGACAAGAATACGCCGATGGTGGAGCTCGCCAGGAAGATCCTCCTGGCTGCGCCGCTCCTGCAGAAAGACTGAGACCGCCGAGGCTGGCACTTCCAACGACAGAGCGTCTTGAGACAACTACAGTCGCCCACGGAGGGCGAAACCCTGCCACGGTCCGGGTCTCCGGACCCGGACCCGCTTCCGACCGCGGTCCCGGTGGACCGGGTCGCCGAAGGGCCGGTTACGGAGACCGAGGCCGGTCCGGCCACGATCCTCGTCGTCGATGACGAGCAGCTCGCCCGGTTGATGCTCACGGACCTGCTGGAGGCGCAGGGGTTCCGGGTCATCAGCGTGGCTCGCGGAGAGGATGTCTTCCCCTTGCTGGACCAGGTCGACCTCGTGCTCCTGGACGCCATGCTCCCCGGGCGGGACGGGTGGTCGATCTGCCGTGAGATCAAGAAGTCCTACGATCCCCTGCTGCCCATCATCATGGTCACTGCGCGGACGGCCTCGGATGACGTGGTCCGGACCTTCGACGCGGGCGCCGATGACTACGTGGCGAAGCCGTTCCACGTGGCCGAGCTCACGGCGCGGATCGAGACGCGGTTGCGGGTGCGCCGGGCGGAGCTGGCGCTCCAGGCCGTGAACCGGCAGCTCCGGGATCTGGCGGACCAGAACTACCAGCTCTACGCCCAGGCGAAGCGGGACGCGGAGGAGCGGGCCCAGCTGCTCAGGGAGATCGACCATCGCGTGAGGAACAACATCTCCGTGATCCTCGGCCTGGTGATCATGGAGCGGAACCGGCGCCCGGCGCGGCCCACGGAGGAGGCGCTGGCCAGTCTCGAGCTGCGGCTGCGCTCCTTCCTCCTGGTCTACGAGTCGCTGCGCCACCGGAGGTATTCGGGTCTGGTGGTGCGGGACATCGTGGAACGGCTCGCGCAGCGCCTGCGCAGCGTGCTGAGGCCCGGCGAGGATGTCGGCCTCGAGATTTCCGGTCCGGCCGTCGTCCTCGACGAACGCCGGGGGTTCGCGCTCGCGCTGGTCATGAACGAGCTCCTGGCGAACGCGTTCCAGCACGCATTTCCGAACGGGCGGCGCGGCACCGTCGGGGTCCGGATCGAGCAAACGGACGATGAGTACCGGCTCGAGGTCTACGACGACGGGAAGGGAACGACCTGCAACGGGGACCGCGCCGTGCTCGGCAGCGGCCGGTCCATCGTGGATGCGCTCGTGAGGAGCGATCTCGGCGGCCGGGTCGAGTACCTGCCGGCCGAACGAGGTACCTGCGTGCGGGTGGTGTTCCCCCGCAACCCCTGAACGGCGAGGGCCGCTCCCGCGGAAGCGGCGGGGGCGGCCCTCTCTCCATCCGTCTGCCGGACCGGCTCAGTACACCGAGAGGTAACGGTCGATCTCCCAGGCGTGGACCTGCGAGATGTACTCCCGCCACTCCTGCTCCTTGGCGGCGATCAGGTACTCGAACACGTGCTGCCCGAGGATCTGCTTCATGACCGTGCTCCGCTTGAGCAGCGAGATGGCCTCGCCCAGGTCCTTCGGCAGCTCCTGGATCCGGTAGCGGCGCCGCTCCCGGACGGAGAGCGTGTAGATGTTCTTGTCCACCGGGTCCGGCGGCTCGATGCGCCGCACGATGCCGTCCAGGCCCGCGCCGAGCTGGACCGCGAGCGCCAGGTACGGGTTCGCCGAAGGATCCGGCATCCGCAGCTCCACCCGGGTGCTCTTGCCGCGGCGCGCCGGCACCCGTACGAGCGGGGACCGGTTCTGGTGGGACCACGCCACGTAGACCGGCGCCTCGTACCCGGACACGAGCCGTTTGTAGCTGTTCACCAGCGGATTCGTGACCACGGCGAAGCTGCGGGCGTGCTGGAGCAGCCCGCCCACGTACCAGCGCATCACATCCGAGATCCCGTCGGGCGCTTTCTCGTCGTGGAACGCGTTGCGGCCGTCCTTGAAGAGCGACTGGTGCGTGTGCATGCCGGAGCCGGGCTGGCCGTAGATCGGCTTCGGCATGAACGTGGCGTGGAGGTTGTGCTGGAGCGCGATGTTGCGCACCACGAACCGGAACGTCGAGAGGTTGTCCGCGGTGACGAGGGCGTCCGCGTACCGGAAGTCGATCTCGTGCTGGCCCGGCGCCACCTCGTGATGGCTGGCCTCCACCTCGAACCCCATGAGCTCGAGGGTGCTGACGATGTCCCGCCGCGCGGCTTCTCCCAGGTCCACCGGGGTGAGGTCGAAGTAGCCACCCGCGTCGTTCGTCTTCCGCGTGGGGGAGCCGTCCGGCGCCCGGTGGAACAGGAAGAACTCCGCTTCCACGCCGGCCATCATCTGATAGCCCAGCCGGGCGGCGGCCTCCACCTGCCGCCGGAGCACCCGGCGGGGGTCGCCTTCGAACGGCTTGCCGTCGGCGGTATAGACGTCACAGATCAACCGGGCGACCCGATTGTCCGGGTCTCCCCAGGGGAAGATCCCGAACGTGGCGAAGTCCGGTTTGAGGATCATGTCGGACTCCTCGATCCGGGCGAAGCCCTGGATCGCGGAGCCGTCGAACATGATGTCCCCGGCCAGCGCCTTCTCGAACTGGCTGCGCGGCACTTCCACGTTCTTCACGACGCCGGTGATGTCCGTGAACTGGAGCCGCAGGAAGCGCACGCGCAGTTCATCCATCAACGACAGGAGCTCGCCGGCGGAGAGCCCGGCGAGCTGCTCCCTGCTCGGAACGAGCTTCCGGGGATTCGTGCCGGTTCTGCGCGCGCCTCCGCGCGCAACGTTCGCCGCGTCGGCGCCTCCCGTGCCTCCGCGCGTTGTCGGGGGTGTGGCCATCGACGGCATTCTCCTCGTGTTTCCTCGGTACAGCACGCGGGAGGGCGGAGGATAACGTCGCCCCCCGTCGACGTCAATCGAGCCGCCGGCCGGGCCGCCCCGGAGGCCGGTCCGGCCGTGCTTGACGACCTGTCCGGTTTACCCTATCGTGCGTCTCGTGAGCGAACAGCGAATCTCCGATCCCCTGAGCGGCTGCGAGCCGACCGGTCCCAGGATCCTCCAGCTCCGCCCGGATCGACGGCTGGGGCATGAATGGGATGACTGGGACGGCCAGCCCCTCCCGAACGACGGCGTATACCATGAACCGCCCGGGCTCTTCCTCGCGCTGATCGGAGCTTGGTTCGGCGCCGTCGCGCTCGGTCTGGCCGCGGCCCTCTGGCTCGTGGCGCCTCGGCTCGCCTCCTTGTGGGAGCCGCTTCCGTCCGTCCTCTGGGCGGGGTGGGGCATTGCGCTCGGCGCGCTCGGCCTCTGGATGGGGGCCGTCGCCATCGCCGTCCGGACCTCTCGCAACTTCCTACCCCGCAGCCTTGCCGAAGGAGGGATGGTCGCGTGGCTGCTCCCGCTCGCCGAGCGGGCCGGCCGCTGGTTCGGAATCTCCAGGGATCGGGCGGGGAACGCGGGCGTGCGGGTCTACAACCGCCTGGCCGCCGCACGCGCCAGGCCCGGGATCAAGCCGGAGCGGCTCCTCATCCTCCTGCCGCGCTGTCTCGACAAGGACAGTATGCAGCGGGCCATGGCGCTGTCGGCCCGCTACGGCGTGCCGCTCTTCGTTGCGTCACGGGGGCGCTATGCGCGGGAAATGATCGAGAGGACGCGCCCGGAAGCCGTCGTCGCCGTGGCGTGCGAGCGGGACCTCGTCAGCGGAATCCACGACGTTGCGCCCCGGTTGCCCGTTCTCGGCACCACCCTCTCCCTGCCGGAAGGCCCCTGCAAGAACACCGGGGTCGCCATCGACGCGCTCGAGGCGCAGATCAGGAATTTCCTGGGCTTGACGGCCGATCAGGCTTCGCCCGCCGCGGCGGAGACCACGGTCCGGCACGCGTCGCAGTAGCCCACGAGCTCCAGCCGGTAGCCTTCGATCTCGAAACCCGCGACCGGGCCGACCTCGGCCAGCAGCCGGGGGCCCAGCCGATCCGGAATGTCGATCACCGCGTCACAGGACAGGCACCGGGCATGATGGTGCGGATCGGTCCGACCATCGTAGCGAGCGGAGCCGTCTCCGTACGTCAGCTTCCTGGCCAGGCCGCACCCGACCAGCGTCTCCAGCGACTTGTACACGGTCGCCAGGGAGATGTCCGGAATCTCCGCACGAACCGCGGTGAACACCTCATCCGCGCTCGGATGCCGGTCCGTCGAGACCAGGAACCGGTAAACCGCGGCCCGCTGCTCGGTGAACCGCTGCCCGTTCGCTTCGAGCGCCTCGCGCAGAACGAGCTGGGCATCCTTCGCGTCGTGCATTCGATCGTGCCGTGCCATGCTCATCGACCGCCGTATCCGATCCGGCTCGCATGACGAGCCGTCCATGCGTTAACATAAACGGGTTGTCCGCAGGGTGTCAATAGCGATTATCCCTACGGAGATGGGTTGGATCTCTTTGCTGGACACGGAGTTGGATTGTTGGGGCAGGAGGTCGCGGGTCAGTGAGTCGACAGGATTCGTCTTCAACGGCCGATCGGGGCACGGTCGTGGCGCTGGTCGCTGATCTGATCTTCGGCGCACGCGTCCGGGGCACTGCGGAATCGCTCGGCGTCCCGGCCGTGGTGGTACGCCGCGCCGAGGAGCTCGTCGAACGGGCGCGGACGCTCCGGCCGCGTCTGATCCTCGTCGACCTGGCCGCCCGGGCAGGGGATCCGGCAACCGCGATCGGGGCGCTCAAGGCGGACCCCGAAACCGTGGGGATTCCGGTGGTCGCGTTCGTGGCGCACGAAGACCGGGCGGCCATCGAGGCGGCGAGGCAGGCCGGCGCGGATCGGGTCATGGCCCGTTCCGCCTTCGTCCGGGAGCTGCCGGGGCTGCTCCGCGGCGCCGGGGGTGCGGACCGACCGCCGCCCGGAGAATCGGCCGTGCACGATTGAGGCGGGCGCGGGCCGCGAACGAGGCCGCAGCGGCGTCGCTTGGACAGCGGAGGCCCGGGGCTCGTGGCCCGGCCGCGGGGGATCCGGCCGGACCGCCGCGCTCCGCATGGACGTCCGGGGCCACCCGCCGAGCGGGCAATGCCCGGCGCGCAGCCGGGGCGCTCTGCCCGCAGCCTGGCCCCCGGCGCACGGGATGTGGCTGGCGTCCGCGATCCGGAGCTCGAGCGCGCTCGAGTCCGGCGCCAGTCCGCCCCGGGAAACGGACGACGCCCCCTGAGGGCGTGAGCCGCCAGGGGGCGTCGTCGTCTGTTCGTGGCTCGGAGCGTTATGCCGCGTCCGCTTCTTCCTTCAGCTTGCAGTCAATGCAGTAGCGGGCATGGGGTAGCGCGTCGAGACGCTCGAAACTGATCGGCTTCCCGCAATTGTGGCAGATGCCGAAGTTCTCCGGATCCTTGTACAGGCGGCGCAGCGCCTCCTCGATCCGGTACAGGTAGCGTCCCTCCTTGCTCGCGAAGAGGAGCATCTTCTCGCGCTCCATCGCGTCCGTACCCAGGTCCGCGATGTGGTCGGAGTACGAGTACATGTCCGAGTCGGCCTGCTCGGCGGTCTGCTTGGCCATCCGGTCGAACTGGCCGAGGGACCGTAGGGCCCGCTCCCGCTCGCGGAGCAGCCGCTGCTGTAGATGCTCGATCTGCTTCTTGGTCAGCCCGTTGGCCATCGGCTCCTTCGCCTCGATTTCGAGTGACGCGGGGGGCTGTGAACGAAGGCGGGCACGCCGCGTGGGTGCCCGCCGGGACCCACCGTATAAACTCTAAAGATAACCCGAATGTGGTACGACGACAAGGGGGCCGGCGCGGGCGTGCCGGGACCACGTCACGACCCAGACCGATCCCTGGTCGCACCCGGATCGTCTGGCTCTACCCGCAGGTAGCGGGAGAGTTCACGGCCAATGAACTGTTCGTCGTTTCCGACGCGCAGGCGGAGCGGCCCGTTGAAGGGAGCGCGCTCCAGGACCTCGATCTGGACTCCCGGTTTGAGGCCGAGCCCGGCGAGGTAGCGGAGGGCGGCGGGATCCTCGTCGCTGACCCGCCGGAGGATGCCCGACTGACCGACCTCGAGTTCGTCGAGGCCGGGGAACTCGACCTCCTCGAAGTCCTGGAAGCTCTCGCCCGCGTTGGGGATGGGTGCGCCGTGGGGGTCGCACTCCGGCTCGCCGAGCACCTGGGCCATGCGGGCGATCAGCTCATCGGACGCCGCATGTTCGAGCCGCTCGGCCTCTTCGTGGACGCGGTCCCAGGTGTAGCCGAGGACCTCGACGAGGAAGAGCTCGAGGATCCGGTGGCGGCGGATCATCCGGACCGCTTCGTTGGCCCCCGACGCGGTGAGGCGGGCGCCGTAGTACGGAACGTGCTCGACGAGCCCGAGCTCGGCGAGGCGCTTGAGCATTCCGGTGACGGAGCCGGCGGCCACGCCGAGGCGTTCGGCGATGGCGGACGTACTCGCGGCGGAGTCTCCGCGGCTCAGTTTGTAGATCGCCTTGACGTAATCTTCGACGGCGGGGGAGGGCACGCGTCACTCCCGTGCTGCAGTCCCGATGCCTTGCGGTCGTCGTGTACCATAGACCATTACCCCCGATCGAGTCAACGGTTGCCGGTCTTTCCGGTGCACGGTTATCATGCCGGAACGTGCGTGCGAACCCTTCTCTGGAGGCAGAGATGTCGGTCAGCGAGCGGGAGCTGGTAGCGTTGCTGGACGAGGACCGGCGGTTTCCGCCGCCGCCGTCGTTTCGTGAGGCGGCGAACGCGCGGGATCCGGAGATCTACGCCCGGGCGGCGTCGGATCCGGAGGCGTACTGGGCGGAGTGGGCCAGGGAGCTGGCCTGGTTCGAGCCGTGGCATACGGTCCTGGAGTGGACGCCGCCGCACGCGAAGTGGTTCGTGGGTGGGAAGCTGAACGTGGCGTACAACTGCCTAGACCGGCATCTCGAGGGCCCGCGTCGGAACAAGGCGGCGCTGGTATGGGAAGGGGAGCCCGGGGACGAGCGCGTGTACACGTACCAGCAGCTCCACCGGGAAGTGTCGAAGTTCGCCAACGTGCTGAAGTCGCTGGGGGTGCGGCGGGGGGACCGGGTGGCGATCTACCTGCCGATGATCCCGGAAGCGGCGATCGCGATGCTGGCGTGCGCGCGGATCGGGGCGCCGCACTCGGTGGTGTTCGGCGGCTTCTCCGCGGAGAGTCTGCGGGACCGGATCAACGACGCGCAGGCGAAGGTGCTGGTGACGGCGGACGGCGGGTTCCGGCGCGGGCGGGTGGTGCCGCTGAAGGAGAACGCGGACCGGGCGCTGGAAGAGGCGCCGTCGGTCGAGAAGGTGATCGTGGTTCGCCGGGGCGGCGGTCTCGAGACGCCGGTGGAGATGCGGACCGGCCGGGACTACTGGTACCACGAGCTGATGCAGGAGGCCTCCGCGGCGTGCGAGCCGGAGCGCATGGACGCGGAGGACATGCTGTACATCCTGTACACGTCGGGCACGACGGGGAAGCCCAAGGGCGTGGTGCACACCACCGGCGGCTATCTGGTGCAGTGCTACGCCACGACGAAGCTGGTCTTCGACCTCAAGGAAGAGGACTGCTACTGGTGCACGGCGGACGTGGGGTGGGTCACGGGGCACAGCTACGTGGTGTACGGGCCGCTGGCCTGCGGCGCGACGGTGGTGATGTACGAGGGCGCGCCGGACTGGCCGGACCGGGGCCGGTTCTGGCGGCTGATCGAGAAGTACGCGGTCACGATCTTCTACACGGCGCCCACGGCGATCCGGGCGTTCATGCGGTGGGGCACGGAGTGGCCGGCGAAGTCGGACCTCTCGTCGCTGCGGCTGTTGGGCACGGTCGGCGAGCCGATCAACCCGGAGGCCTGGGTCTGGTACCACCATCACATCGGGAAGGGGCGCTGCCCGATCGTGGACACGTGGTGGCAGACGGAGACGGGGGCGATCATGATCACGCCGTTGCCCGGGATCACGGAGACGAAGCCGGGGAGCGCGACGGTGGCGTTCCCGGGGATTTCGGCGGAGGTGCTCAATGACAGGGGCGAGCCGGTCTCCGCAGGCTATCTGGCCATCACGAAGCCCTGGCCGTCGATGCTGCGCACGATCTATGGGGATGACCAGCGGTACCGGGACACGTACTGGTCGCGCTGGCCGAACACGTACTTCCCGGGGGACGGGGCGAAGCGGGACGAGGACGGCTACTTCTGGATCCTGGGCCGGGTGGACGATGTGCTGAACGTGGCGGGCCACCGGATCGGGACGATGGAGGTGGAGAGCGCGCTGGTGGACCATCCGGCGGTGGCGGAGGCCGCGGTGGTGGGGAAGGTGGATGAGGTGAAGGGGCAGGCGATCGCGGCGTTCGTGACGGTCAAGGAGGGGATCGAGACGTCGGAGGCCCTGAAGCGGGAGCTGAAGGAGCACGTGGTCAAGAAGATCGGTCCGATCGCGCGGCCGGACGACATCCTGTTCGCGGCCGATCTGCCGAAGACGCGGTCGGGGAAGATCATGAGGCGGCTCCTGCGGGACATTGCGGAGGGCAGGGCTCTCGGGGACACCACGACGCTGGCCGACCCGTCGGTGGTTGCCCGGCTCAAGGCGGAGTACGAGGAGAAGGAACGCTGAGCCCTCTGGCGGGAGTGGGAGGATCGGCGCGGGGGGGAGAAGGAGCCCGGTCGCGGTGGGGCGTCCTCGGGCTGCTCGCGCTCGCGGAGCTGCTGGGGATGACCCTCTGGTTCAGCGCCACGGCGGTCGCCTCGCAGTTGGTGGAGGCCTGGGGTCTGGGTCCGGCCGGTGCGGCGTGGCTCACCATGGCGGTGCAGCTCGGGTTCGTGACGGGCGCCGCCGGGAGCGCGCTGCTGAACCTGGCGGACATCTGGCCGGCCCGTCGGTTGTTCGTGGCGACGTCGCTCGCGGCCGCCGTGGTCAACGCCGCCGTGGTCTGGGCGCCGACACCGGGCGCGGGGCTCCTCTTCCGCTTCCTGACGGGCGTGCTCCTGGCCGGCGTGTACCCACCGGCAATGAAGATGGCGGCCACGTGGTTCCGGGCGGAGCGGGGCCTGGCCATCGGCGCGCTGGTGGGCGCGCTCACCATTGGCTCCGCGGTGCCGCACCTGACGCGGGCGCTGGGGAGCTGGGACTGGCCCGTGGTGGTGCTCGCCTCCTCGGGATTCGCGATCGCGGGCGCGGCGCTGGTGGCGGCCGGGTACCGGGACGGGCCGTACGCGTTCCCAGCGGCTCCGTTCTCGTGGTCCCTGGTCGCGGAGGTGCTGCGGGAGCGCAAGGTCCGGCTCGCCAACCTGGGCTATCTCGGGCACATGTGGGAGCTGTACGCGTGCTGGGCCCTGATCGCCCTGTTCTTCCACGACTACTTCCTGGCCGCCGGAGCCAGCGCGTCGGCCTCCCGCACGCTGGCCGGCACGGTGGCGTTCTCGGCGATCGCCATCGGAGGGCTGGGCTCCGTCCTGGCCGGGGCATGGGCGGACCGGCTCGGCCGGGAGCGGGTGACGATCGTGTCGCTGGCCGTGAGCGGGGGATGCGCGCTGGCGATCGGGTGGCTCACCTTCCTCCCCGCCTGGGCGCTGGTGTCAATCGCGCTGGTCTGGGGCTTCGCGATCGTGGCGGACTCGGCACAGTACTCCGCGCTCATGACCGAGGTGGCGCCGTCCCACGCGGTAGGCACCGCGCTGACGCTCCAGACCTCCATGGGGTTCCTGCTCACCGTGTTCACCATCTGGCTGGGGGCGCGGGTCTCGGCGTGGCTCGGCTGGGGCCCGGCGTTCAGCCTGCTCGCGCTCGGGCCGGCGTTCGGCATCGGTGCGATGGCGCGGCTGCAGCGAGTGCGGTACCAGGAGCGTGGGGCGGAGGTCGTCGCGCGGGCGTGAGCCCTGGCTCGGCGGGGTCGGCGCCCGTGCGTCAGTAGGAACGGGTTCGCCGGAGGCGCGCCCCGAGGGGCGGTGGGCGTCGGCGCGCGGAACGTTCGTCGGGCCTCGCGGGCCGATCGGTGGGGGCGCCCGGAGTCCGTCGAGGGACGTTGGTGCGGGGCGTCCGCGCGAACGGCGTACGTGTTTGCGGGAACGTGTCTTGCCCTCGAAGGGGGTGGGGGTGCCGGCGGCGCCGGCGTACGCGGGGTGAGGCGTTCACGGGGGCGAGGCATGACGAATCTGAAGCGGAGCGTTCGGGACGACCGGGGCATCGAGAAACAGCGGCCGGCGGATCTGCCGCCCCGCAGGCGTCCGCAGCGTTCGCGGACCGCCGGGACGAACCGGGACTTCGACGCGACCGGCGTGGCCGCGAATCCGGGGCACGGGCATCCTCGTGAGGAGCGCCGGGCGGCCTCGCGCCCCGGTGCACGGGACCGCGCCGCGGTGGAGACGGGGCGCACCCCGAAGAAGCTTCCCGGGAGCCGCACGGGGCAGGGGAGACGTCGCCCCGCATAGCGTTTCCGGAGACTGTCGAGCGGCTGAGAACGCCCCGAGCCGGCGGGCAGAGGTGCGCCGGGGGATGACGCGCCGTGCCCACCCGGCCTTCGGGCGGTCCCACGACGAGCACCCTACCGTAGGATCCCGGCTACGGCGCGGTGCGGCGCTGGCGGCCGGGGGCTGACCATCATGCAAGCGGATGTCGCGATCATAGGTGCGGGCGCGGCAGGGCTCGCCGCCGCCCGTGAACTCGTGAGGGCCGGCCTCGACGTGGTCGTGCTCGAGGCCCGGGACCGGATCGGCGGCCGGATCCTGACGCTCCGACCGGGCCCCTCCGCCTCGCCCGTCGAGCTCGGTGCGGAATTCATCCACGGGCGGCCTCCCGTCCTCTTCCAGATCGCCCGGGCGGCCGGCCTGCTCGTGGTGGAGGCGCCGGACGGCCGGTGGCGAGCGCTGAACGGAGCGCTCCGGCCCGCCGCCCGGGCGTGGGACCGGATCGGGGCGCTCATTCGGCGGGCGGGCTCGATGCCGGGCAAGGACATGCCGTTCGCCGCGGCGCTGGACGCCTGTTGCGCGGAGGACGTCTCCGCCGAGGAGCGCGCCGATGCGCTCGCGTTCGTGGAAGGCTTCAATGGCGCGCCCGCGGACGAGATCAGCGCCCGGGCGCTCGCGGAGTCGCTGGGAGAGTCGGACGACCCCACCGGCGGCGCCGGGTATCATGTCCTGGACGGCTACGACCGGGTGGCGCACTGGCTCGCGGCCGGGCTCCCGGCCGGGGCAGGACCACGGCTCGGCGCGACCGTCGAGACCATCGCATGGCGCCGGGGCGCGGTCGAGCTGGCGGCGAGGGCGCCGACGGGCGCGTCCCTCGAACCGGTCCGGGCGCGTTGCGCCCTCATCACGGTGCCGCTGGGCGTCTTGCAGGCCCCAGCGGATGTTCCGGGCGCCCTTCGGCTGGACCCGGATCCGCCCACCGTCCGCCGCGCCATCGGGCGGCTGGCCATGGGGTCCGTGATAAAGGTCGTACTGCGCTTCCGGGACCCGTTCTGGGAATCGGTTCCCCGCCGCGCCGGCACGACTCCGGCCGAAGCGGCGCTGAAGTTCATCTTCACGGACGATGATTTCCACACCTGGTGGACCGCGGCCCCGCTCCAGGCGCCTGTCATCGTCGCGTGGGCGGGCGGCACGCGGGCCCGGCATCTGGAGAGCCGTAGCGGCGAGGAGCTACTCGGCCGGGCGCTGGATACGCTGGCGCGGCTTACCGGCGAGCCCCTCGGCCGGGTGGATGCGCGCCTCGAGGCCTGGCACCACCACCCGTGGCATCGGGATCCGTACGCCCGGGGAGCCTACGCGTTCGTGCCCGCCGGGGCGCTGGATGCGGTGGACGTGCTGCGGGAGCCGGTCGAGGACACCCTGTTCTTCGCCGGGGAGGCCACGTGCCGGCCCGATACCGCGGGGACCGTCCACGGCGCCATCGAGAGCGGGATCCGGGCGGCCGGGGCCATCGCCCGAGCGCTCGGGGTCACGCGCGCCCGGACCTCCTGAGATCCGCCCACCGCCCCGCTACTCGTCCGCCAGCGGGTCCACCGTCCTGGGGTACTGCGGGCGCTCGGAGGCGGGGGGCTTGCGCAGCTTCGGGTGCGCCGGGATGCCCAGGGCGACGTCGCCCGATCCCACGTCCCGCGTCGCCAGCGCCATGGCGCCCAGCATGGAATCCGTCGCGAGGTGCACGCCGGCCAGGACCGTGGCGTGATACGTGACCCGCACCCCGTCTCCGAGCACCGTGGCCGGCGTGTCCACCACCCGCTGGTCGGCGAGGGCGTGGGTGTGACTGTAGATGTTGGCGTAGTCCGCGATGGAGCACCGGTTCCCGAGGACGATCCCGCCGCGATCGTCGAGGAGCACGTGGCGGTGGACCACCACGTCGTCGCCTACTTCCATGTTGTACCCGAAGGAGAACTTCACGAACTGGAAGCACTTGAAGTTCCTCCCGCAGCGCTTGAAGATGTGCCGCGCCAGGATGCGCCGGAACTTCACGCCGAGGTGAATGTTCTCCCCGAGCGGGCTCTTGTCGAACATCTCCCAGAGCCAGAGCAGCGGCTTGACCCGGTAGTACCGCTCCAGATCGATCTCCGCGTAGTATTCCGGCTCGAGCGTGACGTTGCGCGGGTCCATCTGGAGGAGCGCAATGCGTGTGGCGGGCGGCAGCTCGGCCGGGTCCGCGTCCACGTACTGCGGGTAGTAGATCTCCGTCAGCACTCGCCGGCACAGCTCGTTCCGGTCGCAGCCCGGGTCTTCCAGTTCGCGCTCGATCCCGGCCAGCCAGGTGTCGTACGCGCGCTGCGTCTCCTCCGGCAGTTCGACCCGCCTGAGCGGCAGAAACGCCATTGCCACCCCTCCTGATCGTGACCTCCGCGATGTCCTTCGCTCCACGCAGCGGAAGCTAGAGCACGAGGGACGGGGGTTCAAGGAGGTCGCCGCCAGCGTGTGGGGGCGGTACCGTCGGCGGCGTGCCCGGAGGTCGGTGCGAAGGGGAGGGCGGAACGGGCGGGCGCACGCATTCGGGGGCTTCCGGCGACGTCGCACGGCCACCGTCGCGCCGGGATCGACGCTCGTCGCTCGAGCCGCCGGCGAAACAAGCCCGGACGATCGGCGTATTGTGAAAGGGGCGTGGGGTGTCCCCGCGCGGCCGGGGTGGTTACTTTTCGATGGGCCGGGCGGGGCGCCTCGTGGCCCGGCACGTCTGTTTCCCGGGGGGCACATGCATGACGTGATGCGTCGGCGGCTCTGGCGCAAGCTTGAAGCGCTGCCGGACGAACAGCTCTACCAGGTCCTCGACTTCATCGAGTTCCTCGAATCGAAGTACGCGCCCGGCAAGGCGGCCGAGCCGACAGGGCTCCAGAAGTTCGCGGAGCGGGTGGAAGACCACATGCGGGAGCGGGCCATTGCTCCCCGCATCATGAAGGGAGCGCTCGGGCTGCTCGGCACCGCCGGCCGTATGCTGGACGGGATCGCGGGGGCGGGCCGGGAGCTGCTCGACACCGTGACCGGCGGGGACACCGGCACGAACGGCACGCAGGGCGGCGCCCGGAACGGGGTGGCGCGCCCGAGGCCCGCCGAACCGCCCGTCAGTACCGCGGAGTAGCCCTTGCCGCGGATGGCCTGGGGAGGGAAGCACCGCCGCAAGGCGCTGGTCGCGTTCCTGCTGCTCGAGCTCCCGCGTTTCGTGGGGCTCCTCTACCGGCTGCTCCGGCACGGCCGGCTGTCGCGGGCGGACAAGGCGCTGATCGCGGCGGTCATCGCGTACGTGGCGCTCCCCATCGATCTGATCCCGGACCCGATCGCCGCGGTCGGCCTCGTGGACGACCTCTTCCTCGTGGCGACGGCGCTGGGCCACCTCCTCTCCCGCGCCGACGGTCCGCGCCTTGCCCGCTTCTGGCGCGGGAACCCCGGTACGCTCCGCGCCCTCGTCACTGGCGTCGACCCGGTCGGCGGCCTGCTCCCGCGCCGCGTCCGGCGGGCGCTCCAGGATTTCGTCCACCGGCGCTGACGGCAGCGCGACTCACGGTGCCGTCGGCGGTGGCCGGCCCGCCACCGGTCGTGAGGTCGGCGGATCCCGCGGCTCGATCCCTCCGCGCGGGCGCGCAGACGACCCCAAGGGGTGTGGGCCGCCCCCCGGCCCGCGGCGGAAAACCGTTCCCGCGCTTGACAGTCCCGCTCGTCCCGGGATATCTTTTCCCATGGGGCGAAGAAAGAATCGAGAGGCAACCAGTGAAATGCCCGCGAGCCGACGCGAGATGTACGCGCGTCTGGCCCGCGGGCTTCTTGCATCCGTGAGGACCGCTCATGTTTGACTACCAGCGCCATCCCCGCTTCGTCGGCGAAGGGTTGACCTTCGACGACGTCTTGCTCGTGCCGCAGCACTCCGAGGTCCATCCCCGGGACACGGACGTGTCCACGCTGCTGACGCGGAGGATCCGGCTCACGATCCCGCTGGTCTCCGCGGCCATGGATACGGTCACGGAGTCCCGGATGGCGATCGCGATCGCCCGCGAGGGCGGCATCGGGATCGTGCACAAGAACATGTCCATCGACCGGCAGGCCGCGGAGGTGGACCGGGTCAAGCGGTCGGAGAGCGGGATGATCCTGAATCCGATCACGCTGACCGCCGACCAGCCGATCCGCGCGGCGCTGCGGCTCATGGAGCAGTTCTCCATCAGCGGCGTGCCGATCGTCGACGACCAGGGGAAGCTGGTCGGGATCGTGACGAATCGGGACCTCCAGTTCGAGACCGAACTGGACCGGCCGGTTCGGGACGTGATGACGAAAGAGGGGCTGATCGTCGCGCCGGTGGGCACGTCGCTGGATGAAGCCGAGCAGATCCTGCACCGGCACCGGATCGAGAAACTCCCGGTCGTGGATGAGCAGGGCAAGCTGCGCGGCCTGATCACGGTGAAGGACATCTTCAAGCGGCGGCAGTATCCGAACGCGTGCAAGGACGAGCACGGTCGGCTGCGGGTCGGTGCGGCGATCGGGACGTCGTTGCGGGACCTGGACCGGGCGGCCGCCCTGCTGGACGCCGGCTGTGACGTGCTCGTGATCGACACGGCCCACGGGCACTCCGAAGGCGTGCTGCAGGCGCTCGCCCGGACGCGGGAGAAGTTCCCGGACGCGCAGATCATCGCCGGCAACGTGGCCACGGCCGAGGGGGCCCGCGCGCTGGTGGAGCGGGGCGCGGATGCGGTGAAGGTGGGCGTCGGGCCGGGGAGCATTTGCACCACCCGGGTGGTGACGGGCGTGGGCGTGCCCCAGTTCTCCGCGGTGCTCGATGCGGTGCGCGGCGTGGAGGGCGAGGTTCCCGTGATCGCGGATGGCGGGATCAAGTACTCGGGGGACATCGTCAAGGCCATCGCCGCCGGCGCGCATTCGGTCATGATGGGATCCCTCCTGGCCGGCACGGAGGAGAGCCCCGGCGAGAGCTTCCTCCTCGAGGGCCGGCGCTACAAGACCGTGCGCGGCATGGGCTCGCTCAGCGCCATGGAGCAGGGTTCGGCGGACCGCTACTTCCAGGAGGACGCGGCCGCCGCGCGCAAGTTCGTGCCCGAGGGGATCGAGGGGCGCGTGCCCTACAAGGGGCCGGTCGCGGATGTGATCTTCCAGCTCGTCGGCGGGCTGCGCAGCGGCATGGGCTACTGCGGTTGCCGGGACATCGAGGAACTGCGCACGCGGACGAAGTTCGTGCGCATTACGCAAGGCGGGCTCCGGGAGTCCCACCCGCACGACGTGACGATCACCCGGGAGGCGCCGAACTACCATCTCTGACGCGCCGGCCAGGCGATCGGACCCACGTATCGGGATCGGCCGGGGGCACGCTCCTTGCCCTCGTTGATCGAGGTCGCAGAACGTAACCCGTCGACCCCCGGCCATGATCTCGAGGTACGACATTCTCCGTCTATTGCACCGGCCTGCTGGCCGGCCGCCGGTCCTCTCGGTGTTCCTCGACATGTCCGTCAACTCGGACAACAAGAGGACGTACCGGATCTTCCTGGACCAGCGGCGTGCCCAGTACGTGGAGCTGGACAGCGACCGGCCGAACCACCATCGGGAGCCGGTGGGCGAGGCCTTCGCCCGCGTCGACCGGTGGCTGGACGAGCAGTTCGATCCGGTCAACAAGGGTGCCGCCGTGTACGTCGAGATCGGCGGAGACTGGTTCGAAGGCCTCCAGTTCCCGGTGCCGGTCCGGAACCAGACCACGATCGCCGAACAGCCGGTGATCGGACCGCTCGCCGAGATCACGGAGACGCACCGGCGGCACGGGATCATCATCGTCGACCGTGAGCATCTGCGGCTCCTCACCACGGAGCTGGGCCTCACGATGCACGAGCACCAGGTCTCGACGGCACCGTACCCGACGCCCCACGACGTCAAGGCCGGCGGCGAGGCCTCGCCTGCGTTCCAGCGTTACAAGGCCGAGGAGGTCCGGCACTTCTTCAAGGAATTCTCCCTCGAGGTCGCGGAGTTCGTACGGCGGTACCGACCGGACGACCTGATCGTGCTCGGTACCGAGGAGAACGTCCGCAGCTTCGTGGATTTCCTGCCCGCGCAGATCCGGGAGATGGTGGCGCACACGGACCATGCGCCGATCCACGCCACCGCGGCCGAGCTCCTGGAGCGGATCGCGCCGTTCATCCTGGAACAGCGCGAGCGATTCGAGACCGAAGCGGTCCGCACCCTGCGGGACCGCGCCCATCACGGCCATCTGGCCGTCCGGGGATTCGCCGACACGCTGCGGAGTCTCCAGGAGGGCAGGGCGGATTCGGTCGTTCTGGCCCGTGGTTGGCAGCGCACCGGTTCCCGGTGCACGCAGTGCGGGTTCTATCTCGATACGACCGAGCTGATCTGCCCGTACTGCGGCGGCCCCCTCGCCACCGGGGTCGACCTGGTCGAGTCCGTGATCCGGGTGGCCGAGGAGCAGGATGTCCGCCTGTACTTCGTGCCGCCGGAATCCATGATGGACTCGGACGGCGTGGGAGCGCTGCTGCGCTACTGAGCTCCTGCGCCGTCGAACGGCGGCCCCGCGCCGTGCCCGCCACAGCGTGGCGCCGCGCCGTTGCTTGACAAGCCCGGCGCGCCGCGTCTATTTTCGGCCAGCCCGTCCTCTCCCTGCACGGCTGAGTTGTCATCCTGGGCCGGAGTGCCGGCGGCGTGGCATCACTGATCAGCGTCGATCCGACGGTGCGGCGCCAACTGCGCGCCAGGCTGGAGGAGCTCGCCGGCGTCGAGTTCGTCGTGTTCGACGGAGAGTCGTCAACGATTGGCGTCGTCTGCCGGCCCGGCTCCGACCACCGCGCCCTCGCGCAAGCCGCAAAGCGCTTGCTGGATGACGCCGGGATCGCCCTCCAGGAGGGCTCGCTCCAGATCCTCACCCGCGCCGATCGGCCCGTGCGCGAACGCGTGCGGTTCGTCGGCGCTGAACGTGTCCAGGAGGCGGATGCGGTCGTGCGCGTCCGGGTCACGCTCGATTGGCAGGGAAGGGAGTACGTGGGCGAAGCGGTCGGTGAGCGAGGCGACCTGATCGAACGGCGGACCGCCGTGCTCGCCGCGCTTGACGCAATCGACGAGATCGTGCCCGAGCACCACGGCCTGACGCTCGCGGGCGTCAAGGTACAGCGCGCTTTCGACGCGGATCTGATGCTGGTCTCCCTCTATCGGGCCGGGCCGCCGCCGGGCCGCTATATCGGCGCGGTGTTCGTGGACAACGACCCGATCCGGGCGGCGGCCATCGCCGCGCTGAACGCCATCAACCGGCTGCTCGGCAACTTCCTGGAGGTTCGGTGAGGCTCAAGACATGAACGTGCGCCGCCTGTGCGTGCTCGTCGCCGGTCTTGCGCTCGCCGCGTGCTCGCCGACGACGAAACGGATTCCGACGCCCGAGCCGGTCGAGCCGGTCCTCCTGGAGGAACCGCTCCCGCTGGACTTCGGTACCTGGCCCGAGGACCGGCTCTTCCTTCAGGAACAGGCGGACATGCTCCTCGCCGCCGAGCAGGCGGAGTCCATCCCGGATGCCGCCGTCCCCATCCCGCTCCCCGACGGGCTCGTCGGCGACCTCAGGGATTTCGACATCCCCATCCACTACAACGAGCGGGTCCAGTTCTGGCTCGATTACTTCCGGAAACAGCACCGGGACCGCTTCCGGACGTACCTCGAGCGGAAGGGACGTTACGAAGAGTTGATCCGTGAGCGGCTGCGGGCTCGCGGGATGCCCGAGGACCTGATCTACCTCGCGCTGATCGAGAGCGGCTTTTCACCCCGCGCCTACTCCCGCGCGCGGGCCGTGGGCATCTGGCAGTTCATTGCCGGAACCGGGCGCCGTTACGGGCTCCAGATCAACGAGTTCGTGGATGAACGCCGCGACCCGGTGCGCTCCACGGAGGCCGCGCTCGACTATCTCCAGGACCTGTACAACCAGTTCGGGAGCTGGTACCTGGCGGCGGCCGCCTACAACACGGGGGAGCACCGCGTGCAGAGGCTCCTCCAGCGGCAGGCGGGGGGAGCGACCGGGAACGACTCCCTCTTCTGGACCATCGAGTCCGCTCTCCCGAGGGAGACCCGCAACTACGTGCCGATGCTCATTGCGGCCGCGATCATCGGGAAGTACCCGGAACGCTTCGGGTTCGAGGACATCATCCCGCAGGAACCCGAGAAGTTCGAGTTCGTGACCGTTCCGGATGCCACGGAGCTCGCCGTCATCGCCAGGGCGGCCGGTGTGGACAGGTCCGAGATCGAAATGCTCAATCCCCAGTTCCTGCTGGGGATGACGCCGCCGGGCCGGGCCACTCAGGTGCGGGTCCCCTACGGCCACGCGGAACGGTTCGCGGTCGCGTTCGCCGAGATCCCGCCGGAAGAGCGGGTGACCATGCGGATCCACGTCGTGCGCCGCGGAGAAACGCTGTCCGCCATCGCGAAGCGCTACGGCAGCTCGGTGCGCGCGATACAACTGGCCAACAACATCAGAGACCCGGGCAAGCTCTCCGTCGGCCAGCGGCTGACCATTCCGCTCCACCCGTCCCTGGTACGGACCGCATCGGCCGGGACCCGGTCGGCCTCCACGGCGGCCTCCTCCACGGCCGGGTCGTCCACGACGAAGTCCTCGAGCTCGGCCGGATCGTCCGCCCAGGGCGGGACGGTCGTGTACCAGGTGCGCAAGGGCGATAGCCTCTGGAGCATCGCGCGCAAGCACGGCGTCACGGTCCAGCAGCTCCGGGAGTGGAACAACCTCGGCAACGGCAGCACGATCCGGCCGGGGCAGCGGCTCACGATCCGGAAGTCGGGGGCCGCCGCCCGCGTGGTGGTCTACCAGGTGAGGCCCGGTGACACGCTGTCCGCCATTGCGCAGCGGCACGGCGTGAGCACCGAGCAGCTCCTCCGGTGGAACCGGCTGTCGGCGGATGCCATCATCCGGCCCGGCGACCGGGTCGAGGTCCCACTGGACAACTGACCGATCTTCGCGGACCGGTCGTACGTTCGCCTGTTCGTTCGCGCGCCACGCTGCCCTCGCGGCGTTGGCGCGTATTTCCGCCCGCCTCGCCCTCCATCGGAACATATGTTTTTCGGGCACGTATGAGGCCTGGAAACCTCTCTAAGACAACGATTCGCAAAGTCATCGGGTCGGGCGAGAACGATGAAGTCGAACCCCGTCGCATACCTCTTCCTGATCGGCCTCGCGCTCACGTTCCTCGGCCACGGCGCCATGCGTGTCATGCTGCGGGACGGGCAGCCCGTCGATCCGGCGCCCATGGACCAGCTCCTCGAAGAGATGCCCGAGGAGCGGGACACGACGAGCGGAGCGACATGGGATCTTCCGGTCACGCTGAACCGCAGCGTCGAGCGCTGGATCGAGTTTCTAGCGGGTCCGAACCGGGAGCGGACGGCGCTG
>CALCID010000027.1 GCA_937907535.1 uncultured bacterium | reverse complement strand
GTCTCGAGGCCCTTCGCCTCCTCGACCGTGATCACGCCGTCCTTGCCGACCTTCTCCATCGCGTCCGCGATCAGGTTCCCGATCTCGGCGTCGTTGTTCGCCGATATGGTCCCGACCTGGGCGATCTCCTTCTTGCCCTTCGTCGGCGTGGAGATGGCCTTCAGCTCCTCGACGACCTTCTCGACCGCCTTGTCGATCCCGCGCTTGATGGCCATCGGGTTCGCGCCGGCGGTCACGTTCTTCAGACCTTCACGGAAGATCGCCTGCGCAAGCACGGTCGCCGTGGTCGTGCCGTCACCGGCCAGGTCGCTCGTCTTGGTGGCGACCTCCTTGACCATCTGGGCGCCCATGTTCTCGATCGGGTCCTCGAGCTCGACCTCCTTGGCGACGGTGACGCCGTCCTTGGTCACGGTCGGCGACCCGAACTTGCGGTCGACGACCACGTTGCGGCCCTTCGGGCCGAGCGTGACCTTGACCGCCTCAGCGAGCTGGTCCACGCCGCGCTTGAGCGCCGCGCGAGCCTCCGCGTCGAACAGTAGCTGCTTTGCAGCCATGGCTGCTTTCCTCCTCTATTGGTCGTCTCTGGATAGCTTACGACTGAAGGACCGCGAGAACGTCCGACTCCCGCAGGATGAGGTACTGCTCATCGCCGACGGTGACCTCGGTCCCGCTGTACTTGCCGTAGAGGACCCGGTCGCCGACCTTGAGCTCGAGCGGGATGCGCTCGCCCTTGTCGTTCACCTTGCCCGGGCCGACGGCGATGACCTCGCCCTGCTGGGGCTTCTCCTTGGCCGTGTCGGGGATGTAGAGGCCGCCGCGCATCTGCTCGGTTTCCTCGAGCGGCTTGACGACGACGCGATCGGCCAGGGGACGGATCTGGGTACCCGCAGCCGTTGCCATATGAGACACCTCCGAGATTTGAGGGTGAACCTGGCGTCGTTGATTAGCACTCAACGGTGGTGAGTGCTAACAGATTGAAAAATCTAGCGGGTGCCTCGACAGCGTCAAGGGCCCGCCGGCGCCCGCGCGGTCCAGCAGACGCCGTGCCAACAGAGTGTGCCGGATTGGCAAAGTCCGCTGCCGAACTGGCGCGCACCGGAGCGCCAGACCAGCCATTCGAGCGGCTGCCGGGACCGGCCACGCCCGATCGTAGGGTTGAACCGCCCCTCAGGACGGGACGCCGATCCCGACAGCTCGAGCCGGACCGGCGCCTGGTCACCCGCGATCGCCCGCATGCCGCACACCGGGATCGGTCGGCGCGTGCGTGTGCCCTGGCGAGAGCATCTGCACGGTTGGCGGGGAGGCAGCCTGCCGGATATGCGGATGGGTCGGATCGTGAGGAGGGCGGTCAATATGACAGGACCGGCGCGGAGGGCCGCCGGCGGCACGGTTCCGTGCCGCCGGCGGCCACGCGATCTCGGAGGATCGACCCGCCTACCGGGACTGCCGGTGACGTGCTCCGCCAGGGCCGCCGAATCCCCCGCCCCGGCCCGCACCGCCCGCGCCGCCGGAACGGCCGCGGCCGCCACCGCCCTGGCCGGGTGCGGCTTCGAGGCGGACGACATTGCGGGCCTTGAGGCCCTTGGCCTCTTCGACGACGTCGAATTCGACGCGCTCGCCCTCGTTGAGCGTCTTGAATCCTCGCCCTTCGATGGCGGTGTGGTGCACGAATACGTCGGGCCCGTCGTCCTGCTGCAAGAAGCCGAAACCCTTCTCCTGTGAGAACCACTTGACGGTGCCTGTGGTGCGAGCCATTGAACTACCCCGTGGTTGAACATGTGCGCGAGGCGGCATCCGGAGGCCGCCGGCACGGATGACTGCACGGATCGGGCCGACCCGCCGCGGGCCGGCCCGCTCCGTTCTCACAGCGCGAAGGAGAGGAGCACCGCGATGTCCGTGACGGCCCAGGCGCGTAGCGCGAGGTACATGCCGCGCTGGTGCTGCTCGGGGGTCATGGTCTCGTGGCGGGCGTACCAGCGGCCGAGCACGGCGAGCCATGCGGCCCCGGCGACGATGAGGAGAGGCCAGAGGCCGTTGGCGGGAGCGAGGAAGGCCACCGCTGCGAACCCGGCGAAGGCCAGGAGCACGGCGCCGATGGCGACCTGGAGGGACCGACGCATGCCCAGCATGAGGGCGAGGGTCCGATCCCCGCGCGCCCGGTCCACCTCGAGCTGATAGAGCTGGGTGAGTGGATAGAGCGCCGCGAAGAGGGGACAGAAGGCCAGGAACAGGAGGCCTGCCCAGGTCTCCGGGGGGTGGCCCGTGGCGGCCCAGCCGGCGAACGGAGTGATGGTCCCGAAGCCCCACATGTTGATGATCCAGTCCGCGCCGGCCACGGCCTTCAGTCGGATGGGCGGCACGGAGTACAGGATCGAGAGAACGAAGCAGATCGCGTAGGTGATGGTGAATGCCGGGGGCAGCAGGAACGCGAGCGCCTGGCCGATAACCATGAGGGCGAAGGAGAACGCGGCGAGCCGCCGCGGCGGGTCCGGCGGGGCGACGAGGTAGCCGATGTCGCCGGTGTCCCGGTCATAGGCCGTGTTGATGGCGAGGGTCCCGCCATTGAGGAAAACGACCCAGACCACGAGGCCGAAGAGCGCGTCGGTCCAGGATGCGGCGAGCCGTGCGGCGTCGAAACCAACGGCGAGGAAGTATCCGAGCGCGGTATGCGCGGCCATGATGGGCCATTCGGCCGGCCGCATGTGGAGCACGTAGCTGAACGTATCCCCGGGGAACAGGCGGTAGCCGAGCCGCCGGAAGAGGTTCAGCTCACGGGCTCTGCGCGCGGGCTCCGTCGGGTGGCTCATCGCGAACGCCGTGCGGCGGGCCGCTTGAGCGGGGTGAGTCGCAGGCCGCCGCTCCGTTCCTCCACGTAGCGGTACGCCAGGTCGAGCCCGTACAGCGTCAGGAACGGCTCGACATGATCGATCGTCTTGCAGTGTGGCGCAATCATTGGCGCGAGTCCCCCGGTGGCCACCACGAACGCGTTCGGGCGCTGCCATTCGGCCCGGATGCGCTCCACGATGCCATCGATCGAGTCGACGGCCGCGTAGAAGAGGCCGCTGCGGAGGCAACTGTCGGTCCTCTTGCCGATCACGCGGGCTGGCGGGCCGATCTCGACCCTCGGGAGCTTGGCGGTCCGGCGGACGAGGGTCTCGGCGCTGGTCTGTACGCCGGGCGAGAACACCCCGCCGATGAAGACGCCGTCGGCGGTGACGCAATCGAACGTGGTTGCAGTTCCGAGGTCCACCGCGATGGTGTCCCGCTGGTAGAGCTGGGCGGCGGCGAGGGTGTTCAGGATCCTGTCGGCGCCGACGGAGAGCGGTTCCTCCACATCGAGCCGGATCGGGAGCGGCGTGCGGGCATCCACGACCAGCGGCTGGACGCCGACATGGCGCTCACAAGCTTCGACGAGCAGGCTCGTCAGCGGGGGCACGACGGATCCGATGGCGGCAGCGCGGACCGGCGCGCTGTCGAAGCCGGACTCACGCATGAGCGATCGGATGAGGAGCCCGAGCTCGTCCACGCTGCGGGGCGTCTCGGACGATATGCGCCAGTGTTCGAGGAGGTTGCCGGCCTCGAAGAGGCCGATCACGGTTTCGGTGTTGCCGACGTCGAAAACCAGGATCATGGGAATGCCTTCCGGTCACCTTGTTCGACCACGCGCACCGTTCCACTTCGCACGCTGGCGAGGTCGCCGCGTGGGTCGCGGATGCACAACGACCCGTCCTCGGCAATGCCGCACGCCACGCCCGTGATCGAGCCGTCCACCTGGACGGTCCGGCCGTGGAGTGCATCCCGCTCCCGGAGCTCGGCCAGCTCCTCGGAGTCGAGCCGGGGCCCGCGGAGACGGACTGCGTCGAGGACCCCGGCGATTATGGCACCGGCCAGCGCCGGGCGCCAGATGGGGACGCCGGTCGCGGCCTGGACCGAGGTGGCGGCGTCGCGCATGTCGGGCGGCCAGTGATCGTCCCCTTGCGCGACGTTGACGCCGATCCCCGCCACCACGTAACCACCGTCCGGGCCGAACGCACCCTCGCAGAGGATCCCGCACACCTTCCGGCCGGCGAGTTGTACGTCGTTCGGCCATTTGATCATTGTCCGCACGCCGGTGAGGGAATCGATGGCGCGGGCCACGGCGAGTCCGACCCGGAGCGGCAGGACCGCGATGGCCGGATCTCTTCCCGAAGCGCCGTTGGTGCGAACGACGATGGAGATGGCGAGGGAGGCACCGGGTTCCGAGATCCAGCGCCGGCCTCCCCTCCCCCGCCCCGCGACCTGCTCCTCGGCCATCACCACGGTGCCGGTCGCCGCGCCGTCCTCCGCGAGCCGTTTGGCAACGTCGTTGGTCGACCCGACGCGTACGTACAGGTGGAGCGCGGGGATCTTCCAGAGCGCGCGCCAATCCTCGACGCTCCGGCCTTCCCACCGGTCGGCCGGAACGGCGGCGGCATCCAGCGCCGCAATCCGATCACGAGGGGGTACGTCAGCCACGGAGCCAGAGCAGGAGCAGGAAGAGGGCGCCGGCCGCCCAGACATAGTAGGCGAAGGCGTAGAACGACTGGCGCCTGAGGAGCCAGACGAGGCTGCGGATCGCCAGGATGCCGGCCGCGAGAGCGGCGAAGAAGGCGACGAGGAGCGGAGCCCCGCCGACGTCGCTCACCGCCCCCTCGAAGTTCCTGGCCTCCAGGATGGCGGCGCCAATGATCGCGGGGATCGACATCAGGAACGAGAACTCCGCCGCGCGCACCCCGCTGGCCCGCCCCCACAGCCCCGCGGTGATCGTGGCGCCCGAACGGGAGATGCCGGGGAGCAGCGCGAGCGCCTGTGCGAATCCCATGGCCAGGGCCACCTTCGGGCCGGCCGGCTCATCGACCACCGGGCGCTGGACGTACCGGGTGGACCAGAGGAACGCCCCGGTGAACAGGAGCATGAAGCCGGTGAGCGCAGGCGTGGCGAACGCGCGCTCGACCAGGTCCTTCAGGGTGAGCCCGACCACGGCCGCGGGAACCGTGGCCAGGGCGAGGAGCGCCACGTAGCGGAGCGCGTCCGGGTCCCTCCGGAGCGTGCCCAGGGCGAGCTCGGCGAGCCGGGCGCGGTACACGATCACGACGGACAGCAGCGTGGCCACATGCAGCGCCACCTCCACGAAAATGCCGGCCGAGGGCACATCCAGAAACGTCTCGGCCATCACGAGGTGGCCGGAGCTGGAGACCGGCAGGAACTCGGTGAGGCCCTGCACCAGGCCGAGGATCAAAGCATCGAGTAGATTCATGCGCCCAGCACCTGTTCATAGTACGCTTCGTAGCGCGGGACCACGATGTCCGCGCTGAAGCGGGTGGCGACCTCACGAGCGTGGCGACTGGCCGACGCCCAGCGGTCGGGGTTCGCGAGCAGATCGGAGGCCGCCCGGGCCATCTCGTCAATGGCGCCCACCGGGGCGAGGTACCCGGCCTTGCCGTGCGGCACGACCTCGGGCATCCCGCCGACGTCGGTCCCGATGACGGGCACGCCGCAGGCCATGGCCTCGAGCGCCACCAGGCCGAACGCCTCGGACTCGCTCGGCACGAGCGCGAGGTCCGCGCAGGCGAGGAGCTCGGCCACGGACTCCTGCTTGCCGAGAAAGAGCACCCGGTCGGCCACGCCCTCCTCCTCCGCGACCTGCTCGGCCCGGCCGCGGTCCGGACCGTCGCCCACGAGGACCAGCTTCGTGGGGATGTCCCGATCGATCCGTGCAAAGATACGGAGCACGTCCGCCACGCGCTTCACCGGCCGGAAGTTCGAGATGTGCATGACGATCTTCTCGCCGGCGGGGGCGAGCATGCTCCGGTGGCAGGGGTAGCTGTCCCGCCGGTACTTCTCGAGGTCCACGAAGTTCGGAATGACCTCGATGTCCTCCGCCGGAATGTCGAAGTGCAGATTCGTCTCGCGCCGCAGGTACTCGGACACGGCCGTGAGACCGTCCGATTCCCGGATCGAGAAGCGCGTGATGGACCGGAACGAGGGATCCTGGCCCACGAGCGTGATGTCGGTCCCGTGCAGCGTGGTCACGACCTTGATCCGGTCCCGCCCCAGCATCTCCCGCGCGAGCCACGCGGAGGTGGCGTGCGGGACGGCGTAGTGGACGTGTAGCAGGTCGAGGTGCTGCCGCTCCGCCACGCTGTGCATGGCCGCGGCCAGCGCCACGCCGTAGGGCGGGTACTCGAAGAGCGGGTACGACGGTACCTCGACCTGGTGATAGAAGACGCGCTCGACGAAGTAAGGCAGCCGGAACGGCTGCGCGTACGTGATGAAGTGCACCTCGTGGCCGCGCCGGGCGAGCTCCAACCCGAGCTCGGTGGCGACCACGCCGGAGCCGCCGTAAACCGGGTAGCACGTAATCCCGATCTTCACTGCCCCATCTCCTTGCGCACGTGTGCTACGATCTCCTCGACCAGCTCCTCCTGGGGCCGGGTGGCGTCCAGCCAGATGGCGTCCCCGGGGAGCTGGTGCCGGAGCCAGGTCAACTGGCGGCGCGCGTACCGCCGGGTGTTGCGCTGGATGTCCCGGATCGCGTCCTCCAGCGAGCGCTGGCCCCGGAGGTACGGGATCAGTTCGATGTACCCCGTGGCGGACATTCCCGGATCGTCGGCGTCGTAGCCGGCGTCGAGGAGCCGCTCTACCTCCTGGACCAGACCCGTGTCGATCATGTCCAGGACGCGCTGGTCGATGCGCCGGTAGAGCTCCTCCCGCGGGAGCTGGAGCACGAACACGATGAGCGGGACCGGGTCCGCGGAAGGCGGCGCGTTCTCGTGCCACCAGCCGATCGGCCGGCCGGTCAGGAGCACGATCTCCAGGGCGCGCTCCATGCGCTGGCGCCCGCCGCGCTTCGAAAGCGTTTCCGCGGATGCCGGGTCGAGCGCC
This sequence comes from uncultured bacterium, assembly GCA_937907535.1. Classification (GTDB taxonomy): domain Bacteria; phylum Gemmatimonadota; class Gemmatimonadetes; order Longimicrobiales; family RSA9; genus CALCID01. The sequence goes on along the minus strand of CALCID010000027.1, from coordinate 11,983 downwards.
TGGAGCCAGCGCAGCAGGTCCTCCTTCGTCAGGGTCTTCATGAACCTGTCCAGGCGTGCGCGGCGGAGGGGCTCCAGATCGGGCTCGCGGAACATGGGGTGCGTGAGGGCCCGAAGGAAGAAGCCGGTCCCCCCGACGAGGATCGGGATCCGGCCGCGGGACCGGATCTCCTCGATCCAGATGCGCGCGTCCCGGGCGAAAAGGCCGGCGCTGTAGCGTTCGTCCGGATCCACCAGGTCGAGGCCGTGGTGCGGCGCCGCCCGGCGCTGCTCCGGTGTGGCCTTGGCCGTGCCGATGTCCATGCCCCGGTACACCTGCCGGGAGTCCATGGAAATGATCTCGCCGTTCAGGCGCAGGGCTACGCGGATCGACAGGTCGGTCTTGCCGCTGGCCGTGGGACCGGTGATCACGACGGCGCGCGGCGCCGGCCGGCCGGATCCGGATTGCGCCTCACCCATTGCGCCCGAACCTCCGTTCCAGCTCCTGGAGCGACAGGCGGATGACCGTGGGCCTGCCGTGCACGTCGTGGTACGGCAGCTCGGTGGCGAAGAGCTGGTCGAAGAGCCGGTTCATCTCGAGGGGCGAGAGGCGCTGACCCGCCTTGATGGCGGCCTTGCACGCGAACGTCATGGCGATGCGCTCGTGCTGGTTGCGCGCGGCGCGGGTCAGGTCCGACCCGGCCACGAGCTCGGCCACCATGTCCCGGAGGCACTGCTCCGCATCGAAGTACGGGTGAGGCGCGGGCACCGCGTGCACGATGATCGTCCGTCCGCCGAACGGCTCGATCTCGAACCCGACGCGCTGGAAGATGCCGTGCAGGTCGGTCACCACCGAGAACTCGGCGGGCGAGAGGCGGAGCGTGAGCGGGAAGAGGAGGCGCTGGGACTCGGCGCCGCCCCGCTCGAACGCGCGCATCATCTCCTCGAAGAGGATCCGCTCGTGCGCCGAATGCTGGTCGATGATGAGGAGCCCGGACCGCGTTTCGGCCAGGATGTACGTGTCGTGGATCTGCCAGAGGGATGGCCGCGGGCCGGTGGCGTCCACGGCGGGCGCGGGGCTCGCGGCGTTCGTCGCGTTGTAGGCGACGTCATCCCGGCCGCCGTCCCGGCCGTACTCCTCCGCCGCCACGGCGTCAGCCCGGTCCCCGGCCTGGTTCGGCTCCGGGACCCTCGCCGTGACGAAGAGCGCGAACTGGTCACCCTCGGAGGACGTGACCCGGCCGGCCCCCGCGGACGGTCCGCCGGCCGGCGGGCTCGAAGGGCGGGTCGCGCCCCGGACGCCCCCGCGCGGGGCGGCCGCCGACGCACCGGCATTCGTTGGCACGTCCGCGGTGGGCACCGGCCGGCGGAGCTGCGGGGGGAGCGGGCGGCTGTCCAGCGTGGCCGCGCTCTCCAGCCCGCGCAGCGCCTCACGGACCGCGGTCTCGACACCGGCCTCCACCGCCATCCAGTCCCGGAACCGTACCTCGGCCTTGGCGGGGTGTACGTTCACGTCCGCGCCGCCACGCGGCACGTCCAGGTACAGGAACATGCTCGGCCGCGCACCGAGCGGCACGGTGGTGCGGTAGGCCCGCTCGACGGCGTAGACCAGCTCCCTGTCCCGGAACGGCCGCCCCGCCAGGTACAGGTGCACGCGGCGGGGGCCGATCTTCACGGCGTCCGGCCGCTCGACCAGCCCGGCAACGTGGACGCCGCCGCCATCGTGGTTCACGGCGATGAGCCTGGAGGCGAATTCGTCGCCCCAGATCGCCGCGACCCGGCTGACCAGATCCGGTGCCGGAGGCAGATCCAGCAGCGTGCGGCCGTTCGACTCCAACCGGAACGCCGCCGAGAGGTTCGCGAGCGCGAGCGACGTCACCACGTCCGCCACCGCGCGCGTCTCCACCGCCGCGGTGCGCAGGAACTTCGCCCGCGCCGGCACGTTGAAGAACAGGTTGCGGACCACCACGGTGGTTCCGGGCTGGCGCGCACAGTCTTCCACGCTGAGGACCCGGCCTGCCGCGACGCGCACGCGGGTGCCGACGTCGCCCGCCTCTGCGGTCTCCAGGGTGAGCCGCGACACGGATGCTATGGACGGGAGCGCCTCTCCCCGGAACCCGAACGTCCGCACGCCTTCGAGGTCCTCGGTCGTGGCGATCTTGCTCGTGGCGTAGCGGTCCAGGGCGAGGAGCGCGTCCTCCCGGCCCATGCCGCACCCGTCATCCGCGACCCGGATCTCCGTGCGGCCGCCGTTCTGCACCGAGATCTCGATGCGCGTGGCCGCCGCATCCAGCGAATTCTCTATGAGCTCCTTGACCACCGACGCCGGGCGCTCCACCACTTCGCCCGCGGCGATCTGATTGGCTACGGTGTCGTCCAGGATGTGAATTCGGCGGGGCATGCGCTCAATCGATGAAACCAACGTTTCCGCCTCGGATTGCGGTCCGAACAAAGATAGCGGAAAGCCCGGGAGCGTGCACCTGGACGGGCCGGCCTGCCCGGGCCCGCCGACGGCACGGCCGACCGGTCAGGCGCCGCCCGGGCCGGGGAGCGGCAAGCCGTACAACCGGCTCGCGTTCTCGAAGGTGCGGCGGGCAACCTCCTCGACCGGCTCTCCCCGTATGGCGGCAATGCCGCCGGCCACAAACGGCACGTACGCCGGCTCGTTGCGCTTGCCGCGGTGAGGCACCGGCGTCAGGTACGGACTGTCCGTCTCGATCAGCAGGCGGTCGGGCGGCACGGTCCGGACCAGCTCCCCGGCGTCGAACTTCTTGAACGTGACCACGCCGGCGAAGGACACGTACCAATCGGCCTCGAGCGCCGCCTCGAGGAGTGCCGGCCCGCCGCCGAAGCAGTGCATGACGCCCCGGACGCCGGAAGGGAGAGAGCGCAGCACGGCAACGGTGTCGTCATCCGCGGAGCGCGAGTGGACGATCAGCGGCAGGCCGAGCTCGGCGGCCAGCTCGATGTGCCGCTCGAACGCGCGCCGCTGGGCCGGGCGCGGGGCGTTGTCGTAATAGTAGTCGAGCCCCGACTCCCCGAGGGCCACCACACGGTCCAGCGCCACGAGCTCCCGGATCCGCGAGAACACGCCGTCTTCCGCCCGGCCCGCCGCGTGGGGATGGACGCCCACCGAGGCCCACACGCCCTCCAGCCGCGAGGCCAGCTCCACGGCGCGCTCCATGTCCTCCGGGTCCGCGCCCACCGTCAGCATCCGGGTGACGCCCGCTTCCCGCGCTCGCGCCACCACCGCATCCGCCTCGCCGATCAGCCGCTCGTCGGTGAGGTGGCAGTGTGAATCGAAATACATCCGGTTCGCTCCCCTTCCCTGCGATCTCTGCCCGTCGGGCGCCAGCCGGGTGGTCCGGCGGCGCCCGCAGCGGCAGCCTCACTCACCCGGCAACGGAAAGGCCGCCGCCGGGACTCGGCGGCGGCCTGTGGCCGTGTGGCCGTTGCGCGTCAGCTGCTCGCGCCCGCCCGGACCGGCCGGCTCCGCTTCGGCCGTTCCACCTTCTTCCCGCCCCACCGCCGTTCGATGTAGAGCAGCGCCGGCGACGCAATGAAGATGGACGAGTAGGTCCCGACCACGACCCCGAACGTCATGATCAGCGCGAACGGCCGGATGATCGCGCCGCCGAAGACAAAGAGCGCGACCAGCACCGCCACCGTCGTGACACTCGTGAGAACGGTGCGCGGGAGCGTCTCGTTGATCGAACGATTCACGATCGCGACGAATTCCTCCCGCCGGCCGGATTTCTTGAGGTTCTCCCGGATCCGGTCGAACACGACGATCGTGTCGTTCAGCGAATACCCCACGATCGTCAGCACCGCGGCCACGGTCGGCAGCGCCACTTCGAGCTGCAGCAACGCGAGCAGGCCGAGCGTGGCCAGCACGTCGTGGATCGTCGCGATCAACGACGCCAGACCGAAGCGCCACTCGAAGCGGAACGCCAGGTAGATCAGCGTGGCAATGAAGGAGACCAGGATCGCGAGCGCCGCCTTCTGCTGCAGCTCGGAGCCCACCTTCGGACCGACGGCTTCCGTCCGCACGACCTCGTACTGACCCGCCGAGTACCGGGTGTTCAGCACGTTGACCACCGCGGCGGTCACGCCTTCCGCGTCCTCTCCGACCTGGGGGGCCCGGACGAGGAACTCGTTGTCCGCGCCGAACCGCGTGATCTCGCTGCCCGGCAGCACATCACCGAACAGCGCGCGCAGCTCGCCGACGGTCGTCCCGTCGGTGAACCGGAGCTGCACCAGCGTGCCGCCCGTGAAGTCCACGCCGTAGTTCAGCCAGGATCCCCGCGTGACCTGGAAGAAGATCCCGGCAAGCAGTCCGATCCCGATCAGGACCGCGCTGATGGTGATGGAGATCCGCTGATGACCGATGAAGTCGAAATTCGCGTTGGCAAATAGTCGCATGGCCCTCGCTGGCCCCCCTCAGATGCTGATGGCCTCGACCGCGCGCTTCCGCTGCAGGTAGGCCAGGAACAGGGTACGCGTCACGAACACCGCCGAGAAGAACGACGCCACGATACCGATCGAGAGCGTGACCGCGAAGCCGCGGACCGGGCCGGTCCCGACGTAGAACAGGATCAAGCCCGTGATCAGCGTGGTCAGGTTCGAGTCCACGATCGCGGACATGGCGTTCTGGAATCCCGCGTCCACGGCCGCCCGGACCGATCGGCCTTCCGCGAGTTCCTCACGGATCCGCTCGAAGATCAGGACGTTCGCGTCGACCGCCATACCGATGGAAAGGATGAAGCCTGCAATACCCGGTGCGGTCAGCTTCGCGTTGAGCGCGGCCAGTCCGCCCGCAACGAGGATCGCGTAGAACACGAGAGCGCAGACCGCCAGGAGACCGGCCATCCGGTAGTAGGCGATCATGATCGCGATCACGAGCAGGACGCCGATGATCCCCGCGACCTTGCCCTGCTCGATGGAGTCGGCGCCCAGAGTAGGGCCGACCGTGCGCTCCTCGACGATGCGCAGCGGCGCGGGGAGCGCGCCCGCCCGCAGCACCAGGGCCAGGTCCTGCGCCTCCGAAAGCGGCGCCGCGCCCATCTGGATCTGTCCCTGCGTCCCGATCCGCGCCCTGATCTGCGGCGCGCTCACCACGTGGTTGTCCAGGACGATCGCGATGTAATCCCCGATGTGTGCGCCCGTGGTCTGCTCGAAGACGCGGCCGCCGCGGCGGTTCAGCTCGAAGGAGACGATCGTCTCGTTCGTCTGCGGGTCGCGGCCGGCGACGGCGTTCTCTAGGTGCTCACCCGTCATGAACGGGCGCTGCTCCAGCACGTAGAGCGGCCGGAACAGCTGCGCGCCGCGCCCTTCCGGGCGGCTGCCCCAGCGGAGGACCGTGCCGCGCGGCAACAGGCGCTGGACCTCGGGCATCTCGAGGAAGCGATTGACGACGGGGACGTCCTCCTCGTTGACCAGGAACACGCCCACACCGCCCGAGGTCATGAGCAGGCTGGTGAGCGGGCGCCGCTCCGTCGCCGCGGCCGCGGCGGTGTCGGCCGCCTCGCCCTCCTCCGCCGTCGCCGTGTCCTGCTGCCGCTGGAAGAGCAGGTCCTGCACCGATTCCCGCGGCGTGGTCGGAATCTCCTGCATGATGGTCTCGAGCTCCGGGCCGAGCGCCTGCACGATGGCCCGGTCGATCCGCGGCAGCGCCTCCACGACCTCGCGCTCCGACTTCACGAGCTGGAACTGGAGGAACGCGGTCCGCTGGATGATCTCCTTGGCGCGGGCCTCCTCGCGGATCCCCGGAAGCTCCACGATGATCCGGTCCGCCCCGACCTTCTGGATCAGCGGCTCCTCGACACCGAACTCGTCGATTCGCGTCCGGATGACCTGCAGCGCGCGATCCGTGGCGTCCGCCCTCGCTTCGGGCGTGAGCGCGCGCTCGCTGTCGTCGACCTCGAGCGCGAGGTGCATCCCTCCCTGGAGATCCAATCCGAGCGTCAGACCGTTCCGGTACAGATACCAACCGGAAGCGGCCAGAACGAGAAAAATGACGATGAACCGGCCTTTCAGGGTTCCCAGCATCCGTCGTTCCCCCCGGCGAACTTGCGGGCGAGCAGGTCGAGCCTGCGGCTATGTGATAGCACAGTAAGTTGGTGGCACGCCGCGCGGCTGTCAACGTGCCGGGCGACGTGTGCTTCGCCATCCCCGCGACTGCGCGCGTCCAGTATTCCGCAAGGCGCGCGCGCACAAGCGCATACACGTGCCACTCCAGGGCCAGTACCCTCGAGAGCCACCAGGGTTCGGCGAAGGAAATCGGTGCATTGCTGCGTGCCAGCCCTATCCGGGTCTCGCCCGGCGTGCGGGCCGGAGACCGCCGGACGGGAGGCTGCGCGCGCCGGCGACGAGTCCCCGGGGGTGCAACCCGATGCCGGCGACCGGTTCCGGAGGGACCGGCGTAAACCGGGGCGTCGGCCGGTGGTCCCTTCCCCCCGGGCCGCTATTCAATGCGGAGGATCGCGAGACGGAGCGACGAGGGGGGCGGACCGCCGACGCTGCTCCGGAGCTCCAGGAGCTGGCGCTGGACGGGCCCCGGGGCGAGTTCGAACAGCGAGGCGGTCCCGCCGCGGAGAGGGTTCACGACGACCAGGAAGTCGGGACCGGACAGCTCCCGTGGCATGAGCGGGAATGCGCGCGGGAAGAGCCCCGGGAAGTCGGCGTTCAATCCGGCGAAGATGTCCCGGGTGTTCCAGCTCGGGAGCCGCAGCTCGGGGCGGCCCGCAGCGAATCCCGGCCGGTCGTCCACGGCCGAGGCGAGCGCCCAGAGCGCCAGGAGCTCGGGGAACGTACGACCGGTCCGGGCCTCGAGATTGGCCACGCCGGTGAGTTGCGTCTCCCGGGTGAGCGCGCCGAAGAAGGCCGCCTCGGCGGGCGCGAAGTGGTCGGCCGCCCACCGCACGAGGGACCAGGCGCTCCCGTAGAACGACACGTCCCCCGTCGCCACGGGACCGAGCGGGCTCGAGCTCTCGATCGTCGCGTAGTAGTCGTAGAGTCGCTCGAAATGTGGGAGCATGACCACCGGGCGGCCGGCGCACGCCGCCGTCGTGGGCCGGACTTCGCAGAAGAGTGTGGCCCGGTGATCCGCGTTCGAGCCCGGAGAGAGGCCGTGCACGTGCCGGGCCCAGATCTCCTCCGCGGCCATGGCGGTGGCCTCCTCGAGCCAGACCTCCTCCAGGCGCGGCGCACTGCGGGCGAAGCGCTCGGCAATCGCCGCCACGTGCTTCAGCTCGTGCACGATGCTGGCGCGGATGAACCGGTACCAGTTCTCGCGGGTGAACCCGATGAATCCGGACCCGGGCTCCGTGGGCACGACGGCGTAGAGGATCTCGCCCCGGTCGCTCGCGGCGCATGTCTCGCGGTCGAAGAAATCGCCGGCGAAGGCGAACCCGAGGAGGCCGCCCTGCTGGTTGACCGCGCGGGTGAAGACGATCCGCACCCGGCCGTCGCCATCGTTGTGCGGGTCCATGGCGAGCGGGTCGCCGAAGTTCTGCTGGATCAGGCCGAGGACGAGGGACTCGACCTCGTTGCCGATTTTCTCGAGGTACTCGTCCGCGGTGCGGGCGAGGGGGGCGGCCAGGTCCTCGTAGACGGCGACGCGGTTGCCGACGAACACCGCGCGTGCGTTCACCTCCGTGTAGGTCTCGCAGGGGTCGTCCGCCCGGATCGCGGGCACGCGCACCCGGATCACGTCCCCGGGCGTGTGGGACGCGACGAAGGCGGCGGTGGCGACGTCGCCTCGATCCCCGGCCCCCCGGCGAGGCCGCCTCCTTTCGAACAGGCGGCGGTTGGCCGCCAGCGCGGCGTGGTGCACGGCCGGATCGGGGTGGAGGCGGTTCTGAGCCCCTGCCCCGCCGGTCCTGGCCATGAGCGGAGCGCCGGTCGTCACGGGCGTGGCCACGGGTGCGACCCGTGCCAGTGCGCTCGCGGCCTGCGCCGCTCCCCGGAGCTGGAATGCGGCGGAAGCCGTTGCGAGCGCCTCTGTGTTGATCACGGCGATGAGGTACCGCCCCCCGCTGCCGAGCAATTCGTTGCAGCGCACGTCCCCGGCGTCCAGGACCAGGACCGATTCGCCCGGAGCCAGGCGCCTCGGCGCGGCCACGGCGAGCGTGTGGCTGCGCGTGGCGTTCAGACCGGCGGCGTTGACCGCCACGGTGACCGCGCCGGGCAGGTCGCAGCGGAACGCATTCCTCGGAGGGAGCCGCACCACCAGCCGGGACGCGTTCGCGGTCTGCACGGCGGCCCGCACGCCGTCCACGTGCACCACGTTCCGCTCCGGCACCGGCGCGAAGTTGGTGCCGTGGATGGTGGCGATCCCGCCCGGGACGAGGGTGTCGGGCTCGATGGCGGTGATGGTCGCGCCCTCCAGGACCACGTTCAGGGTCGCGGTCCCCGTGAGACCACCGGACTCGGCCGAGATGATCGACACGCCCGGACTCAACGCGCGCGCCAGCCCGGCTTCGTTCACGGTCGCGACCGGCGGGTCGGAGGAACGCCAGGTCACCGAAACTCCAGGCACCTCGGCGCCGCGGACGTCGAGGGCGCGGGCGGTGAAGCGGAAGGCGTCGCCGACCACGAGATTTATGAGATCCGGGACGACTTCGAGGGCAGCCACTTCCTGTTGGACGACGACCACGACCGTGTCCGCAGCGGATCCGGAACTCGCGGTCACGCGCCCGGTCCCGGCGCCCCGGGCCACGACGCGTCCCTCGCCGTCCACCTCGACGACCTCGTCATCCAGACTGCTCCACCGGACCTCCAATTCCTCGACCGGGTGGCCGTTCCGGTCCCGGGGATCGAGTTGGAGCTGCAGCGTGTCCCCGATCGCGCGGAGCGTATCGGTGCGCGGCGTGATGCCGAGGGTGGCGACCCTTTGCTCGACCCGCACCGTGACGGTGTCCGCCGCGGCCGCGGCCTGAGCCACGATCCGGGACTCGCCGTTCGACACCGCCTGGACGAGGCCAGCCTCGTCCACGGTCGCGACGGATGGATCGAGAGACCTCCACGCCACCTGCTCCGGCACGACGGCGTTGCCGAACGCGTCTGCCGCGAAGACGGCGAGCCGTACGGTGTCCCCGAACGCATCGAGTATGAAGGAGCGGGGTTGGACCGCTACGCGGGTGAGCGGGCCGGGGAGAGCGGTTGCGTGGAAGGTGAGCGGCGGCACGCCGGAGACCCGTGCGGTCGCGGCGTAGGTACCGGCCGTCTGACCGAGGCGCCAGGTGGCGCGGCCCATCCCGTCCGCATCGGTCGGGCCGACGGGCACGATCGAGCCGCCGCCCTCATCCAGCGTCCACTGGATGCGTACGCCGCCCACCGGTTCCCCTGCCGGGTCCACGACGCGCACCAGAAGCGTTTCCGGCAGCAGGGCCGTGACCACGCCTTGCTGGCCGTCCCCGGCCAGCATCTCCATGGCGGCCGGCCGCCCGAGCGCGGGGCCGAGATCATCGCCACACGCACCCAGGATGAGCAGCGTTGCGAGGAGCAGCCGCGGCCGGATCTTGCTGTCGCCCGCCATGGTCTACTCCGGGAGGGGCCGAGTGCCGACCCGGTCCGGCGTATGCCGAACCAGTGGATCACCGTTCATGGGCGGTTCATGCGTAGCGTGCGCGATCAATGCCGTCAAGGTCCGGCGGATCGTGTCTCCGCAAGAATTCTCGGGTAGCGGGAAAAAAGTTGCGGGATTCGACCCGCCGTGGCCGCGAGAGGACCGACGAGCCGGAACAGGCCCCATGATCATATCTATAGAAATCACAACGTGTTGGAAAGCCCCTGGCGCGGATTTTGGGACGGTGTTGCCGGTGGCCCCGACCTTGCGTCTCCGCCGGGCACCCCCTGTGACAAAGCGGACATCCTCGCGCCGGGAGTACGGAGATGCACGAGAGGATCACTGGCGGCGATCGCGCGCCACAGCGGAACGTACTGGATTTGTTGGCCGCTTGCGGGCTCCACCCGCTGGACGGGGTCGAGTTGTTCGCGGTGGAGCCGGCCAGGCGGCAGGAGGAGCGCGCGGCGCCCAACGCGTACGTCGCCCGGGCGAGCCTGAAGCAGGTTGCGTGACCGCCGCATAGGCGGGGGGCCGGGCGCGTCGGGCCGCGAAGTCGGGTAGACGCGTCCGGACGCGAGGGTGGGTTGGCAGGGGGATCGCGAGCCCTGCCACCCTTTGGCCGTCGACCCGGGGAGTTTCACGCCTCCGGACGAAATTCTTTCCTTTCGAGTGCCTGCGCAGCATATTGCGGGCGTCGCCCAACGCGGCGGCGCCCGCATTCATTTCATATCACCACACGGCAACGGATTCGGGATGAACCGAATTGGACCTCTGACGTGGGAGGAAATGTGCGTACTCGCCGGATCGCGTTGGCGACGTTCTTCGCCGCGCACGTCCTCTTCGCGGGCGGCGTGGCGGCGCAGGATGGCAGCTATCTGAGAGGGGCGAAGACACCGACGAGAGAGGGCGCGCGTACGAGCTTCTTCCTGGGGGGTGCGGGGTGGATGCTGGCCAGCGCGTTCATCCTGGATCACACGATCCGGCAGGAGCTGGCGCTCGCACCGGGAGCAGAGCCGAACCCGCTGGCGAGGGCTGGCACGCTGATCGGGGAGCCCGGTTTCTTCCTTTCGGCTCTCGGACTCACGTACGGGGCCGGGTACCTTCTCGGCTCGGATGGCCTGAAGGAAGGCGCGGCGCATGCTGCCATTGCGCTGCTCGCATCCGGGGTGGCGAACGGCGCACTCAAGTTCGGGATCGGGAGGTGCCGGCCGCGGGCGCCGTGCGGCGGCGATGATGTCCGGTCCTTCGCCCTGGACAACGCCTGGCAGTCGTTCCCCTCCGGCCACACCGTCGTGGCTTTCTCCCTCGCCACGAGTCTGTCACGCAAGGCGAACAACCGCTGGGTCTCCCTGCTCGCGTACGCCGGCGCGGGGATGGTCGGCTGGTCGCGGATCCACCACGATCGTCACTGGGCGAGCGATGTGGTCGCGGGCGCCATCGTGGGCACGACTACCACGGTGTTCACGCTCGACTGGCTGGACGGCGCCGACGATCTGCCCCGGCTCGGCATTTCGCCCTACGGGATCTCGGTGAGCATTCCCAGTCCGTGAACCGGTCTGCCCGAGCCGCTCGGGGATCGATCGAGGCGCGACTCCAACCTGGTAACGGAGGCCGCGGCGACCCGTCCTCGGGGGATGGGGTGCTCGGGGCGCATGCGTCGAGGCTCGCCCCGAGCCGCTCCGGACCGGAGCGAGGTCTCCCGGATCGACGCTGAGGCCCAAGGATGCAGCAAAGCCCGCCGGTCCATCGGGGATCGGCGGGCTGCTCGTTGAGTGGGCCCGGCAGGACTTGAACCTGCGACCCTTCGATTATGAGTCGAGTGCTCTGACCACCTGAGCTACGGGCCCGAACTCCAATCAAATCTAGCGGATCAACGCGTTCCGAACAACCGGTCGCCGGCGTCCCCGAGCCCGGGGAGGATGTATCCGTGGTCGTTCAGCTGACGGTCGAGCGCCGCCGTGAAGATCTGGACGTCCGGGTGCGTTTCGAGCAGGTGCTGTACGCCCTCCGGCGCCGACACGATGGAGACCCCCCGGACCCTCTGGGCGCCACGCTGCTTCAACGCCGTTGCCGCGGCGGCAATGGATCCGCCGGTGGCGAGCATGGGATCCAGGATGATGAAATCCCGCGCCTCGGGGTCGGGCGGGATCTTGAAGTAGTACTCCACGGGCTGGAGCGTGTCGTGGTCCCGGTACAGCCCGATGTGCCCCACGCGGACGGAGGGCATGAGGCGAAGCATGGGCTCGACCATCCCGAGGCCGGCACGAAGGATCGGGACGAGCACGAGCTTCTTCCCGCTCACCATGTAAGCGGTCGTCTGCTCGAGTGGGGTCTCGATCTCGACGGGCTCCAGAGGCAGTTCCCGGGTGACCTCGGACGCCAGCAAAGATGTGCTCTCGTCTACCAGCTCCCGGAAGATCTTCTTCGGTGTGGTTCG
>CALCID010000026.1 GCA_937907535.1 uncultured bacterium | reverse complement strand
GCCCATGCTGGCGCCTCTCGAATAACCAGGTCTCCGATAAACCCGGTGCGGTTCAGTTGCCTAGCCGCGAACGTTAACCTCCATGCTTCTGGCCCACCTCGCCGACCTCCACCTCGGCTACCGCGCGTACCACCGGCTGGCGCCGGGCGGGATCAACGCGCGGGAGCGGGACGTGGCGCTGGCGTTCCGCGCGGCGCTCGACCGGATCATCGAGCTGGGGGCGGACCTGGTGCTGGTCGCGGGCGACGTCTTCCACACCGTGCGGCCGTCCAACGCGGCCATTGCGGACGCGTTCCGGCAGTTCGTGCGGCTGCGGGCCTCCCTGCCGGGCGCGCCGGTCGTGATCATCGCCGGGAACCACGACTCCCCGCGCGCCGTGGAGACCGGGAGCATCCTGCGGCTGTTCGCGGAGATCCCCGGGGTCCACGTCGTGGACGACCGGGCTCGCCGGGTCTACCTGGAGGCGCTGGACACATCCGTGCTCTGCCTGCCGCACAACGCGCTGGCGGGGGGCGAGGCCGTGGCCATGGAGCCGGACCCGGAGGCCGGGACGAACATCCTGATGCTGCACGGGACGGTGACGGGCGGGGGCGCGGAGGAGAAGCTCCGGTTCGTGAGCGAGTACGGCGGCGCGAAGGTGGAGGCCACGGAGATCCGGCCGGAGCGCTGGGACTACGTGGCGCTCGGGCACTACCACATCGCCACCGAGCTCGCGCCGAACATGTGGTACGCCGGCGGGATCGAGCGGACCAGCACGAACATCTGGGAGGAGGCGGAGACGGAGAAGGGGTTCCTGACCTACGATCTCGGGAAGCGGCGCGCCACGTTCCACCCGATCCCGACCCGGCCGGTGGTCGATCTGCCGCGCCTGTCCGCCCGGGTCCGGCCGCTCCGGCACGTGGCCGAGGAGGGTGAGCCCTATGGCGACGTCGCGTCGGCCGGGTCGCCGGCGGAATCATCCTCCGGCGGCGCGGCAAGGGCACCGGAAGGGGTTTCGGGCGACGTCGCCGGGACCGATCGCGGGGATGGAGACCTCGCGGCGTCCGCCGGGCGCGAGCCGGGGAGCGGCGAGCCGGGCCTGCGGATCCGCGGGTGGCAGTACGTCTCGCCCACCGAGCTGGACGCCATGATCCGTCAGCGGGTCGAGTCCGTACCGGGTGGGGTCGAGGGGAAGATCATCCGGCTCGTGATCGAGGACGTGCCGCGGGAGCTCTTCCGGGAGCTGGACCACCGGCAGATCCGGGAGTACAAGGCCCGGGCTCTGCACTTCCATCTGGACGCGCGGCGGCCGGAGATCCGGCGGGTGCTCGGCTACGGCGCGCCGTACCGGCGCCGCTCGCTGGACGAGGAGGTGGAGTCCTTCCTGAAGCTGCACTGGCAGCCTTCCACGGCCGAGATCGAGGCGGAACGGCTCGTCACGCTCGCGAAGAAGTACCTGGCCGAGGCCGGGCGTGGCGACGACAGGGACCCGCTCGTCGAGAGCGGGGCGGGGGCGTGAGGGGGAGCGATGCGCCTGGTCCGCCTGAGTCTGCTCAACTTCCGCCAGCACGCGAACACGGAGATCGAGTTCCGGCCGGGGCTCACCGGGATCATCGGCCCGAACGGCGCGGGGAAGAGCACGATCCTGGAGGCCATCGGCTGGGCGCTCTACGGGTCTGCGGCGGCCAGGGGCACGAACGACACGATCCGGTTCTCCCGGGCGCCCGGCCGCAGCCCGGTGCGGGTCGAGCTGATCTTCGAGCTGGCCGGCCACGAGTTCCGGGTGGTCCGCACGCTGAACCACGCCGAGGTCTACCTGGACGGCGGGACCACGCCCGTGGCCACCACGCTCGGCGGCGTGACCGAGTACCTCCAGGCCCGTCTCGGGATGACCCGGGACGAGTTCTTCAACACGTACTTCACGGGCCAGAAGGAGCTCCAGTTCCTGGCGCAGATGGGGCCCACGCAGCGGGGTCGCTTCCTGAGCCAGGTGCTGGGCTACGAGCGGCTGCGGGTGGCGCAGGACCTGGCCCGGGCGCGGCGCAACGAGCTGCGGCACGAGATCGAGGGGCTGCGCGCCGGGCTGCCGGACCCGAAGGCGCTGGCGGCGGAACGGGAGGCGGCGGAGCGGCGGCGGGAGGAGGCGAGGCGCGCGGTGCGGGAGGCGGAGGAAGCGCTCGCTGCGGCGAACCGGCGGCTGGCCGAGGTCACGCCGCGCTGGGAAGCGATCCAGCAGGCCCGGGAGCGCGCCCGGGAGCTGGATCACGCCCTGGAGCTGGCGCGCGGGGAGGTGGCCGCCGCGGAGCGGGACACGGCCCGGATCGCCGGGGAGCTGGAGGCCATCGTCAGGGCGGAGGGGGAGCTCCTCCCGCTGCGCAGGGAGCTGGCCGCGCTCCCCACCGTCGCCCAGGAGTGCGAGCACTTCGCGGAGCTCGCCCGGCTCGCGGAGCGGCGCAACGCCCTTGCCGAAACCGAGGTCGCGCTGGTCCGGGAGCTGGCGGGGAGCGCGGAGCGGCTCGCGACGCTCGAGCAGGCGCCGGGGCTCCTCGAGCAGTACAGCAAGGAGCTGGAGACGCTGCGGGCGGAGCTCGAGGCCGCGGAGCGGGAGCTCGAGGCGCAGCGCGCCGCGTGGATCGAGCGGCGGCAGGAGGTCGACACGCGGCTCCAGACGTACCGGGACCGGGCGCAGGAGCTGAAGGAGCAGCTCCGGCAGCTCCGGGAGGCCGGGCCGGACGGGGTCTGCCCCACGTGCCGGCGTCCGCTGCGGGAGGAGTACGAGCGGGTACTCACGAACCTGGAGGACGAGTGGGACCGTCTGGTCCAGGACGGGAAGTGGCTGAAGCAGCGTCGCCAGCAGCTCGAAACGCCGCCAGCGGAAGTGGCCGCGGCGGAGGCGCGTCGGGAGGAGCTGGCGCGGGCCGTCTCGGACCGGGAGCGGAAGCGGGCGCGCTGCGAACAGGCGGTCCATGAGCTGGCCGCGCTCCGGGCCGAGCGGCAGGAGAAGGAGGCGCGGCTCGCGCGGCTGAGGGAGGAGCTTGCCGGGATCCCGGCGGGGTACGACGTCGCCCGGCACCGGGAGGCGGAAAAGCGGCTCGCGGAGCTGCGGGAGCTGGAGCGGCGCGCGAATCGGCTCGAGCAGATCGTGGAGGCGCGCCCGGCCCGGGAGCGGGAGCGGGACGCGGTGGCGCGCACCCTCGAAGCGGCCCGGACCCGGGTGGCCCAACTGGAGGGGGAGCGCCGTCGGCTGGAGTTCCGGGACGAGGAGGCGGCGGCGCTGCGCCAGGCGTACGAGTCCGCGCTGGAGGAGAGCCGTCGGGCCGAGCTGCGCGTGACGGAGATGCGCGGGCACTTCCAGGCCGCGGAGGAGGCGCTGGACACCGTGCTCCGGGCCGAGGCGAATTACCAGGAGCGGCGCGATGCGCTGCGGGCGCTCGAACGGGAGTTCCGCCACCACGAGGAGCTGGACGCCGCGTTCAGCCAGCTCCGGGCGGAACTCAACGCCCGGGTGCGGCCCGAGCTCGCCGAACTGGCCAGCCGCTTCCTCGCCGAGATCACGGACGGCCGCTACACCGCGCTCGAGATCGACGACCGGTACAACATCCTCGTCCTGGACGAGGGCGAGGAGAAGCCGGTCATCAGCGGCGGCGAGGAGGACGTGGTGAACCTGGTGCTGCGGCTGGCGATCAGCCAGATGATCGCGGAGCGCTCCGGGCACCCGCTCTCCGTGCTGATCCTGGACGAGGTCTTCGGCTCCCTCGACCTCGAACGGCGCGACAACGTCATCGAGCTGCTCCACAAGCTCGAGGACCGCTACGAGCAGGTCATCCTGATCACCCACATCGACACGATCCGGGAAGGGCTGGACCGGGTCATCCGCGTGGAGTTCGATGAGCGCACCGGCTCGAGCGTGGTGCGGGAGGAGTCGGTGCGGGGCGAGCCAGCGGGGGTCATCTGACCACCGGACGGCGCGTCCGCGGGGGTGCACACGCTGTCGGGCCCCGGCGTTACGGCCGGCTTTCGCGGTGAAGGTAGCTGGCCGCGCGGTGGTCGGCCGGATGACGTCGCCCCGATTCCGGAGCTCGTGGGCTCAGCGCTGGGCGCGCGCCAGGAGCAGCGCCGCGGCCACGATCAGCGCGATGCCGAGGGCCTGGGGGGCCGTGAGCGCCTCATCCAGGAGCAGCGAGCCGAGCAGCGTGGCGATGACCGGCTCGGCGGTGGCCAGCATGCTCGCGGTACCGGCGGAGAGCCGCCGGAGCGAGGCCACGTAGAGGAGGTATGCGACGAGGGTGGGGAAGATCCCCAGCGCGAGCATGGTGGGGATCGCCCCGGGGTGGCGCAGCATCGGGGTCCAGGGCGGCGCGGCCACGGCCAGTACGAGGGCGCCGAACCCGAGCACCCAGAAGACGGTGCACACCGCGTCGTACTTCCGGAGCGCCCATTTCCCGAGGATCGTGTAGAGCGCGTACGTGAGCCCGGACCCGAGCCCGAAGACGAGCGCCGCGCCGGAGACCACGGCCTGGCCGGTCGTGACGGCGTGGAGCGCTCCGGTCACGAGGAACACGCCGGCCAGCACGAGGGCGAGCGCGCCGAGCCGGCCCCGGTCGAGGGGCTCGCCGTAGATCGCCCGGGCGAGGACCACCACGAAGGCGGGCGCGGTGTAGAGCAGCGCCACGGCCACGGACACGGTGGTCCGCCCGATCGTGCTGAAGTAGAGGAACGCGAAGAGCGCCATGCAGATGGCGCCGTAGACCGCGAAGAAGGGCACGTCCCGCCACGCGATCCGCACGGCGCCGGGACTCCGCGCCATCCAGACCGCCAGCCCGAGGAACCCGATCGAGGTGCGGACGCTCGCCAGCTCGAGGGGCGTGAGCCCGACCCGGTAGAGCACTCGTCCGAACACGCCGAGGGAAGCCCAGAGCGAGGCCGCACCGAGCACCATCAGCGCGCCGACGACGCCGGCGCGGCGACCCGCAGCGACCTGCCCGCCGCCTCCGGGCGTCACCGCCTCGCGAGACTGAGCCACGCGTCAGCCCGCTCCAGGTGTCTCGCCGCCTCCTCCAGGTTGCCGCGCGCCCGGTGGGCCTGTGCGGCCGCGTGATGCGTGTACGCGTAGTAGACCGGGAAACCCTGCGTGGAAGCGTCCACCCACCGTGTCCACTCGTCCGGGATCCCGCCGCGGTGCATGAACACGTTCCAGAGCAGCGCATCCGTGCGCGGCAGGTCGATGTGCTGGCCCAGGGCCGGCGTGAGCGGGCTCTCCGGGATCCGGACGATCCCCCGCTCGGGGTCCTCCTCCACCGGGCCGTTGTTCAGCTTGAAGGCCACGCCCTGGCGGATCAGGAAATCCCAGAGGTTCAGCTTCTCGTACGCGGACGTGGTGGACGCGAAGTAGATCGGGCGGTCATCGACGGCCGCGGTGATGATCGCGGTCATGAAGATGTCCGCCGGGATCATGATCGTGCCCGCCGGGATCGTGCTCTCGATGGCGCCGGCCCGGAACGCGAGCGGGTCCCGGGTCACGAACGGGAGCGTGGCCGCGATCTCGTCGATCTGTTCGTCCGTGAGCTGGAAGACCGAGCGGGTCGGGGGGCGCTGGCCCGGCGCCAGGTCGGTCAGCTCCTGGCCCGACCGGTCGCCGGTCGCAGGGGATGCCGCCATCGGATACAGCTCCGGACTCCCCTCGCCCCGGTACGGGCGCTGGCAGATGATGCGCGTCGGGTCCGCATCCGGATCCACGCCGGGCGGGCAGGGCGTGGTGAGCTGCCGGATCTGCTTCACGTACCAGGGCGTGTTCAGGTAGCTCGTGACGATGACCGTCACGTCCCGCCGGATGCCCTCCACCTCCTGGAGGTACCAGAGCGGGAAGGTGTCGTTGTCGCCGTTCGTGAAGAGCACGGCGTACGGCTCCACGCTCATGAGGAGGTTGTACGCCCAGTCCCGGGCCACGTAGTCGTTGGCGCGGCTCGCCCAGCTCCAGTTCAGCACCAGCGGGACGAGCGCCACGGCGAGCACGGGGGAGGCGAGCGTCCAGGGGCGGGGGCGGGCGGACAGGCGCCCGGCGAGCCGCTGCCAGAGCGCGGCGAGGCCGATCCCGGCCCAGACGCCCCAGACGGAGAAGCTCGCGATGTAGAAGTAGTCCCGCTCGCGGACCTCACGGAACTCGATGGCCGGGAACCGTGCACGCCCGTACGAATAGCCGTACTTGAAGTTCAGATAGATGATCAGCCCGGCCGAGAGCGTGGCGAACAGCACGGCCACGTACGCCCAGCTCGTGCGGTCCCGCCGGTAGTGGGTCCAGGCGCCGTAGAGCCCGATCAGGAGGAAGACGAACGTGAAGATCGGCCGGGCGCCGCCGAAGATCGTGTCCGGCCCCGCCACCGAGCGCGCCCACTGCCAGTCGAAGTACTGGAGGTAGTTCCCGATCTGGGCGACGAGCAGCGAGAAGTCCCGGGGCATCCGGGGATCGATCGGGTTCGCGAAGATCGACGGCTTGTCGTACTGCTGGCGGGTCAACGATGCCCAGAGCGCCTCCCAGGTGCTCGGGTCCGCCTCGTTGATCACCGGCCCCAGGCTCGCGCGGAGCGGGAGGAACAGGTGGATCGAGAGCCCCAGCACCGCGACGAACGCGGCGGCCGCGTACAGCCGCCAATTCGTGAGCGTCCGCGGCGAGACCAGGAGGATGTAGACGAACAACGCCGGCGCCGCCAGGAACGCCATCAGGTGGTTCCCAACGGAGAGCGCCAGGATGAAGACCATGAGCAGGAGGAGGTTGTCGTCCTTCCCCCTGCCGAGGTTGTCCCTCCAGCGGAACGCGAGCCAGGAGAGGAGTGCGATGGTGAAGAGGCTGAC
>CALCID010000025.1 GCA_937907535.1 uncultured bacterium | reverse complement strand
TGGTTCGGGCCGCACGGGTTCAGCATCACGACGCACGCCTTCGAGTTCCGGCCGGGCGGCGTCTGGGAGTTCGACATGCACGGGCCCGACGGGACCACGTACCCGAACCGGGTCGAGTGGAGGGAGATCGTGCCCGGGGAGCGGATCGTATACTGGCAGGGGAGCCACGCCGACGATCCGGATGCCTTCGAGACGACGGTCACGTTCGCGGATCGCGACGGCGGCACGGAGATCACGCTCCGGTCGCTCTTCAAGACGAAGGCGCAGCGGGATTACGTCGTCGAGCACTTCCGCGCCGACGAGGGCGGCCGGCAGACGCTCGAGCGGCTGGGCGCGTACGTCGCCGAGCTGGCGTCGGTCGGCGGCTGAGGCCCGGAAGAGGGCGCCATCCGCGGGGCGTTCCGAGCGCTGCCCATGTGTGGGTAGCCCGGGCGCCCGGATCCCGTGGAACGCGGGCCGCTACTACGGCGGCCCGCGTTTGCATGCCATGCGGCCATTTCCTCCACATCCACGCGCACCGGGACGCGTTCCGACCCGCGTGCACGAACCTCCGCGTACCCATCCCGGCCGCCTCCGTACCTCGCCGGATTTCCGGTCTGCCGAGGGCCCGGTTCTGTCGACCGCAAACGAGGTGACCAGCAAACGGTCATAGCTAGCCAGATGGCCTATCCGGTCCCCGCACCCCACGGCCATGCCGATCGCGGCGACGGCGCCGGATCACGAGTCGACGATGGTCGCGCGCAACGTCGCCCGTTTCCAGCCGGCGGGCGTGCCGGTCAGCAAACCGTTCGCCGCGGCGCAGGCGTAATCGGCGGCGGTGGCCGTTCGGTCTCCGTGGGTTGCCGGCGCCTGGTATCGTTCGCGAAGACCGCCCGGCCGCCGCCGCTCAGCCGAACACTCCGTCGACCGCCACCGCGAACCCCGGCAGCACGTACTCTCCCGAGAGCTCCTCGCCCGGCTGGAGGATGCGGATCTCCCGCGGCGAACGGTACACGGTAATCGTGCGCCGGCGAGGATCCACGACCCACACCAAGCGGGAGCCGGATTCCAGGCAATCGAGCACCTTCTCCTGGACCTCCGATGCCGTGTTGGACGGCGAGAGGATCTCGACCGCCAGGTCGGGCGCCGATCGCCAGTAGGTCGTGCCCCGGTCAGACGCCGGGATCCGGTCCTTCGAGACGAAGGCGAGGTCCGGTGCGCGGCCCGTGTCGTGATCCGTCGCCAGGATGAAGCCCGCGCCGATGACCACGATTCCTAGCCCGGCCTGCTCCACGAAGTCGTGGAGCCGCGCGGCCAGGCGCACAGTGACGGCTCCCTGCTCCGGCGTTGCCGGCGGCCCCCGGACCACGCGCCCAAGCACGAGCTCGAGCCGCTCGGCGCCCGAATCCGGGAGCACGGCGAAGTGCTCTGCGGTCAGGGGTCCACTGGACGTTCCGGCGCATCCCATGGGGGTCTCCACGGTTCGGCGGGTCTATCGCCGGGAAGATACCGGCGGCGGGCGGGACACAGCCATAGCGGGATGCGTCGATCGGCCGTCCGCGCCCTTGCCGTCCCGCCCCCGGCCGCGTTACGCTGGTGAGTTGCCAACCGCCAGAGCCGACCACGGGGCCTCGTCGTGCGGTCGTGCCGGCCGTTCGGCGTCCGTGGCCCCCGGAACGCGATGGACCGAGCCCAAGGAGGCCATCATGTCGACGTCCCGCCGTGACTTCCTGGCCACCTCGCTGGCCGCGCTCGTATCCGCAGCCTTCGCCCATCCGGGACTCGCCCGGGCGCTGGCCCGGCCCGGGCAGGAGCCCGCGTTCACGGCGATCCGCCGCGGCGTGGGCTACTTCACGATGCGCGGCGGCACGATCGGGTACCTGGTGAACGATGGCGGCGTCGTGGTGGTGGACACCCAGTTCCCGGAGCCGGCCCAGGCGTTCCTGAAGGGACTCGCGCAGAGGGCCGGGGACCGGCCGGTCGACGTCCTCCTCAACACGCACCACCACGGCGACCACACCGGCGGCAACGGGGTGTTCCGGGGCGTGGCGCGGACCGTCGTGGCGCACGAGAAGGCGGCGGAGCACATGCGGCAGCCGCCGGGTGGGGGTCAGACGCCGGAGGATCAGCTCTTCCCGGATACGACCTTCACCGAGAGCTGGTCCGCGGACGTCGGGGACGAGCGGATCACGGCCCGCTACTACGGCCGGGCGCACACGAGCGGGGACGCGGTCATCACGTTCGAGCGGGCGAACGTGGTCCACATGGGCGACCTCATATTCCACCAGCGCCACCCGGTCGTGGACCGGGCGGCCGGCGCCACGATCCGGAACTGGATGACGGTGCTCGAGCGGACCGTCCAGGACCACGATTCGGACACGGTCTACATCTTCGGCCACGCGAACACGGGGCTGCCGGTCGTCGGCGGTCCGGCGGACCTCCGGCAGTTCCGGGACTATTTCGAGGCGCTCCTGGCGTTCGTGGAGGAGCGGGTCCGCGCCGGCATGTCCCGTGAAGAAATCCTCGCCGTCCCGGGCCCGCTCGAGGGGTTCGAGGCCTACGGGCCCTTCGGCCAGCCGAACCCCCGGGGCGCGCTCGTCTGCGCGTACGAGGAGGTGGTGGAGGGGGTGGCGTAACGCACACGACGGAAGCGGGGCGCTGCGGCTGGATCCTGGGCGAGGCGGAGGTGCCCGGGATCCGGTCCGTGGTGCCCCGTTGGTATAGGCGCCGTACCTTTCCACAGTCACCGCACTTTCGAGGCCGACACAGGGCCCTTTCCATTGTCAGATGAGCGGACTATTTTGCTCGACAAGCATCGAGTCTCGTCATTCGTCCCATCCGACCACGCCAAGCCGAGATCAATGTGGAACGCTGATGCTGGCGAGCCTGTCTCGGGTTGTCGCAACCTCGACTCGAAGCTCAGCGGTACCGCGATTTCCGGGGAGGAGCTGCCGACATGAACGCCTGGGTCGCGGTCACCGATCTCGACTGGTTCGACTTCCTCTCGCAGCAGGAGAACGTCGACGAGGTCAACTTCTGGCAGCCCAACCCGTGGGGCGGCCAGGTGCGCGTGCTTCGTCGCGGCGAGCTCATGCTCTTCAAGCTGAAGAGCCCGAGGAACGCGATCGCGGGCGGCGGCTTCTTCGAGTACTACGTCAACCTCCCGATCAGCGTGGCCTGGGATTCGTTCGGTAGGAAGAACGGAGCCGCGTCGTTACACGAGCTGCGTCAGAGCATCGTGGGCCTCAAGCGACGGGAGGTCGCCTGGTACGAGGACTTCACGATCGGTTGCTTCATCCTGGTCGAGCCGTTCTTCTGGCCGAGGGAGTGGTGGATCCCACAGCCGGAGGACTTCTCCTCGGCCATCATCCGCGGGAAGCGGTACGATCTCACGAAAGGCACCGGCGCCAGGCTGTGGCAGCAGGTGCTCGAACGGTTGCAGGCAGCGGGGCCGCAACGGGCTGGGCAGGCGGAGCTCATCGCGGGCGGGTACTCGGACCCGGTACTCGGGCGTCGGCGGATCGGGCAGGGCACGTTCCGTGTCGCACTGCTCGAAGTGTACGAGCGCCAGTGTGCGGTGACGCGCGAGAAGGCGGTGCCTGCGCTCGAAGCCGCCCACATCCGGCCGTTCGCGGAAGTCGAGACCCACTACGTACGTAACGGCCTGCTGCTCCGCTCCGACCTGCACCGTCTGTTCGATACCGGCTACAACACCGTGACGCCGGACTTGCACGTCGAAGCGAGCGCTCGCATGCGCGACGACTTCAATGACGGCGAGAACTA
>CALCID010000024.1 GCA_937907535.1 uncultured bacterium | reverse complement strand
ACGAACGGCACGCCGTGCAGCCGGCTGAGCAGATAGGCCGAAACCGCCGTGAAGAACTGGGGCGACGTTCCCACCACCACGTCCGGCCTGGGGCCGTAGATGCGACCGAGGATGACCGATGACGCGAAGAACGACAGGAAGCTCGCCACCCGCCGGGCGAAGCCGCGGTTCGGCGCCGCGTAGAGCCAGGTCCGGATCACCTCGATTCCGTCCATCTCCTCCCGGCGCAGCCACTTCCCGCGGTAGCCCGGGTGGATGACCCCGCTCGGGTGGTTCGGGAACCCCGTGATCACCGTCACCTGGTGGCCGCGCCGGACCCACTCCCGTGCGTGCTCGAACGTGCGAATCGCCGGAGCGTTGGACTCCGGCGGGAAGTACTGACAGACGACGGTGATCCTCACTCCCGTACGACTCCTTCTCGCATCTGGTCGCGGCCGCCCTCGCCAACGAACGCCGACCCCGTCAGGTGCAGGACCTCTTCGATCCTGCCCGCACCGCCCGCAGGGCCTTCGCGACCGCGCGATCCCGGGATCCGGCCGCTCCGGAGCGCTCATGGGCGCGTTCCGCCGCCGTGGGCCCAACCTCCCGTACCGGCGCACTCGGCGCCACCGCTGGCGTCCACGTCCAGCCCGAAGACGGCGAGGCGCAGCACCCGCCGCGAAATGGCGGCGGCCCCGCGCCTCGACCATGACGCCCGCGCCCCCGAGCGACGCTTCCGATCCCGCCCGCGCCCGACCACCGCCCGACCCTTCGGCGTCGATTCCCGGTCTATGTCCTTACCGCCCGAACCGCAACAAGGCGGCATGCGCTTTCGTCGCTCGAGTCGGCGGTCGGGCTCGATCCGCCGCCCCGCTGCATGGTTGCACCTGGGCCCGGCATCCGCAAGGTCCCGGGGGATCGCTGCTCGGCGGAGCAGGCGCAGCCGGACGCCGTCGCACCTGGTGGTGGGCTGTGGCCACCCGCTCCTGCGATCGTCCGTTGCCGCCCGGCGCCCGCGAGACGCGTCGCGAACCCGCGGACTGGCGCGTCCTCCGCGTCGATCGGCCGGGGCCGAACGGCCGATGTCGCCCGCTCGAGCGACGTCCCGTCTTCCGCGCTCCCCCGAGCGCGCCTACCTCGCTCGCCCCCGAGCGACTCCGACCGGGTCCTCCACGAGCCCCGCCACCTCACCTCCCCCGATCCGAACCGGCCGTTCTCGCACCACCGGCGGCCACAGCACCGGGCCCGGCTGTCGCTGCTCTCCGAGGCGCTCCAGCGCCCGGAGCAGCTCGGGCTGGAGCTGTGTCGCGATCAGCGGCAGGTCCACGAGCAGGTGCTCGGCATCCACACGCTGCCACAGAGACAACCGCCCCGCCTCCACCCCGCCGGGCCCCCGGAACGGGAGCATGAGCTCCCACAGCTCTTCCGAGGCCTGGTCTTCTGCGGCCCAGCTCCAGTGGTACCAGCCCCGCACCCGCTCCACCTCCCGACACGCCGCCAGCGCCCGCCCCGCCCGTTCCGGCAGCCACAGCTCCGCACGTACGAAATCACCGCCCGCGATCGCGTGCTCGAGCGCCGACAGGACCGCCTGGGGCGACTCTGCCTGGCCGAGCGCCGTGATCGCTTCCCGGATCCGCACGTTCGTCGCGATCACCTGCCGCTGGAGCAGACCGCGGTGCAGGATCCGCCGCAGCTCGAGCAACTCCGGGATGTTCAGCCGCTGTACGCCGATCAGGGCGACCACGCCCAGCACCACGAAGACCGCGGCCTCCGCCTGCCCCGATGGCCGGACCAGGAGCAGAGACAACAGCGCGCACAGCGCCGAGGCTCCGTAGACCAGCAGCGCCACGCCCCGGGGCGAATGGCCGAGCTCGTACAGTCGGTGGTGGATGTGCCCCCGGTCCGCCTTGAACAGCGGCTCGCCCCGGAGGAAGCGCCGCACGATCGCCAGCGCCGTGTCCAGGATCGGCACGCCAAAAGAGATGATCGGGATCACCACCGCCAGCGCCGTCGGCGCCACCTGGGAGGTGATCACCCCCAGCGCCCCGAGGATGAAGCCCAGGAACAGGCTGCCGCCGTCTCCCAGGAAGATCGATGCGGGGGGGAAGTTGAAGAAGAGGAAGCCCAGCGACGCGCCGGCCAGCGTGAGCGCCACCGTCGTCCCCCACGGGTCGCCGCCGAGCGCGAGCACCGCGGCCAGCGCGAGCGCCGCGAAGATCGCGGAGCCGGCCGCCACGCCGTCGCTCCCGTCGATCAGATTGAACGCGTTCGTGATCCCGACCAGCCAGAAGACCGTCACCGCGAGACTCAGCCAGTCCGGGAGTGGCGTCCCCCCGAGGAGACTGAGTGACTCGATCCGGATCCCCATGGCGAATGCGGCCACGGCCACCAGCGTCTGTCCACCCAGCTTCACCCACGCAGGTAGCTCGCGCGCGTCATCCCACAACCCCAGCAGGAACATCCCCGCACCGCCCGCCATGAGCTTCAGCAGCAGCCCCGCCCCGCTCGTCTCGGCATAGCCCGGGAGCCGGCCCACCGCCCACGCACCGGCGAGGACCAGCACGACGGCGCCAAAGATCGCCACCCCGCCTGCCCGCGGCATCGGCCGGTCGTGCACCCGGCGCTTCCCGTCGGGCATGTCCACCAGGCCCAACCGCGGTGCCCAGTCGCGCACCTTGTATGTCAGCACGAGCGACAGCAGGAGAGCCGCACCAAACGAGATCAGCGCCCCTACCATGATCCGTCGCTCGTTCCCACCGCCCGTGGGTGGGTCATACCGTCGGCGTCAAGACGCCCGTTCCACTTCATGGACCACCGGCAGTCAGGCCCCCGCCCCGACCCTGGCGCAGGGGTTCGCTTCCGCAAGTCAGCGCCTACGCATCGGCGCCCCAGTCGATCCGGATCGCCGCGGCCACCCGGAATATCTTGAGCCCTTCTGGCCCGTTCCCGGCGCCCAGCGCTCCCCGCTACGGTGTCGGCCCGCTCCGACTCTCGGCCGGATCGGACCAAGGCCGCGAAAAGACTTCGACACGTCCCCCGAGCTCGCCGCGCTGGTCGACTTCCGAGAGGGCGGCCGCGCAGGATCCATCAACGCCCGCCGGTCTGCCGTGAACGAGATCGCTTCGACTGCACCTCGCCCTCGCCCCCGGCCCCCCGACGCTGCGGGCGGCATCCCGCTATCCGCAACCGTTTCCCTTCGATCCCGATCCCGTCACCGACCGCGCTCGCAACGCGCCGGTCGATGACACCCGTCCCAATGGCGCACTCGGCTCTGCACCGGCTCCGTTCCGGCCCGCTTTCCTATCGCTCGTGAGCGTGATCCGTATCGCGGACCAGGATCTCCCGGATGTGCGGATTCGGTCGTGTCGCATTCTTGCAAGAACCGGACCTAGCGGCAGACGTCCCCGGTCCCCCGCTCGACCGTGATCGCCCCCGAACTCCCATGCGTGCACGTCATTGGCCCCCATCCATGAGACGCTGCGCACCCGGGATTCCGGACACGTCGGCGCTTCGCGACCCGTGGGGCCCGTGACCGCCCAAGTCTCCCCGACATGCAGCCCTTGCCGCCCACCGAGCACGGCTGCCGCCACGACCGGTTCCTTGGAATCCGGCCGGAAATATCGCCCGGCCCGATAGGAACGGCAAGCCACGCCGCCCTCGCTCCTCAGCCAACTCCCGGCCCGTGACGAGCAATGCCCGCTTTGCCCTGTCGGCCCTGGTCGACCCGCATCGGATTCCCATCGGAGCCCGGCACTCCTTGCCGGACTCCCGGCCAGGTCCCCGCTCCTGCCGTCCCCTGCGCCACCCACCCCACGACGCCGCCCGCTCCTCGGCCACACGCCTTCCCACCTCTCGCCCCCGCCCTCCCCCACCTTGACCCGCACCGCCTCCGTAGTTATCTTATCACTTAGATTTTCAGCAGTGAGATACCCGTGACGCACGAGATCGACCTGAACCTGAAGCTCTGGGTGGTGCTGTCCCGGACCTACCATGCCGTCGCGGCCCATGCCCAGGCGGACGTGGCGCGGCACGGGCTCACCGTCGCGGAGTTCGGGATCCTCGAGGCACTCCACCACAAGGGGCCCATGCTCCTGGGCGAGGTGCAGAGGAAGATCCTGGTCTCGAGCGGCGGTATCTCGTACCTGGTGGACCGCCTGGAGAGCAAGGGGCTCGTCGAGCGGCGGGAGTGCCCGGAGGACCGGCGCGCCCGGTACGTGGCGCTCACCCCAGAGGGCGAGGCCCTCATCCGGCGCATCTTCCCCGAGCATGCCCGGCGGCTCGCCCATGCCCTTTCGGGTCTGGACGAAGACGAGAAGCGGGAGGCGATCCGCCTCCTGCGTGCCCTCGGGAAGCGGGCTGCGGAACTGGAGGCGGACGACGCGCCGCGGAGAGCGGCGGGCACGTCGTCGCCCTGAACCCGAAGCGTGAATGGAACGAACGTGCGGAGGCGCCGGGCCCGCTTCCGCACCACGGACATCCGGCCCGGACTCAGTGGAGGTCAGAGCATGGCGAAGAGCACGTGGCAGATCGATCCGGCGCACACCGGAGTGGAGTTCGCGGTCAGGCACATGATGATCTCGACGGTGAAGGGGCGCTTCGGCGATGTGAGCGGCACCATTGTCCTGGACGAGGACGATATCGCGGGTTCCTCGGTCGAGGTCGAGATCGGCGTGGCGAGCATCGACACCCGCCAGGAGCAGCGGGACGATCACCTCCGTTCCGCGGACTTCTTCGATGTGGAGAACCACCCGAAGATCACCTTCCGGAGCCGTCGGGTGGAGCCGCAGGGCGACGGGAAGTTCCGCGTGATCGGCGACCTGACCATTCGCGGGGTGACGAAGGAAGTCGTGCTCGAGGCCACGGACGAGGGCCGGGGCAAGGATCCGTGGGGGAACGAAAAGTCGGCCTTCTCGGCGCAGACGGTCATCGACCGTCGGGATTTCGGCCTGACCTGGAACGCGGCGCTGGAGACCGGCGGCGTGCTCGTGGGCAACGAGGTCAAGATCTCGCTCGAGGTCCAGGCGGCGAAGGTCCAGCCGGCGGAGGCGACGAGCTGAGCCTCCGGCCGGGACGTGCGTTCGTGGCGTCGGGGTTCCCTGCCCCGGCGCCGCGCAGCGGGCCGGCGTTGCCGATCCGGACACGGGTCGGGGCCGGCCGCTGTCAGGAAGAGGGAGTGGAAAGGAAGTATCGATGTATTCAGGAGGTATCCGCGTCCTCGGGATCGCCGGCAGTTTGCGCGAGCGTTCCCTGAACCGCAGTCTGCTCGCGGCGGCCCGGGAGCTGGCCCCCGAGGGGATGTCCATCGACATCTTCGATCTGAAGGACATCCCTCTGTACAATCAGGACCTGGACGTGGACGGGCTGCGTCCCGCTGCGGTCGAAGGACTCCGCAAGGCGATCCACGAGGCCGATGCTCTTTTGATCGCGACGCCGGAGTACAATCACAGTGTGCCCGGCGTGCTCCAGAACGCGATCGACTGGGCATCCCGCCCGCCGCGGCGCTCGTCGCTGGTCGGCAAGCCGGTTGCGGTCATGGGCGCATCGCCGGGGAGCATCGGGGCTGCGCGCGCCCAGGAGCATCTCCGCCTGGTCCTGCACGCTACGCTCGCCCTCGTCATGCCCCATCCCGGGGTGGCGGTCGGCAACGCCAGGGAGAAGTTCGACGAGGATGGGAATCTCGTGGACGAGCCGACCCGCCGCTTCATTGTGAACTTCCTCCAGGATCTGGAGGCGTGGACCCGGCGGGTCGGTGCGTCCGCCGGCGCGCTCCAGCCGGTCGGGTAAGGCGGATCGCGCCTCGCCGGCGCCAGCCCCGAGCGGGCCAGAAACGAAATGCGCGTGCCCTGGAGCTCGAGCTCCAGGGCACGCGCGCATTCTGCAGTCCTCGCGGGACCGGTGGGCCGACGAACGAGCTGCGCCGGCGGCTCAGTGCCGGAACACCCGTCGTCCGGTGAAGATCATGGCGATCCCGTGTTCGTTCGCGGCTTCGATGACTTCCTCGTCCCGGACCGACCCGCCCGGCTGGATGATGGCGGCCACGCCCGCGGACGCCGCGGCGTCCACGCCGTCCCGGAACGGGAAGAACGCGTCCGAGGCCAGGACCGCGCCCTTGAGGTCCACGCCCTGGTCCTGCGCTTTCATGACGGCGATCCGGCTCGAGTCCACGCGGCTCATCTGGCCGGCCCCGATCCCGACCGTGCGACCCTGGTGCGCCAGCACGATGGCGTTGGACTTGACCGCCGCCGCCACGCGCCAGGCAAAGCGCAGGTCGTCCAGCTCCGCCTCCGTCGGCGCCCGCTTCGTGACCACCCGCCAGTCGGTTTCCGGGAACTCCATCCGCATCCGCTGCTGCACCACGAATCCGCCCCGCACCCGCTTGTAATCCAGCTCGGCCCCGGTCCCTGGCGTCGGCTCCGCCACGATCAGGCGCAGGTTCTTGCGCTTCTTGAGAACCTCGAGCGCATGTGGCTCGAAGTCCGGCGCCACGATCAGCTCCAGGAACGTATTGGCCATGGCTTCCGCCGCCGCCACCGTGACCGGCTTGTTGAACGCGACGATGCCGCCGAACGCCGACACCGGGTCCCCCTCCAGCGCCCGGCGGTACGCATCCTCCGCGTTGGCCCCCAGCGCCACCCCGCACGGCGTGGTGTGCTTGATGATCACGCACGCGGCCCGCTCATCGCCGTACCACGCCGATACCGCGAGGAGCGCCGCGTCCAGGTCCAGCAGGTTGTTGAACGACAGCTCCTTCCCGTGGAGCTGCTCGAACTCCGGGAGCGAATCCTGCGGCGCGTCCGCATCCGCGTAGAACGCCGCCCCCTGGTCCGGGTTCTCGCCGTAACGCAGGTCCTGCACCTTCGAGAGCCGCAGGACGAGCGTCTCCGGGAACTGCCCGTCCTCTCCCTTCCCGGCCGCCGTGCCGGGCGCGGCTTCCGGGGACTCCGCAGCGGCCGGCTCCGGCGCCTCCCCGGCCGCCCGGGCGAGGTACGCGGCGATCGCCGCGTCGTAGGCGGACGTGTGGGCGAAGACCTTCCGGGCCAGGTGCACCCGGAGCGCCGGGTCGACCGTGCCGGACCGGAGCGCGTCCAGGACCACCGGATAGTCGTCGGGGTCCACCACCGCCAGCACCGACGCATGGTTCTTCGCCGCTGCCCGGAGCATGGTCGGCCCGCCGATGTCCACTTGCTCCATCGCCTCCGGGATCGCTGCGCCCGCCGCGACCGCCAGGGCGAATGGGTACAGGTTCACCGCAACCAGGTCGATCGGCACGTAGCCGTGGCGCTCGAGCGCGGCCATGTCCCCCGACACGTCCCGCCGAGCGAGCAGCCCCGCGTGCACCGCCGGATGCAGCGTCTTGACCCGCCCGTCCATGATCTCCGGGTGGCCCGTCACGTCGCTGATCCCGATGACTTCGAGCCCGGCTTCCCGCAGTGCGCGCGCCGTGCCCCCCGTGGAGACGATCTCCCAACCCAGCTCCGCGAGGCCTCGCGCGAACTCCACGAGCCCCCGCTTGTCCGATACGCTCAGTATGGCTCTCGGCATCCTGACCTCGATCCGTCCAGACCCAATGCGCGCCGCACCGACTCCGCGTCCGGCGCGTCTCGCTCATCCACCGTGAAACAGCGGGGATCCGGTCCCGCGTACGCGCCCGGCCGCGCCGTCGCGTCTGCCTTCCCCCGCGCGAGTTCGACCGCCAGCGTCTCCACCACCGCGGGATAGAGCCGGTGCTCCGTCCGGAGCACCCGCGCGGCCAGCCGCTCCGGGGTGTCCCCCTCCAGCACCGGGACCGGCCACTGCGCCAGGATCGGCCCCGTGTCGTACTCCTCGTCTACCAGGTGTACGGTCACCCCCGTCACCCGGCAACCGGCCTCCAGGACCGCCTCGTGCACCCGTTGCCCGTACATCCCCTTCCCGCCGAACGCCGGCAGCAGGGACGGGTGGATGTTCACGATCCGGCCCCGGTAGCGCCGTACCACGTCCGTGGGCACCAGGCGGAGATAACCGGCCAGCGCGATCAGCTCCACCTCCGCGGCCTCCAGGACCTCCAGCGTTTCCCGGGCGACGTCATCCGCCGCACGCCCCCGGACCGGGATCACCCTCGTCGGCACCGCAGCGGCCCGAGCCCGGTCGAGCGCCCCGGCGTCCTCCCGGTCGCTCACCACCAGCACGATCTCGGCAACCCGCCCTGCGGGTCCCATCGGCCCGCCGAACCGGTCCAGGAGCGCCTGGAGGTTCGTTCCCCCGCCCGACGCGAAAACCGCGACCCGCACGGTCACGCCAGCCCACCTCCGTACGTCGGGACCAGGAACGGGTTCGTGGTCCGCTCGTGACGGACCGTCGTGCTCGGGCCATGCCCAGGGTAGAGCACTGTCTCATCCGGGAGCGTGAGCACCCGCTCCCGGATCGAACGCATGAGTTGAGCGTAGTCCCCGCCGGGGAGGTCGGTCCTGCCGATGGAGCCCTGGAATACGACGTCGCCTACGAATGCCGCGCCCGCTTCCGCCACGTACAGGATCACGTGCCCGGGCGCGTGCCCCGGCACGTGCCTCACCTCGAACGAGATATCCGCGGCGGCCACCGTTTCCCCGTCCGCGAACTCCCGGTCCGCCGGCGGGGGCGCCTCTGCCCGGAAACCGAACATCGCCGCCTGCATCGGCGCCTGCATGTAGAGCCAGCGATCCGCAGGGTGCAGGTACACCGGCGCACCCGTGGCCCGCACCAGCGCAGCCACCCCGGTCACGTGATCCACGTGCGCATGCGTGAGCAGGATCGCATCCAGCGTGAGCCCGCCGCGCTCCAATACCGCAATGAGCTCCGGCGTGCCGCCGCCCGGGTCTACGGCCACGGCCCGGGTGGCGCCCACCTTCCTCACCAGGTACGCGTTCTCTCCGAAGTCCGGGTCCACGAAAACCGATATGTCCAGGCGCTCCGCCATCCTCGTCGCTCCGCCTCTGGCCCCGTTCTCCACCATGCCGGCGGCCCACACGTCCCGGCCGCGCCGCCGGGAAGGTAGCATCCACCCACGCCTCCCGGCCACCCCACCTGCCCGCGGGCCGAGCGAAAAAACCCCGGGCCGGCGAGCAGCGACTCGCCAGCCCGGGGCCGATCTCCGTTATGCCGCGATCAGACCGTGAACGAGCTCCCGCACCCGCAGGAACCGACCGCGTTCGGGTTGTTGAACGTGAAGCCCGAACCCATCATGGTCGTCACGTAGTCGATCTCGACGCCGCTCAGGTACTGGGCGCTGAACGGGTCCACGAACACCCGCAGACCGTTCACCTCCAGCACCTCGTCGTCTTCCTGCGGCTCGTCCTCGATGTTCAAACCGTACTGGAAGCCCGAGCAGCCGCCGGGCAGAACGGCCACGCGAAGCCCGGCCGTCTCGGCCGCGCCCTGCTCCTGCATGAACTTCCGCACCTCGGCAACTGCGGTCGGCGTGACCGTGATCGTCATCTCGATCCCCCTCGATCTCTCGACAGATTCCCGTGCCGTACGTCCTTACCTTGTACACTCCACGGGCGGGCAGGTTTCGCGCCAACGATAGACCCGCACCGCCACCGTGTCAAGCAACCCCCAGGACCATGGCGGCGGCCGCGGCAAGGTCGTCGGCGACCGCGATGCCCGCCGGCACCCGGGACGCCTCGTCCGCGCCGTACCCCGTGCGGACCAGGATCCCCTTGCCGCCCAGGAGCTGCGCCGGGACCACGTCGCTCACGCGGTCCCCAATGTATACGGAACGCGCGAGGTCGAGCCCGAGTTCCCGCGCCGCGCGCCGGTACATCCCGAGGCCCGGCTTCCGGCACTCGCACGGGCCCGTGAAGTCCGGATGGTGGGGGCAGTGGTAGACCCCGTCCAGTTCCACACCTTCCGCGGCCAGCAGCGCTTCAACCCGCTCCTGCACCGCACGGAACTCCGCCTCGGTATACAGCCCGCGGGCGATACCCGACTGGTTCGTCATGATCACCAGCGCGTACCCCGCTTCCCCGAGCGCCCGCAGCGCCCCGGCAGCGCCCGGGATGAGCTCCACCTGCTCGGGGTCCGAGAGGTAGTTCCGCTCCACCACGATGGTGCCGTCCCGGTCGAGAAACGCCGCCGGCCGTCCCTCGTTCGGCGCCCCTTTCAATCGCGCTGCAGTCTCCAGGATGCTCGATTCGGGCGACGTCGTCTCAGCCACCTTCCAGCGCTCCGCACGCCACCTCGACGAGCGCCGCCTCCTCCTCCGGGAGGACGGTACGCAGGTCCAGCACCACCCGCCCGTCCGTGATCCGCCCCACCACCGGCGGGTCCCCGGCCCGGAATCGGGCTTCGAGCGCATCCGCCGAAAGCCCGGGCGCCTCGAGCGCGATCAGGCACGTGGGCAACGGATGGTCCGGGTACGCACCGCCGCCGACCGCCGAGGCGCCGCTCACCAGCTCCACCCGGTACCCACCCGCCGCCAGCGCCTCCGCCACCGGCCTCGCCCGCGCCTCGATCTCCTCCGCCGAGTACGTCAGCATCCGCAGGACCGGCACCTCCCGCCGCGCACGGTCCGGCTCCCGGTACAGCGCCAACGTGGCCTCCAGCGCCGCCAGCGTCACCCGGTCCACCCGCAGGGCCCGGCAGAGCGGATTCTTCCGCATCCGCCCGATGAGCTCCGCCCGCCCCACGATGATCCCCGCCTGCGGTCCACCCAGGAGCTTGTCCCCGCTCATCGTCACCACATCCGCGCCGGCCCGGATCGCATCCGCCGCCGTCGGCTCGTACGGCAACCCCAGCCACGCCGCGTCCAGCAAGAGCCCCGAGCCGAGGTCGTTGATCACCGGGATCCCCCGCCCCGCCACCATCCCCGCCAGCGTCCCCACCGGGACCTCCGCCGTGAACCCCGTCATCCGGAAGTTCGACCGGTGCACCTTCAGGATCGCGCCCGTCCGCTCGTTGATCCGCTCGAGGTAGTCGGAGGGGTGCGTCTTGTTCGTCGTCCCGACCTCGACCAGCCGGGCCCCGGACTTCGCCATGATGTCCGGGATCCGGAACGAGCCGCCGATCTCCACCAGCTCACCCCGGCTCACGATGGCCTCGCGCCCCTCCGCGACCGTGTTCAGCGCGAGCACCACCGCGGCCGCGTTGTTGTTGACCACCAGCGCCGCCTCCGCTCCGGTCAGCTCCGCGAGCAGTCGGGCGCAGTGGTCGTAGCGCGATCCCCGCTCCCCCGTGTCGAGGTCGTACTCCAGGTTCGTATACGAAAGCGCCGCCCGCTCCATTGCAGCGCGGGCGGCCGCAGCCAGCGGCGCACGTCCCAGATTCGTGTGCAGCACCACGCCCGTGGCGTTGATCACCCGGCGGATCGACGGTCGTCGCCACGCGGCCAGCCGGTCCCGCACCCGCTCGACGTACCAGCCCGGAGCGGCGATCCCCTCCGGCGCCGCCCCTCCTCCCGCGAGCGTCGCCCGGAGCTCCGCCTGCACCGCCTTCAACGCCTCCACCACGCTCCCGCGCGGCTCCACCTCGAGCAGTGCCGCGAATTCGGGGCTCCCCAGGAGCCGCTCCACCGCCGGGATCGCGCGGCGCGGGTCCATCACCCGGTCACCCCCTCCGTTGCGCCTGCCTTTGCGCGCGACGAAGGCCCTGCGCGCCCCTCGATCGACGCAGCGCCCCCGTTTCCACCCTTCCCAGGATCCGGGCACGCGCAACGCCCCACTCCACTTGCTCCGGCCTCCCCTTCCGTGACCCCGGATTCGCGCCCGCCTCGCCGACGGGCAACAAGGAGAGGTCCTTCGCGCCCGGAGGCACCGTGTCCGGGGGAACGACGGTGGAATCTCGCGGCGGAACGATGGTGGTGTCCGGCGGCGCCGCGGCCGTGTCCTGGGCAGCCGCCGTGTCCCGCGCCGCAACCTTCGGCGTCGTGAACGCCACGCTCCCCCCACCGCCTTCGAGACCCGCGAGGTTCGTCAACCCCTCGACCTCCACCCGGTAGCGCGTGTCGGGCTTGAGCACGTTCGCCATGAGCACCACCAGCTCCTGGCTGGGCAGCGGCGCTGCCGCCGAGTCCTCGGCCACCCGCGCCGGTTCCGGCGAACGCCCCTGCTCGGGTCTCGCGCCGGCCCCCCCCGGCAGCGCCCTCGGCCCACGCAGGTCCGGGCCCCCACGTCGGTCCGGCCCCGCACGCGGGATCGGCCGCGCCCCAGCCGCGGCGGAATCCGGCGGCGCGTCCGGGGGCGCGTCCTCACCGGCCTGCGCCCCGGCCTCCGGCGCCTCCCTCCGCGCCGTCCGGACCATTTCGTCATACTCGTGGCGGTGCAGGACGGCATTGATCGGAACCAGCGTGCTGTCCGGGAGCTCGAAGACCCGGACCCGGAGGTCGACCAGCCGCAGCTCCGGATCGATGGCGTCATCGAACCGGAGCATCACCGTCACCGAGTCCTGGACCTCTGCCCTGGTGAGGCGTGCCGGCGTCGTGTCCTGCGCCAGCAGCGGGAGCTCCACCAGCGTCGTGTCCGCGGCGCGGATCTCGATCGCCCCGCCGAACATCGGCTCCGAGAAGTCCAGCCGGCGGTTGCGATTCCCGTCCTGGTAGGTGACCAGCCGGTACTCGCCGGGCGGGAGATGCCGGAGCGCGAAGAACCCGGCCGTATCCCCGACGGCCACGTAGCGCGTGGAGTCCGGGAGCCGCGTCGCCTCGACCCAGAGATTCTTCGACACCGGACGGCCCGTCAGCCGGTCCACGGCCACCCCCGCGACCACCGTGTTGGGGATCTCCGCGCCCGTCGAGAACACCAGGACCACCGGCTCGGGCATCACGTTGCCGAACAGGTCCTGCACGACGGGGAGCAGCGTGACCTGATAGACCAGCCCCGGCTGCCAGCCGTTCTTCAGCCTGACCCGGATCTCTCGCCGGCCGCGGCTCACCTCCACTTCGCCGGTCTCGGGCGACACGAGCACCGGGGCCTGGAGCCCGCGCTCGCTGATCCGCTCGTCGAACCGGAAGACGACCGCATCCCTGGACGGCTCGACCACCGCCATCTGCTCCGGCGTGGTCGAGATCACCCGGGGCGGTTCCCGGTCCTCCACGCCCCCCGGCGGCGGGACCGCGTGTGCGCACCCGCCGATCCATGCCGCCGCCAGCACGGCGGCGGCCCTCACATACCTGCTGAACTTCACTGCAAAGCCGCCAGCATCTCCGAGAGC
Source organism: uncultured bacterium (assembly GCA_937907535.1). Lineage (GTDB taxonomy): Bacteria > Gemmatimonadota > Gemmatimonadetes > Longimicrobiales > RSA9 > CALCID01. The sequence goes on along the minus strand of CALCID010000024.1, from coordinate 21,083 downwards.
CGTGCGCGCTGGCCCCGCAGGTTCTCGGCCTTCTCCCGCTCCCGGGCCACGACCTCCGCGGGCGCCCGGCTCGTGAACTGCGGGTTCTGCAGCTTCGCCTCCGCCGCGCCCAGCAGGCTCTCCACCCGCTCGATCTCACCCCGGAGACGCGCCCGCTCCCGCTCCACGTCGATGATCCCCTCGAGCGGCACGAAGAGCTCCGCCCCGCCCCGCAGCACCGCGCTCGCGCCGGCCACCCGCTCCTCCTGCGCGCCGCGCCCGTCCTCGATCACCAGCGCGCCCACCCGGGCGAGCTGCCGGACCGCGCGCTCCTCCACCGCGAGCGCCGCGGCGAGCTCCGGTGGGACCGACGACAGCCGGACCTCCAGCGCCTGCGCCGGCGGAACCTTGTAGTCCGCACGGAGCGTCCGGATCGTGCCGATCAGCTCCATGAGCGCGGCCATGCTCGCTTCCACAGCCGCATCGCTCCGCTCCGCCTTCGGCTCCGGCCACTTCGCCACCACCAGCGACGGCTCCCGCTCCACGCCCTCCGGCTTCGGCAGCCGCAGCCACAGCGCCTCCGACACGAACGGCATGATCGGATGCATGAGCCGGAACACCGTGTCCAGCACCTCGACCAGCGTCGCCTTCGCCGCCTCCCGGCTCGCTTCCCCGGCTTCGCCACGGAACCGCGGCTTCACCAGCTCCAGGTACCAGTCCGCCAGCTCGCCCCAGAAGAAGTGGTAGATCGAGGCCGCCGCGTCGTGCAGCCGGAACGTCTCCAGGTAGCGCGTCACATCCGCCACCGCCGCGTTCAGCCGCGAGAGGATCCAGCGGTCCGCCAGCTCCAGGGACGACGACGCCTCCGCCACCGTCTTCACCGGCTCGTCGCCCAGGTTCATGAGCGTGAACCGACCAGCGTTCCACACCTTGTTCGCGAAGTTCCGGCCCGGCGCGAACGTCTCCTCCAGGTCCTGGTAGTTCAGCAGCAGGTCCGCGCCCAGACCCGCCCCCGCAATGATGGTGTAGCGCAGCGCATCCGCGCCGAACCGCTCCACCACCTCCATCGGGTCGATCCCGTTCCCCAGCGACTTCGACATCTTCCGGCCCAGATGGTCCCGCACCGTCCCGTGCAGGTACACCTCCCGGAACGGGACCTCGCCCATGAACTCCAGGCCGGCCATGATCATCCGCGCCACCCAGAAGAACAGGATCTCCGGCGCCGTGACCAGCGTGTGCGTCGGGTAGAACGCCTTCAGGTCCTCCGTCTCGTCCGGCCACCCCAGCGTCGAGAACGGCCACAGCCACGACGAGAACCACGTGTCCAGCACGTCCGGGTCCTGCTCCAGCGCCGTCCCCCCGCACTTCGGACACGTCGTGGGGTCCTCCCGCGCCACGATCATCTCGCCGCACCCGTCCCTCTGGCAGTACCACACCGGGATCCGGTGCCCCCACCAGAGCTGCCGCGAGATGCACCAGTCCCGGATGTTCTCCAGCCAGTCCTCGTAGATCTTCGTCCGCCACTCGGGCGTGAACCGCACCTTCCCGGTCCGGGACGCCTCCAGCGCCGGCTCCGCCAGCGGACGCATACGCACGAACCACTGCTCCGAGAGCCGCGGCTCCACTACCGTGTCGCACCGGTAGCAGTGCGGCAGCTGATACACGTGGTCCTTGACCCCCTCCAGGAGCTCCAGCTCCCGGAACGCCGCCACCACCCGACGCCTCGCCTCGAACCGGTCGAGCCCCCGGAACTCCGCCGGCGCGTTCTCGTTCATCGTCGCTTCCGGCGTCATCACGTTCAGCTGCGGGAGCTCGTGCCGTCGCGCCAGCTCGAAGTCGTCCGCGTCGTGCGCCGGCGTGATCTTCACCGCGCCCGAGCCGAACTCCATGTCCACGTACTCGTCCGCCACCACCGGGATCCTGCGCCCGGTCAAAGGCAGCTCGAGCTCACGCCCCACCAGCGCCCGGTAACGCTCGTCCTCCGGGTGCACCGCCACCGCCGTGTCGCCGAGGATCGTCTCCGGCCGGGTCGTGGCCACCACCACGTACCCCCGCCCGTCCGGGAGCCGCGGTAGACCCGGCGGCGGGTCGCCCACCACCGGATACCGCAGATAGTACAGCTTGCCCTCCGTCTCCTCCGGCTCCGCTTCCTCGTTCGACAGCGCCGTGAGGCAGCGCGGGCACCAGTTGATGATGTAGTGCCCCCGGTAGATCAGCCCCTTCTCGTAGAGCCGCACGAAGACTTCACGCACCGCCCGGGAGAGCCCCGGCTCCAGCGTGAAGCGCGTCCGCGACCAGTCGCACGACGCGCCGATCGACCGGAGCTGGTTCAGGATCCTGGAGCCCGTGGAGTCCACCCACTGCCAGACCCGCTGCTCGAATGCCTCCCGGCCCAGGTCCCAGCGCGTCTTCCCCTCCGCCGCGAGTTGCCGCTCTACCACGTTCTGCGTGGCGATCCCCGCGTGGTCCGTGCCCGGAACCCACAGCGTCTCCCGGCCCTGCATCCGGCGCCACCGTACGAGCACGTCCTGGATGGTGTTGTTCAGCCCGTGCCCCATGTGCAGCACGGACGTCACGTTCGGCGGCGGGATCACGATCACGTACGGCTCGCGGCCCCCTTCGAGCACGTCCCGGGCCTCCGCCCGGAAGTAGCCGCGCGATTCCCATTCCCGATAGAGCGGTCCCTCGATGCTTCGAGGGTCGTATTGCGGCGAGAGTGGCTCCGTCATATCCACCAAGGAGATCGGGTCGAATTCGAAAAACGTAGGTTAGCGCACGGCGCCCGCGGTCGTCAATGACCGGCGAGCCGCCTCATACCCCGCGCGGCCGGCTGTGTTTTTCTGGGAAATTCGGATCCCGGGCGACGTCGGCTCAGCCGGCCTCCGCGGCGCTCGACCCGCCTTCCAGGTCGAGGCCCGACTGCTCCAGCGTGAGGCGGGTGCCCTTCTTCATGTCGTCGAGCACGCCCGCCGACGGGTTGAGATCCTGGATCGGCTCCTCGGGTACGTTCCCCAGCCGGCGGTGAGACGCGTCCTCTACCGTACCCCGGTCCGTCGGCGCGGCCGGCCCCGTGGTGTGACCTTCCACCGCCGGCGAGAGCTTCGCCACGTCGTCGCCTGCGGCTTCCTCCATCCGGTTCACGCCCAGGGCCCGGGTCACGAGCCGGACCTTGTCGTCCGGCCGGTCCGGCTCCGTCTCCCGCCCCTGGCGACGCCGCCCGGTTCCCACCCCGAGCTGCGTCAGCCGTCCTGCGCCCGTACCCGCCAGAGCCTCCGCCTCGTTCCGCAGCCGCGTCCGTAGCGCGTGCTCCTCCTCGACCGCCACGTCGAGCCGGTTCACCACCGTGGTCGCGCCAGACGCCTCCTGCGCCAGCGCAACCGCACGATCCGCCTCGTCCTCATCCTGGACCGTGCCCGTGAGCTCGATGACCCTCGGGGTGAGCGCGGCAACGTCCAGCGGCCGCTGCGAGAGGATCGGATCCTCCATGAACCGATCCACGATCCGCTCCTCGATGCGCGCGAGCTCGCGGATCAGCCGGATTTCCCGAATGCCGCCGTAGCGCCGCCCGAACGCGGCGCCCAGGGCCAGCCCGGCCGCCGTACCGATCAACAGTGCTCGAATGTCCGCTCCGGCGTCCCGTCCCATGCCGACTCTGCCGCAGACGTTGACTCCACGCTCCGCAGCAGAACGGTGCAAGTCATAGACCAGGGACTGCCGAGCGCCTCGAAGTCACTGGGACCCGTCCGGCGGCGGCTTCCGCTGGGCTTCCCGCTCCCGGTCACGCCGCTCCCGGATCGCTTTCGCCCGCTCGTCGAACCGGTCCCGCACCCGCGCCCGGTCCGCCTGGTCCTGAATCTCCCCCCACTCCCGGAGCCGGTTCCGTGCATCCTCGCGGGAGGACGGGAGTCCGAGCGCCGGCAGAGGCACGGTGATCCCGCCCAGGTGCAGCCCCGCCGGCGAGATCCCCCAACGCTTCCCGTCCTCGCCCTTGATGGTCCAGTCCGTCGCACGGCGACGCGCCTCGGCCTCGGCCATGAGCGAGTCGTTCAACTGCCCGAGCTTGCCGTAGACCCGCTCGAGCATCAACTCCTCCTCCGACTTGAGCGGAGGGGGCCGGTCGCTGGGCATGGCCCAGAGCCGTTCGTCCCGGAGCGGTGTGCGGATCCTGTCCACGGCCCGCGGCACCACCGTCGGGGGGCCCTGTTCGACCTCTCCCCCGGCCCCACCCGCCGCGCCCGGTCCCGCCTGCGGCGGCGTGGTCACCCGCGGGTCCACCTGCCGCTCCTCCGGGCGCTCCGCCTCCTCCTCGAGCGGCGGCGCCCCTTCCGCGAGCTGGTAGACGCGCATGCCCTGCAACGGTCGATCGGCCGCGCCCGGCGCACGCCCGACGGGCGCCGGCGGCCGCTCCGTGTACAGCCACCGGCCGGCCAGGATTATGGCGATGATGTTGATGACGAGCGAAACGCCCAGTCCGACGGCGAGGGCCCGCCGGTAGGATGGCCGCCTGCGGTTGCCGCCTGGACTCGGCAGCGTCGGCGGCTGGTGCGCGGGCTGCGCGGGAGATCGGACCAGGGCGGGAGCGTTCATCGTTCCCCTTCTAAACCGGCCGGGCTCGGCCAGTTCCGGCCGCCTCAGAGGAGACGGCCGAGCCGCGAGGCCGCTTCCTCCAGCCGAGCCGGCGGTTGCGTGAGCGCGATCCGGATGAATCCCTCCCCGCCCGGACCCAGCGCCGCGCCTGGCATGACCACCACCCCTTGCTCCAGGAGCGCCCGCCGGGCGAACGCTTCCGAGGCGGCTCCGCCCGGTACCGGGACCCACAGGTACATCGTGGCCTGGGGCGCCCGCGCATCGAATCCCGCCGAGCGCAGAGCCGCCACCAGCGCGTCCCGCCGCTCCCGGAACGCGGCCACGTTCCCCGGCACCCACTCGTCATAGCTCTCCAGCGCGGCCCGGGCCGCCGCCTGCACCGCCAGGAACGCGCCCGTATCCACGAACGACTTCACCCGTTGCAGCGCCTTGATCGCCGCCTCGCCCCCCGCGACCCACCCGATCCGCCACCCCGTCATGTTGTACGTCTTCGAGAACGAGTGGAACTCGAGCGCAACATCCCGCGCCCCCTCGATCTCCAGGATGCTCGGCGGGCGGTACCCATCGAAGGCGATCTCGCTGTACGCGTTGTCGTAGACGAGGAGCGCGCCCCGCTCCCGGCAGAACGCGACCGCCGCTTCCAGGTACTCCCGCGGCGCCGACGCCGCCGTCGGGTTGTTCGGATAGTTCAGGTACAGAATCCGCGTGCGCCGCGCCACGTCCTCCGGGATCTCATCCAGCGGGATCAGGAAGTCGTGCTCCGGACGGAGCGGGACCACGTACGGCTCTCCACCCGCGAGCAGCGTCCCCCCGACGTACGGTTGATAGCCCGGGTCCGGGAGCACCGTCGCGTCCCCCGGGTCCACGAAGCACAGCGCCACGTGCGCGATCCCTTCCTTGGACCCGATCAACGGCAGGATCTCCCGATACGGGTCGAGCCGCACGCCGAACCGGCGCTCCATCCACACCGCCACGCCCTCCCGGAACCCCGGCAGCCCGAGCTGGAACGGATAGCGGCTCATCCCCGGATCCGCGAGCGCCTCCCGCAGCGCCTGCACCGCCGCCGGGGGGGGCGGCAGATCCGCGTCCCCGGCGCCCAGGTCGATCACATCCACCCCCTCCGCCTTCAGCCGCCGCTTGATTTCCGGCACATCGGCCAGTGGATAGGCCGGAAACGACTCCAACCGCCTCGCCAGTCTCAACATGTCTCCTCGTCTCACGCCGCCCCGGTTCGCTTCACCGGGGCAAGAAGCACACCCCGCCGGCGCGCCCCGCGCTCACGGCCCCACCACCGGGTTCCGGACCCGGCTCAGCCCGACGATCTCGACCTCGACTTCGTCCCCCGCCTTCAGCGGACCCACGCCCTCCGGCGTCCCCGTCGCGATCAGGTCCCCCGGCTCCAGCGTCATGATCCCGCTGATGTACGCGATCAGCTCCGGGATCCCGAACGCCATCTCCGATGCCCGGCCCCGCTGCCGGATCTCGCCGTTCACCCGCCCCACCACCTCCAGATCGCGCCAGTCCACCCCGTCCGCGGGGTACATCGGTCCCACCGGGCAGAAAGTGTCGAACCCCTTCGCCCGCGTCCACTGGTCGTCCATGCGCTGGAGGTCGCGCGCCGTCACGTCGTTCAATGCGACGTAACCCGCGACCACCTCTAGCGCGTCTTCCGCCCGCACGGCCTTCGCCCGCCGCCCGATCACCACGCCGATCTCCGCCTCGTGCTCGACCCGGCTCGATACCGCGGGCAATCGGATCGCGTCGCCCGCCCCGCACAGCGATGACGGCGGCTTCAGGAAGATCAGCGGCCGCTCCGGCACATCGTTCCCCAACTCCCGCGCGTGGCCCACGTAGTTCCGCCCCACGCAGACGATCTTGGATGGCTTCGGCTCCATCGCTCCGAACACCCGGCTGTCGGTCATGCCGACATGGTAATTCCCCACGGCCCCCGCCGCCACCCCACGCCCCCGCCTCGGCCGGCCTCAGGCCTCCACCGGCCACTCCTCGGCCCGCATCGCATAGAACCGGCGCACGTCTTCCCGAAGCTCCCCCCACCTCCCCACCCGCAGCGGCGCCGGCGGCAGCGATTCCAGCAGATAGCGCCCGTACGTCTTCTCCATGACTCGCCGGTCGAGCAGCACCACCACGCCCCGGTCGCCCCGGGACCGGATAAGCCGCCCGAATCCCTGCTTCAGCCGGAGCGCGGCGTGCGGCAGCATGAAATCCCGGAACGAGTTGCCCCCCTCCCGCTCCACCGCCTCCAGCCGCGCGGCCGTGAGCGGCTCGCTCGGCACCTTGAACGGCAGCTTCGCCAGCACCAGCGCCCGCAACGGCTCGCCCGGCACGTCCACGCCTTCCCAGAACGACGCCACCCCGAGCAGGATCCCCCGCCCACTCTGCACGAACTCCCCGAGCAGCTGCGTGCGCGGACGCTCCCCCTGCACGAAGAGCGGCCAGCGGCCATCGATCCGTCGCCGCCTCAGGTCCATGGCCACCGCCCGCAGCGACCGGTACGACGTGAACAGCACGAACACCCCGCCGTCGCTCGCCTCCGCCAGGTCCTCCACCACATCCGCCGTCGCCCGGTCGTACGCTGCGCTCTGCTCCCCCTTCGGTTCCGGCAGGTCCGTCGGCACCACCACCAGCGTCTGACTCTCGAAATCGAACGGCGATGGGAAGACCGCCTCTTCGAGACGCATCCCCCCGCCGTTCAGCCCGATCCGTCCCCGCAGGAACTCGAAGCCGTCCCGGGTGGCCAGCGTGGCCGAGGTCAGCACCGCCGTGTCCACCCGCTCGAACAGCGCCTCCCTCAGCGTGTCCGAGAGATCCACCGGCGCCGCGTTCACCACCACGTTCGGCTCCTTCCCCTCGCCCCCACCCCGCCGCTCCACCCAGCGCACCATCGCTTGCGTGTCCGGTCCCGGCTCCAGCGCCATTCGCAGCGCCTCGCCCACGGCCCTCAACCGTCCCGCCGCCGCATCCAGCTCCAACAGCTGCTCCGCGAGCGCTTCCTGCCACCGGGTGTCCACCTGCAGGCTCTCCCGCAACCGGTCGAGCCCGCGAGCCAGCTCCGCGATCCCTACGAGCACGCCCTCCAACGGCTCGTCGAGCCCGGGCACCGCATCCGCCCTCACATCCAGCCGGAGCATCCCGTCCTCCATCCGCCCCGCGGCCGTCTCCAGCCGGATGAACAGCTCCGCCGCGTGCTCCCGCAGCCGCTCCACCTGCGGACGGAGCTCCGCGCCGATCCGCCGTAGCGCGTCCTGCTGGAGGAGGTCGTCCCGCCCCGCCCGCAGCCGCTCCTCCACCGCGGCCAGGATCCCCCGACCCCGACGGTCCAGCCGCGCCAACAGCCGGAACAGCCCCCGCCGGGACACCGCCGCGCCGAGGTGGGACGTGGCCGCATCCTCCAGATTGTGCGCCTCGTCCAGGATCACCCGCCGGTACGGCGGCAGCACCGCCGGCGCCGTGTAGTTCCCCTGCGCCCGGCGAACCGCCAGATCGCTGAAGAGCAGGTGATGGTTCACCACCAGCACGTCCGCCCCCGCAGCGTCCCGCCGCGACCGTTGATAGAAGCACTCCTCGAAGTGTGGGCAGCGCGCACGCAGGCAGACGTCCGACTCGCTCGCCACCTCGTCCCAAACCTCCGCACTCGGCTCGAAAGGCAGGTCCTGGAGCGAGCCGTCCCGCGTCGTGCGCAGCCATTCCACGATCGCCTCCAGCTCCGCCCGCTGGGCGCCCTCGAAGAGCTGCGCCTGATGCACCGACGCCAGCCGCGCCCGCCGGATCGACACGTAGTTCCGCCGGCCCTTCACCATCGCGAACCGGAACGGCGCACCCAAAGCCTTCCGCAGGAACGGAAGGTCCTTCCCCACCAGCTGCTCCTGGAGGTTGATCGTGTTCGTCGACACGATCGTCCGCTCCCGGTTCGCCAGCGCCCATTGGATCGCCGGCACCAGGTACGCGATCGACTTCCCCGTCCCCGTGCCCGCTTCGACCAGCGCCACACCGCCCTCGTTGTAGGACCGCGCCACGAGCTTCGCCATCGCCCGTTGCGTCGGCCGGTCCTCATACGAGCCGTGCCACTTCCCGATGGGCCCGCCCGGCGCCAGGACCGCGGCGACCTCCTCCTCGTCGAGCCACGTGTACTCCCGGACCTGCCGGGGCTCCACCACCACGTACAACTCGCTCGCCCCGTTGTCCGTGATGGCCAGCCCCACGCCCATCTCGTAGAGCGCCGCCGCCACCTCCAGGTCCGCGCTCGAGGGCGTCAGGTCCCCCGAAGGATGGTTGTGGATCACCACGCTCCCGGGCTCGGCATCCTGCACCGCGGCGAGGACCGCCGTCCGGTGCCCCCGCGCCACCACCCGCGGCTCCACCACCGCGCCGTCCTCGGAGACCGTCGCCACGAAGCATACCTCGTTGCCTCGCGCGCGTGCGATCTCCGCCCGAATCTTCGCCGCGGCCCCGCGGCTCAGGTACAGATCCTGGCCCACCGGCTCTCCGAATCGATGCTGACTACGGCTCCCTGGCCCCCGGCACGAAGGTACACCGAAACATCCGCCCCGTGCCAGAAGGGGCGGCCGTGCTGCCGCACGACCGCCCCTCTCCAATCCCGTGGCCGTCTGCCCCGGGCCCGCGACCCATTCGGCCGCCAGGCCCGGAACCCCGGCCTCGGCGCGCCCCGGCCGCCCTCACGTCTTCAGCGTCTTCTTCTTCGCCGCCGGGAACAGCACGTTGTTCAGGATCAGCCGGTACCCGGGAGAGTTCGGGTACATGTCCAGGTCCGTCGGCGGATCCCCGATCTGGTGCTGCGGGTCTTCGGGATCGTGCCCGCCCAGGAACGTCCACGTCCCTTCCCCGTACTTCCCGTGGATGTACTTCGTCCAGCCCGTGCCCTCCTCTTCCGCCAGCACGATCACCCCGGGCTTCAGTCGGTCCTTCCGGAACGACGTGGTCAAGCCGTAGAAGTCCGACAGCACGTTCTGGTGGTTCTGGACGAGCATCGACGGGACCGGATCGAACTTGGCGCTGAACTCGAACAGCGTGAACGCCCCGAGCGGCTGCCGCCACGGCGTGTTCACCTGGTGGCCGTCGATGTCGCTGAACGCGTTCACGCCCGGGTTCACCTGGACGTCGGCGCCCTCGAACGCCATGGTCCGATCCCACTGCATCTTGGAGCTCGCGTCCGGGTCAGCCGGCGTCCCGTCCGCGAACGGCGCGGCAATGTCCACCCCCACCGCCGCCAGCGCGAGCTCGAGGGTTTCCGTGGCCGTGCACATGGCGAACAGGAACCCGCCCTGGGCCACGTACCGACGGATCTCCTCCGCCACCGCCTTCTTCAATTCCGGTGTGTTCGGATAGCCGAACTGCCGCGCCACGGCTTCGTTCCGCTCCACCTCTTCCTGGAGCCAAGGCGCACCGGCGTAGTTGATGTAGAACTTCGAGTACTGGCCGGTGAAGTCTTCGTGGTGCAGATGCAGCCATTCGTACTCCCGGAGCCGGCCCTGGAGCACTTCCTCGTCCCACACCTTGTCGTACGGGATCCCCGCGTACACCAGCGCCAGGGTCACCGCATCGTCCCACGGCGGACTGTTCGGCGGCGTGTACACCGCGATCTTGGGCGCCTTTTCGAGGATGATGCTCTCCATGTTGCTTTCCTCGATCGTCGCCCGGATCTCGGCCACCTGGCCCGCCGACGCCGGCTCCACCGCCACCCCGCGGAGCGCCGCCTCTCGCCTGACTTCCGGACGGTCCGGGAGCAGGAACGAGCCCGACCGGTAGTTCAGGAGCCACTCCGCGGTCAGTCCCTGCTGGAGCGTCCAGTACGTCAAGCCGTACGCCTTGAGATGATTCGTCTGGGCATCATCCATGGGCACGAGCAGGTACTGCGACTGTGCCGGGGCCGTGGCGAGCGCCGTGACCAGGAGGGAAACGAGGAGAAAACGCATCGGGACTACTTCCTTACTGCTACTGCATCAAGAACTCGGAACACGCCCTTGCAGCCGGTCCAGCTCGCGCCGGGCCTGGGGCACGAGGGCGCTCCGCGGATGATCGAGGATGAGGCGCTCCAGGAGTTCCCGCGCCTCCGCCACCCGATCTTCGCGCCCGGCCAGCGCTCTCGCCAGGGCGAGCAGCGCCGCCGGCGCTTCGGGAAACTGCGCGTAATCCGTTATGATCGTTCGCCGGATCCGCTCGGCCTCCTCGGCGAGCCCGGCCCGGTCCGCGAGCGACGCGGCATGGTCGAGCAAGACCGACCGTTCGCCGGCCGACAGCCCCTGTGTGCCGCCCACCAGCACCGCCACCGCCTCGTGTGCACGCCCGTTCGCCAGCTCGGTACTGGCCCGGCCCAGGACCTCGCCCGCCGCGCTCGACAGTCGGCCGAGCATCGTGGCCAGCGCGATCGTCTCCGTCGCCTCCGCGCCGCTCAGCGCCTGCGCCGCGGTCAGGAACGCGGACCGCGCTCCCTGCAGGTCGCCCTTGCGCAGCGCCAGCCGGCCCCGCGCCATGCTCGAGCGCGGACCCGTCACGCTCCGGAGCAGCCGCTCCGCCTCGTCCAGCTTCCCTTCCGCAAGGAGCCGGTTGCCGACCGCCGCGCCGAGCCGGTCCAGCTCCGGCGCATCCGGGAACTCGCGCCGGAAGGACTCGAACGCCTCCAGCGCGCGCTCCCCGCCTTCCTCCCGGGCCGCCAGCTCGATCCGGAACGCCGCGGCCTCCCGACGCTCCGGCGAGCCCGCGGCGAACGCCTTCTCCAGGATCTGGTAGCTCTCCCGCGCCCGGGCCGTGTCTCCCACCGCCAGCGCCAGGCTCGCGAGCCGGCTCCGGACCGTCAGGAGCTGCTCCTCCGGCGCCTCCATCTCGAGCAGCTCCGAGTACGCCCAGTACGCCAGTCGGGGCAGCCGTGCTCCCTCCGCCCGCCGCCCGATCTCCACCAGGAAGATGTGCCGCTCCGCTCCGACGATTTGTGCGGCCACCTGCTTCGCCAGCGACTCCGCTTTCGGCTCCAGGCCCGCATCCACCGCCAGATCCGTCGCCGCCCGGAGCCGTCCCACTGATGCCGGCGGCCGCTCCAGGGATTCGATGAGACCGGGGATCAACTGCGCACCGCCATCCGGCAGCGCCATCAGCCGCCGCTTGACCAGCGTATAGCCTCGCCCCTCGGGCCCGATGGCACGGCTCCACTCATCCACCGCCCGCTCCAGATCCCCCTCCTCCACGTACACATCCCCGAGTTCGAGCGCGAGCGCATCCGGCCGGCCGACCCGCTCCCGCCCACGCTCCAGCACCTGGATGGCCCGCCCGTACTGCCTCCGCGCCTGCCACACCCGCGCAACCTCCCGGTACGGCGTCTCCAGTCGCGGCATGGCCCGCATCCAGCGCTCCGCCGCGCGCTCCATGTCCTCCAGTCGGTTCAGCGCCGAGTACGTCCGCACCAGCATCTGGTGTCCGACCGTGGACGTCTGGTCCGCCGTCAACATCCGCTGTAGCGCCGGGATCAGCTCCTCGAGCCGGCCCTGTACGCGCAGCAGGCGCTCCAGCGAGAGGATCGCGCTGAGCGACGTCGGCCGATCCTCCAGCACCGCCCTCACGACCCTCTCCGCTCCCGCATAGTCCCCGGCCGCTTCGAGCGCCGCCGCCTCCTGTAGCAGCCGGATCTCCGAACCGCCACGCCCCTGCGCGTCCTGCGCAACCCCGTCCAGCGCCGTGCACAGCGCCAGGAGCGCCATGCCCCAGCCCCGGACCGCGGCGCGGCGGATCCGCGCTCGACGTCGACGCCCGGATGCCTCTTCCGTCATCGGCTCTCCCTCGCCCGGGCCTCCGTATGGCCCCGGTTCAGACGGTCGAAGTAATCCAGGATCAATCGCCGGTACGCCGGCGGCAGATCCCGCAGCTGCTCGGGCGTCGGCGCCGGGTACCGCGGCCCGCCCTCGAGGAGCCGCGGATCCAGCGGGCCCGCGAGCGACGGCGCCACGTTCCCCGGACGCTGCGCTTGCCGCTCGTCCGCCACTTCGTCCCGCTCCAGCGTGCGGCCCGCGTCCAGGAGCCGATGGAAGAGCCGCTCCTGGCGCGCCAGGATCTCCGGGTTCAGCCGCCCGCCGGCCAGCTCCTGGGCGATCCGCTCCGCCTCCCGGGCCAGCTCATCGAGCCGCCCCAGCACGTCCTCGCGCCCGCCCATCATGTCGTTCATGCCGCCGAGCTTGTCCGCGATCTCCCGCTGCTGTTCCGCGAGATCGCGCAACTGGCGGCTCAGCGCCTGCGGCGAGAGGTCCAGCGGCAGGAGCGAGTTCGACTGCCCGTTCAGCGAGCCCTGCTGCCTGGCCAGGTCCGTGAGCTGCTCCAGCGCTTCCTGGAGCCCCGTGCCCGTCTGGCTCTGCGCGATCTGCTCCCCGTTCTCCGCCAGCGCCAAGGCGAGCCGGTTCAGCGCCTCCACCGTCCGCGCCGCTTCCGCCGTCGGTACCCGCGGCGGCCCATCGTTCCCGGACATGGCGTCCAGCGTCTGCTGCATGCTCAGCATCGCGCGCCCGAGCGCGGCGCCCACCTCCCGGTTCATCAGCGCCGAGCGCTGCCCCGCCTCCGACAGGTTCCGGCCCAGCGCCTGGAGCCCCTGCTGCAGGGCGGCCTGCTCGGAGCGGATCGCCTGCATCTCCTGGCTCCCGACCTGCGCTCCGCTCTCCTCTGCCTGCGCCATCCAGTCCTTGAGGGCAAGCTGCCGCTCGGCGAGGGAGAGCGCCTCCTGCGTGGCCTGCTGGACCGCCTGCTGCACTTCCTCCTTCCACGCCTGGGCCATTTCCTGCCGCGCCGCGTCGAGCGACCTCGCGGCCTGCTCCAGCTTCGCCGCGGCCTGCTCGGCCATCTGACCCGCCTGCTCGCCGGGCCGCTGGCCGCCCATGCCGCCCTGCTGGCGTCCGGCCTCCTCGCCCTGCTGACCCTGCTGGCCCTGCTGTTGGCCCTGCTGGCCTTGCTGACCCTGTTGCCCCTGCTCGCCTTGTTGACCTTGTTGCCCTTGCTGCCCCTGCTGCTCGCCCTGCTGGCCTTGTTGCCCCTGCTGACCCTGCTGACCTTGTTGCCCCTGCTGACCCTGCTGGCCTTGTTGCCCCTGCTGACCTTGCTGACCTTGCTGCCCCTGTTGACCCTGCTCCTGGCCCTGTTGCTGGCCCTGGTCCTGGCCCTGCTGGCCCTGCCGGCCTTGTTGCTGACCCTGCTGCTGGCCGGTCGGGTTCGCCTGGTCCTGCCCCTGCTCCCGCTGGATCGACGGTAGCCGGGGTTGGGGCAACTGAGCGAGCTGCTCCGCCCGGGTCATCCCCTCCTTCGCATCCTCGACCAGCTCCTGCGCCTCGGCGGTCTGCTCCGCGGCCCGCGTCTCTCCCTGCTGTTGGAGCTGCTCCCTCAAGCGCTCCAGCGCCTGGTTCAGCGCTTCGGCCCGCTGTGCCAGCTCGGCCTGCTGCTGCGCACGCTCCGGCGACAGCGTGCCCTCCTGCTTCATCGCCTCCGCCAGCGCCTGCTGCTGGCGAGCCAGCTCCTTCGCCTCCTGGGCCAGGGCGTTCATCTGCTGCTCCGCGGCCGCCCGGCGCAGGAGCTCGAGGCTCTGCTCCATCCGCTGGCGCAGCTCATCCTGGTTCTCCGCGAGCTGCTCCAGCGCCTGCTGCATCTGCTGCGGGTCGAGGTTCTCGAGCGCCTGCCGGAGCTCGTTCAGCCTCTGGCGCAACTCCGGGGTCAGCACCTGGTCGTAGAGCTGTCGCAGCTCGTGGAGGCGTTCCTGGAGCTGCGGGTCCTGGAGCCCGGCGGCGCGCATGGCCCGGTCCAGCGCGTCCAGCCGCTCCCGCATCTCCTCGACCTTGCTGATCATCGCCTCCTGGCGCTCCAGCAACTGTCGGGCGGCCTCGGCCTGGCGATACTCCATGCCCTGCCGGGCGCCGTTCGTGGCGCCCGGGCGCTCGCCTCGCGCCGTCGAACGCCCGGACTGTCCCGACCCGGATCCCCCGGCCGTACTGGACCTCCGCCGGAGATCCCTCGTGGCCTCCCCGAGCTCCCGCGCCGAGCGCGCCAGCGATTCCGCTTCATCCACGAGGCTCGCCGCCTCCTCGTCCGCCTGCCGCCGCAGCTCCGTCATGCTCGGCAGGCGTAGCCGGTACGTCTCCGAAACGCCGACCTGTCCGCCGGGCGAGTTGTCCGTGACGCGCACGTGATAGTAGAGCGTGTCGCCGGGGAGCAGGCGCCGCTCCGTCGCATCCAGTACCGCCTGGAGCGACACGCGGTCGGGCACGCCGTCCAGCGGGATGGCCAACTCCACCGCCGGGTCCCGCTGCCCGAAGGCGCTCACCCGCCAGCTCACCAGCGTAGCCGCACGCAAGCCGTGGTCGTCCCTGGCGTCGATCAGCAGCGGCTGCTGCATGTTCGGCCCGAGCACCGTGTCCCGGCCGGGATACGTGATCTCGACCAGGGGCACGCTGTCCGGCACGATCTCCAGCTCGAGCGGCATCAGCGGCACCATGGGCGATGCGCCGTTCCCGTCGGTCACCCGCCACTCGTAGAGACCGCTCGTCCGCGGCGTCCAGCGGCCGCTGAATCGGTCCGCGCTGACCGCGAGCTGGACCTGGGTATGCCCGTCCGCGTGCACCAGCGCGGCGCTGGCCACTTCCCTCGTCGCCCGGCCGCGGACCCGCAGCTCGGTCCCCGCGGGAATCCGGAGCACGGGCGTCTCGCCCTCGAACCGCTCCGCCTCCCGCCCCAGGTACGCCGGGTAGACCACGTCGATCACGAGGTCGGAGACGAGCATCGGATCCACCGGCCGGACCCGGAACGTGTCGCTCACCGCCCCGTCCGGCGCCACGACCCAGTAGATCAGCGGCGCATCGATCCCGGCCAGGCGCGTCGTCGCCTCGCCCTCGGTGACGGCGAGCGTCCGTTGCCGTGGCACGTCACCGGCCGAGCGCCACCGCAGCGTCACCGAGCCGCGGCCGGGTGCGCCGACACGCACATCCAGCGAACCGCCCCGCGGGACCTCCGCGTCCCCCGGCCGCACCACCAGTGCAGGCAGGGCCGGCGGCGTCAGGTGGGCTAGGGGGTTGAGCAGCGGCGTCCACCCCGCCCGGCTCCGCTCGGGCGAAATGAATCCGAGGAGCAGCACGAGCACCGCGAGTCCCGAGAACGCAGCCACCGCCCGCTTGCGTCGCCGCCGCGCGAGCTCGCCCAGCTCCCCCGAGAGCTCCACCTCCGTGGCGCCCGCCAGCTCCCTCGCCACCGCCGCTTCCGCGTGGCTGAACAGCGCGGGCGACGTCCCCTCCGGAAGCGACCGGCTCAACTCCAGCACCCCGCGAACGCTACCCTCCGGCAGCCCCCGCCGCGCCTCCGCAGCCGCCGCGATCCGCCGCTCGTCCACGCCCGCGACCCACCGCCGCCCCACCCACCACGCAATGGCCACGCAAACCGCGGCCGCCACGATCTCCAGCACCAGCGGCGCCGCGCTCGGCGCGGGCCAGCCCCGCGTCCCCACGAGCGCCCACGTGGCCAGCAGCAACACCGGCACGACCGCGCCCGCCACACACAACACCGCAAGCCACGCATCCCGCCGCACCCGCCGTCGGGCGGCGCGGATCAGGCTCCACAACCTCTGGCCGGCCGGACTCATGGTACCACCTGCGATAGAGCGTAGAGGAAGACGTTCAGGCCCATCCGCAGCGCCTGCTCACGGACCTGGGGCGGGTTCCCGTGCACCTGCTCGTCCTCCCAGCCATCCCCCAGGTCCGTCTCGTAGGTGTAGTACACGACCAGCCGCCCGTTGTGGAACAGCCCGAACCCTTGCGCCGGCTTCCCGTCGTGCTCGTGGATCTTCGGCAGGCCCTTCGGGAAATCGTAGAAGACGTGATAGATCGGATGGTCCGCCGGCAGCTCCACCAGCTCCTGGTCCGGGAACACCCGCCGCATCTCGCGCCGGAAGCTCTCGTCCAGCCCGTAGTTGTCGTCCGCGTGCAGGAACCCCCCGGACGTCAGGTAGCGCCGCAGGATCTCGACCTCCTCATCCGTGAACCGCACGTTCCCGTGACCCGTCATGTACAGGTACGGATAGTTCCAGATGGCCGGATCCGTCAGCTTCAACGTGACGGGACGCGTCTCCACCGGGAGGTTCGTGCGCTCTCGGATGAAACTCAGCAGGTTCGGCAGCGCCGACGGATTCGCGTACCAGTCGCCTCCTCCGTCGTACTGCAACTGCACGATCGTCATGGCCCCGCCCGGCCGCGCCTGCTGCGCGGCGAGACCGGACGTGATCGGGCCGATGAACGGGATCAGCGCGATCAGGAGCAGCTGGAACAACTGCGGCATCAGGGTCGGTCTCCTCCATCCCCGCGATCCACCGCAAGGACGATCTCGTACGCACGATTGCGCGGCATGCCGAGGCGCGCCACGAGCTCCCGCGCGACCGCGCTCGGCCGCTGCCCCTCGGCGAGCAGCGCCCGGGCCAGGTCCCGCGCAGCGTCGTCCCCGGCTTCCGCCTCACCGACCCGCGACTCTTCGCGCCCGGCCAGTACGACCACGACTTCGCCCCGGACGGCTTCTCGCTCGTAATAGGCGGCCGCATCGGCCAATGTTCCGCGGAAGAACGTCTCGTGCACCTTGGTCAGCTCCCGGGCCACAACGACCCGCCGGTCGGTACCACAGCATTCCAGCAGCCCGTGCAGGAGCCGGACCAACCGCCCTGGCGCTTCGTAGATCACCGCCGTGTGGTCCAGCGCCGCGATGGCTTCCAGCCGCTTCGTCCGCTCCGGCCCGGATCGGGGCAGGAACCCGAAGAACGTGAACGGCTCCGGCTCCAGCCCCGACGCCACCAGCGCGGCCAGCACCGCCGACGCGCCCGGGATCGGCACCACCTCGTGCCCCGCCTCGATCACCGCTCGCACGATCCGCGCGCCCGGATCGGACACCAGGGGCGTTCCCGCATCCGACACCAGCGCCAGGGACTGCCCCGCTCCGAGCCGCTCCAGGATCACCCTCGTGCGCGCCGCCTCGTTGTGCGCGTGCAGCGAGACCAGCGGCGTCGTAAGACCGTAGTGCTTCATCAGGATCGACGTCCGCCGCGTGTCCTCCGCCAGGACGCAGTCGACCTGGCCGAGCACCTCGACCGCACGGTAGGTGATGTCCCCGAGATTCCCGATGGGAGTGCTCACAATATATAGCAATGACATATACTTACACCAGGTGGGAAGGATCCGGCGGGGCGCGGCCGGCTCACTCCGACAGGCCGCTCGGCAACCAGCGGAAGAACCCCTGCGCGTCGAGCGCGTACCGGTGGCCCCGGGTGATACGGGCAAGGACCTCCAGGCCGTCGATCGCCCCGGCCCGCTCCGCCCGCAACAGCGCATCGCCGAGCCACTCGGCGACGGCCGCCGTTACCGCTTCGGGCGGATCGATCGGGTCGCTCTCCACCCGCCCGTCCGGACCGAGCCGGTACGTGGCCAGAGCCGGATGTCTCGCCCGGGCCCGCTCCAGCGCTTCGCTGAAGAACGTATTCGCCTGTGCCGTCCCGATCCGCGCCCCGACGGCTTCCACGGCCTCGCGGATGATCCGGCTGTAGAGCTGCACGAGGGCGATCGGCGCCTGGATCGGGAACCCCTCCAGCCGTGGGTACGCCGCAACGGTGAGGCCCCGGGCCCGGTCCCGGTCGAACAACCGGGCCAGCGCGTCCGCATCCGTCTCCCCCGGTCGCCGGTCCACGAGGTACGTCGACTTCGGCAGACCGTTCTCGAGGACCAGGTAGTGCGCCGCCGTCCCCTCCCGTACCTCGAGTACGCCGTCGAACCGGCGCTCCCGGAGCATGGTGAACATCCGCCCCGGCTGCGCCGGGTTCAGCTCCGAGGCCGTGAGCACCGGCTCCCCGCGGATCGTGGCCAGCATCGCCGCGAGCTGGTCCACCGGCGCCCCATGGTACGCTACGTAGGCCCGCTCCACCGCTGCGTTCGCGCGGTCCAGCACGCTGCGCACCGATACCACCGCGCGCCCGCGCGCGCTCACCCGCGCCGCAGTTGCCGGCTCGCCATGAAGCAGAAAGATCAGATCGACCGCATCACCGAGATACAGGGCCACGTACCCCGGTACCCGGGCCAGCCGGTCGAGCTTTCCATCGTTCAGCAGATTCGGGAGGTTGACGTAGCGGAGCTTCGTCCGCTGAAGGTAGGACTGCTCGTGGGGAAAGCGCTCGATCATACGCGGCTCGGGCGATGGCTCCCGCTACTCCGGGGAGGGGAGCCGTCCCTAATCTGCCGCGCGCTCGCCCCACGAGCAAGGGGGCGTCAGAGATGCTCCTGGATCTTCCGCTCCAGATGCGCCTTCGGCACCGCGCCCACCACCGTGTCCACGTGCCGCCCGTCCTTGAAGAACAGGATGCTCGGGATCGACCGCACGTTGAACCGCGCCGTCGTCTGGTGGTTCGAGTCCACGTCCAGCTTCGCCACCTTCACCCGGCCCGCGTACTCGTTGGCGATCTCGTCCACGATCGGCGCCACCATCCGGCACGGGCCGCACCATTCCGCCCAGAAATCCACGATCGCGAGGCCTTCGCCCTGTTCGATCTCGTCAGCGAAGTTCGCGTCCGTCACTGCGATCGGCTTGACGTCCGACATTCTCTTTCTCCTTGTCCCGGGGCCGGGGCCGTGGTCGTACCCCGGGTCCCGTGTTAGCTTACGGTCAGCCGAAACAGCAAGAACTCGGCCGACCCCCTGAAACCTCGTGGGCTCGGCCGCTTCCCATGACGACCGATTCCACCATGTCCGAATTCAGCATCGACCACGTGGCCATTGCCGTGGCCTCCATCGCGGAAGCCCGCCCGACTTACGAACTCCTGACCGGCGCCAGCGGTTCCCCGGTCGAGAACGTGGAGGCTGAAGGCGTCAACGTCGCCTTCATCGGATCCGGGCCGACCCGGATCGAGCTCATCGAGCCCGCTTCGGAGGAGTCGCCCCTGCACGGGTTCCTGAATCGCCGGGGACCGGGGCTCCACCACGTCGCCTTCGCCGTTCCCGACCTCGACGCCGCGATCGACAGGCTCACGTCCGGCGGTCTCCGACTCGTGCCCGGCTACCCCCGCGTAGGCGCCCACGGACGCCGCGTCGCGTTCCTGCACCCGAAGTCCACCGGCGGCGTCCTGGTCGAGCTCGTCCAGCACTGAGCGCGGCCTCCGTCGCGCCCGCCCGGCCCCGCACGCCCTCCCGGACCGATCCGGCCCGGCATTGGCGGCGGCGGGCAGCGCACGCGGCTCGATCCGTCGCTCGGCGGAGCGGCCTCGGCCTCAGCGGCCGGTGATCCGCTCCACGTCGATCTGTTCGATGAGCCAGTGGCCGGTCTTCGTGCGTACCAGCGTGTAAGGGACCGACACCTGCCGGTTCGGGAACCGCATCCCCACCACGAGCTGTATCGCCTGGCCCAACCGGCCCGGTACCGGCCGCTCGCCTTCCAACCGGTAGTCCTGGTGCCTGAGGATCAACGCGAGGGTGTACATCCGCTTTTCGACTTCGGGACGCGGATCCCGGTTCAGGATCGATCCCTCCTCCGTCCCGAAGAGCCGGGCCATCGTCTCGAGGTCCTGCGCGTTCACCGCCTGTAGGAATCGCTCGATGACGAGCGCGGGCGCCACCGGCGGCGCACCCGCGCTGCCCGGTTCCGGATTCCTCCCGCAACCGGCCGCCAGGAGCACGACGAGTCCGAGCAGGATGAGCTTTCGCATGGATGCGCTCCTCTCAACGCAACGCCGCTCCCCCGGCACGGAGGAGCGGCGAGAACGTTAGACCCGGAATCGAGCCATTGTCAAGCGAACGCCGCCGGCGCCGCCGCATCCTTATCGACACGGGTGAACGTCAGCTCGGGCACGCCCGGCGTGCCGTCGATCCGGACCACGTCCCCCTCCCCGAACTCGCCCTCGAGGATCCGCAGGGCAAGCGGGTTCTGGACCATCCGCTGGATCGCCCGCTTCAGCGGACGCGCGCCGAACACCGGGTCCGTGCCCTCCTGCACGATGGCAGCCCGTGCCCCCTCCGTGACCACCAGCCCGATCTTCCGCTCCTTGAGCAGCTCCTCCACGCGCTTCAGCTGGAGCTCCACGATCCGGGCCAGCTCCGCGTCGCCGAGCGGCCGGAACACGATGACGTCATCCACCCGGTTCAGGAACTCCGGCCGGAAATGCCGACGCAGCTCCGCCATCACCTGGGTCTCGATCTCCACCCACTCCGCGGTCGGCGCCCGCTCCAGGATGTACTGGCTCCCCAGGTTCGACGTCATGATGATCACCGTGTTCCGGAAATCCACCGTCCGGCCCTGGGAATCCGTGAGCCGCCCGTCATCCAGGATCTGGAGCAGGAGGTTGAACACGTCCGGGTGGGCCTTCTCGATCTCGTCGAACAGCACCACCGAGTACGGACGCCGCCGCACCTGCTCCGTGAGCTGCCCGCCTTCCTCGTAGCCCACGTACCCCGGCGGCGCGCCGATCAGCCGCGCCACCGCGTGCTTCTCCATGTACTCCGACATGTCGA
>CALCID010000023.1 GCA_937907535.1 uncultured bacterium | reverse complement strand
AGAGATCCCCCTCCGGCACCGGCAGCGACCTCCACCGCTCGTCGCCCTTGAAGACGTCCGCGTACTCCTCACGGAACAGCTCCGAGCGGACCGAGCCCCGGATCGCGGCCTGAACCTCGTGCTGCGTCGGCCAGATGTCCCGCAGGAACACCGACCGCCCTTCCGCGTCCGTCCCGATCGGCTCGTTGTACAGATCGATGTCGATCCGGCCCGCCAGCGCGTACGCCACCACCAGCGGCGGCGAGGCCAGGAAGTTCGCCCGCACGTCGGGGTTGATCCGACCCTCGAAGTTCCGGTTCCCCGACAGCACCGAACACACCACCAGGCCGCCTTCGTCCACCGCCCGCGATACCGCCTCCGGGAGCGGACCGCTGTTCCCGATGCACGTCGTGCAGCCGTAGCCCACCAGGTGGAAGCCCAGCTCCTCCAGGTACGGCATGAGCCCCGCGTCGGCCAGGTACTTCGTCACCACCTTCGACCCCGGCGCCAGCGACGTCTTCACCCACGGCTTCGTGCGCAGCCCGCGCTCCACCGCCTTCTTCGCCAGCAGCCCGGCCGCCATCATGACCGACGGGTTCGACGTGTTCGTGCAGCTCGTGATCGCCGCGATCACCACCGAGCCGTCCGAGAGCGCGACCTCTTCATCGCCGAGCCGGACCCGCACCTCCGGCCGGCCATCCGCCTTCAAGGCAACCGCCGTCCCGCCTTCCGCAACGCCGTCCCCGCCTTCGCCTTCCCACCGGCCGAGCGCCGTGGGCTGCGGCTTCGGACCCTTCGCCTGGACGAGCTGCGGCAGCGCGTCGTTGAACGTCCGCCTCACGTCCGAGAGCCGGATCCGGTCCTGCGGCCGCCGCGGACCCGCGAGGCTCGGCTCCACCGTGCCGAGGTCCAGCTCCAGCGTGTCCGAGTACTCCACCGCCGGCGAGTCCGCCGTATGGAACAGCCCCTGCTCCTTCATGTACGCCTCGACCAGCCGGATCTGCTCCTCCGGCCGGCCCGTCAGCTCCAGGTAGCGGAGCGTCTCATCGTCCACCGGGAAGAACCCGCACGTGGCCCCGTACTCCGGCGCCATGTTCGCGATCGTCGCCCGGTCCGCCAGCGGCAGCCGGTGCAGCCCTTCGCCGTAGAACTCCACGAACTTCCCGACCACCCCCTTCTGCCGCAGCATCTCCGTGACCCGCAGCACGAGGTCCGTGGCCGTGGCGCCCTCCGGCAGCTCGCCGTACAGCTTGAACCCGACGACCTGCGGGATCAGCATCGAGATCGGCTGGCCGAGCATCGCGGCCTCCGCCTCGATCCCGCCCACGCCCCAGCCGAGCACGCCCAGCCCGTTCACCATCGTGGTGTGCGAGTCCGTGCCGACCAGCGTGTCCGGGTACGCGAGCGGCGTCTCTTCGCTCGTGTTCTCGAAGCCGAACACGACCCGCGCCAGGTACTCCAGGTTGACCTGGTGCACGATCCCGGTCTCCGGCGGGACGACGCGGAAGTTCTCGAACGCGTTCTGGCCCCACCGCAGGAAGATGTACCGCTCCCGATTCCGCCGGTACTCGAGCTCGGCGTTCGCCTCGAACGCGTAACGCGTGCCGAACTCGTCCACCTGGACCGAGTGGTCGATCACCAGCTCCACCGGCTGGAGCGGATTGATCCGCCGCGGATCGCCGCCCAGCGCGGCCATCGCGTCACGCATCGCCGCCAGGTCCACCACCGCCGGCACGCCCGTGAAGTCCTGGAGCAGCACCCGCGCCGGCATGAACGAAATCTCCCGCGATGGCTCCGCCTTCGGATCCCACCGGCACAGCGCCTCGATGTCCTCGGCGCGGACGACCCGCCCGTCCTCCTGCCGGAGCAGGTTCTCCAGCAGGATCCGGAGCGAGAACGGCAAGCGCTCGACCGGAAGCCCGGCGCGCGCGAGCGCGTCCAGACGGTAGATCCGATACTCTCGATCACCCACTCGGAGCACCGACCGGCTCCCGAAACTATCGATCATCGTCGCGCCCCTTGCTCGATCAATGACTGAATCCCCGGCAACCAGTACCCCGCAGCCGCGAATTCGATACAGGCGGCCCCGTCACACTCCGGAATGCCGGGGGCAAACTCGCGGTTCCGTAGTGCCGCGTATTATGGAGAGCGAGACACCGCATCGCAAATGGGGGCGCAAGGGCGGGAATCCGGCGCGGGGCGGCCTCGCGGTCGATCCGGGATGACGCATGCCCGGATGCCCCGAGGCGCCCGGCGCCGCGGCCGGGGATCCGACTATCGGACCTCGAACACGATCGGCAACGCCACCACCACCCGCGTCGGTCGGCCGTGGTTCAGCGCCGGCGAGAAACGCATCATCTCCACCACGTCCAGCGCGGCCTCGTCGAGCTCCTTCCGGCCGCTCGATTGCGTCATCTCGAAGTGCCGGACATCCCCGTTCTCATCGATCCAGAACAGGAACACGACCCGGCCGCCGATCCCCCGTGCCTGGAGATGCCTCGGGTAGCGGGCCCGCAGCGCCCGCGTGACCTCCGCCCGGTTCCGGAGTTCGGGCGCGACCGAAACGGGAATGAAGTCCTCCAGGCCGGGCACCGTCCGCCAGTCCTCCTCCGTCACCGTGGGCGGCGGCGGGATCGGCGGGACGGTTTGCATCCCGAAGTCCAGCGCCGGGTCGGCGAGCACCGCGTCCGGGAGCCCGCCCGGGTCCAGGTCCACCGGCTCCGCCGGGATCGCGGGCCGCTCCGGCGCCGCGGGGATCTCCGGCAATTCCACGACAGGCGGAGGGATCAGGGCGACCATCTCGGCCGGCGGAACTGCCTGCTCGACCACGACGAAGCTCGGCCAATATGCCAGCACCGCGAAGTGCAGCACCACCGACGCGGCCAGCGAAATCCAGAACCAGCGCCGCGCCTCTCCCTTGAACCGGTCGTTCGCCGAATGCGCTTTCCGGAGCGGCGCCCGCTGGTCGCCTCGCACCCCGGCTCCGGCGGTCGATCCCGAGCCGCCGCGGGCCGCCGACCCCTCGTCCGGCGTCCGACCCCCGGGCGGGCCCGTGGCGGTGCCACGGCCGGCCGACGGTTCGTTCCCACTGCACGCTGCCATCTATACCTCCACACCTGCACATCGTCTCACGCGAACGTCACGTGGACGGGCAGGCGCACCGGCCGTGCCACCAGCCGGCGGGCAGGCGCAACCAAAAGCGCGCCCGATCAGGGCGCGCTGCTTGCGTCGGTGGCTCTGTTCTGGTCCGGACCGGCGGATCGTCCGGCGGGCCGCGAGGGGAGGCCGGACGCCCGCGGTTGCGGCTGGGGTCGGGCAGGCGCCG
>CALCID010000022.1 GCA_937907535.1 uncultured bacterium | reverse complement strand
CACCGCGAAGCCCGCCCCGTGCTCGTGCTCGTGCTCGTGCACGTGCTCGACCCGGTTACGTAGCCCTACCCCGAAGGTTGCCCCCGTGCTCGACCCGGTAAGATGGCCCCGCCGCGAAGGCTCCCCCCGCTCGACCTGGCAAGGTAGCCCTACCGCGAAGCCCACCCGTGCTCGTACTCGTGCTCGTGCACGACCCGGAGAGGTTGCCCCGCCGCGAAGGCTACCTACTTCTCCAAATACGCCACCCCCTCCGTCATCCACTTCGGCGCCGGCGCGCCCTTCAGGTAGTGGTCGAAGTACTCCTTCATCCGCCGCTGGAAGTCGATCTGGTTCTCCTTCTTCTGCAGATGATGCGGCTCGTCCGGGTACGAGAGCAGGATGACCTCCTTCCCGGCGCGACGCGCGGCGATGTAGAACTCCAGCCCCTGGTTCCAGTCCACCGCGCCGTCCGCCGTGCCGTGCAGGATCAGGAACGGCGTGCGGATGTTCGCCACGTGCCGCACCGGCGACTCCCGCGCGTACGCCTCCGGGTCCTCCCACGGCGTCGTGGCCATGCGCCCCTGCCCCCACTGGATCAGCGGCGCGTTCGCCCCGCCCGTCTGCTTGTACAGGATGTTGTGCATGCTCTCCAGGTTCGTGAGCGGCGCGCCCGTCACCACCGCCGCGAACATGTCCGTCTGCGTCACGATGAACGACGACTGGTAGCCGCCCCAGCTGTGCCCCTGGAGCCCGATCCGCTCCGGATCCGCGTAGCCCAGCTCAATGACCTTCCGTACCGCGCTCGTCACGTCGTCCAGCGCCGAGGTGCCCGGCCGGCCCACGTCGTACACCACGTCCGGCATGAGCACCAGGTAGCCGTCGCTGGCGTAGACGGACATGTGGGGCCGGTCATCGTAGACCGGCATGGAGAACTCGTGGTGGCGCTGGGACATCCGCTCGTAGAAGTACACGATCATCGGGTACTTCCGCCCCGGCTCGTACCCGGCCGGCAGCGTGAGCGTGGCCTGGAGCTCGTTGCCCCGCGAATCCACGTAGTCGATCAGCACGCGGCGCCCCCACGCGTACTCGGCCTTGTGCGGGTTCGCGTCCGTCACGCGCCGGGGGTTGCGGAACGCGACGTCGCTCACGTACCAATCCGGGAACTCCTCGAACGTCTCGCTCGTGAACGCCACCCGGTCCGCGTTCTTGGCCCGCCGCAGCCCGCGGATCATCCGGTCCTGCCAGATCAGCGGCCGAGGCGCCTCGCCCGGCGTCACGCTCCAGTAGCCGGACTTCTTCGTGCGGTCCCCGTACGCCGAGAGGATCAGCGGCTTCGAGGTGTCGATCCCCTTCTCGCGATCCTCCTCGTCCAGCGACACGACCCGGAACCGGATCTTCTCCCGCTCGCCGATCCTGGCCGTCAGGTTCACGGCCTCGCCTCCGTCGAGCGCCACGCTCCAGAGGTCGTACCGGCCGTTCACGATCAGCGTCTTCCCGTCCCGGGACCAGCCGCCGATACCGTAGGAAGACCGCTCGCCCGGATAGTCCGCTTCCGCGTTCTTCAGGTCCTCGCCGATCCGCGCGGAGAGATCGATCTCCCGGCCGGTCGCGATCTCCAGGAGCTTCAGCCGGCTGTCCTGGAAGTAGAGGTACCACCGGCTGTCCGGCGACGCGCCCAGCGGGTACCGGACGCGGCGGGCCAGGGGCAGACGCTCCCCGGACGAGACGTCGACCCGCACGATGTCCCTGAGTCCGCCCTGCTCATCGTGCAGCAGCCGGTACGGCCCGTCGAGCTGGCCGATGGCCCATCGGGCGTCCGCGGTCGGCTCCACCCGCGGCATGTCCCGGTCCGCGAGGCGCACGAAGCGCCGGTCGTCGACGTGCACCACGCCCGCGTACGTGAACCGCCGGTCCGCCTCCGCCTGCACCATCTGGACGGACTGGATCCGCTCGTCCTTCCAGTGCCAGATGTCCACGTTCGCCCGCGGCTCGTCCGACTTCCGCTCGACCTTCTCCTTCTGCTCCTTGATCCCGACGAAGATCCGCGAGCCGTCCTTGCTCCATTCGAGCTGGCCGAGTTCGCTCAGCACGAAACCTTCCGGGAAGTTCGGATCCGCGGCGGGGTCGTAGGTGATCGACCGGACCGCCATGGCGTGGACGGTGGCCGTGCCGGAGACGCGCGGGAGCGCGGCCGCGCTGCCAGTGCCGCCGAACTCGCCGCTCTCCGCCGATGGCTCGTCCCCGTACGCCCATGTTTCGAGCGACGTCATCCCGGCAGCCTCCCCGGCGTGCCCGACCGCCGCCGTCCGGACGCCCGGCGCGAGGCCGGTGAACACCAGCAGCACGTTCGCGCGCCGCTCCGTCCCCTCGGGGGTCTCGCCCCGGAGCACCGCGAGCGCCGAGCCGTCCTCGTTCCAGGCCAGCCGGTCGTACCGCAGCGTGTCCGTGTCCAGCGCGTGGGTCGCGCCGGATGCCGGATCGAGCACGTAGACCCCGTTCCCCGCCTTGTTCGCCGCATCCACCACGTAGGCCAGCAGCGTGCCCGGTTCGTTCCACGCGTAGCCGGCCGTGTTCCCGATGTTCCGGCTCGCGCCCGTCTCCAGCTCCCGCACGATCAGGTCCCGGCCCTGGTGCGCCGCGTTCGCGTCCGCCCGCCGCTTCTCGATCGCAATGAAGCGCGAGTCCTTCGAAAAGCGGAACGACTGGACGTCTTCCTCCACGTGCCGTCGGCCAGTCCGCAGGTCGATCAGCTCCAGCTTCTGCGGCACCGGCTTCCGCTCCCGCCTCAGCCGCCTCGCCTCCTCCTCCCCCGGCCCGGTCAGGAACGCCACCCAGCGCGAATCCTCCGAGAAGACCGGCGACCGCCCGTTCTTGGCCGTGTGCACCGTCGACCCATCCAGCTCCCGGACGTGGAAGGTCCCATCCCCCTCGTTCGGCACGTACGCGTACGTCATCCACCGCCCGTCCGCCGAGAGGGTCACCTCCGTGATCCGGTTCCAGCGCGGATAGTCCTCCAGCGTGAGCACCTTCTTCTGCGCGGCGACCGGCCCGGCCAGGAGCACGGCCAGGAGCACGGCGGCCGGAGCACGCCAGAGAACGGCGGAACGGGCACGAACCGCGGCCCCGATGGCCAGGGCCGGGATGCTCCGGATGTGCTCCCGAGAACGGATGCGATCGAGGAACGGTGGCATGACGGTCCTCCGGTCGGATGGTCGACGGCCCGGTGCGCCCAGCGAAACCCGCTCGGCCGCCGGTCGGGTCATTCTTCGGCGATCAATGATGCCGCGCCCGGACCGCGATCTGCACGTCCGGCGCGGCTCCGGCCCTTGCACCGCCCGGGCGCGAACTCACTGCGCCGCGACGATCGTCCGGCGCGTGGATCACCGCCCCGCGGGCCGGGCCGGCTGGAATTCAGGCTGACGAAGGGCAAAGTAGCGATCGGAAAATTCGTCTGCCAGGCATCCGCATCCGGGACCGGTCACTTCCCGTGACAGACCCTGAAAGCATGTCGACATATTCTCCCGGAGCCGTGGCGGCAGCGGCGTGTGGTCCGGCGCGGCTGTGGTGGAGCGGGCCTGCGGCCCGGATCGCGATCACGCAGCGGTCGTCCCTCGGTTGCCGGACGCCGCCATGTGGAGATCTCCAGACGCAAGAAAAACGGAGGCGCCCGGTAGCAGGCGCCTCCGATCCATCCCGTGCCGGCGGCTCCGCGCCGCCGGCAGGCCCGGATCTCTGGGTCCATCGTGGCCACGCGGACCCGGGTCGGGCGGCGCGCCGGAACGCGGGCGCCCCCGGGCGTCAGCGCGGCCCGTTCAACCGATGCCGAGCATCACCATGAAGACGAGCGCCAGGGTCGCGCCGGCGAGGCGGACGTAGCGGGCCTCCCCGCGCCGGACGAGCGCGAGCCCGCCGACCAGCCCGATCGCATGCAGCACCGCCGTGCCGAGCGTCATCCCGCCCAGGAACCCGGCCGGCATGGCGTCCCCCATCTCCGCCACGTGGGCGTAGCCGTGGAAGACCGCGAACGCGGCCACGATCAGCGTGGACGTCACCACCGGCACGCTCGGTAGCGCCGAGACCATCAGGCCGAGCACCAGCACCGAGGCCGCGATCACCCATTCCATGGACGCGACCTCGGGCCCGAAGCCCGTGAGGCCCACCAGGCCGCCCGCCAGCATGGCCACGACGAAGCTCGCCGGCAGCGCCCAGCGCCCGGCACCGGTGCACCGGGCGGCCAGGAGCCCGACCGCGACCATGGCCAGCATGTGATCCGCGCCCGAGAAGGGATGCAGGAGCCCGTGCCCGAAGCTCTCGCCGGGATGCCCGGGATGAGCGAAAACGGGCGCGGGGAGGAGGAGCACGCCCAGCACGAGAAGGGTCAACCACCCGAGAACCTTACGCATGGCCAAGGTATCCAGCTCCTGTGTCGAGAATGTTCCGGTCTGAATCTGGACGCCGCCCGGCGTCTCGGCGCGTGCATCGTGCCTTCGCCTGACGCACGCTACTCGTGCGCCCGGACCTCTCCGTCCGACGCGCGGGCTGCGAGCACGGCACGCCGCGCCGCCCAGGGCATGAGAACGCGGCCGGCGCGCCGAGGAAGACGGGCGGCACCGCCCGGCCCCACGAGCGTCCGGCCGACGCCCCTGAATGTTACGCGAACTCGCCGTCGGGGAAAAGACGCGCCCGCGGCAGCCCCTAACCCTCCGATCGCCGGGCTTCGACAGAGGACGACCCGGGCGACCACCCCGCCACGCCCCCGACCACACCGGTGCGCTGCGTGGCCGGAGGACGCGGATCGGCCCGCGGCCGTGGCCGAGCGACGTCGCCTCAGGGATCTATTTCACCCGCCGCGTGCGCCTCCGCAGGAAATCCCGCATCACGTACTGGCCGAGGGTCATGGTCGTGGTGAAGTACGCCTTGCCCCGGGCCAGCTCGCACACGTGCGCCACGAACTGCACCAGCGCCGGGTCCTGCGCCAGCATGAACGTGTTGATCACGATCCCCGCCTTCCGGCACGCGGCCACCTCCGCGAACGTCTCCTTCAGCACGCGCGGATCGAGCCCCGCCGGGTTCTTGTAGACCCGCCCGTCCGGGAGCGTGATCGCGGATGGCTTGCCGTCCGTGATCATCACAATCTGGCGCATGTCCTTCTTCTGCGCCAGGAGCAGCCGCCGCGCGAGCTTGAGCCCCTCGGCCGTGTTCGTGTGGTACGGCCCGACCTGCGCCCGGGGGAGCTCGCCGAGCGGGATCTCCTGGGCCCGGTCCCCGAACGTGACCACCCGCAGCGTGTCCCCCGGGTACTGCGTCCGGATCAGATGCGAGAGGGCGAGGGCCACCCGCTTCGCCGGCGTGAAACGGTCCTCACCGTAGAGGATCATCGAGTGGGAGATGTCCAGCAGGAGCACCGTCGCGCACGAGCTCCGGTACTCGGACTGGTGGACCATGAGGTCGTCATAGTCCAGCTCCAGCGGGAGCTCCAGACCGTTGCGGTGCAGCGCGCGCGTCAGCGTGGCCGGGATGTCCAGGTTCAGCGTATCGCCGAACTCGTACGGGCGGGACGCGGCCTCGGCCTCGACGCCCGTGGCCAGGTGCGGCGTCTCGTGGCTGCCGTGGCTGGAGCGCCCGAGCGCGGCGAGCAGGTGCTTCAGCGTGCGGTAGCCGAGGAAATCGAGCCCTTTGGACGTGAGCTGGAACTCCACGCTACGCGCCGCTTCCGCGCCCTCGTCGATCTTCCGCCCGCCCGGCGGTTGCATGACGGTCGTTGCGCCCGGCGCGCTGGGCGTGAGCGTGAGATACCCTTCCTCGACCAGCCGCTGGACGAGGTCGTCCAGCAGGTCCGCGATCCGCTGCCGAACCTCTTCGTCCCCGTCCCCATCGCCTCGCAGCTCCGCGAGCATTTCCGGGGTGAGCTGGCCGCTCTCGATCAACGCCCGGAGCAGCGCCTCCTTGAGCGCCTCGAGCGAGCGGTCCGGGAAGTGGTCCGCCGGGTCCGCCCACCACGGCACGTCCTGCGGCGTCCCCGCGAACCCGCCCTGGAGCAGGAACTCCGCCAGCCGGTCGAGCAGTTCCTGGAGGTTCAACGCGTCCAGCCAGCCGCCGCGGTACTTCGTGTAGGTCGTGAATCGCATTCGTCACCGCTCCTTCCAGCCCTGGACGCCGGCCGAGCCGCTCTCCCCGGGCGACGCTCGGCCCCTGACCCCGACACGTAACCGAACGGCTCGCCGCTCCCGCCGGCGAACGCGCCGGTCGTACATGGGGCCATGCCGTGCCGTACCGTACCCCGCCCGGTAGCCCGATGCACGCAAGTTACCCGCGCGCTACCCGCGTATCAATCCACGGCTTCGTTCACCGTGCCCCGGGATCGCGGGCCGTGGCGCACCAGGCCATCGCCCCGGAGGACACCGATGAGAGCGACGAACGGCGCCCCGCGCCGGGAGCGCCCTCACGGCCACGCGAACGACCACCCCACTCCCCGCACGACCGCCCGGAGCCCGCGCCGCGCCTCGCGGCCGCCCCCTTAGGGGACGAATCGCGCGGTCGACGCACGACGGCCTCCGGGGCCGCCACACGACGCCGGGGCCCGTGTCCCTAGTTCGCCGCCCGGCCGACCAGGGTTTCGTGCACGATGCGGGCGAGGTCCGCGATCAGGACCTCCGCCTCGTTGTCCGACGTCCAGCTCTGGTCCTCGTTCTCCTTCGTGAACACGCAGAGCACGTAGTCCCGCGAGCCGCCGTACACGATCCCGCAGTCGCTCCGGCTGTTCGAGACCGAGCCGGTCTTGTTCGCCACCTCCACGCCCGCCAGGTAGCGAGGGATCCCGTGCCGGTAGAACTGCTTCTTCAGCATCTCGACCATCTGCGCCGAGGCCTCCGGCGACACGACCTCGCCCCGGTACAGCATCGCGAAGAGCCGCGCCATTTCCACGGGCGTGGTCACCCCCACCCCGTACACCACCGACGAATCCATCGCGATGCTGCTCGTCCGATCGAAGATCTTGCTGTGCAGCGTGGTCCGCGGGAGGCCGAGCGTGTCCATCCGCGCGCCGACCTGCCGGATCCCGACCTTGTCGATCAGCAGGTTCGTGGCCGTGTTGTCGCTCATGGCGATCATGAGCAGCGCCGCATCCGCCACGGTCAGCCGATGGGGCGCGGACAGGTACTGGAGGAAGCCCGAGCCCGGCTTCTTGTCGATCTCGAGCATCGTCAGGGGATCGTCCAGCCGGAGCCGCCCGAGGTGCACCTGATGGAAGACCTCCACCAGGATCGGGACCTTGATCACGCTCGCCGTGGGGAACGGCTCGTGGCCGCGGATCTCGAACATCTCGTCCGTCTTCGGGTCGATCACGGCGACGCCGACCACGCCACGGTGCTTCGCGATCCTCGCCTCCACCGCTGCGCGCACCGCGCTCGGCGAGGCCTGCTGCGCCGCCGATTCCGCCGGCCAGGCCGACAGGAAGAACAGGATCAGGAGGAGCAACGTTCGGACGACTGCGTCTCTGCTCATGGACCGGCTCCGGATTCAGGAGGGTGGATCCAGGATCGCCGCGACGAACGGAGAGCACCGCCGCGGAGGATCGAAAACGACGTCGCCGGCGCCCCCGCACGGGCCCCGCCGCACGCCACCGGCCCGAGCGGCGCGATTGTTGCCCAACCGCGCGGCGATCAGGGCCGACGGGCGCACCTCGAGCCGTTGGAAGCTGCCTCGGCCGAGCCGGCCTGTCACGGCCGGTCCCATCCACCCCGGCCCGGCGGGCGCGCGCGAGCTACGACCATGATACTGCCGGAATGGCTGGAGGCAATGCTCCGCGGACCGGGTCGGCTGCGGTTCATCATCCAGCCCCTGGCCGCCATCCTCCTCGGAATTCGCGACGGCCGGCGGGACGCTCGAGCAGGGCGCCCCCCTTACGTCTTCGCCGTGCTGATCGTCCGGGAGCTGCGGCGGGAGGCACTGGCGAGCGGGCTCGGAGCGCTCACCAAGCCGCTCATCGTCGCGATCCTCGTCGACATGGTCGTCCAGTACCTCATCTTCCGGTCCGTGCACCTCTGGTCCGCGCTCGTGGTCGGCGCCGTGCTGGTCGCGCTCCCCTACGTGGTGTCGCGGGCCCTCACGAACCGGGTCGCCCGGCGGCGAGGATCCGGCCGGGGGACGGGAGCGTGAGGAAGGCGACGTCGCCGGCGCTGCGTCGTCGCCCGAAACCCCTCACGGCTCCCGCGGGCGAACCGGCGCACGCACCGGGCGCCACGCGGCGTACGTCAGACTGGCGACGAGGATCCGCCCCTGAGGACGCGAGCGGACGCCGAAATCCCACTCAGCGCGCAGGTCGATGCGCGAGCGGAGCGCCGGGATCAGGATGTCGACCTCCGGCCCGAGGCCGAACACCCGATCCCGCGCCCCTCGCAACACCGGAGGCACATCGGCGCCGCTGTCGTCGGTGACCTGCCACAGGGCGAAGCCCGCCAACCCGGCGTCCAGCCAATCGAGGACGCGCACCCCCGCGCCGCCCTGGATCTGGAACGTGTTGCCCCGCTTGATGTCGATCCCGCGCTTGGGGCGGTTGAGGTCGTAGCTCAGCAGCACGGAGGCGCGCATCCGCCGCCTGAGGTCGCCGCGCACCGCGACGCCGAGCGAGAACTGATGCGCCCAGAAGCCGCGGCCGACCCCACCGCCACCCCTCGGCTCGAACCGGCCGGTCGGCGCATAGAAGGCGTACGACGCGCCGGCGTCGACATGCGGCGTCCGCCAGCCCACCCGGAGCGGCTGCACGAAGATGTCCCCGAAGCCGAAGCGGTCGACCGACGCCCTCGGGTCGTCGGCGTTCACCGAGATCCGCGCCAGGGGGAGGCCGACCGCCCCGCTCAGGTATGGCACGCCCGGCGGCTTGAGGGTGAGGGCCGCGCCGAACACGCCGGCGGTCGCGTCGATGTCGAGCCCCCGGACCGGCACGAGCCGGCCGTGTCGGTCCCGGAGCCGCTCCGCGTCGAAACGGAGGAGCCGGAGCGCCAGGTACAGCCCGGGCTCGGCCTGGACGCCGGCATCGATCCCGACCGCACCCAGCACCTTGTGGCCGAGATCCTGTGCGCGGGCCTCCCCTCCGGTCAGGAGCTCGAGGCCGAACAGGAAGATGCCGAGGAGCATCGCCCCGGGCGGCCCCGCGCAGCGACGACGGCGAGCCAGGATCCGAACGGACATGCGCGGCTCCGGTTGGGGTGCGGCCGGCACGCGGTTGCAAGAATCGCGCGCCCTGCCCCCAGGCGCCCCGCATCCGATCGCCGGGACCGCGCGGCGGGTCGCGACGACCTCCCGGACGACCTCCCGTTCGATCGAGCCGGGAACGCGCGCACGGTGCTTGCGGCTCGCCGGGCGATGTCGCTCACCCGATGGGAGGCGTCCACTTGCCGATCGCCCTCCGAGCGCTGCTCGTCGCCGCGCTGTCGATCGCCGCGGCCCTCGCCGTCCGGGCCGTGCTCCGCCGATTCCTCCGACCCGAGACCGTGGACGCCGCCCAGGCGACCGCCGGCCCGGTCATGGAGGCGACGGCGGGGCTGTTCGGTGTCCTGGCCGCATTCATCCTCGCCGGCGCATGGCAGCGCTTCGACGAGACACGCAGCTCAATGCTCGTCGAGTACAACGCGTACACGAACCTGCGGCAGATCGCGCGCATCCTGCCGCCACCGATCCACGCCGAGTTCGGGGACGCCATCGAAGCCTACCGGCAGGTCGCCCTCGAGGAGCTCCGGCGCCCGGCCGGGGGACGGCCCGACTCTGGCGCAGACGAGATCATCGAACGCCTCTGGCTCATCCTCGCCCGCTTCGAGCCGACGACGGCCGGGCAGGCCGAACTCCAGACCCGGGCGTTCGATGCCGTGGAAGAGCTCGGCGACGCGCGTCGCGCCCTGCAGCTCGCGGTCCGGCGCACGCCGCCGCCCATCATCTGGGTGATCCTCGCCGGCGGGGCCGCCGCCGTGATCACGCTGGCGGCCATCTCGAGCGTCGGCGGGCGGCTGCCGGCCGTCTACCTCGCCGTACTCACCGCCGTCGTCGCGCTCGCCCTCTACGCCATCTACGCCCTCGCCTACCCCGTGCGCACCGGACTCCTGGCCGATCCATCGCGACACAGCGAATCCCTGCTCACCCGGCCCTCGGCGGCATCGGCCGCGGGCGAGCACTCCCGATCCGCGCCCACACTCCGGTGACCGCGATCGCCGGGATCACCGGCGTCACAGGCTCCGTCCCGCGCTCCGCGGGCCGCGCATCGCGCACCCTTGACGTCGGGCACGCCGGTTCGTCCCTTGGGATCGCGGATCCAACCGCGGCGTAGAACCACACGGTACGCGCCGCTTCCACGATGCTCGCGAGAATGGCTCCTATAATCGACGCTACATTGCGCCGCGCCCTGCTCGACTTCTTCGACGCCGCCCGCCGCGACCTGCCGTGGCGCCGGACCAGCGACCCGTATCACGTCTGGGTCTCGGAGATCATGCTCCAGCAGACCCGCGTGGAGACCGTGATCCCGTACTTCGAGCGGTGGCTCGAGCGCTTCCCCACGCTCGACGCCCTCGCCGACGCGCCGATCGATGACGTGCTGAAATGCTGGGAGGGCCTCGGCTACTACGCCCGCGCGCGCAACCTGCACCGGGCCGCCCGGCTGGTCCGGGAGCGGTACGCCGGCGTCGTGCCGGACGATCCCGACGCGCTGCGCGAGCTGCCCGGCGTCGGTGACTATACCGCGGGCGCCATAGCGAGCATTGCGTACGGCCGGCCGGAGCCCGCCGTGGATGGGAACGTGCGCCGCGTCCTGTCCCGCCTCTTCGACCTGGAGGATCCCACGCCCGCGGAGCTCCGCGGCATCGCCGCCGCCCTCGTGGACGGCCCGCGCCCCGGAGACCTGAACCAGGCGCTCATGGAGCTCGGCGCCACGGTGTGCGTCCCGCGCGCCCCGGCGTGCACGGCCTGCCCGGTTTCCGATCATTGCCGGGCCTATGCCGCGGGCACCCAGGCCGAGCGGCCGGCCCGGCGTGCCTCGAAACCCGTTCCGGAACGCGACGTCGGGACCGCCGTGTTCGTCGCGCCCGACGGCCGTCTGCTCCTCGTCCGCCGTCCCGAGGACGGTCTCCTCGGCGGCCTCTGGGAGTTCCCGGGCGCGGAGGCCAGGCCGGGCGAGTCGGTCGTCGAGGCGGCGGAGCGCGCCGCCCGGGCGGCATCAGGCGCCGACGCCCTCCCCCGCGGCGAGCCGCTCGGCCAGGTCGCGCATATCTTCACCCACCTGCGCGCCCGGTACCACGTGTTCCGGTTCGAACTGACCGGGCTCGAACCGGATTCTCTGTCGCCCGGCGGCTCCGACTCCGCCACCGGGACCGCGACGAATCCCCAGGACCGCGCCTGGATCGCGCCAGGGGAGCTCGGCGCCTACGCCCTGCCCAGGGCTCAACAGCGCATCGCGGCGCTCGCCCTGCACGGCCGGTAGCGCGCCCGGGTCAGGCCCACGCGCCCCCACCCGGCCCACCCAGGCCGCCCGGCCCCCCCGCACCCCCGCCCCCCTGCCGCCGCCGCCCCGCCTGGCCATAGCGCCCGGACTCCGACCGGCTGATCCGCCGGTCCGCCACCAGCGCCTCCAGCACCAGCTCGCACGCCGCCGCCAGGTGCCCGGGCGAGTCCTCCCGCGCCATCCCGGTCGTTTGCACCACCTCCAGGAGCCCGGGCACCGCCCTGAAGCCGTCCAGGCACGCCTGCGCGGACGCGGTGTCCGCGAGCTGCAGCACGCCCCCGCGCTCGAAGTGTTCCACCACCCTCTCGATCGACGCGGTCGCCGCCTCCCCGCCCCACGCCTCCAGCGTGTCCAGCGCCGCCAACCCGATCAGATCGTGCGCGATCTTCTCCGCCCCCACCAACTCGCCCTCGTACTCCAGCTCGAGCTTCCCCGTGATCGACGGCAGCGCCGCGAACACGTCCGCCATCCGCGGAACCACCACCTCCTCCCCGCACAGCAGCGCCCGCCGCTCCGCGTTCGACACCGCGTTCTCCAGCACCGTGATCGGCATGCGCTGGCTCACCCCGGAGCGCTGGTCGATCCGCTTGTCCTCCCGCGCCAGGAACACGACCCGCTCGATGACCTCCGCGATGAAGTCCGGCACCTCGACCTTCAGCCCGCCCCGCTCCAGCCACGCCTCCTGCCGCGTGATCGCCATCCCGGTCTCGATCGAGGTCGGGTAGTGCGTCACGATCTCCGCGCCGATCCGGTCCTTGAGCGGCGTGATGATCTTCCCCCGCGCCGTGTAATCCTCCGGATTCGCCGTGAAGACGAGCAGCACGTCCAGCGGGAGGCGCACCGGGTAGCCTTTGATCTGTACGTCGCCCTCCTGCATGATGTTGAAGAGCCCGACCTGGATCTTCCCCGCCAGGTCCGGCAGCTCGTTCAACGCGAAGATGCCGCGGTTCGCCCGGGGCAGGAGCCCGAAGTGGATTGTGAGCTCGTCCGCCAGCACGTGACCGCCCCGCGCCGCCCGGATCGGGTCCACGTCCCCGATGATGTCCGCGATGGTGACGTCCGGCGTGGCCAGCTTCTCGACGAAGCGAGCCTCCCGCGGGAGCCACTCGATCGGCGCGTCGTCGCCGTGCTCCTCCACCAGCATCCGCCCGTACTTCGAGATCGGGCGGAGCGGGTCGTCGTTCACCTCGCTCCCGGCCAGGATCGGGATCTCCTCGTCCAGGAGCGAGACGAGCTGCCGCACGATCCGGCTCTTCGCCTGGCCGCGCAGCCCGAGCAGGATGAAGTTCTGGCGCGCCAGCAGCGCGTTGACCACCCGCGGGATCACCGTGTCGTCGTAGCCGATGATCCCCGGGAACAGCGTCTCGCCCGCCGCCAGCTTGCGCAGCAGGTTGCTCCGGATCTCGTCCTTGACGGAGCGCGGCGTGTAGCCGGCCGCGCGTAGCGCACCGAGCGTCTTCGGTCGTTTGTCGGCCATCGGATTCCGTTGCTAGAGGGTTGGCGAGCGACGACGGGTCCGCACGCGCGCGTCCGGGTCCCCGGGATCAGACCTCGATCGTGACCCCGTTCCCCCGGCGCATGAGCCGGGGGAGGATCGGGCTCACGGTCGCATGCCGGAACGCGTCCAGCGCCTCCGCCGTGGTCCGGAACGGCTTCAACGTTTCCAGCGTCCGAACGGTCGGGAACACCATGGGCAGCGTGCCCTCGACGAACCGGCGCAGCGCCGCCTCCGGTGTGAGCCAGACCGCATCCGTCATCTCCCGTGGGTCCGCCAATGCGCTCCGGCCAGCGGGCAGGCGCGCCAGGAAGAATCGCGTGTCGTAGCGCCGGGGCTCCACCACCGGCGTGATCCAGTGCGCGAAGTAGACCATGTCCTCGAGCGCGAGCCGGAGATCGAGCGCTTCCAGCACGTCCCGCATCCCCGCGTTCCCGGCGAGGAGCGCTTCGCGCCATTCGGCGACGCGTTCGCTCGACCCCGCGTCCGGCGCGGCCTCACCCGACGCGTCCACCGCCAGCAGCACGCCCGTCTCTTCGAACACCTCTCGCGCGGCCGCCACCCAGTACGCCGGCTCCGGGTCGGCGCGGCCCGCGAGCGTGGGCGCCCGCGCCAGGATCCGCGCATCCCCGTCCGCCGCGTCCACCCGCCCGCCCGCGAACACATACGCGCCAGGCACGAACCCGCTCGACCGGTGCCGCCGGAGGAGCAGCACCTCCGGCCCCGCCTCCCCATCCCGCATGAGCACCGCGGTGGCCGCCGGCCGTGCGGGAACCGGCTCCGCCGGCGGGTCCTCGATCCGCTGCGCGAACCCTTCGGGTAGACGCTCAGCCGGAATGATGAAAGGGTCCGACGTCGACTCCATGACTCGCTCGCGATCTTCGGGAACGATGGCGGCGATCCGGCGGTCCGTCCAGCCGCCGGGCCACGGAGGACCCTACGGTGGCGCCGTTCGCCGGGTTGCCGATCGGTGGCGATTCCTGGAACGGCCGGGCGATCCCCGTGCGTGGACGGCCAATCCGCAGGCCGCGCCGTCCCGCGGCCCGCCCGGCCCTCTCAGATCCGCTCGAACTCCCGGGCCCGGCGCAGCCAGTCCGAGATGTCCGCCGCGGTGATGATCCCCACGAGCTGGCCGTTCCGGGTGACCAGTACCCGCCGCGTGCCGGACTGCTCCATCCGCTCGAGCACCCGGACCATGCTCTCCTCCGGCCGCACCGTCACCGTCTCGTCCGCGGGCGTCATTGTCTCCGCCACCGTCCGCTGCGGCCACTCCTCCCGCGGCACGTCCTTCACCTGGTGCATCGTGATGATGCCCAGCGGCGTCCCGTCCGTGCTCACCGGGAAGGCCTGGTAGCGACGTCGCAGGAAATAGTCATCCACCAGCGCCTGCAGCGTCAGGTCCGGCTGCACCGTCTCCGGGTCCCGGCTCATGATCTGCCACGCCGGCACCCCCTCCAGCGCCAGCCGCACCAGGTGCTGCTCGTAGCTCACGATCGCCGCGTTGCGCAGGAACCACCCGATGAAGACCATCCACAACCCGCCGACCAGCGCGCCGCCGAAGACCTGCAGCACGCCCAGCGCGACCAGCACGTAGCCCAGCCACTTCCCGCCCGTCGAGGCGATGCGCGTCGCCCGGGTGACGTCGCCCGTGATCTTCCAGACCAGCGAGCGGAACAGCCGGCCGCCGTCCAGCGGGAAGCCCGGCAGGAGGTTGAACACCGCCAGCGCGATGTTCAGGAAGCCGAGGTACAGCGCCACGCCCGTGATCGCCGTCGACCACCCCAGCCGCGTGCCCAGCCACCAGATCAGCCCGAAGAGCAGGCCGATCAGGATGCTCGAGACGGGCCCGACGACCGCGATGTAGAACTCGTCGCCCGGCTGCTCCGCCTCCATCCGCGTGCGCGCCATCCCGCCGAAGATGAAGAGCGTGATCCCCTCGACCGGGATCCCCTTCCGCCGCGCGACCAGGGAGTGGGACAGCTCGTGGGCGAGGAGGGAGGAGAAGAAGAGCAGCGCGCCCACGACCCCCATCCCGAGGTACGCGCCCCGCGACAGCCCCGGGAAGTTCGCCGGGAAGACCGCGACGGTGAACGTCCACAGGATGAGGAAGAAGATGATGAACCACGAGAAGTCGATGCGGATCTCGAAGCCGAAGACCGAGCCGAGCCGGAAGTCTCCCATGTGCGACCTCGCTGCCTCGCGGCGTTGCTGGTACGGCACCATCGGCCGGGACCTCCGGCATCCGGGGCCGGCCGTTCCCCCGCCCCCGCCACCCCCCGGCGCCGGCCGCGCGAGGCGTCTCAGGCGCCGGCGCCCGCTCCGCACTACCCCCACTCCCCCGTCCTCGCGCCAGCGCCATTCCGCCCCGTACGGGGCAAGCGCCGTTCCACCCCTCCTTCCAGCCCGTCCACCCCTCGCCCCTACCCGTTACGCCTACGGCCGCCCATCAGAGCCGGCCGGCCAGCCCCCGCGGGCGCGCCCCGCCCACCGATCCACCCGCCAACCGGATACACCGCCCACAAAACTCCGACCTGCCCACACCCCGACCCACCCAACCACCTCGTCCAGCCGGCCTACCCAAGCCCCCTCATCATACCGAGCCCCCGTACTCGTGCTCGTGCTCGACCCGGCAAGGTAGCCCCGCCGCGAAGGTCGCCCCGTACTCCTACTCGTGCTCGTGCACGTGCACGTGCTCGACCCGGAAAGGTGGCATTACGACGAAGGTTGCCCCAGCATCCGCGCCGCCACCCTTATGTGCTCCACCGCCTCACCGACCCGCGCCGCCAGGTCCTCGGCCTCCCGCCTCACCCTCGCCGCATCCCCCGCCCGGATCGCCTCGGCCACGCCCGGGAGCCCGATCGTCGCGTACCCGTTCCGGTAGTCGGAC
The DNA here is from genome assembly GCA_937907535.1 of uncultured bacterium. Lineage (GTDB taxonomy): Bacteria > Gemmatimonadota > Gemmatimonadetes > Longimicrobiales > RSA9 > CALCID01. The sequence continues at coordinate 27,474 of CALCID010000022.1, read as the reverse complement.
GCGAAGATCAGGTTGCGGTACCACGGCCGCCCCACCAGCCCTTCCGGCCGGGTCATCGCCCGCTCGACCCGCATCAGCCGGTGGTTCACCGAGTCCGCCACGTTCGCCGCCCGCTGCCCGTTCCCCTGGCCGAGCCAGCGGTCCCGGGCCGCCGCGAACTCCCGCGCCGCCTCCTCCATTCCGGCGAACGCCCGGTCCAGCGCCGACAGCCCGACGTCCGTCAGCCCCGCGGCTTGCGCCTCCTTCTCCAGCCCCGCGACCATCGTGCGCAGCTCCCGGGCGAACTCCACGTAATCGTACGGCAGGATCTCCGCGTTCGCGAGCCGCAGCGCCGCCACCGCGGCGAGCTTCGCCGTCGTGGCATGATGCACGAAGCCCGGGTCGCCGAAGCGGGCCGTCCACTCGTAGGTGTCGTACGCCGAGTGGTACTGCCCCCACCCGCCCCCGAAACCCCAGCCCGCGCTCGGGATGCCGAGGTGGTTGTAGAAGCCCGCGAAGTCGCTCCCGCCGCCCAGGTTGCCCAGCGGCACCTCGCCCGGCGCGCCCGCCGCCGAGGCCGACGGGTTCCCCGCCCGCCAGCGGTCGTAGACCGATTCCCCGGAAGCGGATGCCCCCGCGGCCCGCACCGCCGTCCGCCCGTCGGCCAGCTCTGGCGCCGGGACCGTACGCGTCACCTCCCGGACGAACGACTTGAGCGACGGCGACGCGCTCGCCCCGAACGCCGGGCCCGTGGCCACCCCGTCCTGGTTGATGTACGCCACCCCCTTGCGGCTCAGCTCATCGGCCTGCTCCTCGACCCATTCCGTCGAGCCGATCAGCCCCCACTCCTCCGCATCCCACGTGGCGAACACGATCGTGCGGCGAGGCGGCTGGCCCGCGCGCGCCAGCTCGGCCACCGCCTTCGCCGCGGCCAGCACCGCCGCGGTCCCGCTGATGTTGTCGTTCGCGCCCGCGCCCCACCCGTCCCGGTGGCCGCCCACGATGATCCACTCGTCCGGCCGCTCCGCGCCCCGCACCCACGCCACCGTGTTCCAGATCTGCTTGTACGCCGACGTGGCCCGGTCATCCTGGACGCGGATCCGGACCCGCGTCGGACCCGGCCCCACGTGGTAGCGGAACGGCAGCCCGCCCTGCCAGCCCTGGTCCGGCAGCTCCTCGCCCCGGAGCGGTTCCAGGAGCTGCCGCGCGATGCCGTAGCTCACCGTGATCACCGGGATCTTCGGCAACTCGACCCCTTCGGCCGTCCCGGGCTCCACCCGCCGCGCGCCCTCAACGCTCGCCCAGCCCGGCGTGGTCGGGTCGCCCGTGCCGTTCATCACGCTCCCGCGCTGCACGCCCGAGTCCGGACGGTACGGGCCCTCCGGGTACACGTCGCCACGCACGTACCCGTCATCCGTCGGGTCTGGGTAGATGATGAGCCCGACCGCGCCGTGCTGCTCCGCGAGCCGCGCCTTGATCCCCCGGAACGACCGGCCGTAGCGCGCCACCACGATCTTCCCCGCCACGCTCACGCCGAGCGCATCGAGCTGCGCGTAGTCCTCGTGCAGCCCGTAGTTCACGTACACGACCTCGCCTTCCGCCTCGCCCACGCCCGAGTATCCGAGTACCCACGGGTACTGAGGCGCGGCCGTGGCCGGATCCCCCTCGATCGGCGGCTCCCGGAGCTCGAAGCGACGCCGCACCGGCGCGGTCTGCTCCAGCTCGACCTCCGTCGCCCACGGCAGGAACACCGTGTACGTCGGCGCCTCGGACTCGAGCCCCCAGCTCCGCGTCCACTCCAGCACCCGGTCCCGGGTCCGGGCCTGCGCGTCAGAGCCCGCCACGTGCGGCTCCCGCGAGAGCTCCCGCGACATCGCGCTCAGGTCGCTCGGAAGGATGCGCTCCATGAGCTGGATCTCCCGCGCCCGCTGCCGCTCGGCCGCTCCGGCCGAGTACCCGGTGATCGCGCCGTCCTGCGCCCCGACCGGCGCCGAGCCCGGCAACGCCGCCGCCGCGACGAACACGGCCGTCCACCACGTCGCCCGACGAATTGGCTTCAACACCCCTGTCCTCCGTTGATGCTCGGATCCATCTGCACGTAGGATCGGCAAGTTATCCGCTCCGCCCGCCGCGCCGCAACGAAGCCGGCCCCCATCCGGACGAGAGTCCGCGCGGCCCCGCCTTCCCTGGCTGCGCCGCCGGACGTCCGGCCGTTGCACGGCCCCGCACGCCGCCGTACAATCCCTCGTCCCGAGCAACGCATTCCCGACCCAATCCGGAGCGGGTGGACCATGACTCCCGTACGACGCATGCGTCGGCGCGCCATCCCGGCCATTGCCTGTGCGCTCGGCATGGCGCTCGGCACCGGCTCGCCGGCGTCCGCCCAGCGGGCCGCGGACTCGACCGCCGCGCTGGAGGCGTTCCGCGGCAACATCGCGGCGATCCACCAGCGGGACCGGGCCCGGTACCTGAGCTACTACCTCCAGTCCCCGTCGCTCGTCCGTGCGGGGCCGGCCGGGCTCCAGTACGGGTACGCGGGGATGCAGCAGTCCGCGGACGCGCCCTTCCCGGACACCCTGATCGCCACGCACCTGCGGGTCACGCCCCTGGCGGACGGCGTGGTCTACGGCGCGTACCGCTACCGTGTCGTGCAGGACGAAACGAGCGCCCGCGGCGTGAGCGAGCGCGTGCTCGTCCGTACGCCCGAGGGCTGGAAGATCGCCGTGACCACCGCGTTCCCCGCGCCGCCCGAGCTGCCGCCCCCGCCCTTTGCCCTCGTCGGCGCCACGCTCTTCGACGGGACCGGCCACCCGCCCGTGCGGGACGCGGTCGTGGTCATGCGGGACGGCCGAATCGAATGCGCGGGGCCGCGCACCGCGTGCCCCATTGCGGACGACGTCGAGGTGATCGACGCCACCGGAAAGTGGATCATCCCCGGGCTCGTCGACGCCCATGTCCACTACTCCCAGACCGGCTGGGCGGACGGGCGCCCCGACGCGTTCGACCTCCGCGACCGCTTCCCCTACGAGCACACCATCGCGGAGCTCCGCGCGAACCCCGAGCGCATCTACCGCGCGAACCTGTGCACCGGCGTGACCGCGACCTTCGACGTGGGCGGCTACCCCTGGACCTGGTCGCTGCGCGGCGCCGCGGAGTCGAACACGGCCGCGCCCCACGTGGCCGCCGCCGGGCCGCTCCTCTCCACCCGCGACCCGGCGCCGCTCAACCTCCCGGCCGAACGTCAGTTCATCTTCATGGCCGATGAGGCATCCGTCCGGAGCGGCGTCCGATTCCTCGCCGCCCACGGGACCGACGCCGTCAAGGTCTGGTTCGTCTCCGGCCCGAACGCGCCAGACACCGCCAACCTCATCGGCCTGCTGCGCCTGGCCGGCGAAGAGGCGCGGGCCGCGGGCCTGCCGCTCATCGTGCACGCCACGAACCTGTGGGCCGCCAAGCACGCCATCCGCGCCGGCGCCCGGCTCCTCGTCCACAGCGTCGAGAACGAGCCCGTGGACGACGAGTTCATCGCCCTCGCCCGCGAAGCCGGCACGATCTACACGCCGACCCTGACCGTCTACCAGGGCTACGCCCAGCTCCGCGCCCGGAAGTTCGACGCGGCCCGCTACGACCTGGAGTGCGTGGACCCGGTCACCCGCGCCAAGGCGTTCCTCAGCGACTCGCTCCCCGGCGGCCTGGACGCCGAGGCCGCCGCCCGCGCCGAACAGCTCGGCCGCGTACGCTACGAACGCATGCTCGACAACCTCCGGCGCGTCCATGCCGCGGGGATATCGGTGGCCATGGGCACCGACGCGGGCAACCCGCTGACCCTGCACGGGCCGTCGGTGTACATCGAGATGGAGGCCATGCAGGAGGCCGGTCTCTCCCCGGCCGAGATCCTTGTGGCTGCCACGAGGAACGGCGCCCGGGCCATGGGCCGCGAAGCCGACTTCGGCACCATCGAGCCCGGCAAGTCCGCCGACCTCGTGGTCCTGGACGCGGACCCGCTGGCCGACATTTCGAACGTCCGGCGAGTGGCGCTCGTGGCGCGGCGGGGCGAGATCTGGACCCGCCGCGAGCTCGCGTTCCCGATGCCGGCAACCCTGGGCGCCCGGGACTGACCGCACAGCGCCGCGCGCCCCGGGCCGGACGCCTCGACCCGCGCTTTCGGAGTACGACGATGCCGTTGCAGATCATACAGGTCGATGCCTTCGCCGAGCGCCCCTTCACGGGCAACCCCGCGGCCGTGTGCGTGCTGCCGGAGCCCCGCGACGAACGGTGGATGCAGGACGTCGCCCGGGAGATGAACCTCTCCGAGACCGCGTTCCTGAATCCGAACCACGACGGCTGGAGCCTGCGCTGGTTCACGCCCACGACCGAGGTCGACCTCTGCGGGCACGCCACCCTGGCCAGCGCCCATGTGCTCTGGCAGGAAGGACACCTGCCGGCGACCGAGACCGCGCGCTTCCACACCCGCAGCGGGCTGCTCACCGCCCGCCGGGACGGTGAGTGGATCGAGCTGGACTTCCCCGCGACCCCGGTGACGCGGGCCGAGGCGCCCCTCGAGCTGCCCCGCGCCCTCGGCGTGCCGTACACCTACGTCGGCCGCAGCCGCTTCGACCTCCTGGTCGAGCTCGAGTCCGAGGCCGCGGTCCGGGAGCTGCGCCCGGACATCGCCGCGCTCCGCGCCGTGCCGGCCCGCGGCGTCATCGTGACCGCCCGCGCCGACTCGCCCGGCATCGACTTCGTGTCGCGATTCTTCGGGCCTCGCGTCGGCGTGGACGAGGACCCCGTCACCGGCTCCGCCCACTGCGCCCTCGCGCCCTTCTGGCGGGAACGCCTCGGCAAGGACGAACTGCTCGGCTACCAGGCCTCCGCCCGCGGCGGCTTCGTCCGCGTCCGCGTGGCCGATGACCGCGTCCGCCTCGCCGGCAAGGCCGTGACCGTGCTGCGCGCGACCCTCGTCGACGACTGACCGGAGGAACAGCCGCGAACGCCCTGCGGTCCGGGCCCGGCTCCGAAACAGGCCGGGCCCGCTCCATGAACACCGGAGTCGCCACCATCCGCCCGCGGGTGAAACTCCGCCACGGAGTACGACCCACCCGACGCTGGCGGCCTTCCAGCCCACCCCGCCCCCCCGGCGGCGGCCTCCCTGGCCGCGCCACGACTCCGGATCGGCGGCTCGACCCGCTCGTCCGGGACGTCCACGACTCCCCCGTGGGGGCCGGACCGACGCGGCCAAGTCGTTCCCGCACCGTGAAATGACGGCCGCGTGACGGCGGCGTGATGCCCACCCCGTAGCTTGACCCCGAACGAGGTCGGACGAACGTCGGATCTCGGCGTGGAGACCGAACACTCTGAGGAGGTCAGAATGAAACGCTTTGCCCCCGCCCTGGTGCTGGGCACGTTCGTGGTCCTGTCCCTCGGCGAGGCGAGTCCGGCCGACGCACAGGGCATTGGCCGGCGGCTCATGCAACGGGCCGAGGAGAAGGTCAAGCAGCGCGTCGAGAATCGCGCGGAACAGGCCATGGACAGAGCCCTCGACAAGGCCGAGGGCGCCATCGCCTGCGCCGTCACCGATACGGAATGCATCGAGGAAGCCGAAAAATCCGGGAAGCAGCTCGTCCTCACCGATGAGCAGGGCAACGTCGTCGGCCACAGCGCGGCGGAGGCGGCGGCGCCCGGCTCGAAGGCCTGGGCGAACTTCGACTTCGTCCCCGGCGAACGCGTCCTCTTCACCGACGACTTCGCCGCCGACAACGTGGGCGATTTCCCCCGGCGCCTCGAGTACGTCGGCGGGATGATGGAGGTCGTGGAGGTGAACGGCGCCCGGTTCCTGCGGGCACCGGCCGAGGGCCGCTTCGCCGTCGACCTCCCGGAAACGCTCCCCTCCCGCTTCACCGTGGAGTTCGACATCACGGTCCCGTCGAACTTCGAATCGATCCTGTTCTTCTCCGGAGAGGGCGTGAACGGCCTGGACGGCCCGCCCACCGGCGCCTGCTGCTACGTCCCGACCGCGGCGGTCTTCATCTCCCCCGCCGAGGTGGGCCTCCGGCGCAACGGCCAGACGATCGCGTCGTCCCGCAACATCAGCGACGTTCTCGGCGAAGGCGACCGCATCGGCAGGATGATGAGGATCCGGCTGCACGTGGACGGCCGGTACGCCAAGCTGTACGTGAACGAGACTCGGGTCGCGAACGTGCCGAACCTGGAGATCCCGCGCACGGACAAGCTCTACATCGACCTGAACGGCCTGGCCGAATACCCGATCCTCTTCGGCAACCTGAGCGTCAACGCGGGCGGACGGGCCATCTACGACGCGCTGCTCGCCGACGGCCGCGTCGCGACCCAGGGGATCCTCTTCGACACCGGGTCGGACCGCCTGCGGCCGGAGAGCACGCCCACCCTCAAGGAGATCGGTGAAATGCTGAAGGCGCACGCCGACCTCCGGATCCGGATCGAGGGGCACACGGACAACGTGGGCAACCCGGACTTCAACCAGAAGCTGTCCGAGCGGCGTGCCGCAGCGGTCAAGACGTTCCTGGAGAAGGAGTACGGGATCGACGGCAGCCGCCTCGAGGCCCAGGGCTTCGGGGACACCCGCCCGGTCGCCTCGAACGACACGCCGGAAGGGCGTCAGGCCAACCGGCGGGTGGAGCTGGTGAAGCTGTAACCCACGCTGCAGACCGCGCTCCGGCAGGCGGGGGTACGGCCAGGGCCGAACCCGCGCTCCCGTACCTCCCGCCCCGGGGCCGCTCCACACGTGAGCGGCGCCACCCGCCGCAGCCGTTCCGGCGTCCCCCTTTCGAAGCAAAATCCGATGTGCGAATCGAGACCCTCAGCGGACCGGGATTCCGGCCCGCGAATGACCGAACTGTGCCCATTGATCCCAGCATGGAATCCAGAGACCCCAGAACCCTACGGAGGACCGCCCGCGCGGCGATTGCCGCCGTCCTGCTCCCGTCGCTCGTCCTCGCGCTCCAGGCGTGCGAATCCGAGTCGACCGCCGTTCCGGAACCCTGCCCCACGGCCGGCAAGTCGGCGCTCGGCGGCGGGAAGGGCGATCGACTCGACTCCGCCTGCGCATGGACCGGCGTGATCCGTCTCACCCACACCGAGTCGACGGACGCAAAGAACGAATTCGCCGACCCCTTCGGAACTCGCCACCGGATCCTCGGCCAGCACCGCCAGGATCGGGAGATCGAGATCAGGATCACTCCAGGGAAGGCGACCGCCACCCTGAGTGGCACGTGGACGGGGACCTGGGACGTGACGACCGTCCAGTCGTGCGACGACGGACGCCCGGGGGAGACCGTGCAGAAGGTGTATGAAGATTACGAGATGCGGCTCTCCGGCGCCGGCGAGGTCGAGGTCACCCTCACCATGGAGCCGGACGGCGCCTACCGCCTGGACTTCACCGGCCCGAAGGAGATCTGGGACAAGGCGGGGACGACGTCCGTCCACTTCAACGACACCTGCCAGGACCCTCCGGTCATCCTGGATCACGAGGAGACCGGTTCGGATCGCGAGGAGACGTCCCACCGGTTCGCCTTCACCGTCCGGGGAAGGACTGCGCCGGGGGCCGATCGGATCTCCGGCTCCGACGATCTGCCCTTGCCGATCATCGAATCGTTCGGGCAGGGAGGCCACACCGGCACGATCGCGAGGATCCACTCCGCCACCTGGACGCTGGAGCGCAGGAACTAGGGCCCCGGCGGCGCGCAGCATCGGGGCGCCCGGGCGGCGGAACGTGAGCCACCGCCCGGGGCCGCCCCCGCCCGCATGGAGCAGGAGACTCCCACGCCGGGACGCGCGCGGCGTCGCGAACGAATCCGCGAACGGCGACGACGGGGGACGCGGCATCGAGCGTCCCTCGTCCGCGCGGCGCCCTCCTCCTCACCGGCCCTTTCGCCGCCTGCGAGGGTGTTGGAGCCCGCAACCGCGGGACGCGCCGCACCACTGCGCACGACGCCGCATCCGGGAGCCCGGTAGAACAGAGAATTCCCGACGCGGTCCGGGACCGCGATTGGAAGGAAGGTCGGGAAGGAGGTCGCGGCCCGGGACGGCGCGAGCCCGACGTCGCCTCCCGCATCCCCCGGGAAGCGATCGACGCGGACTGGCGCTCGTAGAGCCCGGGGCGACGTCTAGACGGGAACTTCCTTCTCCCGCTCCGCTTTCTCTTGCTCCTCCTCCCGCTGGCGATGCAGGCCGGTCACCTCCAGGATCTCCTCCTCGTCCAGCGTCTCCCGCTCGAGGAGGGCCCTGGCCAGGGCTTCGAGCGCCGGGCGGTGCTCCTGGAGGAGCCGCTTCGCCTCCTCGTGACACTCCCGGATGATCCGCATGACCTCCGCGTCCACCGCCGCGGCCGTCGTCTCGCTGAACGGCCGGCCGTACCCGAACATGTCCGACCCGCCGAGGTACGGGTTCTCCCGCGGCGCGAGCTGGACCATCCCGAGCTCGTCGCTCATCCCCCAGCGCGTGACCATGTTGCGGGCCAGGTAGGTGGCCTGCTCGATGTCGTTCTGGGCGCCCGTGGTCCGCGTTCCGAAGACCAGCTCCTCGGCCGCGCGGCCGCCCAGGATCCCGATGATCCTCGCCCGCAGGTACTCCTCGGAGTAGTTGTACCGGTCGCCTTCCGGCCGCTGGTACGTCACGCCCAGCGCCTGGCCGCGCGGCACGATCGTCACACGATGCACCGGATCCGCGCCCGGCACGACCAGGCCCAGGATCGCGTGACCCGCCTCGTGGTACGCGATCCGTTCCCGGTCCTCCTGGCCGAGGATGATCGGCCGCTCCGGACCGAGCATGATCTTCTCCAGCGCGTCGAGGAAATCCGCCTGCCGGACCTCATCCTGGTCCCGGCGCGCCGCCAGCAGCGCGGCCTCGTTCACCAGGTTGCGGAGGTCCGCGCCGCTCAGCCCCGGCGTGGCCGCGGCGATCTCGCCCAGGTCCACATCCTTCGCGAGCGGCACCCGCCGGGTGTGCACCTCCAGGATCGCCTTCCGGCCGTTCTTGTCCGGCAGGTTCACCACCACCCGGCGATCGAACCGACCGGCCCGGAGCAGCGCCTTGTCCAGCACGTCCGGCTGGTTCGTGGCCGCGATCACGATGATCCCTTCCCGGCCGGTGAAGCCGTCCATCTCGGCCAGGATCTGGTTCAGCGTCTGCTCCTGCTCGCTCGCGCCGCCAATGGCGATCTGCCCGCGCGCCCGGCCGATCGAGTCCAGCTCGTCGATGAAGATGATCGCCGGGGCGTTCTCCCGCGCCTGGCGGAACAGGTCCCGGACCCGCGCCGCGCCCACGCCCACGATCATCTCCACGAACTCCGAGCCCGCCATGGAGAAGAACGGCACGCCCGCCTCGCCCGCCACCGCCTTCGCCAGGAGCGTCTTCCCCGTACCCGGCGGGCCGACCAGCAGCACGCCCTTCGGCGGCACGGCGCCGAGCCGCGTGAACTTCTCCGGGTTCTTCAGGAATTCGACGATCTCGACGAGCTCCTTCTCCGCATCGTCGATCCCCGCCACGTCATCGAACGTGACCCGTTCGGTCTGGTTCGGGTCGAAGCGCCGCGCCTGCGCCTTCCCCATCCCGCCCAGCATCCCGCCGATCCCGCCCTGTTTCGTGAGCCGGCGGTAGAACCAGACGTACAGCCCGATGATCAGCAGTGCGGGCACGAAGCTGAAGAACAGGTTCCACCAGGTGTTCTCCTGCTGGATCGGCTCCGCGCTGATCTCCGTCCCGCGCTCGATCAGCAGCGCCTCCAGGCCGGGATCGAGGAAGGCGGGCAGCGTCGTGGAGAAGTCGGTCACGGACCGCTGCGGCGCCGAAGGAGCGGAGTCCTGCTGGGGCGGGTAGAGCACCGGCGTGCGGAACCGGCCGGTCAGCCGCTCGCCCCGGCTGTAGATCCGCTCCACGTTCCCGGCTTCGACCTGCTCCTTGAACAGCGTGTACGGGACCTTGACCGGCTTGCCCGGCGACGGGACGAACAGACGGACCAGCAGGAAGTTGCCGGCGAGCAGGATCAGGAAAGCCAGCAGGATCCGCCGGGGCGAGATCTGGGGCTGCGGCGGCTTGCCGGCCCCCCCGGCCGTCTGGTTCTTCCTACCGTTCTCCTCCGGCCCGGGCTGCGATGCCGACGAGCCCATTCCCGGGTTCGACATTCCTTACCCACGCCTCCTTCCTCGGATGAGCAACGGGCAGCCTGTGCCGCCAGAGGTTCGGGTGTCCGACGGCTCGGTGAGGCAGGGTGCTCGACCGATCACGGAGCCGGCAGCGCTCGCACCAGTATAGTGACCCCGTCGGAGGCCGCGAGCAAGCCGCAGGAACGGAAAGTCACGCAGCCCCTTCGCCCTGCGGCCGACCCCCGGCGGCTCGGCGGCGGGCCGCGCCGTACGCCGCGCCCGCCCCCCGCGCACCCATCTTGCCGCTCCCCGATCCGGAGTCGAGCGGGGCCACGACCGAGCGGTGCACGCCTGCTCTGCCGCGCCCCGCACGCGACCGGATCCGCGCCGCGCCGTGGCGCACGGGGAGCCGTCGAAATCGACCTCATGGATTGATACCGACCATGCCCGGATCCGTTCTCCCGCACGAGCCGAGCTCGCCGCGCGAGCTCTTCGAGCATTACCTGCGCGACCTGGTCTACGGCGCGAACGACGGCATCATCACGACCTTCGCGGTGGTCGCCGGCGTGGCCGGCGCGAGCCTCTCCCCGACGGTCGTGCTGATCCTCGGGTTCGCGAACCTGTTCGCGGACGGATTCTCCATGGGCGCGAGCAACTACCTCTCGATCCGGTCCGAGGAGGCGGCCCGCGCCGCCGCCGGGCTCGGCGTCCAGGAACCACACGCGCTGCGCCACGGGATCGCGACCTTCGTCGCCTTCAATCTGGCCGGCGTGGTGCCGCTCGTCGCATACCTGCTCCCCATCCTCCCGCCGTACCGGTTCCCGGTCGCGGTCACGCTCACCTTCCTCACGCTCTTCGTGGTGGGCGCATTGCGCGCCTTCATCACGCGCCAGCACTGGTTCCGCAGCGGATTCGAGATGCTGGTCGTGGGCGGAGCGGCCGCCGCGGTGGCCTACGGGATCGGCGCCCTGATCGCCGGGCTCACGGGCGGCGCCGGCGTCTAGCGGTGACGAACTTGATGACCTGGCCGATGACCGCCGGCGCCACCGAGAGCGGCAGAACCACCAGCCAGTCCCGTGCGTCCAGCGGCCGGAGGTGGAGAACCCGGGCCAGCGGCGCCCAGTACACGGCGAGGAGCTGGAGCCCCACCGTCAGGATCACCGCGCCCATGGCATAGCGGTTGGAGAACACGCTCCGCGAATCCAGGACCGGCCCTGCGCGGCGCGCGTTCCCGAGGTGGAAGATCTGGGCGAGCGCCAGCGTCATGAAGCTCAGGGTGACCGCGTGCGTCTGGGACCCGTCCGCCCCCCCGAGCCCCCAGAGGAACGCCGCCAGCGTCACGCCCGTGATCAGCGTGGAATAGAACCCGATCCGGCGCACGAACGGAGCGGACAGGATCGCCGTCTGCGGGTCCCGCGGCGGCTGCCGCATCACGCTCGGCTCGGCCGGCTCGAACGCCAGCGCCAGCGCCGGGAACGTGTCCGTGATCAGGTTCAACCAGAGGATCTGGAGCGGGAGGAGCGGGAGCGGGAGCCCGGCCACGCCCGCGGCCAGCAGGAGCAGAACCTCCGCGAGATTGCAACTGAACAGGTAGAAGACGAACTTGCGGATGTTGTCGAAGATGACGCGGCCTTCCTCGATGGCGGCGCCGATGGTCTGGAACCGGTCATCCGCGAGCACGAGGGCGGCCGCCTCCTTCGCCGCATCCGTCCCGCGGATCCCCATGGCCACGCCGATGTTCGCCTTCTTCAGCGCGGCCGCGTCGTTCACCCCGTCGCCCAGCATGGCCACGATCTCGCCGTGCTGCTGGAGCGCGGCCACGATCTTCAGCTTGGACTCCGGGCTCACGCGGCTGTAGACGCCGATCCGGCCGACCCGCGCCGACAGCTCCTCGCCGGAGAGCCGCGCCAGCTCCCGCCCGTCCAGGACCTCCTCGCCTTCGGCCAGAACGCCGAGGTCCCGGGCGATCGCCGTCGCCGTGGCGCGCTGGTCGCCCGTCAGCATGACCGTCCGGATCCCGGCCTCGCGGAACTGCCGGATCGTCTCCCGGACGCCGCTCGCCGGCGGATCGATCAGCCCCACGAACCCCACGAACGCCAGGTCCCTGAGCCCCGCCTCGGTCGGCTCCGCGACCGGCCCGGCCGCGAGCGCGAGCACCCGCATGCCCCGGGTGGCCAGCTCGGTGTTGACCTCCCGCAGCCGCTCCCGCGTTCCCGTATCCAGCGAGGTGCCGTCCGCCAGGGACGTGCACAGCTCCAGGATCCGGCCCGGCGCACCCTTCACGTACGCCACGGTCCGGCCGTCCGGCTCCTCGTGGAACGAGGCCAGCAGCATGCGCTCGCTGGAGAACGGGAGCTCGCCGGTCTGCGGCCGATCCCGCTGGAGCGCGTCCCGGTCCAGCCCGGCCTTGCGCACGCCCGCGACCAGCGCCGCATCCGTCGGGTCGCCCCGCGCCGCCCACCCCGCCCCGGTCTGTACCACGTCCCCCCGGCTCGCCAGCGCCGCGGTCCTGACCGCGAGTTCGACGGCCTTATCGTCCGTAGGGGAGATGGCCTTGCCGGCTTCGCGATACTCTCCCTCGGGAGCGTAGCCGACGCCCGTGATCTCGATCTCACGGCCGGGCAGCCAGAGCGTGGTCCAGGTCATCTCCCCGGCGGTGAGCGTGCCCGTCTTGTCCGTGCAGATCACCGTGGCGGACCCGAGCGTCTCCACCGACGGGAGCCGGCGGACCAGCGCGCGGCGCCGCGCCATCCGGCGCACCCCGACGGCCAGCGCGATGGTCGAGACCGCCGGCAGCCCCTCCGGCACCGCGGCGATGGCCAGCGCGATCCCCGCCTCGATCATCTGCCCGACCGGCATCCCCTGCAGGATCCCGATCACGATCACCAGCGCGGCCACGCCGAGCGCCACCAGGATCAGCCGCCGGCCGAGCACGTCCAGCCGCTGCTCCAGCGGCGTCCGCTCGTCCGGGATCGCCGCAACGAGCCCGCCGATCCGGCCCAGCTCCGTGGCGGCCCCCGTGGCCGTCACCACCGCCCGCCCACTCCCCGCCGCCACCGTGGTCCCCTTGTACAGCATGCTCGACCGCTCGGGGAGCGGGGTGTCCGCCGGCACCGCATCCGCGCCCTTGTCGACCGGCAGCGACTCCCCCGTCAGCGCCGCTTCCGACGTGCGCAGCTCCGAGGCTTCGAGGATCCGCGCGTCCGCCGCGATCGACTGCCCGGCCTCGACCTCGATCACGTCGCCCGGGACCAGCGTGCTCGCATCCACCTCCACGACCCGCCCGTCCCGCCGCACCGGCGCCCGCGGCACCTCCATCCGCGCCAGCGCCTCCATGGCCCGCCGAGCGCGCAGCTCGGTCACGAACCCGAGCAGCGTGTTGATCACCAGCACCGCGCCGATCGCCGCCGCGTCCAGCGGGTCCCCCAACAACCACGCCACGCACGCCGCCACGAGCAGCAACAGCACCACCACGCTGCGGAGCTGGTCGATCAGGATCCGCAACGCGGAGGCGGGCTTCAACGCCTGGATCTGGTTCGGGCCGAACTCCCTGAGCCGCCTCGCCGCTTCCTCGCTCGTGAGCCCGTCCGCGCTCACGCCGAGCGCCTCCAGCACCGATTCCGGCGAACGGGCGTACGCGTCCGGCACCGGCCCGGCGGCCGCCGGCGCGGTTACTTCGCCGAACGACCGAACCAGCAGACCGGCGCCGCGCCCCGCTGCGGATCCAGCCCCCGTCGGAGCCCTCCCCTCCTGGCTCGATCCCGTCATGCCACCCCGGTGACGAACTCGACGGCCGCCGTCTTCCACGGCCCCCTGGATTCCAGGCGAAAGAATTACGTCAATCCTTGCTTCGCGCCAGCCGCGTGCCAGCCGCCGAAACGACATCGAGGCCGGGCCCACCGCACCCCGGCCCGGCTCCCGGCGACAGCGCCGCCGAGTATCGCCTTGCCGACGGACCCGATCCCCACGACTCCACCACGGAATCAACCCGCCCCGGAGCCGTGCCGCCCCCGCCCGGGAGGAACGGCATCTCCCGGGGGTGGTATCTTACCGGGGCCCGGGTCGTTGACGAGCCCGGAGACCAGGGCGGGCGCCGCCACCGGCTCACGCGCGCCGCCCGCAAGATCGGAACGCGGCCCGCGGAGCGGCGCCGGATCCGCCCCCGCAACGAAAGGAATCGCGAATATGCTGGTGGAGATCTATTCGGACATCGTGTGTCCGTGGTGCTACATCGGGGAGCGCAGGTTCGACACGGCCCTCGCCCGCTTCGAGAGCCAGGTCGACGTCCGGTTCCGACCGTTCCAGCTCGACCCGAACGCGCCCGAGAACCCGATCCCCCTGAAGCGCTACCTGGCTTCCCGATTCGGTCCGGGCGCCGAGCGGATGACCCAGCACGTGGGCCTCGTTGCCGGCGCCGAGGGCCTCGAGATCGACTGGGACCGCGCCCTCGCCGTCAACACCCGGAACGCGCACCGGCTGCTCGGCCTGGCGGAGCGCGAGTACGGCGCCGCCGTGCAACGCGCCCTCGCCCGCGAGCTCTTCGCCCTGCACTTCGCCCGCGGCGCCGACGTCGCGGACCACGACACCCTGGCAAAGGCCGCCGCCCAGGTCGGCATGGACCACGACCGCGCCCTCGTCTACCTCGCTTCGGGCGAAGGCGAGCGGGAGCTGGAGGCGGAGCTGGACAGGGCCCACCGCCTCGGCATCCGCGCCGTGCCGACCTTCGTCATCGACGGCCAGCCCGCGGTGCAGGGCGCACAGTCGCCCGAACTGTTCCTGGAAGTGCTGAGGCAGGCGGCGACGGCAGAATGAAGCTCTCGATCGTAGACGTCTCGCCCGTCCTCCCGGGCGAGTCGCGCCACGACGCGCTACGCCATACCATCCAGCTGGCCCGGCACGCGGAACGGCTCGGCTATGAGCGCTTCTGGGTCGCCGAGCACCACGGCACGGCCTCCGTGGCCGGGCGGGCGCCCGAGGTGCTCATCGCCGCTATCGCGGCCCACACCTCCAGGATCCGGGTGGGCTCGGGAGGCGTGCTCCTGAACCACTACAGCCCGTTCAAGGTCGCGGAGGTGTTCTGCACCCTGAACGAGCTGTACCCGGGCCGCATCGACCTGGGCGTCGGCCGCGCCACCACCGGGCCCGTCACGGACTTCGCGCTCCAGCAGGACCGCAGCGCGCCGTTCCACCCGGATTCCGACCAGCAGATCGCCGAGCTCGTCGCGTGGCTGGAGAACGGGTTCCCGCCGGGTCACCCCTTCAGCGAGCACCCGATCTACACCCTCGACGAGCCGCCCCGGCTGCACCTGCTCGGCTCGAGCCCGTGGAGCGCCACCGCTGCCGCCCGGCTCGGGCTGCGCTACGTGTTCGCCGGCTTCATCAACCAGGCGGGCGTGCCGGCGATCCTGCGCTACTACCTCGACAACTTCCGGCCAGGGATGGGGCCGACCCGCGTCCAGCGGCCCGAGCCGATGCTCGCCGTGCACGTGGTCTGCGCGGACACCGAGGAGGAGGCGAGGCGCCAGCTCGCGCCCGTCCACGTCATGTACCAGAACCTCGCCCGGGGCGACCTCCGTTCCCCGCTCCTCGATCCGGACACGGCCGTGGAACGCCTGGGCGGACTCCCCCGGCTCGAACGCTACCAGCCCGGGAGCGGCGTTCCGCCGAAGTTCATCGGCGGCACCCCGGACCAGGTCCGGGAGCAGCTCGAAGCGCTCGCCGCCGAGTACGGGCTCGAGGAGATCATGATCCAGGACCTGATGACCGACCGCGCGGCGCGACTACGATCGTACGAGCTGATGGCGAGGTTCATCGGGTGAGACGGTCCGCCGCGGACCACGGCGGATCCGGTCGAGCACACGGCCGCGGCCGCTGCGGGCGGTCGAACCACACGAAGCATGAACGGGTCCGATCCCGGTCGGCCCCGGGCCCGGCGTCGCGGGGGCGGGCGAAGCCGGGCGCCGGGCGTGATCACCCGCCATCGCACCCGCCGCTTCTCCGACCGCCAGGCGCTTCCAAAGCAGAGAGGGAGGCCGCGAGCATCGCGAAAGGGTGGCCCACGTCCCCGGCTCCGGGGCGTCGCCGCCGGCCTTGCGCCCGCCTCCGCGCTCCGCTAGCTGTAGGCGACGTCATCGTGGCCCCGCGTCCGGCGCGCCCTCTCCGTGCCCGGCCACCGCAGGCCTCGCTGGACCGGCTCTTGCCACGGTGACGCCCGCCATCGCGGTCGACAACCCGGAGGACCCCATGCGTGGATCCCGTGCGGCCATCATCCCGACCCTGCTCACCGCCGCTCTTGTGGCGTGCAACGCCGACGCCGGCGACCCCGCGGCCGAGGCGCCGAACGGCGCGACGCCTCCGGGCACGGGCTGCCAGCCCGTCGAAACCCGCCCGCCGAACGCCGAGGGCCAGCAGCCGGCCTTCCCGGGGCAGACCCGCGCATGCGCCGTGAAATCGAGCACCGCCTTCGACGTGATCGTGGTGGCCCGCGGGCTGGAACACCCGTGGGCGGTGGAGCCGCTCCCGGACGGGGACCTCCTCGTCACCGAGCGGCCCGGCCGCATGCGGATCGTCACGGCCGGCGGCCAGGTCGGCGCGCCGATCGCGGGGCTCCCGGAGGTGGACGCGCGCGGGCAAGGCGGCTTGCTCGACGTCGCCCTCAGCCCCAACTTCGCCTCCGACCGCACCGTGTTCTGGAGCTACGCCGAGCCCCGCCAGGGCGGGAACGGGACCGCCGTGGCGCGCGGCGTGCTCTCCCCGGACCGCACCCGCCTGGAGCAGGTCCGCGTCATCTTCCGCGCTCAGCCTACGTACATGGGCCGCGCCCATTTCGGTTCGCGCCTCGCCTTCGGCCCGGACGGCATGCTCTACATCACCACCGGCGACCGGTTCGACACGCCGATGCGCATGCACGCCCAGCAGCTCGACAACCACCTCGGCAAGGTCCTGCGCATCGCGCCCGACGGCTCGGTCCCGGAGGACAACCCGTTCGCCCGCCGCTCCGACGCCCGGCCCGAGATCTGGACGCTCGGGCACCGGAACATCCAGGCGATGGCCGTCGACCCGCAGGGCCGCATCTGGACCGTGGAGCACGGCCCCCGGGGCGGGGACGAGCTGAACCTGATCCGGCCCGGCGTCAACTACGGCTGGCCGCTCGTCTCCTACGGCGAGGAGTATTCGGGCCGGCCGATCGACACGGCCGAGACCCAACGCCCGGGTTACGAACAGCCGGTCTACTACTGGGACCCCGTCATCGCGCCCTCCGGCGCCCAGTGGTACACGGGCGACGCATTCCCCGAATGGCGGGGGAACCTGTTCATCGGCGGACAGATCGCCGCGGGGCTCGTGCGGCTCGTGGTGGAGAACGACCGGGTCGTGGGTGAGGAGCACCTGCTCACCGAGCGGGGGCGGCGCGTCCGGGACGTGCGTCAGGCGCCGGACGGCACGCTGTACGTGGTGACGGACCACCCGGACGGGGAGTTGTGGCGCATCGTGCCGCGCTGATCCGCAGGGGCAGCCAGACAGGGCCGGCAAGGGCCACGGCGTAAGCCGACCCACGGCGCACAGCCCGATCCGCGCCGGCCCGTACCGTCCGATCCACGGCGTTGCGGTCCCGCGCCCGAGGTCCGGGCCGCGGCCCCCGTGCGGAGCGCCTTCCCGTCGCCGCGCCCGGTACGGTCCTCCCCGATCCCCGCACATGGCTCGACGGTCAGGCGGAGTGCGCTGAGCACGGAATGGGAACCGACCGACGCCGCCCGTGGACGCGGTGTCGGCTCACGACGGACGGCCCGCGCCGCCGCGTCGGCTGCCCCGCCCACGCGCGCCAACCCGGGGCGAACCACCGTTCGAGTCCTGGCCACGGCTGGACGGCGGTGACCGGGGAGCGACCTGGGGAACGGCCGTCCGAGCACTTCGCCGGGACCGCCATCCCGGCCGGAACGAGGTGAGGCGCGAGCCGGGCCGCAGGACGGCGCAGTACGCCGCCGTCCGCGCACCAGGGCCGTGACGTTCCGGCGCGCCGGCGCGGCGGGCCTCACAGCAACGAAGAACGGCGGCCCCCGGTGGACCAGCTACGAGGCCGGACCACTGCCGGGGCCGCCGCCGCGGCCGGGTCGAGGCGGGATCAGATCGTCAGTCCGCCTTCCGCACGCGTCAGCCGCACGCCGCCCGAGCCCGTGTCGATCTTGATGCGCCCGCTCCCATCCCCGAGCCGGCCGCGCAACCGGCTGCGCGCCTGCTCCATCTGCTGGAGCGTCAGGCCCTCCACCCGGATCCCGCCGCTCCCGGTCGACACCTCGAGATCCGCGTTCACCGTCTCCGGGATCGCCAGCCGCACGCCGCCCGACCCGGTGCTGATGCGCACGTTGCGGACGTCCGAGAGAAGCTCCGCGGTCACGGAACCGCTGCCGGTGTCGAGCCGCACGTCCCTGGCCCGCACGCCGAGCGCCTCGATCCGCCCGGAGCCGGTGTCCAGGTTCAGCTCCGTCACATCGGCTTCCGCCACAGTGATCGCGCCCGAGCCCGTATCCGCGATCAACCGGGACCCGCGCACCCCGCGAACTTCGACCCGGCCGGAGCCCGTGTCTATGCCGACGTCGCCTTCCACATCCTCCACCCTGACCGAGCCGGACCCGGTGTCCACCAGGAGTGAGCCGCGGACCCGCTGCGCGCTCACCGACGCCGCCGCCACGTCCACCAGGATCGTGCCGTTCACGTTCGTGACCTGCGCCCGGCCCACGCCCAGGTACACCGCCACGCTCCGGCCCTCCGGCACCTGGATCCGGAGATCCGCGTGCGCCTCCAGCCCCCGACCGGAGCCGCTGATCCGCACCCGCTGGCCGTCTCCTCCGGACAGTGCGGCCTTGATCGCCTCCGCCAGCAGGCCGGCTCCACTCGAGACGCGGCCGGCCATCCGCGGCGGGCTCCCGAACGTGCCGTCCGGCCTCACCCGGATCGTCGTCTGGCCGCGGGCACCCCAGCCGGTGTAGACCACCCGGTCCGATGGATAAACGATCCGCAGCGACTCGCTCCCGCCGATGGGCCCGCGCTCGACGACCAACCGGTCGCCATCCGCCCCACCCCTCCGCACCTCCACCACCACATCCCGGCCCTCACCCCGCTCCACCAGGACCTCCCCCGCCAGGTTGTAGACCGCGACCCGCTCGCCACGCACGAAGTACCGCTCCGATCGCTGCGCTGCGGCATCCGCCGCCGCCCCGTGCCACAGCACGACGCCAAGACCGCACGCCGTGACCAGCCTGCGGAGCCGCTCGCCGGTTGCCTGAGACCCGTTCATGCCCATCTCCCGGTTGAGTGCCATCCCGATGGATGTCTGCACCCTCTACGGCCGCGGCGCGCACCCGGTTTCGGCGCACGCCGGGACCCACCGCCCGATCCCGGCTCACGGCACGAGCAGGGGTCCGCGGCGCGCACGCGCACATCGACCCGGACCCGACCGGGCTCGCCGGACGGACCCGGCGACCGACGCCGTCAGACGCCGCTCCGCGCAGCCACTCGTGTTCGAAAAGGAAGATCGCGAAGGACCGTCGGCCGCCGCCGGGGCCTGCCATTCGCGGGGAGGGTTGCGCTGCGCGACGTCGCCTAAGCCAGCGCTACCGCAACCCGCCGGAACTCCGCCAGCGCCGCTTCGTCCAGCGGATGCCGCCGCCCGGTGAGCCGCCGCTGGCCCCCGACCCAAACCTCCGACACCACCGACGCCGGCGCGGTGAGCGTGAGCAAAGCGCCCAGCGTGTCCGGCGTCCACCCGGCCAGGGCCTCGTGTTCCAGGTCAACGGCGACCATGTCGGCGAGCGCGCCGGGTTCGAGCCGGCCGGCGGGGAGCCGCAAGGACTTCGCGCCCGCCACCGTGGCCATCTCCAGGAGCAGCGGCGCGACCTCGAGCCGTCCGTCCCCCCCCGGCACCGCCAGCACGACCCGCCGCTGGCGCCGCAGCCGCTCGTGGTACTCGACCAGCCGCATCTCGTCGAACATGTCGATCACCGTCTGGCTGTCGGTCCCCAGCGCGATCCACGCGCCCGCGGCCAGCAGCTCCGCGCCGGGCAGGAACCCGTCGCCCAGGTCCCGCTCCGTTGTCGGGCACGCGCACACCACGGCGCTGCCGTCCCCCAGCAGCGCGATCTCGCCCTCCGTCAGGTGGGTGGCGTGGACCGCGGTCAGCCGCTCGTCCACCACGCCCGCGTCCGCCAGCAGCTCCACCGGCCGGAGCCCGTACTCCCGGACACTGGCCTCCACCTCCGCGGTCTGCTCGCTCACGTGGATGTGGAAGGCGACGTCGGCTTCCGCCGCCCACCGGTGCAATTCCGCCAGCCACGGCCGCGGCACCGCCCGGATGCTGTGCGGCGCCACCCCGACCGTCACGCCCGGGTCGCCCCGCACCGCCGCCAGGAGCGCACCGGTCTCCGCCAGGTAACCGTCCAGCGACGGCGTCGCGAACCGCCGCTGCTCCTCGCCCAGCGGCCGGCCGATCCCGCCCGTGGCGTAGCAGACGTTCAGGAGCGCGATCCGCACCCCCACGTCCCGGGCCGCCTGGATCACCCGCAGCGCCAGCTCGTTCGGGTCCGCGTACGGCTTCCCGTCCGGATCCCGGTGCAGGTAGTGGAACTCGCCCACCGCCGTGATCCCGGTGCGCAGCATCTCCAGGAAGCACTGCCGCGAGACGTGGTACACGTCCTCCGGCGAGAGCCGGAGCGCCGCCGCGTACATCGCCTCCCGCCAGCTCCAGAAGTCCGCCCGCGGCTCCGCCGCGGAACGCCACTGCGTCCGCCCCCGGATCACCCGCTGGAACGCGTGGGAATGCGCGTTGACGAAGCCGGGCATGAGCGCCCGGCCGGGCAGGCGCTCGATCTCCGGGAAGGCGACGTCGCCACCGGACGCCTCAACACCGTCGGCGGCGTCACCGGGCATCGACGGTCCACCGTCGGGGCCGGTCTCCGGGCCCGCGGCAACGCCGGCGGAACCGGCGCTCCCCGCACCCGGCCGCACCCCCGTCGGTCGTGCGGGGATCAGCTCCGAGGCCGGCCCGACGCGCAGGATCGTGCCCCGCGCGGCGTCGTATTCCAGCGCGAGCCCCGGCTCGAACCGGCCGTTACGATACAGGAGGTCGGGAACGAGAATCGGCATGGCCGCAATAGCCCCCTACGACCGCTGCGCGGTCTGGGATGGCGGCTCCATCCTGCGCAGCAGGTCCTCCGGCTCCAGCCCCAGGACCAGGACCCGCTCACCGTTCAGCGCCTCGCGCAGGCCGAACCGTGCGCCCTGATCCCGCTGCACCTCGAACACACGGCGCATGAGCTGGACGTGCCCCACATCGTGCGGGCCGGGCACCGTAGGGAATGGCGTCCGTCGACAGCCCACCGCCATCACCGAGGCCCTTCACAGGTGTGGCCGAAGCCGAGCGCGTGGAGGAGTTCGTGGGTCACGAGGCGCACGTTGCCCATACCCTTCCGCTCGCGGAACGCCACGGTCCCGCGGTGGATCGTGCCGTCCCTCCGCCACTGGGCCCTTCCCCAGCCGTCCGAGACCTGGTCCCGGTCGAACCGCACCGCGATGGCGCCTTCCACGGTATCGCCCTGGAGATTGTCTTCGGCGCGGCCGGGGTGGAACAGCTTCTCGCCGAAGTGCCGCTCCATTTCCCGGACCGCGAACCAGAACGCGATGGAGTCCTCAGCCGTGACGCCGCGCTGCCCGGGCTCCCGCAGGAACACGATGGGGATCGGGAAGGCCTCCGGCGGCCAGCTCAGCGGCGTGTACGGGCGCTCCCAGCCACGCCAGACCGGCATCCGCCGGTAGAACGACTGGACGGTATCCTCCTCCGCCGGCGCGAACGCCGCGGCCAGGCTGATCTCCACGAACTCGCCGCCGTACACGCCATCCTCGATCCGCCACGCCCGGGGGATGAGCACGAATCTCAGGTCCTCCCAGAGCTCCTCCGGCGAGAGCCGGACCCAGCTCGGGTAGTACCAGCGCGCGTCCCGGTCCGCCGCATCGATGAACACCTCGACGCTGTCCGCGGCCTGCACGACGGTGACCACGGCGAACTCGCCCGTGGGACGGACCGCGGCCGAATCGGTCCGGGCCGGGGTCCGGACGAAAACCCGTAGCCCCCGGGGGGTGCGGCCATCGGCGGTGAACACGCGGCCTTCGACCACGAAGTAGTCGGGCTCCGCCGGCTCGCCCGTCACCTCCTGCGCGTGCACATCGGGAGGGCCCGCGGCCATCCAGAACACCGCGGCCAGCCCGGCGACCGAACCCGGGACACGCGCCGCGAAACGTGTACCGAGCCGCATCGGCGGGATCACCCTCCGAGCATGGGGAGCTTGATCCCGTGCGCCCTGGCCGTTTCCACGGCCAGCTCGTAGCCGGCGTCCGCATGGCGGGCCACGCCGATCCCCGGATCGTTCGTCAGCACCCGCTCGATCCGCTCCCGCATCTCGGGCGTGCCATCCACCACCAGGACCTGCCCCGCGTGCAGCGAGTTGCCGATCCCCACCCCGCCGCCATGATGGAACGAGACCCAGCTCGCGCCGGACGCCGTGTTCAGCAGCGCGTTCAGGATCGCCCAGTCCGCCACCGCGTCCGAGCCGTCCTTCATCCCTTCCGTCTCCCGGAACGGCGATGCCACCGAGCCCGTGTCCAGGTGGTCGCGCCCGATCACGATCGGCGCCTTCAGCTCGCCCCTGGCGACCAGGTCGTTCAGCGCCACGCCGAACCGCGCCCGCTCCCCCTGGCCCAGCCAGCAGATCCGCGCCGGAAGCCCCTGGAACTGCACCTTCTCCCGCGCCATCGTGATCCAGCGCAGGAGGTGCTGGTCCTCCGGGAACAGCTCGAGCACCAGCTCGTCCGTCCGGTAGATGTCCTCCGGATCACCCGACAGCGCGACCCACCGGAACGGCCCCTTCCCCTGGCAGAAGAGCGGACGGATGTACGCCGGCACGAAGCCCGGGTACGCGAACGCGTCCGTGAACCCGGCGTCCTTCGCCTGCCCGCGGAGGTTGTTCCCGTAGTCGAACGTGACCGCGCCCCGTCGCATGAGCTCCACCATCGCCTCGCAGTGGATGCGCATCGACTCCATCGAGCGACGCACGTACGCGTCCGGGTCCGCCCTCCGCAGCTCGGCCGCCGCTTCGACGGAGAGCCCCGCCGGGATGTAGCCGTTCAGCGCGTCGTGCGCCGACGTCTGGTCGGTGAGCACGTCCGGCGTGATCCCCCGCCGCACCAGCTCCGGCAGCACCTCCGCGCAGTTCCCGACCAGCCCCACCGACAGCGCCTCGCCCCGCTCCCTCGCGCCGAGCACCCACTCCAGCGCCGTGTCCAGATCGTCCGTCATGCGGTCGCAGTAGCGCGTCTGGACCCGGCGCTCGATCCGCTTCGGATCGACCTCCACCACCAGGATCGCCCCCTCGTTCATCGTCGCGGCGAGCGGCTGCGCACCCCCCATCCCCCCCATCCCGCCGGTCAGCACCCACCGGCCCTTCAGCGTTCCGCCGAAATGCTCCCGCGCCACCGCCCCGAACGTCTCGTACGTCCCCTGCAGGATCCCCTGCGTCCCGATGTAGATCCACGAGCCCGCGGTCATCTGGCCGAACATGATCAGCCCCTTCCGCTCCAGCTCGTGGAAGTGCTCCCACGTCGCCCAGCGCGGGACCAGGTTCGAGTTCGCGATCAGCACCCGCGGCGCATACGGATGCGTCCGGAAGACCGCCACCGGCTTCCCCGACTGGATCAGCAGCGTCTCGTCGTTCTCCAGCTCCCGCAGCGTCCGCACGATCGCGTCGAACGCCTCCCAGCTCCGCGCCGCCCGGCCCGTCCCGCCGTACACCACCAGATCCTCCGGCCGCTCCGCGACCTCCGGATCCAGGTTGTTCATCAGCATCCGCATCGCCGCCTCCTGCGCCCACCCCTTGCAGCTCCGCTGCGGGCCGCGCGGCGCGCGGATCACACGCGAACCCTCCACCGTTGCCATCGCCATCCTCCGGTTCAGGGACCCTCCAGGTGCTGACAATGGGCCGGCGCCACCCGTTTCTCAAGACCCGCCACGCGCCGGCGCCCCCCCCCCGCACCCGGCCACACCCTGCCACCCACGCCGCCTCCGCCGCCCCCATTCCTGCCGGATCGGCACATCTTTCCGGCCCCCCTGCCATTCTGGCCCCGGTTCGCTTATATTTCAACGATCATTGAAATTGGGCGCAAACGCCGCAACACCAACGTTTTACAGGGGTATCAACGGTCGTGGCAAGCTTGATGCTTCTCACGACACCGGCCCACAGGCGCCCCGCCCGGCGACCCGCCGGCGGGAACGCCCTCCGGCCACCTATCCCCAACCGATCGAGGTGATCGCATTGATGTCTGAGCGACTGACGCTTCCCGTGCTACCGCTCCGGGAAACTGTGGTCTTTCCTGGCGTCGCGGTTCCTATCAGCGCGGGCCGGGCGGGCACGGTAGAGGCGATCCAGAAGGCGCTGGACGGCGACCGCCGCATGTTCGCGGTCTGTCAGCGCGAAAACGTGGAGGAAGCCTCGCCCGAGGTGCTGTACCCGGTAGGCGTCATCGTACGCGTGGTGCAGGCACAGCGCGGGCGTGGCGGGCTGCAGCTCCTCATCCAGGGCGAGCAGCGCGGACTGGCGCTGTCGTACGCACGCGCGGGCACGGCGATGCTCGAGGCCATCGTCCGGCCGGTCGAGGAGCAGCAGCCGATCGACCCGCAGGACGCGGCCTTCGTCGCCCTGGACCGGCAGCTCCGGGAGCGTTCCGCAGAGCTCGGGCGGCGGCGCGGCATCCCCGCCGAGGCCCTGAACCAGCTCGTGGAGGGCGTCGAGAATCCGGGCGCGTTCGCGGACCTCGTCGCGTTCTACCTGGATTCCTCCGCCCACGACAAGCAGGCGCTCCTCGAGCTGTTCGACATCGAGGACCGCATGCGCCGCGTGCTCGTCGCGGTCGAGCGGGAGCTGCTGCGCATCGAGGCGCAGGAGGAGATCCAGCAGAAGGTCCAGGAGGAGCTGGGCGAGAAGCAGCGCGAGATGGTGCTGCGCGAGCAGCTCCGTCAGATCCAGAAGGAGCTCGGCGACGCGGATGAGGCCTCCGAGCTGGAGGAGCTGCGGGCGCGGATCGAGGCCCTCGAACTGCCGGAGGCGGCGCGCTCCGAGGTGATGCGCGAGCTGAACCGGCTCGAGCGGACGCATCCGCAGTCGGCGGAGTACCAGGTCATCCGCACGTACCTGGATTGGGTCACGGAGCTTCCGTGGAACAACCGGACGGAGGACAAGATCGACCTGGCCGCCGCGACCCGGATCCTGGACGAGGACCATTACGGGCTGGAGGACATCAAGGACCGGGTGATCGAGTTCCTGGCGGTCCGGAAGCTCCAGATGGAGCGCGCCGTCGAGGAGGCCGGGGAGGCCGACGCGGACGCGGAGCCGGAGGAGGGCGCGGTCGCCGCAGAGGCGACGTCGTCCGAGACCGCGCACGGCGTGGCGTCCGACGCGCCGCGCGCCGAGGCTTCCGGCGAGGAGCCCGAGGAAGGCGCGGAAGAGAAGGAGAAGGATGCGGCCGCGACCCGCGCCAGGGCGCGAGCGGTCGGCCGCGGTCCGATCCTGCTCTTCGTCGGTCCGCCGGGCGTCGGCAAGACGTCCATCGCGAAGTCCATCGCCCGGGCGCTGGGCCGCGAGTACGTGCGGATCGCGCTGGGCGGCGTGCGCGACGAGGCGGACATCCGCGGGCATCGGCGCACGTACGTGGGCGCGATGCCGGGCCGGATCATCCAGGGCCTGCGGCAGGCGGGGACCAAGAACCCGGTCTTCCTGCTGGACGAGGTCGACAAGCTCGGCGTGAGCATGCAGGGCGACCCGGCCGCGGCGCTGCTGGAGGTCCTCGACCCGGCGCAGAACCACGCCTTCGTGGACCACTACATGGGCGTGCCGTTCGACCTCTCCGAGGTCCTGTTCATCGCCACGGCGAACTGGAAGGACCAGATCCCGGCCCCGTTGCTGGACCGGATGGAGCTGGTCGAGTTCTCGGGCTACACCGAGCAGGAGAAGCTCGAGATCGCGAAGCGGTACCTGCTCCCGCGCCAGCGTGAGGAGAGCGGGCTGGACGAGACCCAGCTCGAGGTGGAGGACGCCGCGATTCAGAAGGTGATCAGCGAGTACACCCGGGAGGCCGGCGTGCGTCAGCTCGAGCGCGAGCTCGGCAAGCTGGCGCGCAAGGCCGCGCGGAAGATCGCCGCCGGCGAGGCGGAGCGGGTCACGGTCGGGGAGTCGGACATCCAGTCCATGCTGGGCCGCGCCCGGGTGCATCCGGAGCGGGCCGCGCAGGAGGACGCCGTCGGCGTGGCGACGGGCATGTACTACACGCCCATGGGCGGCGACATCATGTTCGTCGAGGCCAGCGTCTCGCACGGCAAGGATGCCCTGATCCTGACCGGGCAGCTCGGTGACGTCATGAAGGAGTCGGCGCGCGCCGCGCTGACCTACGCGAAGACGCACCATGACAAGCTGGGTATCCCCGAGGAGAACCTGAAGGACGTGGAGATCCACATCCACGTGCCTGCGGGCGCGATCCCGAAGGACGGCCCGTCCGCGGGGATCACCATGGCCACGGCGCTGGTCTCGGCCCTGTCCGGCCGGCCGGTCCGCCACGATGTGGCCATGACCGGCGAGATCACGCTGACCGGCCGCGTGCTGCCGATCGGCGGGGTCAAGGAGAAGGTGCTCGGCGCGTACCGGGCGGGGATCCGGGAGATCATCCTGCCGCGGGAGAACGAGCCGGACCTGGATGACCTGCCGGAGGAGGTCCGGAACAGCCTGACCTTCCACCTCGCCGGCAGCCTCGGCGAGGTGCTGGCCATCGCGCTGCGCGGCGCGAGCCTGTACGAGGGCGGGCTGATCTTCCCCGAGGCCGGGCCGCCCGCTCCGGCGGGCATGTTCGGCGCACCGGCCGCGCCCATGCTGAATCTCGGCTCCGGGCGCGGCGATTGACCGGGGGCCGATCGGCGCGCCGGCCGTACCCGTGTGACCGGCACCCCTGACGCCCCGAAACGATCGGACCCCGTGGATCTGGACGTCCACGGGGTCCTTCTTTCTGCAAGCATCGGCCTGCGGCACGCGGACCCGGAGCCCGAGTCGCGCACGCAGTCCGGCGGTGGCCGGAAGGGCCCGACCGCGCTGCGCTACCGATCGCTCCTTTGGCCCCATGGCCAGCACGCCGGGCACCCTGATCACCGGCCTGGCCACCGTGGCCGACGCAACGCGCGTCCTGGCGCCCCCCCGGGCCGCCCGCCCTCGCGCCCTTGCGGACGGAGGGCGATCCGGTCTTGTCGCTACTTCTCGAAGTGGAAGACCGCGGTGCGCATCATCCCCTCGCCCAG
>CALCID010000021.1 GCA_937907535.1 uncultured bacterium | reverse complement strand
TGGATCGAGACGGCCGTGACCTCCAGCTCGCCGGCGAGGGCACGGCGGTTCAGCGTCTCGATGTCCTGGAGTTCGTGGACGAACTCGAGGTCGCCCGTGTCGATGAGGCCACGGGCGAGCGCGTAGAACATGAAAGCGTCGTCAGAGTCTGGCGAATGGGCGACGCGAATCAGCATGGTTCTCAAGGGCAAGGGCGGGGGCGAGGACGGGGCGAGGGAGCCCCGGCCCGGCCGCCGCCGTGGATCGGATGCGGGCGGGATGGTAGGCCGGTGTGGCGGGCGTGTCAAACCGCAGAGGGACCGCGACGGACGCAGGCCCCGCTTGCACGGCCCGCGGAGACGCATGCGGGAGCGGCCCGGTTGGGGCCGTGCGGCCCGGCGATCGGGCGCGGCAGCGCATTGCGATCCGGACCGGCGCCCGTGCGGGTGGGTACCACCATTCCGAATGGAACGGCCTGCCTCTGACCTCGCCGCGCGGCTCAAGGCGCGCGCGCTGGAGCTCGGCTTCGACCGCGCCGGCATTGCGCCCGTGCGGCCGAGCGATCACGCCGCGTTCTATCGTGCGTGGATCGCGGCCGGCCGCCATGGCACGATGCACTACCTCGCCAGGCCCGACGCGGTCGAACGACGCCTGGACCCACAGGCGGCGTGGCCCGAGCTGCGCTCGGCGCTCGTCGTCGCACAACACTACGATCCCGGGGAAGGCGACGAGGCGGCCGCAGACCCTTCGCGCGCGGTCATCGCCCGCTACGCGCGCGGGCGCGACTACCACAAGGTCATCAAGCCGAAGCTGCTCGCGTTGCTGCGGTGGCTGGAAGCGGAGGTGGGCCGCGAGCTGCCCGCCGCGCGGGCGTACGTGGACACGGGGCCGGTGCTGGAGCGAGAGCTGGCGCAGCGCGCAGGGCTCGGCTGGTTCGGCCGCAACACCATGCTGATCCACCCGCGGCGCGGCTCGTACTTCTTCATCGGCACGCTGCTCGTGGAAGTGGAGCTCGAGCCGGACAAACCGTTCGAAGCGGACCGCTGCGGCACGTGCAGGGCGTGCGTGGACGCGTGCCCGACGGGCGCGCTGCTCGGCCGTGATGAGAACGGCGCGCCGGTGATCGACGCGACGCGCTGCATCTCCTACCTCACCATCGAGCTGCGCGGGCGGATCCCGCGGGAGCTCCGGCCGCTGATCGGGAACCGGGTGTTCGGGTGCGATGTGTGTCAGGAGGTGTGTCCTTTCAGCCGCAGGTTCTCCAGGCCCACCTTGGAACCAGCATTCAGCCCGAGGGGGCCGGGCGAGCCTCCACACGGGGTCGAGCGACTGCCATCCGATGGGTGGCACCCCGGTACGGCCGCACCCTCGCTGATGGAGCTCATGTCGATGGATGAAGCCGGCTGGGAGGCCTTCTCGCGTGGCTCGCCTCTCCGCCGTGCGGGGCGAGCGGGTTTCCGGCGGAACGTTGCGGTGGCGTTGGGAAACTGGGGTGATGAGGCAGCGGTCCCGTCGCTGAAGTCGGGGCTGTCCGACCCGGACCCGCTCGTCCGGCTGCACTCGGCGTGGGCGCTGGGACGCATCGGGTCGGCCTCGGCCGTGGCTGCGTTGACCGAGGCGCTGTCTGCGGAGACGGACCAGGCGGTCATCGAGGAGATCGAGGCCGCGTTGGCAGAAGCGTCCGCTACCTCGTCCGATGGTCGAGGGGTTCGCGTGAGATAGAAGACAGCAGATTTCCGCTAGGCTCACGTCTGCCGGCCGGCCCCGCCACAGTGCACCAGAGGCAGGTGGGGGGAGTGAGCCCCAAAGCCGATCGAAGGGGCCAGCTCGCTTGCGGGCGAGGTCCGCTTCCCATGCGCGGAACTGCTCCCCCTGGCCGAGAGCTCGCTCAAGTCTCCGAGATGGGCGTGTCGAGGGCCGTGCGTGGCAGAGGCCGCCACCGTGCCTCCGAGGTTCTGAGGGTATCGAGCTACGCGATCTCGAGCGCTCTGGGTGCGACTTGACAACTCGGGTCCTTGCTCCGCCGCCGCGGCTTCGGGCCGGCCGCGGCGGAAGCGTTATGGTGTGGCCGGCGTGGATCCGGAACCGTCCTCGAGGTGAATCGCCCCGGGTTTGCCGGAGGCTCCAACTCTTGAGAGATTGGGGTCATGAGACAGGCAAAGAAGTACTCCCCGGAGGTGCGGGAGCGGGCGGTTCGGCTGGTGTTCGAGCACGAGCGTGAGTACCCGTCGCAGTGGGCGGCCATCCAGTCGATTGCTGCAAAGATCGGCTGCTCGGGCGAGACGCTGCGGAGCTGGGTGAGGCAGGCGGAGCGGGATCTGGGCAAGGGGCCGGGTCCTACGACGGCGGAGCGAGAGCGGATCAAGGGGCTCGAGCGGGAGGTCCGGGAGCTCCGCCGAGCCAATGAGATCTTGCGGAAGGCTGCGGCTTTTTTCGCCCAGGCGGAGCAGGGCCGCGGACTGAGGTGATGGTGGCCTTCATCGACGCTCACCGGCAGGAGTATGGAGTCGAGCCGATCTGCAGCGTATTGCCGATCGCTCCGTCGTGCGCATAAGGCACGGCAGAGTGATCCGGCGCTTCGCTCCGCTCGGGCCCAGCGAGACGAGGTGCTTCGGGAGGAGATCCGCCGGGTCTGGAAGGACAACCTGGAGGTCTACGGTCCGCGCAAAGTCTGGCGCCAGCTGAAGCGCGAGGGCAGAGCGGTGGCGCGCTGTACGGTGGAGCGCCTGTTGAGAGAGCTCGGGCTTCAGGGCGCGGTCCGCGGCGCTCGCAAGGCGAGGACGACGATCCCGACGGAGCCGGCAGAGCGCCCCGTGGACCTGGTGGAGCGGGACTTCACCGCCGAGCGTCCGAACCAGCTTTGGGTTTCGGATCTGACGTATGTGGCCACCTGGAAGGGCTTTGTCTACGTGGCCTTTGTGATCGATGCCTTCAGCCGCCGGATCGTGGGTTGGCGCGTATCGAGTTCGCTCAGGAGCGACCTCGCCCTTGATGCTCTGGAGCAGGCAGTCTGCGAGCGGGAGCAGGAGAGAGAGGAGCGGCTGATTCATCATAGCGACCGTGGGGTTCAGTACCTCTCCATCCGCTACACGGAACGCCTGGCCGAGGCGGGCATCGAGCCCTCGGTCGGCAGCAAGGGAGACAGCTACGACAACGCACTGGCCGAGACGATCATCGGCCTCTTCAAGACGGAAGTGATCCACCGCCAGGGCCCCTGGCGCGGCTTCGAGGACGTGGAGTTCGCAACGCTGAACTGGGTCTGGTGGTTCAATCACCACCGCCTCCTGGAGCCGATCGGCTATATTCCGCCGGTCGAGTATGAGGAGGCATACTGGCGTGAGAGGGCGGACAAGCCACTACTCGCGCCACTCAAGTAACCAGGCCTCCGGCAAACCCGGGGCGCTTCAGTATCCAGGTTGAGGGGTGAGAAGTTGATCCTGGTCTTGAGGCCTGTCGGATCCTCCATGAAGTTCAGGTTGCCGTAGTCGTCATAGTCATTGTGCCAGAGCTGGCCGCGGCCATCGCGGACGAGCACCAGGTTGCCGTGCGTGTCGTACGCGAAGCTGTCGGGCGGCTCCGGACCCGGCGCGTCGATGGCCCGGACGAGGCCGAGCTGGGGGCCGGACGTGTACCAGCGGACCTCCGTTTCGTTGCCCTGGGCGTCGATGATCTTGATCAGGTTGCCGGTCTGGCTGTCGTACTCGTAGATGGTGAACTCGCCCGTCGGACGGGTGGCGACGCTAACGCGATTCCAACGCAGGTCGTACTGGAAGGAGTCGATCGCAACTCCTGCGGAGTGCGTGCTGTCGGCCCGCCACTCCAGGTTTGAGGAGTTGTCGTACGCCATCCCCACGATCCGACCGTTCGGGAACCGGACGCGAGTCGGCAGGAGGGGGAAGCGCGCATCGCCGTACGCGATGTTCGTGGAGTCACCCAGAGGGTTGAGGATCATGGTTGGCGCGCCAAAGGCGTTTACGCGGAAGCGCGCGACATCGAGCACGTCCGACGCTGGGCGGGGGCCGTCCACGACGACGAGCGCCGCGGATGTTGGAACGGTCGTGTTGAGTTCCGACTCGGAGCGGGCCAGTCCTTGCGCCTGCACCGGTGTGAAGCTGGTCACCGCGCGGCCGGCCTGGGTCTGGGGCAAAGTGTCGGCCGCCAGAAGGGCCGTCGCCGCGACATAGCCGTACTTGGTCGTGTACCCGCGCCTCGAGCGCCACGATGTGAGGCGCAGTAGCAAGTCATAGCCGAGCACGACCTTCTCGCTCGACGACATGCCGGGGTCCAGGAACTCCGTGAGCCGCCCGGCGGCGTCGACCGTCACGTCCAGCAGGCGGGGGCAGCTAACTAATGAGCGGGAGCTACATGGGCGCAGGTGACTTCCTCCCGCTCCGATACGGTCCGCTCCGCGAGGCAATCACATAAC
The DNA here is from genome assembly GCA_937907535.1 of uncultured bacterium. Taxonomy (GTDB): domain Bacteria; phylum Gemmatimonadota; class Gemmatimonadetes; order Longimicrobiales; family RSA9; genus CALCID01. The sequence continues at coordinate 5,683 of CALCID010000021.1, read as the reverse complement.
GGCTGAGTTGGGATATCTCCCAAGGGGTGTGCCCGTGGAACTCCCAGAAGTTCATGGAGATCGGGGTTCGCGGTGGTAGCGGGGGCGGGCATGCATCGGGAACGGGAGCGGAAACGGGAACGTCGACGGGGACCGGAACGGAGTTGCGCCTTGTCGACCTCATGGGAATGGACGAGGCGGCGTGAGACGCGTCCTCGCGCGTGTCGGCGATCCGGCGCGGGAAGCGGGCGGGGGGCTGCGCAACGTCGCCGGCGCGCTGCGAAACGGGGGCGCGCCGGAAGCGGTGCCGGCGCTGGTCCGTGCGCTCGACGATCCCGAGCCGCTGGTGCACGGGCACACGGCGTGGGCGCTGGGGCGGATCGGGTCCGCCTCGGCGCTGGCTGCGTTGACCGAGGCGATGTCTGCGGAGATGGACCGGGCGGTCATTGAGGAGATCACGGCTGCACTGGCAGAAGTGTCAGCGGCCTCGCTCGCGACCTGCCTCAGCTCTTCGAGCGTCAGCCCGCTTGAGCGGCCGCTGCGCCCGGGCTGGAGCTCGGCCGCCTTCTGGAGATTGAGTGCGGTCTCGCTGTCGCTGCAGATCCTGTCAGTGTCCGAGGCCGTGCGCCGAGCGGCTGCCGTGGGGGGCACTCCGTGTCTCTGCCGTTCCGCACGCGCGTGGCCAGAGAAACTCCCGACGCCGTCGGGACCACCGGTGGGTCGCCACGGGAGCGACGCGAGCTGCGACGCGGCGCCGCTCGCGTCGCTCCTCGTGTAGAAGCGGGCGCCCGTCTACGCGATGGACGCCTCGTAGATGCTCTGGATCGCGTCGTCGAGCACCTTGTTGAACTCCTCGTCCGTCTGACTCACGTGCAGGCCTTCCGTGAGCGCGCGGGAGAAGCTCGCCACGATGCCGGGGTTGCGGGCCAGACGCGCGTTCGCCTCTTCGCGCGTGTAACCGCCGGAGAGCGCCACCACCTTCAGCACGCGCGGATGCTCGACGAGCTCCTTGTAGAAGCCATCCTCCTCCGGCAGCGTCAGCTTGAACATCACGTACTGACCCTCAGGGATGGTCTCGAGCCCTTCGAGCAGGTACTTCTTGAGCAGCGCCTCGGCCTCCGCTTTGTCGGGGGCGTGGATGTCCACCTCCGGCTCGAGGATCGGCACGAAGCCGGCGGCGAGGATCTTGTGCGCGTACTCGAACTGCTGGTCCACGATCGCGCGGATCCCCTTCTCGTTCGCCCGCTTGATCACGGACCGCATCTTCGTGCCGAAGATGCCCTTCTCACGAGCCCGCGCGAGCAGTTGGTCGAGGTCCGGGATCGGCTTCATCAACTGTACGCCGTCCTCCTCCGGGGCGAGGCCTTTGTCGACCTTGAGGAACGGAACGACGCCCTTCACCGACCACAGGTAGTCGGCGCTGCCCCGGCCCTCGATCTCGCGATCCATCGTGTTCTCGAACAGGATCGCGCCGATGATCCGGTCGCCGTTGAACGCCGGACTCGTGATGATGCGGGTCCGCATCTCATGGATTCGGTCGAACATCTCCTGTTCGTTGGAGTATGCGTCCTCGCCGACGCCGTACAGCTTCAACGCCTTGGGCGTGCTGCCGCCGCTCTGGTCCAGAGCCGCGATGAAGCCGTCGCCGAGACGAATCTTGTCGAATTGTTCCTGGTTCATTGGGCCCTCCTGGTCCGTTGCTCTGCGCCCGGGCCGGGACCGGATCGCGGCCGCGCCCGTGTGCCAGCCGCACGCCTCGACATTGCCGGTTCCAGCGCCGATCGGCAAGGGGACTGCTCGCTTGGGACCCGGATCTGGAGGCGGCGGACTTCGCCACGGACCCGGCGCCGTACTCCAGCCGGCCACCGCCGGACGCGGTCGCCGCGACCATGGGCTCCAGCAGAGCCCATCGGGCCGGATCTGGCGCCCGGCTCCGGGACAGGGCACGCCTGCGGCCGAGGCCCCGGGGACCGCGTTCGAGCGCCCGGACCGTCCACATACCCCGCATCGTCTGCTTCTCGCCTCGGGGTGGCGGCTTGCCCCCGGAAGCGTGCCGGACCCTTCCGGACGGTCCCCGCAGTGGTGTTCGGGCCTTCGTACATGAGGCCGCGCCGAGTGTTGCTGAACCGGATTCCGTACCCGACTATTCCCGCACACTCGAGACAATGGGTCCGGCGCGCGTGATCGCCGGACCACACGCATCTGTGTTCGCCCGGCGACGCTGCCGGGGCAGGAGGGCAGTCGATGAGACACGTAGTGAGGCAGGCACTCATCCTCGTCGCGGCGCTGGGTGCGGTGCCGCCGCCGGCGCACGCCCAGGAGCAGCCGGACCCGGTCACGCTCCTGCCGCAGCCGATCCTGGATCGGATCGCGGACGAGGTATCAGGCGCGGTTGCGATGCGCCACGTCTACGAGCTGGGTGCGTACGAGGGGAAGCGCTACGAGAGCGAGTACGGCGGCACGTACTTCGAGACGGAGTACGTGATGCGGATGGCGAAGGAGTACGGCCTCTCGGACGTGCACGTCGTGCGGTTCAAGGCCAACCCTCAGTGGCACGCCCGGCGCGGCGAGCTGTGGCTCGAATCGCCTCAACGCCGCCTCCTGATCTCGCACCGTGATGTGCCTGCAGCGCTCGTTCCCGGGTCGGCCTCGGCGGATGTGACCGCGGAGCTGGTTTTCGTGGGCCCCGGCACGCGCCCGAGCGATTACGAGGGGAAGGACGTTCGCGGCAAGATCGTGCTCACGACGGGGCCGATCGCGCCGGTCGTGCAGCCGGCCGTCGTCGAGCGCGGCGCGATCGGGATCGTGAGCACGCACAACGCGCTGGGCAAGGCGATCGACCGGCCCGACCTGATCTCGTGGACGCGCGTCCCGCAACCCCCCGGGGGGCCTCGGATCTTCGCTTTCGCGCTCTCGCACCGCCTCGGTCAGGAAGTCATCGAGCTCGTCGAACGGGGCCCGGTCCGGGTCCGTGCGGTGGTGGAAACCGAGATCTTCCCGGAGGTCACGCACCAGGTGACGGTCGCCACGATCCCGGGCGATGGCTCGACCAATGAGGAGGTCGCCTTCATTGCGCACCTCTTCGAGGGGGGGACCAAGCAGGGCGCCGGCGACAACGTCTCCGGCAGTGCGACGATCCTGGAGGTCGCCCGCGCCTACAAGCGCCTGATCGACGAAGGCGTGCTCCCGCGCCCGCGTCGCACAATCCGTTTCCTGTGGGTCCCGGAGTTCGTGGGTTCGGTCCCGTACTTCCAGGCGAACGCTGACTGGGTCGCCCGGCTGCTGGCCGGGATCAACTTGGACATGGTCGGCGCCTCGCTCGTGGAGAACAAGGGGAACCTGAAGCTGTACCGGACGCCGGCTTCGCTCCCGACGTTCGTGAGCGATGTCGCGCAACAGTTCATGGAGTACGTCGGCGAGACGAACCGCGAGAAGGTCCACAACCGCCGGATCGCGTACGCTTTTTCTCGTCCAATCATCGATCCGACCGGGTCGCAGGATCCGTTCTACTACCACATCGAGAAGTTCTACGGCTCGAGCGACCACGTGGTCTTCGGCCAGGCAGGCGTGCCGTTCGTCTTCTTCAATCACTGGCCGGACGCGGTCTACCACTCGAGCCAGGATCGGCCGCAGAGCCTCGACCCGACGCAGTTGAAGCGGACGGCGTTCATCGGTGTCGCCACGGCCGCGATCCTGGCGGGTGCGGGCGCGGACGACGTGGGGAAGCTGGCCGCCCTGACGGCCGGGTACGCCAGTGAGCGTGTCGGCCAGGAGGTCCGCGCGGGCATCCAGCAGATGGCTGCGGCCGAGCCGTCGGGGCTGTTCACGGCCTATCGGGAGGCGAGGAACGCGGTCGAGCAGGCGTACCTGCGCGAGCGCGCGGCGATCCGGTCGGTTTCGACCGTCGCGAAGGGCGACCGTCGTGCCGCGTCCGTGGCGGAGGCGGTGGCCGACCGGTTCTATCGCGGTCTGAACAACGACCTGGCGCGGATCGATGAAGCGTACCGTGTGATCGCGGAGGCGCACGGCGTCCCGCTGGCGAAGGCGTCGATGAGCGCTGCGGAGCGGGAGGCCTCGCGTCTGTACCCGCGGCTGGTTTACGAGGGAGTGCTGCGGCCCACCAGCGCGCGGAGCGACAAACTCCGTGGCTTCCATGTACAGGAGGCCCTCTGGTTCGCGGACGGCACGCGCTCCGTCCTCGAGATCCGGAACGCGATCTCGGCGGAGCTCGGGCCGGTCCCGGTGGAGGATGTGCGGGCGTTCTTCGAGGATGCTGCGGCGCAGGGCATCATCGAGATGAGGCGCCGGTAGGGAGACGCGACCGCGAGTCCTCATCCGGGGGCGAAGGCCCCGTTCGGACGGACGAGGGCGAAGGCCTTGTTCGAGTGGGCCTTCGCCCTTTTCGTCCCTCGATCGGAACCGCTGCCCACCACGCTCCGAGGCGAGCTCCCTCGCTCCGCAACGCTACGCGGGCAGGCCCATGCGCTGGCCGTCATAGCCCTGGAGCGCTTCGACCTGGGCGCGTGTGGCCGGCCGACGCAGGATGTCGAGCAGCGCGCCGACGGCAGGCAGGTCGAGGAAGTGGTTGGGCACGATCAGCTCGTATTCCTCCTCGCGTAGGGGAAGGACATTCAGTCCCCACGCCACGCCGGCCGCGCGGATGCCGACGCCCACGTCGGCCGCGCCGGAGGCCACGATCTCGGCCACGGCGAAGTGGCTCGTGGCGCGCGTGTCGTAGCCAGCGATCGAGTTGGGATCGATCTGCGCCGCCGCCAGCGCTTCGTCCAGCAGCATGCGGCTGCCGGAGCCCTGCTCGCGGTTGATGATGCGGATGTCCGGGCGCGCCAGGTCGGCGGGGCCGCTGATCCTGGTCGAATCACCGGGCCGTACGAGGAGCCCCTGCTCCCAGACGGCGAAGGTGATGCAGGTGCAGGGGAACGGCACGATGTCCCGGATCCAGCGAGCGTTCCCCTCACCCGTCGCTGCGTCCCGCAGATGCGCGCCCACCACGTGCGCCTCGCCGCGCGCCAGCGCTGCCCGCCTCGATGGCCGCATAGCCCTGGCGGGAGATACCCGCGGCCTCGGCCATGCGTGCCTGGCTCCAGCCGAGGCGTGCCCGCTCGGCGGCGAGCACATTGTCGAGGCGTGTGTTCTTCATGGTACGCGCGTGAGTAGACCTGTCGCGCTCATGCGCGATCCTCTCGCTCTGCGTCGACTCGGACCGCCGCGGCATCCGGTTGGACGCCGATCTCCGTTGCCTTCACGGCGACCCAGACCCGGCTCCCGTGAGAGAGGCCCAGCTCGTCCGTCGCCTCCCGCGTCACCTCGACGGCGAGAGGGAGCGGCGGGCCGGTGAGCAGCCGGACGCGCGAGCCCAACGGCTCGATCTGCTCCAGTGTCGTCGCCCAGCAATTGCGCGGGCTCCCTTCCGGCGGTGCCCGATGCACCGAGACGGCGTTCGGCCGGATCGTGAGGAGCACGGGGCCCTCGACCTCGGTGTCGGCGATGTGCAGCACGTGCGTCCCCGTATCCACCTCGCCGTGCGCGGCGTTTCCCACGAGCAGGTTGCACCCAGCAAGGTCCGCGGCGTACGGGGTTCGTGGCCGCAGGAGAAGGTCCTCGGCGCTGCCGCTCTGTGTGATCTCGCCTGCTTCGATGACGTAGATCTCGTCGGCGAGCAGGAACGCCTCGGTGGGATCGTGGG
>CALCID010000020.1 GCA_937907535.1 uncultured bacterium | reverse complement strand
CCTTCGCGGCAAGGCCACCTTACCGGGTCGAGCACGAGCGCGGGGCGGTCTTCGCGACGGGGCTGCCTTGCCGGGTCGAGTACGAGTACGTGCACGAGCACGAGCACGGCGTTCCCGGTCGCAACGTAGGTTGCGGGTGCGGTTGCGTCCAGTGGGGAGTGCCCGGTGGCGGCCGCGCGTCGGCTACGGATCGGCGCGGGTGCCCGGAGGGCGGATGTCGGGGGTGGGCGGTGGAGCGGACCGTACGCTGGCGTCGACCGGGGTCCGGACCGTCGCGTGGGTGATTACCGCCTCGGGCTCGAGAGGGTTGACGCGGGACGCCCGGGCCGTTAGCTTCTTTCCCGGCGAGCGATGCCGTACCGCGAATCGGACGGCACCAGAGACGTGAGGACCTGGACGCTTCTGTCCAGGTCCTTTTTCGTTTCCCGCCAGCGCCAACTGCGGGGGCGCTCCTGCCCGCAGGCAACAGGTGTTCGATCGGTACGGAAATACCGGACCCCGATGGCACCAACGAGTACGGAGTACGGTATGCGTACCAGCGGCACTGTGAAGTGGTTCAACGAGTCGAAGGGCTTCGGTTTCGTCACGCCCGAGAACGGCGGCAAGGACTGCTTCGTCCATTTCAGCGCGATCCAGGGCAACGGGTTCAAGACGCTCGCCGAAGGCGACCGCGTCGAGTTCGACGTGGTGCAGGGCACGAAGGGCCCCGCGGCCGAGAACGTGGTGCGGATCGGCTAGCCCGATCGTCGGCGGGCCGGGCGTGATCGTCCCGGTATCGCCGGCACCTTTACGCTGATACGACCCTCCGGGTAGGAACCCGGAGGGTCGTGTCGTTTCGGGTGGGATGATCCGCCGGGGATTGAACGGCGGTCGCGTCCCGGGCCGAGCTCGGGTCAGTCGCTCGCGCCCGCGCTCCACGGCGGCGTGACGCCGTTCATCCGCGCGTAGGCGATCAGCTGGCCGAGATGCTCGTGCATGTGGGTGACGATCGTCATGAACACCGCGCGCTTCGTGGCTTCCCGGCCGAACAGGTTGACCGCGGCCTCCAGCTCCGCGTCCGGCACCCGCGCGATGGCGTGCCGGGCGTGCATGAACGAGTGCTTGAGCGCCTCCAGCACCTTCGCCTCGTCCGTGACCTTCTCCAGCTCCCGGGGCGGGGCGGGGAGCTCCTCGGCCCTGGGCGGCTGGATCCCGGCCATGCTCGGCATCGTGAAGTTGGCCGCCGCCACGTGCATGAAGACCTCGCTCACGGACCGCACGCCGTCGGCGGGACGCCAGCCGTACTTCCCGCGCATGGCCTCGGCGAGGCCGACATACTTCTGCTCGAGCTGCTCCACGTCACGGATCAGCTCCGCGCGCAGCCCGGACGTGGGCATGGCCATGTGCTGATGGGCATGTTCCTGGGCGACCGCCGGGCGCGCAATGGCCAGGCTCGCGCCCAGCCCGAGCCCGACCGCCAGCGTGAGTGCCAGATTTCGCTTTGTCATTTTCCGATCTCCGGGGTGTCGTGATTGGACACGCTGGCGAATTTGCCGCACGCCGTGGGATCGCGCAACCCGGTCGCCCGCCCACGGGGCCTGCCCGTTCCTCGGCCGCACCCGCCGCCGTACGCGGCTCGACGTCGAAGGCTCCACCCCGCCCACATCTCACGGCCGCGCAGCACCACGCTTCCCATACATCCTCGCCGGCCTGGCGTTTTCGGTGAATGTTCGGTATCTTGGTCCCCCGCTGCGGGTGGGAGCGGTCGGGGAGCATGGCGTTCCCGTCGTCGGTGGACGACGCCGTTGCGGCTCGGCGTGGCGCTGCCATGAGCGGCCGGCCGCTTCGACCATTCGCGCCGGCACGCTCCGCCGAACGAGGCGCGATCCGGATGCGGCCGGGCGGATCAGGGTGTCCGGTCGGCGAGCGGTCGCCGGGCGGGGCCGGTCGGCCGGAGCGAAAGCCGCTCGCGGACGGCCCCGGAGCGGCGGGCAGCCCCGGGCTCGCGGCCGGGTCGCGCTTCCGGCTCGGTCGTCCGCCCCGCCTTCGGGCTAGCTGCGGCACCGACCGCGGGTGGGGGGTGGGCAGGGGCGTTGCGCCCGCCGCGGCTGCACTCCGGACACGGCTCGATCGCCGAACATCGGACTCCGGCAGCGGATAGCCGTGTCGATTCCTGGCGGGGAGTTCGGCACCGAGTCCGCCCCCGCCGCGGGAACGGAGCGCTTTACGCGCCGACCGCGGTTCTGATTGTCACGTTCCACACCGGCGCCGGGCCTGCACCCGCCGCGCGGAGACTGCGATGCGAGTCGAGGGGACGCGAGGCATGGGCATCGTGGAGGGTTTTCGGGGCAGGGGGGCGGCGGAGAATCCGCGGAACCGCTTCGAGCGTCTGGAGGTGATTCCGGACGCGGAGGCGCGGGACCCGGACGACCCGGCGCCGGGCACCCGCTTCTACCGGGACGCGAGCCGGACCATCCTGGCGAGGAACGACAGCCCGGACATCCCGTTCAACGTGAGCGTGAACCCGTACCGGGGGTGCGAGCACGGGTGCATCTACTGCTACGCCCGTCCGACCCATGAGTACCTGGGCTTCTCCGCCGGGCTGGACTTCGAGACGCGGATCCTGGTGAAGGAGGATGCGGCCGAGCTGCTGCGGCGGGAGCTCATGTCCCCGCGCTGGGTGCCGCAGGTGATCGCCATCAGCGGCGTCACGGACCCGTACCAGCCGGCGGAGCGGAGGCTGCGGATCACGCGGGCGTGTCTGGAGGTCCTGGCGGAGTTCCGGAACCCGGTCGGGATCGTGACGAAGAACCACCTGGTCTCGAGGGACATCGACCTGCTCCGGGAGCTGGCCGGCCACGACGCGGTGGCGGTGAGCGTCTCGGTCACGTCGCTGGACCCCCGGCTCCAGCGGGTGATGGAGCCGCGCACGTCGGTCCCGTCGCGGCGGCTCGCGGCGATCGAGGCGCTGGCCGCGGCGGGGATCCCGGTGGGCGTCATGGTGGCGCCGGTCATCCCGGGGCTGAACGACCACGAGATCGTCTCGATCCTGAAAGCCGCCCAGGACGCGGGGGCGCGCTACGCCGGAACCGTGACGCTGCGGCTCCCGCACGCGGTCAAGGACCTGTTCGTGGCGTGGCTCGAGCGGCACTTCCCGGAGCGGATGAACAAGGTGCTGAACCGGGTTAGGGAAGTGCGGGGCGGGAAGCTGAACGAGACCCGGTTCCACGCGCGGATGCGCGGCCAGGGGGTGTACGCCGAGCAGATCCGGGGGTTGTTCGAAGCGGCGTGCCGTAAGCTGGGGCTGAGGCGCGGGCTCCCGGAGCTCTCGACGGCTGCGTTCCGGCGGCCGGCACCGGGCGGGCAGCTCGACCTGTTCGCCAGTGGTCGGCCGGGGGCGTGAGCGGGCCGCAAGAGCGGGTCTCCGCGGCCCGGCGCCGGGCCGCCGGCTGCCTTGTTTGCCGGAACGACCTCCTCCCCGTCGACTCGACCCACAACCGACGGCCCGCGTAGGTTGGCGGCCGCGTCAGCCAGCGAAATCATTGCCCCGGTAGGATGGCGGACGGCGGCCCGTACGGCCTGGGGCGCGCGCAGGCCGGCTCGGCCTGCGCCAGGCCCAGCCGCTTGCTCGGCCGGGACCGAGGCGTGTCGGCCAGCACCGGCCCTGGCCGCTCGCAGAGCGTCGAGGGCGCCGGTTCGGGCGATGCTCGTGTGGGCGGTTCGCGAGGGTCAGATGCCGGTGGAGCGGCGGGTGACGACCCCGGTGACTCGCCGGGCCGGGAAGGGGGACGGCGGCCGGTGACGATTCCCGGCCGACGTCGCCTACAGGCCCCGAGCCCCCCGATTCCCGCCCGCCCGCACGCTCCGGATCGTTTCGCCAGCCGCGCCCCGGATCAGGACGAGTAGTAGGCCGCGTTCTCCTGGATGTACCCCTCGGTCAGGTCACAGCCGAACGCGGTGGCGCGGTGGGGGCCGAGCCCGAGGTCCACCTCGATGTCCACGGGATCGCCGGCCAGCGCCGCGCGGAGCGCCGCCTCGTCGAAGTCCGTGCGCGCGCCCGCCTCCGCCACGGTCGCGCCGTTGATGCGGACCGTGATGCGAGCCGCGTCCACCGCGCAGTCCGTGCACTTGCCCACGGCCATGAGCACGCGCCCCACGTTCGGGTCCGCGCCGTAGGCCATGGTCTTCACGAGCGGGGACTCGACGATGGCTTTCGCGATGACGCGGGCGTCCCGGAGCGTGGCCGCGCCGGTCACCGTGGCCCGGAGCAGCTTCGTGGCGCCCTCGCCGTCCCGGGCGATGAGCTCGGCCATGCGGATGCACGCGGCGCGGAGCGCGGCCTCGAAGCGCGACTCATCCACCGGACCGGCCAGGCCGTTCGCCAGGATGGCGCAGGTGTCGGACGTACTCGTGTCCGTGTCGATGGAGAGCATGTTGAACGAGTCCGTCACGGCCGCCCGGAGCATGCGGTCCAGGGTGGGCGCGTCGAAGGCGGCGTCCGTGAAGATGTAGACGAGCATCGTGGCCATGTTCGGCGCGATCATCCCCGCGCCCTTGCCCACGATCGTGAGCACCGCCTGGTCCACGGAGCACGAGAGCGCCTTGGGGTACGTGTCCGTGGTCATGATGGCCCGGGCGCCCACGAGCGGGTCCGACTGGAGGCGTGTGGCGAGCCCTTCCATGGCGGCCTCGATGCGCTCGATGGGGAGCTGCTTCCCGATCACGCCGGTGGAGCTCATGAGCACCTCTTCGGCCGGGACGCGGAGCGCGGCGGCGGCGGCGGCGCCCATCCGGCGAGCGTTCCGGATCCCCTCCTCGCCCGTCGCCACGTTGCTCACCTTGCTGTTGACGACGACGCCGCTCAGCCGGCCACGCCGGATCAGCTCCCGCCCCACGATGATCGGCGCGCCCGGGACCTGGTTCCGGGTGAAGACGGCGGCGGCCGCCGCGGGCACCTCCGAGGCGAAGAGGGCCAGGTCGTCTCCCTCGGCCTTGAGGCCGCAGTTCGTGGCGGCGCAGGAGAAGCCGCGCGGGAAGCGGGGCGGGTCGTGGAACTCGACGCGCGGCGTCGCCTCCCGATCGTGCATGGGTTGCGCGCTCATCGGACGCTCCCTCCCGCCGGCGTCTCCGTTGCTGCTCCGTCCGCATCCGGGCCCGGCGCGCCGGCCTCGGTTCCGACCGTGTCAACCTTGCCGTCCACGTTCGCCGCGCGCGGCGGCTCCGCGAAGGTGCGGAGGATCGGGTAGTGGGTGGCCCCCTCGAGCGCCCGGTCCAGCACGTTCCAGTTCAGGAGCCCGTCATCCGAGCGCGGCTCCAGGAGCATGAACGCGAGCCGGCCGAGGGGCTGGTCCACGGGCACCACAACGGTCCCCGCAGGCACGGTCACGGTCGCAGACTCGTACGTGCCCCACACGGTGCGCTCCTGGTGCCCCTGGAAGGGGCGCTCGGCCACGCGGGTCGAGTCGATCCGGAAACGTTCGACCTGGAGCGTCGCCTCCCGCTCGAGGCGGCGCATCCGGATCCCGTGGGCCTCGAGCTTCGCGACGACGTCCCGCAGCTCCGCGGGGACCAGGTACGCCCGCGGCACCCGCGCCGTCTCCGTGGGCTTGAAGGTCCCGTACTCGTACATCCGCTCCGGGCGCCGCACGTCCAGGCGGCGGAGCATGACCTGCCCGCTGAACGGGTTGCGCTCCTCCGCGGCCTCGCCGAGCAGGATCTCCACCGGCTCGGCCGAGCGCTCCGGCTCCGCCCGGACCGCGAGCTCCTGGCCGATGATGGGCGCGGCGTCCGCCTGCTCCGTCAGCCGCCGGATCTCGGTCGCGTGGGCCCGGGCGAAGTCCAGCAGGCGCTCGACGAACGCGCGGGTGGCCCGGATCCGCTCCTCGAAGGTGGCGTAGGCGTAGGCCTCGCTCAGAATCGCGATCCGGTTGCGCAGCCCCACGTAGTTGTTGTTGAAGCGCGGACGATGGTCGAAGGTGTACCAGCCCCGGGCCTCGCCCCGCGGGTACACGTTCCCGTAGTAGTAGAACTCCCAGCCGTGCCGGTCCCGGATCTCCTTCGTGACCTGGGGGAGCCACTTTCCGCGCAGGTACTCGACGATCGCCGGGTGCGTGTTCGGGTGCAGCGGCGGCGAGTACGTGAGCATGTAGTAGTGGCGCGTGCCGTTCGTGGCGTGCAGGTCGATGGCCACGTGGGGGTCGTACCGGTTCATGAGCCGGACGAGGGAGTGCGCCTCGGGCGAGTCCAGCTTCATGTGGTCCCGGTTCAGGTCATAGCCCTGGGCGTTCGGGCGCTGGCCCATGCCGCCGATCGGCCCGTGCTGGAGCGGACGGTTGTCCATGGCGATGCGCTCGTTCCCGTCCGCGTTGTAGATCGGCGCGATGAGCAGGACCAGGGAGTCGGCCCACCCCGGGTGCGCGCCGGTGGCGAGGTCCCGGAGGAGCATGAGCATGGCCTCCTTCCCCTCGACCTCGCCCCCGTGGATGTTGGCCTGGATGAAGACGCGGGTCTTGCCGGACGCCTTGACGGCCTCGGGGCTCGCGTCGGCCACGGTGCCCACCACGGCGAGCGGCAACGAACGGCCCTCGTAGGTGTAGCCGAAGCTGGTGAGGTGGATCATGGGCGACGCCGCCGCGACCGCCTCCATGATCGCGACGACCTCCTCGTACCGGGTCGTCTCCCGGTAATCGGTGCGCTCGGCGCGGGTCCGGGGCAGGGTGTCCCGGGCGACCGGGGCGGCCGGGAACTCCGTGGCCGCGCCGGGGATTCCCAACACTTCTGCGGCTGTCACGGGACCGGCATGGGCCATGCCGGGGCGCGGTGCGACCGCGCCGGCGGCCGCGAGCAACAGGGCGAAACAGGACTTCATCGTTTTCGTACGGGACTCGTAAGGGTCACGGGACCGTCCGGTGCCGGGAGCGGCTCGGCCGCCCCCAGGCGGATGCGAACCAAGCATCTTAACCGGGCGGGACCCGTGGCCACAATGGGTTGGGCGTGATTTCATGAGGGGAGTTGCGACGAGGCGGGGTGCGGGGAGCGCCGCGCGCCGCGGCCGGGCGCTCCGGCTCACGGGGCACGAGGCGCGCAGGATCCTGGCGCTCGCGGGGCCGATCGTGCTCAGCCAGCTCGGCACCGTGGGGATGAACACCACGGACACGCTGATGGTCGGGCCGCTGGGCGCGACGGCGCTGGCCGCGGCGGGGCTGGGTGCGGCGATCCACATGTTCCTCGTGGTGGTTTCCAGCGGCACGGTCATGGGGATGCTGCCGCTGGTGAGCCAGGCGTTCGGCGCCGGGGAGGAGGGGACGTGCCGCAAGGTCCTGATCCAGGGGCTGTGGCTCGCGGTGGCGTTGAGCGTGCCGGTCGGGCTGATCTCGCTGGAGGGAGAGGCCATCGCGCTGGCGCTCGGCCAGGAGGGGACGGTCGCGGCGCTCGCGGGCGGGTACATGATGGCGCTCGCGCCGGGCGTTCCGGCCGCGCTCCTCTTCACCGCGTTCCGCCAGTACCTGGAGGGGATGGGAAAGCCGCTCCCCGCCACGGTTCTGACCCTGGCCGCGCTCGTGCTGAACGTGTTCCTGAACTACGCGTTCATCTACGGGGTGGAGGGCTGGATCCCGGCGATGGGGGTGGTGGGGAGCGGGTGGGCCACCACCGGGGTCCGCTGGTTCATGCTGCTCGGCATGGTGGCGTACGTGGTCGCCCATCCGCGGCTGCGCCCGTTCCGGGACGGCGGGGTACGGCCGCGGCCCGCGGTGATTCGTCAGATCACGGTGCTCGGCGCGCCGATCGGCGCGCAGGGCGGGCTCGAGGTCGGGCTCTTCTCCCTGGCGGCCGTGATGATGGGCTGGATCGGACCGGCCCAGCTCGCGGCGCACCAGGTCACCATCAACCTCGCGTCCACCACGTTCATGGTGGCGCTCGGGGTCGGGATGGCCGGATCGATCCGGGTGGGCCAGCACATCGGGGCGCGGCGCCCGCGGGCGGCCCGGCGGGCCGCGGCCGGCACGTACCTCATGGCCCTGGGCTTCATGGGAATGTGCGCCCTGCTCTTCGTGAGCGCGCCCGGTACGCTGATCGGGCTCTACACGGGCGACCCGGAGATCCTCGCGATCGGCGCCACGCTGCTCCTGGTGGCGGCGGCGTTCCAGCTCTTCGACGGCGCGCAGGTCGCCGGGGCGACGATCCTGCGGGGCGCCGCGGACACGTACATCCCGATGCTCGTGGCCGCGTTCGGTTACTGGTGCATCGGGATCCCGGCCTCCTACGTGCTGGGGTTCCACACCCGGCTCGGCGCGGTCGGGGTGTGGGTGGGGCTGTGCATCGGGCTCGCGGTGGTGGCGCTGCTCCTGGCCTGGCGAGTCCGCCAGGTGCTGTGGGGGGCGTGGCCGGCCGGAGGGAAGCCGCCCATGCTCTTCCGCCGGACGCGCCGCCGGGCGGGAGCGGGGGATCCGGCCACCGCGTCCAGCGGCGCCGGTCCGCTCGTGACGGACGCCGACGCAGTTCCGGCCCTCGGGCCGGATTCCGGAGTCGCGGCCGCACGCGTTGCGTTGCCCGGTGAGGGGATCGGGCGACGTCGCATCGAACCCGTTCCGGGGACGGATCCATGCTCGACTACGTGCTGATCGCCCTCGCGATCCTCGCCATGGCCGGAGCACTGCTCCTGATCCCGCTGGGCATCCCGGGCCTCTGGATCATGCTCAGCGTGCTGGCGGTCGCCACGGTGCTGGGCGAGGTGCCGGTGTGGCTGCTGGCCGTGCTGCTGGCCGCGGGCGTGACGGCCGAAGTCCTCGAATACGCCCTGGTCAAGCGCATGAGCGCGCGCTACGGCGGCTCGAACCGCGCATTCTGGGGCGCGCTGCTCGGCGGGCTCGTCGGCGTGTTCGTCGGCGTGCCCGTCCCGGTCGTCGGCTCGCTCATCGGCGGCGTGCTCGGCTCCTTCGCCGGCGCCACGGGGGTGGCGTACTTCGAAAGCCGCAAGGTGAAGGATGCGGCCCGCGTGGGCTGGGGCGCCGTGCTCGGGCTGGCCACTTCCGCGGCGTTCAAGACGGCCCTCGGCATCGTCATCCTGGTCGTGGGGACCACCGCCCTCCTCTGGCACTGAAGCCGCTGCCCACCGCGCTTGACGCCCGGGCGCCCGGCGCCCTAACGTTCAATTTTTCGACTCCTCTCAGAGAATTGCGCCGATGACACAGCCGCTCGTCGGATTGATCATGGGCTCCCGCTCCGATTGGGAGACGATGCGCCACGCCGCGGAGACGCTCGAACGGCTCGGCGTGCCGTTCGAGAAGCGCGTGGTCTCCGCCCACCGGACGCCCGACCTGCTCTTCGAGTACGCGGAATCCGCGGAAGCGCGGGGGATCGAAGTCATCATCGCGGGCGCGGGCGGCGCCGCGCACCTGCCCGGGATGACCGCCGCCAAGACCGTGCTCCCGGTGCTCGGCGTCCCGGTGCAGTCCCACGCGCTCAACGGGCTGGACTCGCTCCTCTCGATCGTGCAGATGCCGGCGGGGATCCCGGTCGGCACGCTGGCCATCGGGCGGGCCGGCGCGGTCAATGCGGCGCTCCTCGCCGCGGCGATCCTGGGCGCCAGGCACCCGGAGATCCGGGAAGCGCTCCGGAGGTATCGGGAGGAGCAGACGGAGAACGTGCTCGCCCATCCGGACCCCGCGGCAGGCTCATGACCATCGGCATTCTCGGCGCCGGGCAGCTCGGCCGGATGCTGGCGCTGGCCGGCTACCCGCTCGGGCTCCGGTTCCGCTTCTTCGACCCCGCGCAGGATGCGTGCGCCGGGCAGGTGGCTCCGCTCGTTTCGGCGTCGTACGACGACGTCGACGCCCTCGACCGCTTCGGCGAGGGGCTCGATCTCGTGACCTACGAGTTCGAGAACGTGCCCGTGCACGTGGCTCTGCGGCTCATGGACCACGCGCCGGTGTACCCGCCGCCCCGGGCGCTCGAAGTGGCCCAGGACCGCCTCGCGGAGAAGTCCGCGTTCCGCGACCTGGGACTCCCGACCGCGCCGTTCCGGGCCGTCGACTCGGAGCAGGACCTCCGGGCCGCGGTGGAGGAGATCGGCCTCCCCGCGGTCCTCAAGACCCGCTTCCTCGGCTACGACGGCAAGGGCCAGTCCGTGATCCGGGCGAGCGACGACATCCCTGCCGCGTGGCGGGCGCTCGCCGGTGTGCCGCTCCTGCTCGAGCGGTTCGTGGACTTCGACCGGGAGCTCTCGCTCGTGGCCGTGCGCGGCCGGGACGGGGCCACGGCGTTCTATCCGCTCGTCGAAAACCACCACGCCGGCGGGATCCTGCGGCTGACGATCGCGCCCGCCCCCTCGCTCCAGCCGGAGCTCGAGGCGCGCGCCCGGGACTACGGCGCCCGGCTGCTCCGTGCCCTCGACTACGTGGGCGTGCTCGCCATCGAATTCTTCCAGAAGGGCGATGAGCTCTTCGCGAACGAGATGGCGCCCAGGGTGCACAACACCGGGCACTGGACGATCGAGGGCGCGGCGGTGAGCCAGTTCGAGAACCACCTCCGGGCGATCCTCGGGCTCCCCCTCGGCTCGACGGAGCCCATCGGCCATGCGGCCATGGTCAACCTCATAGGAGAGATCCCGGATTCTGCGGCGGTGCTCTCCGTCCCGGGCGCGTCGCTCCATCTGTACGGAAAGCGGCCGCGGCCGGGCCGCAAGGTCGGGCACGTCACGTTCCGCGCGGATTCGGCGGACCGGGTGGCCCGGGGCGTGGCGGCGCTGCGGGGACTCCCCGGTGTCGGGCCGCTCCCGGCCGAATACGGAGCGTGACGAGAGGGATTCCGGACAGCCGCGACCGGAAACGTCCGGAAGCTGCCGGAGCCGCGTGCGGTCCGACCGCGCGTGGCCGGGAAGATGGGGCCCGGGCGCCGTTTCGCGGTGGGCGGTGGGGGGGCGCCCGGCAGACCTCCGGCGGGTGTTTCCGCGGGGATTCCTGATTGATGCAGCGGCCCCGGCCGCGTATATTTCCTGTATTGGCACGGACCTTTCGTCCCGCGGGCCGAATGCCTCGTGGGATTGTGACTTCTGCGATTCGGGGAGGTGTTGCCCTTGGCTGGCCACAGCAAATGGGCGCAGATCAAGCGTAAGAAGGCCGCCAACGATGCGAAGCGCGGCTCGATGTTCACGAAGCTGATCCGGGAGATCACGGTCGCCGCGCGGGCAGGCGGCGGCGATCCGGCGTTCAACCCCCGGTTGCGGCTGGCGATCGAGACGGCCAAGGCCGCGAACATGCCGAGCGACAACATCGAGCGCGCGATCAAGCGGGGCACCGGCGAGCTGGAGGGCGTGAGCTACGAAGAGGTCACGTACGAGGGTTACGGGCCTGGCGGCGTCGCGCTGTACATCGAGACGCTGACGGACAACGCGAACCGGACGGTGGCGGAGATCCGGCACATTCTCAACAAGCACGGCGGGAGCCTGGGCCAGAGCGGGTCGGTGGCGTGGCAGTTCGACCGGAAAGGCCAGATCTACATTGACGCGACGCGGTACGACGAGGACGCCACGATGCTCGCGGCGCTCGAAGCGGGCGCGGAGGACCTCCGGCGCGACGGTGACACGTACGTGGTGACGACGGATGTGGCGTCGTTCCATGCGGTGCAGGAGGGGCTGAAGCAGCGCGGCGTGGCGTTCGAGCAGGCGGAGCTGGCGATGGTGCCGCGCGCGACGGTCCAGGTGTCGGGCGCGGACGCGCAGCGGCTGCTCAAGCTGCTGGACGCCCTGGATGACCAGGACGACGTGCAGAAGGTGCACTCGAACGCGGAGTTCGACGAAGCGGCGTTGGCGGAGATCTCGTCGTGACGATCGTCCTGGGAGTCGACCCGGGTACGGCAACGACGGGCTACGGCGTCGTCGCCCGAGGGGGCGACGGCGCCGTATCGCTTCTGGAGTGCGGGGTCATCCGGACGGCTGCGGCGCGGCCGCTCCCGGACCGGCTGCGGGAGCTCTTCGAGGGGATCACCGAGGTGCTGGACCGGCACTCCCCGACGCTGATGGCGGTGGAGGGGGTGTTCTACGCGCGGAACGTGCGGACGACGGTCGTGCTGGGCCATGCGCGGGGCGCGATCCTGCTGGCGGCGGCGCTGCGGGAGTTGCCGGTCGTGGAGTATTCGCCCGCCGAGATCAAGAACGCGGTGGTGGGCACGGGCCGAGCGACGAAGGAACAGGTCCAGTACATGGTGCAGCGGCTGCTGCGGCTGCGGAGCGTGCCCCGGCCGTCGGACGCGGCGGATGCGGTGGCCGTGGCGCTCTGCCATTGCTATGCGGCGACGCTGCCGAAGCCGCCCGAGGTGATGCGGTTCACTGCTGCGATGCTAGGCAAGGTGAGGGGGACGTGATCAGCCGGATTCGGGGGACGCTGCTGACGCGGGAGCTGACCTCGGTCGAGGTCATGACGCCGGGCGGCGTGGCGTACCAGATCCAGGTCCCGCTGTCGGTGTTCGAGCGGCTGCCGCGGGAGGGTGCGGAGGTGGAGCTCCGTACGGTCCAGGTGGTTCGCCCGGAGTCGATCGAGCTGTTCGGCTTCCTGGATGATCGGGAGCGGGAGGTCTTCAACCGGCTGATCACGGCCACGGGCGTGGGGCCGCGGCTCGCGCTGAACATCCTGTCCACGCTCTCGCCGGACCGGCTGGTGCAGGCGATCGCGGACCGGGACATCGCGGCGCTGCGCCGCGTGCCGGGGCTGGGCACGAAGAAGGCGGAGCGCCTGGCGATCGAGCTGGCGGGGAAGCTGGAGGACCTGGTGGGCGCGGCGGTGGCCGGGCCGGGGCCGGTGGGTGCGGAGGCCGAGGCGGCCGTCGGCGCGCTGGTCGCTCTGGGCTATACGGCCACGCAGGCCGCTTCCGCGGTGCGCCGCGCGCTGGACGACGACCCCTCGCTCACTGGCAGCGATCTGATCAAGGCAGCGCTGTCCCGGATCAGCGGCTGACCGTCCCGCACCGCCGGTTCACTGCCAGCTCCGGGCGGAGATGAAGGTGATCCGCCCGGCGCGCACGGGCACGAC